>NZ_CALJON010000060.1 GCF_937981445.1 uncultured Veillonella sp. | reverse complement strand
TGATGTTGTCCTCCTATAAAACAAAAAGACCTACACCTTGCCATATGTAACAAGGTGTAGGTCTTCATTGACCGATTATTATCTTAGGTGTATGTTATCATACATCATAGCTTATGTCAACAGATTAACCATTAACCTTTGCTATTTCTTCACGGACAATTGTATTTACCATTTTGCCATCGGCTCTGCCTCTAGTTTCAGGCATTACCTTACTCATCACATCACCCATTTTCACAGGAGCTGTTAGAGAGCTAATAGCATTCACTACAATAGTACGAATTTCATCTTCACTAAGTTGAGCTGGCATGTATTTTGCTAATACTTCCATTTCAGCCTTAGTTTGTTCAACGAGATCATCACGATGACCTTTAACAAATTCAGCTAATGAATCTTGGCGCATTTTCATTTCTTTAGCCAAAATCCCTAATATATCTGTATCGTTAAGCTCACGCTTTTCGTCAATTTCCGTATTTTTTATAGCACTGTTAACCATTCGAATAACTGAAAGAGCAACTTTCCCCGCTTCGCGAGCTTTCATGGCTTCTTTCATATCCGCTTTAAGCTGTTCTTTTAAGGACATAATTCCCTCCAAGATAAATCTTAAGCTCTGAACTTGCGCTTACGTGCTGCTTCAGACTTTTTCTTTCTTTTAACGCTTGGCTTTTCGTAATGTTCGCGTTTTCTTACTTCAGATAAAACACCCGCTTTTTGGCAGGAGCGTTTAAAACGACGAAGAGCGCTTTCAAGCGTTTCATTTTTACCGACTTTAATTTCAGACATCTATATCCCTCCCTCCAAAATATACTATGGAAGTGCAGGTATTTACTATACGCACATAAAGATATTATAATATTTGACTTATGCTTTGTCAATATTTCTAGCCTAGTTTATATGACTTTCTAATAGAAATTATTTACAAAAAGCATAGGCATTTTATTATTATGCTTCTGGCCAACCTAATTCTTGACCACCGAGTAAGTGAGCATGTAAATGGAATACAGTTTGGCCTGCTTTTTCCCCTGTATTAAGGACTAAGCGATATCCATCAGCAGAAATACCTAATTCTTTCGCCACATCTCGTACAAATGGCAATAAACCATCTACGTATTCAGCATTTGCTTCTGTTAAATGAGCAATATTAGCTACATGTTGTTTAGGAATAATCAAAGCATGCACCTTGGTTACAGGGTTAATATCATGAAAAGCTAAGAATTTATCATTCTCTAAAATTTTGTTACAAGGAATTTCACCATTAATAATTTTACAAAAAATGCAGTCGCTCATACCTTTAACCTTCTTCCGTTTTACAATAGGCCCTCACATTGAAATAGATATAAACTTAGATTATTCAATAATTAGGCTTTCACCATCAAATGCCGTAACGGTTCCCCCAATGATACTGCCCACTGGATAGTCCGTGGCTTCTTTTTTTATTTTACCGTGAATGTATTCATTCGTAAAGCCTACATAATAGCCATCTACTTCACGTTCTACTAGTATTTCCGCCGGCTTACCAATCATTCCATTTGCATAGTTAGCAAGACCTTCATCACCTAGACTATTTAAAAGCGCCACCCGAGTCTTTTTCACCGCCTCAGGGACTTGATTTTCCATAGTAGCCGCTGGCGTGCCTTCTCGAATGGAATAAGGGAAGGCATGAATATGCGTAAAGCCTAGCTCACGCACGGTATTCATGGTTTCCTCAAAATCTTCATCAGTTTCCCCAGGGAAGCCTGCAATAATATCCGTTGTAATAGCTAACCCAGCAATGCGACTGCGTAAGTTAGCAATTAAATCTTTAAATTCTTGCAGATTATAATGACGATTCATCAATTTGAGTATATGATCAGAGCCAGCTTGTAATGGCAAATGCATATGAGAACAGAACCGTGGTTCAGTAGCCATTAATTCCACCAATTCATCGGATACTTCTACAGACTCAATGGAACCTAGGCGAATGCGCTTCAACCCGTCAATAGTTAACAAGACCTTTACTACTTGTGCTAATTTAGGCTTTTCTGGTAACTCTACGCCATAATTGCCTAAGTGAATGCCTGTTAGAACAATTTCTTTATATCCATGTGCTACTAAGCGCTTTGCTTCTTGCACAATGTCATCCACTTTACGGGATTTTAATTTACCTCTTGTATATGGAATAATACAGAAGGTACAGTAATTATTGCAACCCTCTTGAATTTTCATAAACGCACGGGCTTTTTCGATTTCATCACCATATAATGGCATTTCTTCAAAGGTGGATTGCTCCATAATATTGCGCACTGCATTAATTTGCTTTTCAGTCGATTCAATTTGCTCTACTAGCTCCACTACTTTATTGCGATTATTAGTACCAATAACTAAATTAACCCCTTCTATAGCGGCAATTGCATCAGGCGCAAGCTGGGCATAACAGCCCGTTACAATAATATAGGCCTCTTCATTCGTACGCTTAGCTTTACGAATTAATTGGCGCGATTTGCGTTCCCCCATGTTCGTTACGGAACAAGTATTAATTACATAAATATCTGCTTTTTCATCAAATTCCACTGGCGTATAGCCACTTTTTATAAATAAACCACGCATGGCATCCGTGTCATATTGATTCACACGGCAGCCCAAGGTAGTAAATGCTACTGTTTTCATTACAACTCCTAACGAATAAAATTATTAGTTCTTAATCATACAATCTGTACTGTATAAGGTCTATAAGAAAGTATATATAATATATACACAAGACCCCTTTTCCTATAACAAAGCTTATACAAAATATATGTTAACGCATATTTAAAGCATACTGAAGCATGCCAATAGCCCCAATAGCGGCAGTTTCAGCACGAAGAATGGTATTCCCTAAGGACACAGGGCTCACCCCTTTACTAGTAAGTAGATCCATTTCCTTAGAGCTAATGCCTCCTTCAGGACCAATAATAATGGCCACGCGCTTCACACCCTTAGCATTTATCTCCATTACCTCACGAAGACTTGTTTTATCTTCATTTTCATAAGCTACTAAGACTAAGGTGCCCTCTTCTTGTTCCTTTATAATAGCTTGCTCTAACGATAGACTAACCTCAAGTTCTGGCAAACGTTGACGGCCACATTGCTGTGAGGCCTCCAATACAATTTTTTGCCAGCGCTCATATTTTTGACCTAATTTTTTATCCCTATAGGTAGCCACACAATGTGCCATGGGTACAGCATACATTGCACTTACATTGAGCTCTGTAGATTTTTGTAAAACCCACTCAAATTTGTCACCCTTTAGAAAGCCTTGAATCAACACGATATCAATTTCATCGACGTCTCCCATCAAAGACGGTGTACCCTGTAATGCCTTATGCAGCTGCTCTACATCTACACAAGAGGCCCTAGCAACGCCATCTACAACCTCTTTTATAACATACTGTGCCGTATGTCCTGCCGTGTCACTCACTGTGAGCGGTTCAGAAAAATTGTGACGAAATACATTTACAATATGATGCGTTGTATCTTTAGGAATCACAATGTCTTCCCCTAAGAGTGTAGGAATAAATATTTTCTTCATTATATGCCTTTCTAGATATAACATTAGGTCAAAAACAGTCTTGTGATTGTCTCAATTAACAGTTATGTCGTGGTCTCAATTAACAGTCATATCATGCTCTCAATTAACAGTCATGTCATGCTCTCAATTAACAGTCATGTCATGCTCTCAATTAACAGTCATGTCATAATCTAAATTAACAGTATTATGGTGATTCCAAGGCAAATGTATGCCAAGAACCATGAGTTACTTCTTCTTTTATCTTCCAATTTGCAGTAATATAAGGCATAATTTCCTCATATCGTTCATCAATAATACCGCTAATAATAAGTATACCATGTTTGGCTAGTTTTAAACCAATTTGAGGCAATAAAATCTTAAGCGGATCTACCGTTAAATTGGCTACGATTAAATCAGCTTCACCAACATAATCTTCATCTAAATTACCGCAAATCAATTCAGCCTGCACGTTATTTACGGCACAATTAGCCTGACTCTGCTCAATGGCGCTGGCCTCAATATCAATCCCCACTAACTTCTTAATACCTAATTCGTGGGCCACTAATAACAATATGGCCGTGCCTGTACCTATATCGAGGCAAGTCTTCTTATCTTTACCATATTTAGCCATTAAGGCTGCACAAGATTGGGTTGTTTCATGAGCCCCTGTGCCAAAGGATAATTCAGAGTCAATAACAATCACCTTATCCCCTTCACGAGGCGTGTACTCCTTCCAAGCCGGTTTAATAATAATATGCGGTAAAATTTCCGTCGGTTCAATATATTGCTGCCAACTATTGTACCAATCCCTATCAGTCACTAATTGGCCCTTTAAATTCTTGTATTCTATCTTTCCAGACTCCAAGAGCTGCTTAACTTGCTCTTCCCACCAGTCTATGGACTGACGCTTGTCTCCATAAATAGTCAGTTTTGTCCAAGCTGGCTCATCTACTATATCTTCTTCTATAAATCCGTTACTTTTAAAGGTATCAAAAAGAGTAGTCACCTCATCGATGACTACTCTTTGAATCGCAACGGATATTTCTATCCATTCCATATGAGTTCCTCACTTATTAATGTATGAAACCTAAATCGAGTACGCTTTAATAGGTCCTCTTTGAGAGTCATAGACAAATACAACATCATAACAACTCACACTATAGAGCATAATTTGTCATATTTGTTACACCTTCATACTACAGTGTATTAAGAACTATATTTTACGAATTTAGGGATAATTTGTCAAACACTTTAAACTGTAAAGCTTCTTTTACTTTATCGCCTAAATCTTTTAAGAAACCTTTTTTCTCGTCAAATTTGCTCGTATCTTCTTTGCCTTCTTTAGCAAATTCAATGAGCAATTCACGTTGCTTATCAGTTAACTTCTTAGGTGTTACTACATTAATGCGTACATGTTGGTCCCCTCTTTGCTTTGGATTGCGAAGATATGGGATACCTTTACCTTTAATGCGCAAAATAGTACCACTTTGAATACCTGCTGGGATTTTTAAGTCCACTTTACCATCAATAGTATTGACCATAATGGTAGTACCTAGTGCAGCCTGTGCGAAAGTAATATCTACCTTGCTGATAACTTCATTGCCTTGACGTTCAAATTCATTACTAGGACGAACATAAATATATACATATAAATCGCCCTTAGGACCACCATTAACACCTGGCTCACCTTCATTAGATACACGAAGGCGGGAACCATTATCTACGCCAGCTGGAATCTTAACTTCTAGTTCGCGATTAATTACGGTTTGGCCACTACCATGACATTTTCTACATTCTTTTTCAATCTTTTTACCAGACCCATGACATGCGGAGCAAGTACGGGCAGAACGCATTTGACCAAATGGCGTGTTTTGTACTACTGTTTCTTGACCAGACCCATGACAGCGTGGACAGGTTTCCACTTTACTACCTGGTTCACCACCAGTACCATGGCAGTGATCACATTCATCATGGCGATTAATAGTCACTTTGATGGTCTTACCAAAGGCTGCATCTTTGAAGCTAATCTCTACGTCTTTACGTAAATCATCACCCTTTTGTGGTCCCCGTGGATTGCTACCGCCACCACCAAAGAACATGTCAAAGATATCGCCAAAGCCACCGCCTTGGCCACCGAAGCCACTAAAGTCAAAGCCGCCTTGACTGCCATAACCACCAAAGCCACCGGCTCCAGCGCCTCCACCTTGAGTGAAGGCGTCATGACCGTATTGGTCATATTGAGCACGTTTGGTTTCGTTGGAAAGGACTTCATAGGCTTCATTAGCTTCCTTAAACTTAGCTTCTGCTTCCTTTGGATTATCTCTATTCACGTCAGGATGGTATTGTCGTGCCTTCTTTCGGAAAGCCTTTTTTATCTCGTCTTGGGAGGCATTTTTATTGACCCCAAGGACGTCATAATAATCCTTTGCCATTATTTATCCTAACCTCTTATTTATTTTGATCGTCTTTAACTTCAGTGTATTCAGCATCAACTACATCATCTTTTTGTTGTGCCCCTTGAGCCGCACCTTCTGCACCTGCTTGGCCAGCACCGGCAGCTTGTGCTTGCTCATACATCTTAGTGGACAATTCATATAAAGGTTTAGTTAATTCTTCGCTCTTAGCTTTAATGTCTTCTACATTACCAGCTTCGATAGCGGATTTTAAAGCATCTTTAGCTGTTTTCACTTGTTCTAATGTAGCAGCATCTGCTTTACCTTCAAAGTCTTTGATTGCTTTTTCAGCTTGGTATACTAAGGAATCGGCATTATTTTTAACTTCGATTTCTTCTTTTTTAGCTTTATCTTCTGCTGCATGAGCTTCTGCTTCTTTTACCATGCGATCGATTTCATCTTGTTGTAAACCGCCGGAAGACGTAATAGTAATAGCTTGTTCTTTACCAGTTCCAAGATCTTTAGCTTTAACATTTACGATACCATTAGCATCAATGTTGAAAGTAACTTCGATTTTAGGTACTCCACGAGGAGCTGCAGGAATGCCAGTTAATTCGAAACGGCCCAATGTTTTATTGTCAGCTGCAAAATCACGTTCACCTTGAAGTACATGAATATCTACAGAAGGTTGGTTATCTGCTGCTGTGGAGAATACTTGGCTCTTAGATGTTGGAATTGTTGTATTGCGGTCGATTATGCGAGTGAATACACCACCAAGAGTTTCGATACCTAAGGACAATGGAGTTACGTCAAGAAGCAATACGTCTTTTACTTCACCAACGAGTACACCACCTTGAATAGCAGCACCTACAGCTACACATTCATCAGGGTTTACATTTTTAGTTGGTTCTTTACCAAGTACGCGTTTAATAGCTTCTTGAACAGCTGGGATACGAGAAGAACCACCAACTAATAAGATTTTGTCGATTTCACCAACGCTAAGGCCAGAGTCAGCTAAGGCTTTACGAGTTGGTTCAATAGTAGCTTCCACTAAATCATGAGTTAATTCTTCAAATTTAGCACGGCTTAATGTAAGGTCTAAGTGTTTAGGACCAGTTGCATCAGCTGTAATAAATGGTAAGTTAATATTTGTGCTCATAACGCCAGATAATTCGATTTTTGCTTTTTCAGCAGCTTCTTTTAAACGTTGGTCAGCCATTTTATCTTGAGACAAGTCAATGCCAGTGTCTTTTTTGAATTCTTCAATCATCCAGTTCATGATGCGTTGGTCGAAGTCATCGCCACCTAAATGGTTGTTACCGCTAGTTGCTTTTACTTCAAATACACCATCACCAAGTTCAAGGATGGATACGTCGAATGTACCACCACCAAGGTCAAATACTAATACTTTACCTTCTTCATCTTTATCTACGCCATAAGCAAGAGCAGCCGCTGTTGGTTCGTTGATAATACGAAGTACATCAAGGCCAGCAATAGCACCAGCATCTTTAGTTGCTTGACGTTGGCTATCTGTAAAGTATGCAGGAACTGTAATAACTGCTTGTGTTACAGTTTCACCTAAGTAAGCTTCTGCGTCAGCTTTTAATTTTTGAAGCACCATAGCAGAAATTTCTTGTGGTGTATATTGTTTGTCGTCAATCGCCACTTTGTAATCGCTACCCATATGACGTTTAATAGATGCGATTGTACGGTCAGGATTGGATACAGCCTGACGTTTTGCCAATTGACCAACTAAGCGTTCGCCATTCTTTGCAAAACCTACTACAGAAGGAGTCAAGCGAGAACCTTCCTGATTTGTAATAACAACTGGTTCGCCGCCTTCCATAACAGCGACTACAGAGTTTGTTGTACCTAAGTCAATACCAATTACTTTTGCCATTTTACATGACCTCCTAAATTTAAATCTTTTTTCATTCCATATGTTTATTGAAATTCTATATATTGTCACAGTCAATTGTACATAAGTACAACTAACTGTATGTAACGATTATACTATCTAGCCATTATGAACCACTTTAACCATTGCTGGACGCACTGTGCGACCATCTACAGTATATCCAGTTTGTAAGACTTCACAAACTGTATCGTCTTCATATTCTTCAGATGGCACGCGCATAACAGCTTGATGGAAATTCGGGTCAAATGGTTTGCCCACTGCTTCAATCACAGCTAAGCCATGTTTTTGCAAACTTGCTAGTAAGTTTTGTTGAATCATGGCAAAGCCTTCTAAAAAGGCCTTAGTTTCATCTGTAGCTGGCACCTGTAAAGCGCGCTCAAAATTATCGAGCACAGGGAATAAATCATTCATTACATCCCCTTTTACAAAACCGGCTAACTGATCTTTTTCTTGCAATGTACGGCGTTTGAAGTTTTCAAAATCTGCCTGCAAGCGAAGGTAACGACTTTCTACTTCTGCTACAGCCGCTTTAATATCCGCTTCTACAGCAGCTCCTGATTCAGCGGCTACTTCGTCAGCTAAATCAACCTGATCGGCTTCAGTAGCTTCTACTGTTTCCTCTGTCGTTTCATTCGTCATGGTTTCTTCAGTGGTTCCCATATCTTCGTGCTGTTTTGTTTCTTCTGTACCCATTGTGCGAATCACCTCATTTGTTTTCTTTGTCTTTCAATACTTTTATAAAGTCTTGCATATACGATAAAATCCCAATAATTCGGCCATATTCCATACGCGTTGGCCCTAAAATAGCTAATGTGCCAATTCGTTCATCATCCTTGCCAAAATTTGCTTGAATTACACTCAAATTCTTTAAGGTTTCTGACTTATTTTCATCGCCGATTTTTATATCAATGCCCTCTGATTGAGCTGGTCCAATCAATTGATTTAATTGGTCCTGCTCTTCTAGCATAGATAAAATGGGTTGTACTTTTTTAATATCTTTAAACTCGGGCTGCTCTAATAACTCTGTAGTGCCAATGGAGTAAAATAATTTTCTCTTAGCAATAGCACGGTACAAAGTATTAGCCAAAATAGCCAATACATCGCGCGGCCCTTCAATAATCTGTATAGTAGCTTGCAAGGTATGTAGTGAAATATCACAAATTCGCACATCCTTTAAAGCATTACTAAACTTTATTGAAACACTGGCTAGTTCATCATCGCTGATAGGCTCTTTGAAATACATGGGCTCATTATCTAATGCCCCCGTATCAGTAACAACAACCATAACAGCTCGACTATGACCAATAGGCAACACATGAATAAACTTCAAAGTAGAAGAATCATGTGCTGGCGCTAAAAACAAACTCATATTATGACTAATCTGAGAAATTAGCTTGGCCACATTCAAAAAGAAATCTTCAAAGTTACTTGGCTTTTCTTTCCATATTTGATTGATTCGTTCTGCATCTTCGCGCTGTGTGCCGTTCAAATGCATCATGTCATCTACATAATATCGATAGCCCTTAGCTGAAGGAATTCGCCCAGCTGATGTATGAGGTTGCTCTAAAAAACCAAGCTCCTCTAAATCAGCCATTTCATTGCGAACTGTAGCGGGACTTACACCGAGCTTATAATTCTTAGCCAAGGTGCGCGACCCCACTGGTTCAGCTGACTTTATGTAGTCTTGTATGATAGCGTGTAAGATGCGTTGTTTTCTCTCATCCATAATCGCACCTCGTTTGTTAGCACTCATTAATGTCGAGTGCTAATCACAGGTATAATGTTATCATAAACCGTCAAAATGTCAAGTGATTATTTATCTTAAAATGCAGATATTTACTTATTAGTCAAAAAATCAAACCACAAAAAGTCAAAAGAGCTATAGAATAACTTGTTCTTTTACATCTCCACCAATCATGCAGACATGTATATAACAAGCTATTTCTATAGCTCTTGTTTGAATCAATATGGTTTCTTATGCATGTGTAAGTGCTTTACAATAGGCTTTATGTATTACCTTTAGCCTCACCTTTTTACTTCACGCTCTTTGCCTTACAAAATATGCCTCACAAATTACGCTTTACACTTTACACATTCAACTTTATACCTTTATTTATGCGCTAGGCACTTTTCTTTTTGGATCGTAAATTAGTAGCAATCTTGTACATTGCAATTACGAAACCAAAGTAAATTACCATGCCAAGGAATGTGGCACCTGGTGTTTTTTCCCATTCTGTTAAGAATAAGTCTACCCCAGCAATATGAAGAATGGCACTAATTAAAGCCCCAATAGCACCGCCGGCAACGAAACCAGATGCTACAATACCACCTTTAGTAACGCGTTCTTCTTGTTCTTCTTCATCATCACTAGATTTTTTAACTAAATAAGATACTAAGCCACCTACTAATAATGGTGTATTAATTTCCATTGGTAAGTATGCGCCAAGGGCAAAAGCCAATGGTGGCACGCCACACATCCAAAGAATAACGGCAAAAACAGCACCCATAATATAAAGTGGCCATTGAGCACTACCACCTGTCATAAGCGGTTCAACAATAGCAGCCATCGCATTAGCCTGTGGTGCATTAAGGGCATTTTCCCCTACAAAGCCATAGGCATTGTTTAATAACATTAATACCCCTACTGCTACAATAGCTGCAATGGCAACACCGACTAATTGCCATTGTTGCATCTTACGAGGTGTAGCACCTAGCAGATGAGCTACTTTTAATTCAGACATAAAGTTCCCTGCTACACCAATAGTTGTAGCCAAGAACGCGGCCATCATTAAAATTGCAATAATACCAAGTTTACCAGTCATGCCAACACTAGTAAGGGCAACAGCACCAATTAGAATCATAAAAATAGTCATCCCAGATACTGGTTCACTACCAGTAAAGGCGATGGAACTAATACCTACTACGGAAAGTAAGAATGCTAAAATCAATACGATTACGAAAGCCACTAAAGTCTGAAGAATAGACTGTGCATAGCAAATATGGAAGAAAATAGCAAATAATACAGTTGTTAAAATAATACCAAAGCCTAAAAATGACATAGGTAAGTCCATTTGTGTACGAAGTAAGTTCACAGATGTGGTCTTATCTCGATTAAACATGTCTTTTAAGGCGCGGCTCATAATGCGAGTCACCACTTTAGACATGGATAATAAGCCAATTACTCCTGCCATAGCAAGCATGCCAATACCAATATGACGAACATATTGAGAGAATACTTGCCGAACTGGTGCATCCGCAAGAAGCATTTCCTTGCCGCCAACAACCATTACATAGTCTCCACCTAAGTAATATACTAGTGGAATACATACATACCAAGCAAAGAATGAACCTGATACGATAATAGCGGCATAACGTAGCCCCGTAAAGTAACCAATACCAAGTAAAGCAATATCACTATCTAAAGAGAAGTGAATTTTCATCTTATCCTGAAGAGCTTGCCCCCATTGGAATGTAGTAGTGGAGAAAACTTCACGCCACCAACCTAATGAATTGAGAACAAAGTCATAGAACATACCAAAGAGACCACTGAAGATCATCAATTTAGCACGGCTACCTTCATTACTACTCAACACTTCTGCCGCAGCACGTCCACCAGGGAATGGATAGGCATGATGCATTTCTTCACAGAAATAGGAACGGAAAATGGTACAAAGTTGTACCCCTAATAAGCCCCCTAGAACGACTGGAATAATCATTTCAACAAAAGATACGTCGTCAATATTTAAGATGAAAAGGGCTGGTAAAATAAACATAACACCAGCTAATACGTTCGTACCAGCACTACCGATAGCTTGGATATGAACAGTTTCTGGAAAGGCATTTTTGCGTTTAAATACAGCCGCCATCCCCATGGCTAATACAGATACAGGCGCAAAGGCATCAACTGTTTGACCGATTTTTAAGCAAAGATAACCAACAGCTAAAGAGAATAAGGCTGCATAAAATAGCCCCCAGAAGATTACATAAGAGTTAATCTCCACATACTCTTTCTTCGGATCCATTATAGGATGAATGTCATTAGAATGTTCCTGTTCTTTCACGATATCCTCCTCGTTTACCAACTAAGAACGTAATATGCCTATTTATCAGCATATTACCTAAAATCATCCCCAAATGCTCTCTATGTTTTATCTCATAACATGTTCAAAGTCTTTTGTTGCCATCCTCACCACCTATAGTTGCTTTATTGCATGCGCTGCACTTTGCGTTCATAACCTCACTGTATGTAGCTTCTTTAATCACGCATTCTATATATTTATATTATAAATCATTCATGTGCTCTGGTAAACAAAATTGTTCACTTCTAGTATACAAATTTAATTTTATTTTGTCATTTTTCAAAATCAAAACAAACGAAATTCTTTAGTAGCGCACCTTAGTCCATTGCCAATGAACTCTTATTGAAAGCTTTATTTTTAATTAGTTGTACGAATAAATAATGCGATATTAATTAGTGTTAATTGATTTTATTTAATCAAATACATATCCTAAATAACACTAATATCAATAGTTAAAACAAGACAATCTGTGTTATTGCCATTAATATTTTAATATCTGTGTACACATCACACATGTTGCGTTGCTTCTACAAAGGCTCTAAATAAATGCTGAGCTTCTTGCGAATGTTCCGTCATCATTTCTGGGTGAAATTGGCAGGTTACAAGCCATGGATAATCTGTCGCCTCCATCGCTTCTACAGTGCCATCTTTACTGCGGCCGATTACTTTAAGCCCCTTACCTACTTCTTTTACAGTCTGGTGATGGTGGGAATTCGTAAGCCATGTTGTTTTCTTAATGCTGTCAGCAATTTTTGAATCCACCGTAAAATCAACTGTGTGAAATGGCAGTCCTGGAGTTTGGTCTTGCCAATGTTTTATAGTGCATGCTTCATCATATTTTAAATCTTGATATAAAGAGCCCCCGCGGTATACATTGACGATTTGATGACCGCGACAAATGGCTAACACAGGAATTCCTTTTTCTATAGCAGCGTCTAGCAAAGCAAAGTCAAATAAATCTCGCTCCGGCCAAACATCACTGAGTCCTTGCAAAGGCTCTTCTTTATAATGTAAAGGATAGACATCGTGTCCACCAGATAGAACTAAACCATCAAGGCGACTGACAAGCTCCTTAATATGTTCCGTATTGTCTGTAAAGGGTATGATAATCGGAAGCCCCCCTTGTTCACGAACGGAACGCAAGTAATCTTCATTTACATAAGATCTTGGAACCCTTGAAAAATCGCCTGTTCCCACATGCATATGACTTCCTGAAACTCCAATTAATGGGATCATAGTATCCCCCTTTCTTAAAAAAAAGGGCCTCCACCTGCTATGGAATGAAAGCCTAAATTTTTAATTTTAAAAAATCATTTTCTTATTTTAAATTATAGGTAGTACCTAATGCTTTGTCAATGAGATTACCCCTTATATAAACTTGATAAATTCTCATAAGTAGGTGAGAAATGTCTTGTAGAGGAGTACTTTTTACAAGTTTCACAACGTCCCCCTCTGCTAGACATCTAATGTAGCTAAAAAACTCATAGCAGGATGAACTTGCTCTCTATTAGAACATTTTATCGCCTATTTATATATTGCCTTAGCCTAGCTTAGTAATTTCCTCATTTTGACCAATAATAATGAGCATATCAGAAGCTCTTAGTTTATCAGTTGGGTCCGGTGGCGCAATGACTTCATTATCCCGTTTAATAGCCACAACGTTTACATTGTAAGATTTACGTAGTTCTAATTCCATTAAGGACTTACCATCCATGAATAGAGGCGTCTTAATTTCTACAATACCAATATCTTTAGACAATTGGAAATAATCCACAATATGATCGCCCGAAAGCATTTGTGCTACACGCTCAGCCATATCCATTTCTGGGTACACTATGAAATCAACCCCGACTTTCTTCAAGAGCTTGCTTTCCATAAGGCTTGATGCTTTAGCTACCACATAAGGAGCTTTTAAATCCTTTAATACCATAGCCGTTAATAATTTGGCATTCATATCTTCACCAATGGCAATGACCACCATATCTAAGGTCTCTAAATGCAGTTCGGCAATCGTATCTTCATCAGTAAAATCAGCCACTACCGATTGGGCAATATAAGGCGTCATTTTTTGCACTACTTTTTCATCTCTATCAACGCCAAACACTTCATGGCCCAATTCAGTCACTTGTTTAGCTAAGGTACCACCAAAACGCCCTAATCCAATAATGCCAATTGATTTACGTTTCATCATATCCTCCTATTATAGTTGATTTTCTATTATAGTTGATTTCCTATTCTTCAGTATAGCTATATAGATTACAACAACACATTGTCTTCTGGATAGTACACACTGCTTGGTTTCTTTTGACGAACAAAGAACGCACCAATCAATGTAAGTACACCAATACGACCTGTGTACATAACAATCATGAGGACGATTTTGCTGGCGTCACTTAATTCACCTGTTATGCCTCGAGTTAAACCAACCGTAGCAAATGCTGAGGTTACTTCAAATACTAAATCTAGAAAATCATAGGTCTCAATCCAAGACAATATAAATGTAGCAATTAATACGAGCCAGGTGGAGAAAAATATAATGCTACAGGATTTTATTATCAAAGACTGACTTA
>NZ_CALJON010000059.1 GCF_937981445.1 uncultured Veillonella sp. | reverse complement strand
CTTGTCTCATTAAAATAAAAAAGTAAAATTTTTTATAGTTTAAAAGTCGGTAACTTTAATGACCCAGCATGGCGCAATGGATCTTGCATGTCTAATAAGTCACTTACATTGCCTGAATCAATGATTAAATCACTGCCTCCAAATACATTATCCATAGTATGACCTAAATGGTCCATAGTAGTATCGTAAAAATCAACACCACCGTCCATATTGGGCATACTAAAATGGTCAAGACTCATGGCATCATCATATACCTCAGTGCCACCAAACACATTCGGCTTCGTATGAGCCGCTAAAAGCCCCTCCTCATATACATCAAAGCCGCCATCCACATTAGGCATAACAAAATCACCGACCTCTGTGCCAAGCTGTGTCAGTGTATCTACAATGGTGCCACCATGCATTATCGTATGTAAGCCCGTGCCCGTAGGAATGGACGAATACAGACCATCTTCATGTAGGCCATCTAATGCATCATAAGTATCAAACATATCCATAGTATCACTCCTTCCCAAACTCTATAACCTATCTTTTTACACACCCTTAGTAGCCAACACCTCCATATAGGATTGCAATACTTTTTTATCCCCTTTAATGTCCAGCATTTGCCCTTCAATGGTCAACCGTTCTTTTTCCTTTTGGTCTAACAGCGAATCAACTTTCTTTTTAAGATCCCCCAGGATTTCAAAATACGAAGTCTCTGTGCGCGCCCCTATTTCTTTACATTGTAAATCCACATACTGATGTATTTCTGCTTCTAATTGAACAAATATCTGCTCCATATGAGCTTTAAGTTGTGGTAAGACCTGGCTCTTAGCCTCCTTCAAGGCATCCTTCATACGGTCTTTTACTATAAAAGGAATCACCACGGCGCCAAGTAAAGGCATCATAGTGGACCCCAGTACGGAAATGAGGCCCATCCCGCCTATAGCCGCTACACCGGCGGCCCACATTTTCGTATTAGATAAATCAGACACCTCTAATTGTATGAGTTGTTTACTATAATTAAGCTCCCTAGCACGCCCGGTGGGGAGTTGTACAGTCCTATTAAAATGTCGTGCTAAGCCATTACTTAACTCTTGCTCTAACTGTTTTAATAAAAGCTTAAGCTGGGGCCCATAATTTACTAGCCATTGTTCAATTTGCTTCCTTACAATGCGCGGTATCTTTTCTTCCACAATTTTCTTAAAGTCTTCCCCTTCATAATCAGTTACCATATCCACAACAAGTTCAGTAAGCTCCTCTTTAAATGTATCTAAGGATTTATGAATCAATGCATTAAATACTGCGGTAGACTGATTAATATAAGTAAAAATTTTTGACTCTAGCTCTTTATGATGTGCCATCAAGGCATCAAGGCGACTGCCCGTAGCCTGCAACTCAGTTAACGAACTCTCGCCTAATTGTAATGTGCGCTCCACATCACGTATAATCCGCTCCACAAGACGCGTCATAGCCTTAGTATAATAGGTAGTCTTCTTTTGTTCTAAACTGCTAACGCCTAGCATGGACCGCAATGCCTCTGCAATAACAGGAATGCCTGACTCTTCCAATAAAGCCTCATTATGCTGCAATTGACCACGCCGCGCCATCAATGCAGAAGCAGGGAATAACTTAATGTCTTTAAGTAAGGCCGTACCATCGTCTGCAATAAATGCCTGAGTAATGCGTGCCTGTAAATCATCTAAGAAATCTTCATCTTCCTCTTCATCCACATGGTCATATTTATTCACAATGAATATAATCTCTGAAATACCCAATGGTAATATATGCTGTTCTATAAAGTCTTTTTCAGTCTTCGTAAATGGTGTATTAGCATCTAGCAAAAAAATAACCCCATTAGCCCTCGGCAAATATCCATAGGTAATATCCGAACGACTTTCCTCTAAATCAGCTACGCCAGGCGTATCTACTAAACAAATTTTAGGTTTTAATAAGTCTAATGGATAGCCCACTTTAATATAGTCAATAGTGTCTGTATACTGTGTATCTGCTTGCGCTGAAAATTGCGCCATTGCCTCAGCAGTTAAAGGCTTTTCTTCTATGGTTTTATTTTTATACACCACTTGTAAGCGTGGTTCTGTA
The DNA here is from genome assembly GCF_937981445.1 of uncultured Veillonella sp. Taxonomy (GTDB): domain Bacteria; phylum Bacillota; class Negativicutes; order Veillonellales; family Veillonellaceae; genus Veillonella_A. The sequence goes on along the minus strand of NZ_CALJON010000059.1, from coordinate 12,430 downwards.
GCATATAAAAGATTAGTAATAATAGCCGTTTCAGGTAACACATCAGTGGGCAAAATATCTTCTCCTAAAAGGGCATTAATAAAAGTTGATTTACCGCGCTTAAACTCGCCCAATACGACCACGCGGAAAAAATCCTTTTCCATAGCCCGTTCCAACGCCTCTACGTCTCCTAATATATGCTTATGACCTGCTACGTACGGCAATTCTTTCAACATAGCAAGCATATGGCGTAACTCTACCATACCTGCCACCTCCTTTTATCTATCCCCTTATCCATTGCCTGTATAATCAAAACAAGTGTCTTTTGTCTTTTGTCTTTTGTCTTTTATTTTTGTCTTTTATCTTGAATGCTCTACACTGCACTCCACTTTACAACATCAACTGGGCCAAGTCTGCCTTTCTATTTTGAAGCTCTTCTATAAAAGCTCCATATTCTTTACGCTGTAATGTAGCTAATTCCTCCTGTTTAGCCTTTAGACGCAATGAATCAGCCAATTGCTCCTCCATATGCTGCATCCGCCGTGCCACGCCTAATCGCAGGGATTCAATAATATCCATACCAATATGCTCATACGCAGTTAATACACTCTTTTGCAGTGATTCCTGGATAGAATCTACCTGCCCATTAATCTCATCACATATAAGCGCTTTAGCTTGTTTATCCCGGCCATCACTGGAGCTTTCCAGCAGTGCCGCTAAGCCTAGACCTAACGCCACCGGAATAAAACTTCCCGTCGCAATGGCCACTACAATGCCGCCCACAGTGGCGCCTAAATTAATAGCACCATCCCGATCGTCCGCACGCGTCATGCTGGCCTGTCCAATAGCATCTAAACTATCTATGTTAAGCATGTGTTTCAAATTAAATTCTTTCCCTAAGTCCTGAGGCATTAAATGACTATAGGCATAATCAAAATCGGCCCACACAGCTTGCAAATCATCAGTGGCCATAGCATATTCTAAATCTACCACCTGAGAAATAAAACTATGCAGCTCTTGCACTAGCTGATGTTGTCCCTTGCCTAATTGCGCCTGTACAATTTGATTGATTGCCCCATCCGTAACATCGCCGTCATAGGCCTGTACTAATTCTCTAGCTTGGGTTGAAATTCTTTGAAGACCGATTCTACAAATATCGCGCAAGGCCCCTTGCTGGCATTGTAAATTTACTTGCAGACGTCCTAATACCGCATCAGTTTGACTCACAATGCGTTGCTTCTTTTCTTCTAATTTACTTACAACAGCTTTGATTTCATCAGTAGAATGAGCCAATAAAGCCAAACGGGACGTAATATCCTCTATCAATTCATCAATAATTCGGATTGTTTTACGGCCATACAAAGCTAGGCGACGACGCCCTTTTTCTTCACTTAAATACCCCTGCAAAGACCTTTCAAAATCAGCAAAACCGGTAAATTCAAAATTATCAGGAAGCTGCATTTGTTGTTTGCTCGATAAACTCTCACCATTAGCCTGACGCCTACATAGTAAGGCTTGATAGCTAGACACTAAATAAGGATGTACTTCGCTAGACTCGACCTTTAGAATATTTCCTAAATTATGACTCACAAACTGCACCACGCGTTTTTCTTCATCAGGGCCATTAAGGGTATCTTTTCTATTAATAATATAAAATATATCCTTAATATTTTGTTTTAAAATATGTTCCTCTAAGAACTCTACTTCTCCAATAGAGAGGGCTTGGTCTGCAGCTAAAAGTAAAATGACCGCATCAGCTTGATTCAAATATTTATAGGTAATATCTATACGCGCTTGATTCAAATCATCTGTGCCGGGCGTATCCACCAATTCCACGGTATTTTTACAAAATTCTAAAGGATACCCCACTTCCACAAAATCAATGCTATTGATAGCGTCCTGCTCTTTTACAGTTTCCGCCACGTCCTCTTTAGAAGACGTACTATCACAAAATTTAAGCGCCTTTATAGCAAAGAATGCGTCCTCATTCACCACCTCTTGTTGACCATTTTTATAGTGAATCAGGCAGCGAGGTTCTTCGGCATATGTAATTTTACTAATAACTGCGGTAGTCGGCTTCTTGCTAGTTGGTAATATTCTGCGCCCTAACAAGGCATTAATAAAGGTTGATTTACCACGAGAAAAACGCCCCACCACAACTACACTAAAGGTATCATTATTAATATACTGCAAGGCATTAGTTATTTGCACGTCCACTGAGGCATTAGCTAGCGTTTTGTTCATGTGCTGCAATTCCTTCAAATGCTGAATCATAGCGCCACGCTTTTGACTATACTGATAAAAATTCATTATGCTCCCTTCGCCTTAAAGGCTGCTATATTGCATGAATTCAGAACTATTTGTTCCGTATATTATTTTTTATAACTTTTAATTCATTAGTCTCATCAACATAGCCCAATTCAATAGCTTTTTCTATATATAGTAAAGCTTTATTATAATCCACCGGAAAGTCCCAATCTCCATTATTATAAGCTACACTCAATGTATAACAGGCGTCCGCCACCTTGTTATGAGCTGCTTTTTCTAACCAATATTTTACTTTCCTATAATCTTGTTGAATATACGGCCGCTGCTTAACAAATAAAGAACCAATTAAATACTGTATATCTGGCACATCACAAATATCACGGAGTAGAGAAATTAAATGCCACATATACTCAGGTCGCTCTAAGGCCGATTCATCCGCATACATCCATTTCGCCAAAACTATCTTTGCTTCCTCATGCCCCTTAGCAGACGCTTTTTCTACATACTCTAAGGCTAGATCCTGGTGCCGTTTAATTTTTTGTAATAGGCCATAATAAAATAAAGCTTTAGGATTATGGTCCATAATCTGCCAACACAGTGCTTCTAAGGCATCGTCCTGATTAGGTACTACCCCTTCAATACCATCTGCATAGAGGTCTAATAACATATCTTCCGCTGTTGAATCACCTTTATGGACTAACATGTGCAACGCCTCAAAAACATGACTTATATGGCAAGTAAGAGGACAATCTTCAGCAAAGTAGTTATTCACAATCTCAGTAAGTGCTTCATCCTTACCATGCTGGGCAGCCGCTTTAAACCAAGCTAAAATAGTCTCACTGTGAGCTGGGTCGCCATGTTTTGCATAATATTGAGCCATGCCGAGCATCGCATCCCCCTGATTATGGTCACTGCCTAACTGGTAAAGTCGCTCTGCTTCCTTTAAATTTACAGGACCACCAATCCCCTCCGCATATAAATGAGCTAATATGTGCAAGGTGTCATATATACCGGCTGATTCATCTTGGCTCAAAAGCTTCCTCAAACGAGCGCCCTCTTCCTCTTGTATTGTAGAATCTGCACCATTAGCCGAACTTTTTAGTGTCATAACTAAGGCTGTTATACTATGAGCAAAGGAAATCATGTTCTTAGTCATAGCATCAGCATTTCTTAGGTCTAGTTTATTAATTAAATCGACCCAATACATCATTTTATGATACGATTCAAAATCACCCATTGTAAAATCAGGATAGCTTAAGGCCGTCGACATATCACCATGCATAAGTTCTTCAAAAAATACCATACTATAATAATATAATAGTACCCCTTGGGCTGAAATATTTTGATTCATGGCACTATATTCTAAATACATAATCCCTCTACTTTTATCTTGATTATATATATAGCCTAAAAGATACAGAGTACCTAAAAAGCCATAGGCACTGGCATGTCCTTCAAGAAGTGTATCCTCACAATAATTCTGTACTGTTCTTGCTAGCTGAATCCCCCATTGCCTATAAGGCGTCACATTAATGGCACAGCTTGCCTTCGTACTTCGACTTAAAATAGAAAGATCTAAACTAGAGCCCTCCCCATAAGGTGCCAGGCTCGCCTCTATATTAAGCATAAAAAAGTTAATTGTATTAATAAGCTTATCCATTTTGTACTCATACGTATGAGGAATAATATTCCCTTCTATATACGCTTCTACGTCTTCTAATAAGCTCTCCCGTAACAGCAAAGCATTGCTACTTAATTTTCCTTCTAAGCCTAATCGTGCCGATACGGGTAGGACTGCTTGTACTCGATGCTTTAATTTGCCCTTAACATCTGCAATAATATCATCTACACTATCTTCCTCTTCATCAATCGTGTCTATTTTATTGACAATCACTACTGGTTTCATGCGCCCTTCTAATTGCTCAATATAGGCCAATTCCTTACTCGTTAGAGGCGCTTCTGCAGTAATAACCCAAAGAACCGTATCCGCATATTGTATAAAATGTTTCGTAGCGGCCAAATGATATTCATTTAGAGCATCAAGGCCTGGACTATCTATAATATTAATGGCTTTTAACAGCTCCAAAGGCACTTCATAAGTAACATATTCAATAGTTTTATGAAGATCACGCCACGCCGCTTCTTGTTCTGAAGTCAGCTTTTGAAAATCCGCTGGCTCATAAAAAGAGCAAGAGCCATCTTTAAAATGGACTATAACACGATTGGTTTCACCATATACGAGTTTACTAATCACTGCTGTAGTTGGCAACGCGCCTACTACCGTCAAATTGGCTCCCATTAAGGCATTAATAAAGGACGATTTACCTGTAGAAAAAGCACCCATTACCATAATTTGTAAGGGGGAGAATAAAGAACTCTCTAAATCGACTACCATGTCTTTATCTAACTCAAAATCATCATATACATCTTGAAGCATCTCCCTATCAGCTTCAATTTGAGCCTGTAAGCCATGTAACTGCTCAATGGCGGCATGCATAATGTTTTTTAATTCGTATTTCATCATTTATGGTCCGTCCTTAATTGTTGCTTCTAAAGCAATTAATTGTTCTTTTGCTAATCTATGCCCTTTGGCAGCCCCTTGTCGTAACCAATATAATCCCACTTCATAATTGGGCACTATCATATTTAGGCTAACAACTGTTGAGCCTAGCACATAGGCAGCTTCCACATTTCCCGCCTTAGCACTGGCTTCCAAGTATTGAAGGCCTTTTGCCATATCCTTACATAGTCCATAGCCTCCTTGTACATACATATAGCCTAATAAGAACTGATGCAGACTATGGCCCTCTGCTCGTGGCTCTAAGAGCGCCACAGCAGCCTTATAATCGGGCTTTATGCTTCCCTGCAAGCCCCATACAAAAATATTAATAAGAACCAGTAACGATTCTTCATTACCCTTTGATAATCCTTGTTTTGCCCAGTTTATCGCCTTGGGTACGTTAAAATAGGACGGTAGCTTTGGATTACTATATAAAATACCTAGCCGCCCCATAGCCGCTGGACTGCCCTGTTTAGCTGCTTTAGTGAGCCAAAACTGGGCTTTTTTTAAATCCTGTAATGCCTCCACATCTTGATACATGGAACCAGTCTTTAAAATCCCTGCCCTATAGCCCTCGCGCGCGGCCTCTTCATAATGAGCCAAATATATATGTGGTTCTGCATCACCGCACTGCTCTAAGGCATGGCCTAATTGATATATAATCTCCGGCATATGCATTGGTTTCGCCCAAATTCGCAAAGATTCAAAAATAGTTCGTGCTTCTACATAATAAGCCTTCGTTTTAAACTTATATAAATATATCGTTCCCAGTATCAACTTTGTAGAAATCACAATGTAATCTTTATGCGTAGGCCTAAGTGTTTGCTCTGCACTATCGGCCCCATATTGAGTAATTAACCACTGACCTAATTCTACTACATAGTCATAATCGCCTTTATGGTAATGATATTGCAGTACCTCAAAAATCACATATGGCTGAATCTCTAAAGTTGTATAAGACTGAGGTTCATTCATAAGTACTGAAAAATAGTCATACCCATGATACACTTCACCTATTTCTAAAATAGGCCATTTTAAAATTACCCCTTTTAAAAAATTAAGTTCTTCAAAATTGGAGAAATTGAGCTCCATTGATTCTATAAGCTCCCTAATAAGCCCGCGTACAGCAGTCTCCATATTAATAAATTGAACTTGAATGTGCAATCGCTCTTCATAAGAGGTCAATATATTTTGCTGCTCTTTCATATATGTCCAAAATATATGCAATGTTAGCAACAATAATGCTAAGAAATCAACACTAGCTTGGTCTTCATCCCCTTGCCAATGCTTCAAATAGTCTAAGGACAAATCCTTACTTATATGTTCTATATCTATGTCATCTAAGCACGCTGCAATCCGCTCTATATACTTTCGTATCCCTAAATATACGATTTGCCTCATATCCACCTCTTTTAAACCTGTTCTAAATCCGATTTTAAACCCATCACTAATCCGCTTTTTAACCTAACACGAATCCTCTTTTAACTCTATCCCTAGTTTCTTTTAAACCTAGCACCAGTACGCTGTTAAATCTATCTCTATAATTCTTTTAAACAGTTCATAATTAAGCCGCATTCATATTGCTTCTATTGTATCAAAGAGTCCTGCCATTTAACATTATTAAATTTGCAATATAAGATAAGTAAAAAGGTCTTTAGTAGATCTTACACCACCGTGTAAGTTTTCCACTAAAGACCTCTTGGATTTTACTTTTATACAATTATACAGCCCTATGCTTACCATTACATAAGTTTATACTTTTTTCATTTTATAAGGCTATACTTTTGTACCTTATACGCCATATACCTTATATAACATATCGCTTATATGGCTATTCTTTACTCATAGTAACCGCTTCGACTTCATCTTTACTAGGATGTTTTTTTAATTGATAAATCAATAGTAAAATAACAAACCATACAGGCGTTACCAATAGAGCCACCCTTGTAGCTGGATTAAATGCCAAAGTTACAAGCATAAAGGCAAAGAATCCTAGAACTAAGTAATTTAAATAAGGGAATAAAGGCATTTTAAATTTACTTTTTGCTGCCAAATCGGGACGCGCCTTAACAAATTTCATATGGCAAATGGTAATAGTGCTCCAAATATATAAAAAGCAAAATGTTGCCACACTAGTAATAATAACAAATACCCCTTCTGGCACAATATATTGCATAGCCACGACTAAGCAAATAACTAAAGCCGACAAGAGCAATGCATTGGCTGGTACTTGCTTGCTCGTAAGCATTTCAAGCTTTCCCGGTGCATGAGCACGCTTAGCCAAAGAATAGAGTAAACGGCTTGTACTAAATACACCACTATTACAAGCCGATGCAGCCGATGTAAGAACTACAAAGTTTACTATGGAAGCAGCCCCTACGATGCCAACAGCTAAAAATACATCCACAAATGGACTATGATCCGGATTGATGGCATTCCAAGGGAAAATGCTCATTATAACACCTAACGCGCCCACATAGAATAAGATAATGCGCACCGGAATACTATTAATCGATTGTGGTATTACTTTATGAGGATTTTGCGTTTCCCCTGCTGTAAGTCCTACCAACTCAATGCCTGCAAAGGCAAATACAACCATCTGAAAGGACTGCACAAAGCCACCCATGCCATTAGGGAACCAACCACCATGATTCCATAAATTTGAAAATGACGCTATTCCTGCCAACGTTGTTTGACCGGTAAATATAAAATATAGACCAAGGCCAATTAAGGCTACAATAGCAACTACCTTCACCAAGGCAAACCAAAATTCAATTTCACCAAATAATTTTACGGTTAATAAATTTAAAAATACTAACACAGTTAATACAACTAAACTAGGAATCCAAGTTTCAATCTGAGGAAACCAAAATTTCACATAAATCCCCACGGCTGTAATATCTGCCATAGCTACGGAAATCCAACAAAACCAATAGGTCCACCCCGTCACAAAGGCGGCTCGTTCCCCCATATAATCTTGTACAAATTCTACAAAAGTATGATATTCCGTGTTCGATAAAAGCAATTCTCCTAAGGCTCGCATCATAAAGAAACATATGACACCCGTGATTATATAGGAAAAAAGTATGGCCGGACCTGCTAAGGCTACGGAATGTCCTGATCCCAAAAATAAGCCCGTCCCAATGGCGCCACCAATTGCAATTAATTGTACGTGGCGATTTTTAAGCCCCCTCGCGAGGGTCTTATCGTCTTGCTGCATACGTCTCCCTCCCATCAAGGCTTCTTCTTATATTATGTCTCTATCTCTATCTCTCAAACCCCTGTGTAAATTCCATAGTACTTAGTATCCTCAATATACCAACACAGCATCTCTATAGAATTAACATGGTTTATTATAGCACATGAAAGACATTTGTTGATATAAAAAATACAAATAATAATCTATTTTTAGCAAATAATACTGTATACATTGCACAATTACGGTTTAATGAAAATGTAGCCTATGCTCCTATTACAATATAAATCATCTTTGCTTTTACTTTAGGCTATTTTCTCTTTCAATTTAGATTGATTTTTTCTTTCAATTTAAGATGATTTTTTCTCTCACTTGTAGTATAATATATATAAATAGAGATATATCTATTTAATGACAAGATAAAATAATCACTTATAAGAAAAGGAAGCGATACTATGAAAGAAATTTTAGGATTCCATTTAAATGGTTGCCCTTACTGCAAAAATGCATTCAAAGCAATTGAAGAATTAAAAGCTGAAAATCCAGCTTACAAAGACATTAAAATTAACTGGGTAGAAGACAGCGATGCAGCTGAATTATTTAAAACTCACCCATATGACTACTACCCTAATCTTTGGTTTGACACTGATAAACAATATGAAGCACAACCTGGTGAATCATATAGCCAAACTAAAGAATATATTAAAGCTGTTTTTGATAAAGCAATCTAAGCGAACATATTAAAGAATAGGATACAATAAAAAGGTAGTGAAGCCTGCGCTTCACTACCTTTTTTTACAGATTTTATAAATTCTTACCTAGCTCATAAGCCTCTATAATTTCAGGAATATTCATCATATCCATATAATCGGTGTGTTGTAACACATAAGAGCCTAAATTAGTCCAATTCAGTCGAGTCATTAAATAATCAAAATGGTCTAACAAGGTCTCCGGATGACTGCCCCCTGTAGCCACTAGTAAAATGCCAGCTTTACCATTACCATGCAATTCATCTTTTCATAATTTCTAAGCGAAATTAATTCTCCTGTGCTCGGCCTTCTTTTTGTATTTCATAATATTGCTGCTGTGCCTCTTTAAAGGAATTCGCTGCACCAGATTCTAATTTGTCTTTCATAAATGTAATGGCTGCTGTAGAACGACAATTTACAGGAATAAAATCATCAGTGATTTTGCGCTTAATTGCCACTACATAGTCATCATATTTAGCTACTTGCTTATCAATTAATTGACGCCGTTTTGCATGGCCTGCTTTTCTAAAGAGTGCAATCATGGCCATCCAAATAGCAAAGAGGCCTACAAAACTAGGAAATCCAAATTCTACAATATAGCCCGTCACCACATTAGGTGCTTTACTATGCCATAACCATACGATACCAAAAATAATGGCCCCCAAAATCAAATGAATAATCAATCCCTTTGGTGTATAGTAGGTGTGCCCCAAAGTCTTTTTTCGATCCGCTAACAATTCTTCTTTTTGATCTTCAATCTGCTCAATAGACTGATAGTATGGATATAGACGATCAAGCCCAGCAATAACCTCTGCTTTTTCAGTAGGTGCTTTACTTACGCGATTCTTCTTCATAATATAACTCCTCAAACTAAAATAAAAATATGCTCTATCTTATTGTAAAAGTTTTTCACAGTCCTTTCAAGATAAAAGCACGCGCCATGAAAAATTTATGCCCTTTAAGAGCGCCCTAAGGATTTACAAGTATGCACATAAAAAGCCCAAGAGCTGAAGGACAAGCCACTGGCCTTGAGTCCCCCTATTCTCTTGGGCTCTTATGTGTATTCTGATTTATATTCGCATATAATCCAATGAAACTATATCATTCTAATGAAGCATATAGCATCATTTAAAGACAATATAAGCGTATAAAATACTACATGTTAGGGCTACTGTATTTTATTGGCGTTCTTTTACTTCTTTTAAAATAGCATCTAAGAAGTCTTCCCATTTCTGAGTACCTACTTCACCTTCGCCACGTTTGCGGATAGCTACTGCACCTTCTTCTTCTTCCTTATCCCCTACAACTAACATGTAAGGAACTTTTTCCATTTGTGCTTGGCGAATCTTATAACCGATTTTTTCGTTACGATCGTCAAGTTCTACACGGATGTAAGAATCTTTGAAGGCTTTACGTAATCTTTCAGCATAAGCCACATGTTTTTCACTAATTGGTAAAATTTTAACTTGTACAGGTGCCAACCAAGTTGGGAACGCACCAGCATAGTGTTCAATTAAAATACCAATGAAGCGTTCCATGGACCCGAAGCAAGCACGGTGAATCATGATTGGTTGATGTTTTTGACCATCTTCACCAATATATTCCATATGGAAACGTTCTGGAAGGTTCATATCCAATTGGATAGTACCACATTGCCAAGTACGGCCGATGGAATCACGAATATGGAAATCAAGTTTTGGCCCGTAGAAAGCGCCATCCCCTTCATTGATTTGATAAGGAATGCCCTTTTCTTCAATAGTTTCACGAAGTGCATTTGTTGCGGATTCCCAAATAGCGTCATCACCCATAGCATTATCTGGTTTAGTACTCAATTCAACGCGATATGTTAAACCAAATTGGCTATAAATACGGTCGAAAAGTTCAATAACTTTAATCAATTCATCTTTAATTTGAGATGGCAACATGAATACATGAGCATCATCTTGTGTAAAGCTACGAACACGGAATAAACCATGTAAGGCACCAGACAATTCATGACGATGCACAAGACCAAGTTCGGCCATGCGAATTGGCAAATCACGATAGGAATGCATTTCATTTTGGTATACTAGAATGCTACCAGGACAGTTCATTGGTTTAATTGCATAATCTTCATCATCAATCATAGTCGTATACATGTTTTCACGATAATGGAACCAGTGACCAGATTGTTCCCAAAGTTGACGATTTAAGATAATTGGTGTGCGCACTTCTTCATAATCAAAATCATGATGCACTTCACGCCAGAAGTTTTCTAATTCATTGCGAAGAGCCATCCCTTTTGGCAAGAAGAATGGGAAGCCAGGACCTTGTTCTTTTAATACAAATAAACCAAGTTCTTTACCCAATTTACGATGGTCGCGGCGCGCTGCTTCTTCGAGTAAATGTAAATATTCTTCAAGTTCTTCTTTCTTTTCAAACGCAGTACCGTAAATGCGTTGTAGCATTTTATTTTTTTCATCCCCACGCCAGTACGCGCCGGCAATGTTTTGAAGTTTAAAGGCCTTTACCTTGCCAGTAGCAGACACATGAGGACCAGCACAAAGATCCACGAATTCGCCTTGACGATACAAGGAAATCTCTTCATCCGCTGGCAAATCTTCAATCAATTCCACCTTATAATCTTCGTGTTTTTCTTTGAATAATTTTAGAGCATCATCACGAGAAATCAATTCTTTTTGAATTGGAAGATTTTCTTTTACAATGCGTTGCATTTCTTTTTCAATTTTTGGTAAATCTTCAGGTACAAGCACATGTTCCATATCTAAATCATAGTAGAAACCATTTTCAATCGCTGGACCAATGGCAAGCTTAGCTTCTGGCCATAGGCGTTTAATGGCCTGTGCCATAACATGAGACGCACTATGGCGAAGTGCATCTTTACCGCCTTGTTCATTGAAAGTTAAGAAGCTTACATGAGAACCATCTTTTACTTCTTCACGAAGGTCAGTTAATTCGCCATCAACTTCAGCAGCCAATACTTTTTTAGCAAGGCTATTGGATAATTGTTTTACTGCTTCACCTAAAGTTGTACCAGCTGGATAAGCTTTTTCACTATTATCTGGCAAAATAATTTTTACGTCTGACATAACAAATTCCTCCTTGGAAATGAGCTATACCGGCGGGACACGTCATAGCTTACAAGTTTACTTAATTACTTAATACATATACAAAAAGACCTTCGTCCCTAATACAAGGGACGAAGGTCTCGTGGTTCCACCCTAGTTAGTCACTAATTAGCTTGTATAATCATCTATTATGATAGTCCATCTTAGTTAGTTTACATAAACCATAGTAGTAATCTTTAATCATGTACTAGACTTATAAGACACTAAGTTAGAAATTATTAACTGCCGATTATTGCTAATTCAGTCTCTTGCAATAATTTACCTGCGGCCATCATATTCTATGATTATCTGAAGTTATTAACAACTCACTCTTTTGTCGATAACGCTTACTCGCGGATTGACTTACTCGCTAAAGCGTTCAGCCAATCGGTTTGAAGGGGGTAATAGTCTATCATGTGTAAGATGGTCACAGCCTAGCCATCTCTCTCTGAAACACAGCGGATATATATCATGTCCTTCGCACTACCTGTTTCAATGTATGTATATACTGTATACCAAAAAAGATAGACTGTCAATACTCATTGTGCACAATTTAAAAGATTTTTCTGAA
>NZ_CALJON010000058.1 GCF_937981445.1 uncultured Veillonella sp. | reverse complement strand
ATTGAAGTGGCAAAGTCTTCGTTTAAAACAGCGAATCATCCGCAGCGTATGACCATAAGTGATAGCAATGGGACTTATGATTTTGCAGTAGAGCAGCATATAACAAGTGAAACAGTGAAGAATCAAAATATGAAGAAATTAGAAGTTAAGGTGTTACATGAAAATCAAGAGCTTATTTCTTTATGGACCTATCTTTGGGAAGGTGTTGAAGGGCCTTCAGTTAATGAGGACTCGGCAGTTTATAAATAGTCTGCTTAGTTTCATAAGAAAACAAACAAATAGTAAGTCAGTAGGTAAGACGAGACCTAATAGGGGACAGAATTTAGGACTGAACGTAGGGCAGAACTTAGCACATAGTATAAGACATAAGATGGGAACTAAAATAGGCATTAAGATAGGAACTAAATTAGGAATTAAGGTAGGAACTAAGTTAGGGATTAAGGTAGGAACTAAGTTAGGACATAAGGCATACTCACTTGAATGTGGCAGTTTTTTAATAGAGGTAATGGTAGGAATTACGATTATCATGGTCGTATTGAGTAGTTTTTTAACTTTTATAGCCCAGAGCTTTACTTGGGCACAAAAATTTCATATTCAAAATGAATTATTTTATGAAAATATAACGGCACGGCAAGTATTGCGATATGCCTTAATGAATACGGGTTCCGATATTACAGTAAATTATAATTCGCGATATCTTATATGGGATGGTAAACGCCGCTATGGCATCGAGTATGGCGAGGTGCGGCGCATGTTGGATAATGGGCAAAAGCAGGCCTTAACATCTCCGTCCATAAGTCCTTATAAGGGCAATTTAGTAGTTACTTCCATAGAGGGGCGACCACATTTTACTCAATTATATACTGAGGGGCCAATTCATATGGAGTGGCAAATGGAATTACGACCTGCTTCTGCCTTGGATCCTAGTGTTTCACCAGAGATTACCTGTTTAACTATGTATCCCATGCATAAGTATTTCACGAATTAAATGGTCTAAAACGTATTTATTTTGTAAAAGAGAATTTATAATAGGATATTTTAGGAAAATCGTGTATGGACACATATATTACGAAATTCTGGTTACGATTGTATGGTCATAAAAAGCAAACTTTTATAGGAGGATTTTTCACTTATGTAGCCTTACTTTTAGGGACTATATTAATTTTATTTTGGGCTCAAATAAGTGGAGAAATGAAAATTGTAATTCAAACTATGCATGATGAGGTAAAACTTACAGAAGTGAACTATGAAGCCGAAGCTATGTTAGTCGTACTTTTACAAGAATATAGTCATCGTAAAGAGCAACTGGCAGAGGGGGTTATGACCTTGTATTCAGAAGATGGTGAAAAAGAGACGTTTTATCGTTTGTTAAGACCTCTGTCGGCAAATGGATTAGGGCGGATTATTGTAAAAGTAAAGTATAAGAAGACTGGATTGCAGGCACAATATGTGGCGGAGTTTACTGATATGGATGGTGTTATTTCGTTAAAAGCGGTAAGACATATGTAGGAAAGTACAGGATATGGGGGAAGATACAGCATATGTGGGGAATAAAGTATGTGATAGTGTTTTTGTAAAGGAGTTTTAATATGAAGTGTAAATACATAGGAGCTGCCATCAGTGATTCTACGATAGTGGGCGTGGAGCTAGTAAATAAAAAAGGTGAGTTCTCTGTGGTAGATATTTTTCATATGAAGCGAAAGGGCTCCCTTCGAGATGATTGCCATCGTTTTATTACACAATTTTCTTTGGACGGGCAGCGGATTGGTGTGGCCGCAATTTCAGATCGACGAGATGAAGTGTTAGTAACGCCGAGCTTGAGTCGCTTTGAAACGGCAGAATTGTTAAAATGGCAAATTAGTGATTATGTAGATTGGCCGGAATCCTATTATTTTTTCGATTTTGTCACGGAAGCTCCATTACCTGATATGGTAATGCAAAGCGATATAGAACAGCAATTAGTATACTTGGTGGCCTTGCCTAAACAGATTATAAATGATGTGGCAACGGGGATTTTGTCAGGTCATGGCAATTTAGAAATAATAGACTTTTTCCCTGGTGCTTTAACCCGTCGTTATGTCGAGCATAATGGCAGTGTTATTGCTTTGATTAAGACTGATACGATAGAGTTAACGGGGTGGTCACGCCATATGTGTTTGGCTAAATGTGAAGTAGCAAAGGACTTTATAAAAGTAAAAGAAGGTTTAGAACAAATTGAGACTGACCTATATACATATGGTGTTCCCGGCATTGCAGGGATTGCTTCATTTGCTATGAATGATGAGAGCAAAAAGAGCAATGAGAGTAATGAAAGTAACGGGCGCAAAAAGAGCAATGAGAGTGATGAGCGTAATGAGAGTAATGGTACAGTGCCTGACCAGGCAATTCAAGAATTGTTTGCTTCCTATGGTGAATTAACTCCTATTTACTGTGATGTTAGCAAGGTGGGCCAAGAGGTGGCGTTACATATGGCTCAGGAATTGCCATTGTTATGGAATATGGCTATGGGCTTAGCTATACGAGGATTATATAAGCCATCTTACTAAGTTTTGGCAACTTTTAAACTAGCGCCATATTAGGTTGAGGTTATATTAGTTTAAGGTCATACAAGACTAAGGATATACAAGATTAGGACTATATTAGAAAAAGATCATATTAGATTAAGATCATATTAGAATTTGACAATGGATTGCTGGGGAGGTTAAAGTGAATTTTATTACCTTAGGCATGCGTTGCCGTAAGTTGTATATGTTTAGAAAAGCTTGGCTTATGGGAGCGTTCTGTTTTATTCTAGGGCTTCCGATTTATTTCTTCTTACAAAGCTATCAGTATATGGTGAAGACCGAAGATATTAAAAATGAAATAAGTATTCTAATGGAACAGGGCCGACCTATGCGGGCGCAGGCTGTAGCTTACGAAGTGAATAAGCAAGCTTTGCTAGCACATCAACAAGAAACTTCTAGGATTAATAAGATTGTGCTTTATGCTTTGCTAGAAGCTGAAGATGGCATTCAATTAGAGAACATACAATGTTCTGACTATGAAGTGTCTATAAAAGGACGTGCAATTAATGCAAAATTAGGAACAGAGTATGTACAGCGATTAAAATATAAGTTGAAGGATGTGAGTATAACTGACAAGCAAGGAACTGATGCTACTCATAAAGTGGCTACATTCGAAATTCATGGCAGCCTTACAGGAACTAAAGATAGGGCCTAAATATATTGGATGGGGATTAGGGCTTTACCTTATATTATTAATGGGCAGCATATGGACCTATGGTTTTACTAAAGACGAAGTGTTTCGAGTCACACAGGAATTGGTGGCAAAGGAACAACAATTTACTAGTGACCAATATATAGTGCAAAATGAATCCTATGATTTGGTACAAGATTTGGCTCGTACATATGGAAGTGATGAGCTAAAACAAATTATTCTTACTAAAACCGCAGAACATAGATTGCACATAGTGGCTATGGAAGAGCTAATGGATGCATCTTCAAGACCTGTAAAGACTAAGAGTACTAAGGATAGTAAGGATAGTGAGGATAATAAAACCACCATAGATGGTAAAGATAGTAAGGATAGAAAAAATACTAAAGATACTAAAGATACTAAAGATTCTAAAGATACTAAAGATACAAAGGATTCTAATGAAGCTAATGATAGCAAGGACACTAACGAGCAGAAGCTAAATAGAGTAGCTAATTCAAAAAATCACGATGACAGTGAACCATTAACTACATTGCGGGTGGAACTTCAAGGGGATTTAAAAGAATGCTTATTAATGCTAAATGAACTGACTAATCAATATCCGTCATTGCAATATAGAGCAGAGTCATTGACATTAAAAAATGGACAACTTCACATGGTATATAAAATAAGTAATAGCCAAGGCTGATGAATTTCATTTTGTTTTTCATCAGTGCTTGGCTTTTATTTATTCAAATTTTGCCAGCCATGTAGTACAATGAAAGATAAGAAATTAAACAGATACAGGCGGGATAGAATGAAACGAAATATTATTTTAATTGGCACAATGGGCAGCGGCAAGAGTCATCTGGGACGTAATTTAGCGGAAGCCAAGGGATGGCAATTTGTTGATACGGATCGACTTTTAGAACGTCGCTATAATTTGCCTATTGCACAAGTTTATGAAAAATTAGGGGAAAAGTTATTTCGTGCTGCAGAGCGTGAGATTTTAAAAAAAGTTTGTTTATATCATGAGTCTGTGATTTCAGTAGGGGGAAATTTTCCTATTGATGTGAGGACGTTGCGCTATTTGCAGCGCTATGCTTATATAGTGGGGATTCGGGCAGCTAATTATCGCATAGTAAAGCGGGTAAATCGTCGCATAGGCAAGCGCCCTACTATGGATTATGATGATGTAGGGGGCTTTGTAGAATCTATGCTGCAAGTATGGAAGCCTTTGTACCGCAAATGTGATTTAGTTATAGATACAACATATGGTCGAACAGAAGATTTAATTGACCGAATTCATGAAGTGATTGAACAAGACGGTATTGTATTTAAGAAACGGCGACCTTTAACAGGAGGGAAGAGGCGTGAAAAATCTAGCAATTCTAACTAGCGGTGGTGATGCACCAGGCATGAATGCGGCTGTGCGTGCCTTAGTTCGTAAAGGCATTTACGAAGGCTATACAGTTTATGGCATTCGACGAGGATTTGAAGGCTTATTACATGATGATATTATTCCTTTAGATCGCCGTGATGTAGGGGCCATTGTAAATAAAGGGGGCACCATGCTTAAAACTGCTCGATGCCCTGAGTTTAAGGAGTTAGACAATCAGAAAAAAGCGGCCGCTCTTTTGAATCAGCGTCAAATTGATGCGGTTTTAGTTGTTGGTGGTGATGGCTCCATGGCCGGTGCACAGGCATTGAGTGAGCAGGGTATCCCAACGATTACAATTCCCGGAACGATTGACAATGATATGTGTGGTTCGAAGTATACTATTGGTTTTGATACGGCCTTAAATACCATTATTGAGGCGGTTGGTAAAATTCGTGATACCTCTACAGCTCATGATCGAGTGGCTATTGTGGAAGTCATGGGGCGCCACGCAGGGCATTTAGCGGTGCAGTCAGGCCTTGCTTGTGGGGCAGAGCTTGTTTTAATTCCAGAAAAGCCCCTACCTCTTGATGTAGTATGTGATCATTTGCGTGCCTCTAATGCAGCTGGTAAGACAAACAGTATTATTATGGTTGCCGAAGGAGCGTATCGGAGCTTTGAAGTATGTGCCTATATAAAGGAGCATATGGAGATTTCCCCGAGTGTAACGGTGCTTGGGTATTTGCAACGAGGCGGTTCGCCTACGGCAAAAGATACGACAATGGCTGCTTTGATGGCCGAAAAAGCCATTGATACGCTTAAAGCAGGGCAATATAATTGCTTGATTGGGGTCAGTGATAAGGGGATTGAAGCCATTCCGTATGACATAGCCAAAGATATACGCTATCCCATAGATGAAGGACAATACCAATTAATTTCTGTATTGGCTCGTTAATTTAAGTAGATGTGCAAACATCAGAACTACTTTTTCCATTCATGAGTAGCTCATTGTAACGCTCTATGATTATTTATAATATATTGTGATAAAGTAAAGGAGTTATATGAATGTGGAGAAATAAAAAGTTTTGGGGGGCTATAGTCCTAGTATTAATTGTATTGGGGGCCGCTTTTTATTATTTTAAAGGCAAAGATAATAGCGCAGCTCCTAGTTACACTACGGGTAAAGTAGAACGAGGCAATATTTCAACTATTATCACTGCCACGGGGACCATTAACCCAGTAAACTATGTAGATATTTCTACGAATGTAGCAGGCATGTTAGAATCTGTATTGGTAAAGGAAAATGACCATGTTACAAAAGGTCAAGTAATTGCAACTATTGATGATCGGCAGTTGCAAGCTTCCGTTGATGATGCACGAGCAACTTTAGATACAGCTAAGCTAAATTTAGATCGTTATTCTGTTTTAGTGTCTCAAGGGGCCATTGCACAACAAACTTATGATACCGCTAAAGAAGCCTACGACAAGGCCTTAGCAGCGTATAACCGAGCTGAAGCTGTATTAAATGACTCGACCATTACATCTCCTATGGATGGGACTGTAATTGGTACACCATTAAAAGTGGGCCAAACGATTAGTACAGGCATTTCCACGCAGATGATTATTGCTACAGTGGCAGATTTAAAAAATCTAGAAATTTACTTAACTGTTGATGAAACCGATATTGGCAGTATTAAAAAAGGGTCTCGCGTTGATTTCACCGTAGATGCCCATCCCGGCAAAACGTATACAGGGACCGTAAGTGATATTGCCCTTGGCACAAAAGGTAATATGGGGACTACTAGCTCCACCGTAGTATATTACACGGTAAAAGTGGCCATTCCAGAGTCTGAAGCAGGTGATTTCTTCCCCACTATGACGGCTCGTGCTACAATTTACGGTGATGAACAGAAAAATGTACTCGTAGTACCATTAGCAGCTGTTCGTACTGATAAGGTTGGGGAATATGTATATGTAATTAAAGATGGTAAGCCTGTGCGCACTAGTGTAACTACAGGCATCACTGGGGATACTACGATTCAGATTACTAAAGGTGTTAATGAAGGCGATGAAATTGTAGTAAGTGGTGATGTGAGCGCTAATTCAAAGACCACTAAATCTGGTGGCGGACCAATGTTTTAGGAGGCGTTATATATGAAAGAAGCCGTAATAACATTGGAAGGCATTACTAAGACATATGTGAATGGCAAATTAGTAGTACCGGTGTTGCATGGTATTGATTTGTCTATTTATGAAGGTGAATTTACATCCATCATGGGGCCATCTGGTTCAGGGAAGTCTACGTTTATGAATATATTAGGCTGCTTGGATCGCCCTACATCAGGGTCTTATAAGCTTGATGGGGAAGAAGTGGCAACGCTAAGTGATGATGAATTAGCTTTTGTGCGCAATAAGCGTATAGGCTTTGTGTTTCAAAGTTTCAATTTACTACCTAAGCTAACAGCTCAGGATAATGTGGCACTTCCTATGGTGTATGCAGGGGTTAAGAAACAGGAGCGTAAGGCACGAGCAGCAGAGTTGCTCACCGCCTTAGGGCTGGGCGATCGATTAGACCATTTGCCAGCTGAATTATCTGGTGGACAAAGGCAGCGTGTGGCTATTGCCAGAGCCCTTGCTAATGATCCATCCATTATCATGGCTGATGAACCAACAGGTAACTTAGATTCCAAATCCTCAGTAGATGTAATGGATATTTTTACTAATTTATATAAAGAAGGGCGTACTATTATCTTAGTAACCCATGAGCCCGATATTGCTACCTATGCAAGTCGCAATATTGTGCTTCGTGATGGATTAATTGTAGAAGATAAGCAAAATCCTCATATGGCTGGTTTAGAGAGAACCAAAAAAGGAGGTGGGGCTCATGTATAAAGAAGGATTTCTTATGGCCTGGGCCTCTATTGTGGCTAATAAAATGCGCTCTCTTTTGACTATGTTAGGGATTATTATTGGTGTTGCTGCCGTGATTGCCCTCGTATCCATTGGCTATGGTGTACGCAGTCAAATTCAAGACTCTATTTCGAGCCTAGGCAGTAACTTGCTCATGGTCTATCCAGGGGCACCACGTACGCCAGGGGTGCGTCCTACAGCTGACTCACAAAAGACTTTGAAGATAGATGATTTTAAGTCCATATCTCATATTGATGGTGTTGATTTGGCCTCACCAGTGTCAGCTGGTTCCAGCTATATTGTGATTTACATGAATAAGAACTGGACGACGACAGTTAATGGGGTCAGTGCTAATTTCCAAGAAATCAATAATTGGACAGTGAAGTCGGGGCGTTTTATTACGGACTCACAAGTGGAGCGCCGGGAGCGGGTAGCCGTTATTGGTAATACAGTAGCGACTAATTTGTTCGGTGATGAAGATCCGGTGGGCAAAGATATTCGTATAAAAAACAATCCTTATAAAATCATTGGTGTACTCGATTCAAAAGGATCCGGTAGCTTTGGGAATGACCAAGATGATATCGTGTTCATTCCTTATACAACAGGGATGGAACGCCTTCAAGGGGTTGATTACTTGCGCATGATTTACATTAAAGCAAAGGATGGCGAAGATTTAACTCGTTTGCAAGCGGATGTGGAAAATATTATGCGGGTGCGTCATAAGGTAAAAAATCCTGAACTTGATGATTTTAATGTACGTAATATGGCTACGATTATGGCCACTGTAGAAGAAACTACGGCTACCATGACTATGTTTTTAGGTGCTGTAGCGGCTATTTCCCTTTTAGTCGGGGGCATTGGCATTATGAACATTATGCTCGTGTCTGTTACAGAACGAACGCGTGAAATCGGGGTTCGAAAAGCCTTAGGGGCGACCTATCAGACCATTGTTATGCAGTTCCTTATTGAGGCGGTGGTAATCAGCTTAGTAGGCGGAGCCATTGGCATTGTTATCGGCATAGGTGCGTCTAAAGCCATTAGTGCCTTATCTGGCATGACTACGGTTATATCAATGGGACCGATTTTATTATCTTTTGGATTCTCTATGGCCATTGGCTTAATCTTTGGTCTCTATCCAGCACGAAAGGCTGCGAAATTGAATCCTATTGATGCGCTTCATTATGAGTAGTACGAGGTTGTTTATGGAACAGAATATTAGAACATTAGTAGATTATTTTAACTCCATTCGTGAATCTAATACATTTGAATGGTCAAAAGATTATGTTGTTACCAGCGGCAAGCCAGGACATCTAGAAATGACCTTTACTACCGATGTGATTCGTCATATGAATTTTCATGGCGCCGTGCAAGGTGGCGTATACATGACCTTTTCTGATATTTTGATGGGCGTTTCTTGTTTTACTTTGGGGCGTCAAGTGGTTACCATGGAAATTAAAGGTAATTTCATCAAAAGCTGTAGAGCCGGAGAAGTATTACGTGGCGTTGGTAATGTAGAGCATAATGGAAAGAATACCTTAGTAGCTACTAGCCGCATTTATGACTCTGTAGGTGAATTAGTCTATATGGGGACTGGTACTTTCTATGCTATTGGAGAGCATAAACTACCAGACTTACCTTGGCATTTGTAAGAAAGACGTTAGGTCATGGCCTAGAGCTTTTGACAAGGGCCTAATAACTTTGGTATACTAACTCATATATTAATAACACACTTGGTTATTCCGGTTTATTAGGGCATTCATCCCTGGTCAGAAGTTCATACTAGAACATCTAAACTGAATATGCCAAGTAAAGGCGATGACAAAATTGGCGTTCTAGACGTGATTTTTCAGAGAGTAAAGTATTGGTGTGAGCTTTATAAATCAACTAGAAAGAGCCCTTCCTTTTGGAGCCATGGATTGAACTAAGAGTAGATTCATCGTGAGGCCGCGTTAAGGCTTTTGAGTACTAATTAGGGTGGTACCGCGAGTTTATATAACCTTCGCCCCTTGCCAGGGGTGGAGGTTTATTTTTTTAGGAGGCTAATATGGGCATGGAAGAAACTTTAAAGGCATTGAAAGAGCAAGCCGCGTCGTTGATTAATCATGCGGATGCATTGCCAAAATTGCAAGAAGCAAGAGTTAAGTATTTAGGTAAAAAAGGGGAATTAACAGCATTATTAAAAGGCCTTGGTAAATTGGCAGCTGAAGAGCGTCCGCGCATGGGGGCTCTTGTAAATACAGTGCGTCAAGAGCTAGAAGCTATGATTGATGATGTGCAACAAAAGTTAGAAGCTGAAGTATTAGCCGCTAAATTAAGTGCTGAAAAAATTGACATTACCTTGCCAGGTCGTGCGACTCGTGAAGGGCACGTACATCCTTTGACAGCTGTTAATGAAATGATTGAATCCTTCTTTATGAAAATGGGCTACACTGTAGCAGAAGGGCCAGAAATCGAAAGTGACCATTTCAATTTTGAATGTTTGAATTTACCTGCTGACCATCCAGCACGAGATATGCAGGACTCATTTTATATAACAGAAAATATTTTACTTCGTACTCATACATCGCCAGTACAGGCACGTACGCTTCAAAGCCAAGAACCAAATAGCCCAGTGCGCATGATTGCACCAGGTAAAGTATATCGTTGGGACTATGATGCTACCCATTCACCAGTGTTCCATCAAGTAGAAGGTCTTGTTGTAGATAAAGGCATTACCTTTGCAGATTTAAAAGGGACGCTTGAAATCTTCTTGCGTCACATGTTTGGCGAAGAAACAAAAGTGCGCTTCCGTACTAGCTTTTTCCCATTCACAGAACCTAGTGCAGAAGTAGATATTTCTTGCTGCATGTGTCATGGTGAAGGCTGCCGCGTATGCTCTCATACAGGTTGGCTTGAAATTTTAGGCTGCGGTATGGTGCATCCTGAAGTACTTCGCATTAATGGCTATGATCCTAATGAAGTGCAAGGCTTTGCCTTTGGTATGGGTGTAGAACGTATTGCCATGCTCTTATATGGAATTGGCGATTTACGCTTGTTCTATGAAGATGATGTTCGTTTCTTGAAGCAGTTTTAGGAGGTAGTAAGGATGAAAGCTAGTTTAACATGGATGAAGGACTATGTGCCTGTAGATACAACTAAGCCTGCTCAGGAATTGGCAGATATTTTGACACAAGCAGGCATTCCTGTAGAAGATGTGATTTCTATGGACCAAGGGTTGAAGAAAATTTTTACAGGTAAAATTGTAGAAATTACTAAGCACCCAGATGCTGATAAATTACAAGTGTGCCAAGTGGCTTGTTTAGATGATAAAACCGGGGAAGAGATTACGAAACAAATCGTAACCGCTGCTACGAATGTAGCCGTAGGGCAAGTGGTACCGGTGGCGTATCATAAATCTCGCTTAGCTGATGGTACGGAAATTAAAAAAGGTAAACTTCGCGGTGAAGTGTCTGAAGGGATGTTCTGCTCTGTGGCTGAGTTGGGCGTGTCTAAAGATTTAGTGTTACCTGGTGAAGCTGAAGGCATTTACATTTTGCCAGAAGGTACACCAATTGGTATGGATATTCGCGATGCTTTAATGCTTGCTGATACAGTATATGAATTTGAACTTACACCAAATCGTGCAGACTGTTTCTCTATGATTGGTCTGAGCCGTGAATTTGCCGTTATGACTGGCAATGAAGCAAAAGAGCCAACTATTACAGTGGCTGAAACAGGGGCTGATGTGGCAAGTGAATTATCCATTCAAATTGAAGATAGTGAACTTTGTCAACGCTTTATGGGCCGTGTAGTATCCAATGTAACAGTAAAACCAAGCCCATTGTGGTTACAAAATCGCCTTCGTAATTGTGGCATTCGCCTTATCAATAATGTAGTAGACGTAACGAATTATGTAATGCTCGAATATGGTCAACCTATGCATGCGTATGACTTTGATGAACTAGAAGGTCAGAGCTTAACAGCGCGAGCTGCTAAGGCAGGGGAAACTATTAAAACTCTTGATGGTACAGATCGTGAACTTAGTGAAGGTATGATTGTCATCGCTGATGCTAAGCGCCCTGTTGGCGTGGCTGGTGTTATGGGTGGTTTTGATACAGAAGTATCTAATAAAACAACTACTGTAGCTTTAGAAGCTGCTGTATTTAAGCCTGCATCGATTCGTCGCACAGCTCGCGCTTTAGGAATGCGCAGTGAAGCATCTGGCCGTTTTGAACGTGGTATTAATGTGGAGTATACCGCTAAAGCCCTAGATCGTGCGGCACAGCTTTTAAAAGACTTAGATGAAGCAGTAGAAATCCATACAGGCGTTGTTGATGTATATCCTGTGAAGGCGCAAAGTCGCACAGTAAGCTTTACTGCAGCGGCTATTAATAGCTATTTAGGCACTCATATTGAGGAAGCACGGATGGAAGAGATTTTAAAGACTCTATCCTTCGGTTGGCACAAAGAGGGTGAAATGATTACAGTTGATGTACCATCTTGGCGCAATGATGTAAGTGTAATGCCTGATATTGCTGAAGAAGTGGCCCGTATTTATGGCTATGATAATATTCCGTCTACTACACCTTGGGCTAATTTAACAAGTGGTACGATTAGCGAAGAAAAGCAAATTGTTAAAGCTCTTCGCCGTACTTTCGTTAGTCATGGGTTAAGCGAAATTATCACATTTAGCTTTATGCATCCTGATAGTTTGAAAAAACTATTGTTACCAGAGTCTGATACACGCTATGAAGCAGTGCCTATTTTGAACCCTATTACTGAAGAATTCCCGGTAATGCGTACGTCCTTACTTCCTAGTATGTTAGAGGCGGCTGTGCGCAATGTGGCTCAAAAAAATCATGATCTATGGTTATTTGAAACAGCGGCTACGTATCATCCAAAGAGCTTGCCTATTACAGAGCTTCCTGTAATTAAACAAGCTGCTTGTGGTCTTATGATGGGCAAAGTGAATGATATGCAGTGGAGCGAAGCACAACGCAATACAGATTTCTATGATGTAAAAGGTGTGATTGAGTCTGTATTAAATGCTTTGCGCATTGAGGCGACAATTGAAACTACATCCGAGCCATATTATCATCCTGGCGTAAGTGCACAATATGTAGTGGATGGTAAAGTAATTGCTACATTAGGTGAACTTCATCCACAAGTTATTAAAAATTATGACTTGTCTGGCAAAGTGTATGCCTTTGAAATTGATGTAACGGCTATTTTATCCTTACATCGCGGTCATTTACAATATGCAGGCATTAGTAAATTCCCTGGCACAAGCCGCGACCTTGCCATTGTGGCTCCAAATACAATCTCCTCTGAAACAATTGGTCAAATCATTTATGAAAAAGGTGGTCAATTCTTAGAGCGTGCCTTTGTATTTGATGTGTATGAAGGGGAACATATTGAAGCAGGTTTCCGCAGCTTAGCGTACAATTTATCCTTCCGTAGTAATGAAGGTACATTGACTGACGAAGACATTGAGCCAGCTATTAATGATATCTTGGCAGCGCTTAATGAAATCGGTTGCAAGCTTCGTTAATCATAATTTTATAAGTCATGCTGTTGAGTTAATCTATTAAAAAATACGCTACATTATAAAAAAGACTGTAGGCTTTGGACCTGCAGTCTTTTTGTAGTGTCACATCATGTGGCATGGGTATAGGCAGATAATGTGCAATGTTATCGATGAATATTGTTGTGGTGTTGCAGTACATTGGCTCCTATTGCAGTATATAATACAGTGGTGTTATAGAATATAATGTCATAGTGTTGCTTAATGTAATGTGCTATAAAATGTGTTATAATAATTATATATTTGTAATCAGTCTTAAAGGATAAAGAGATAGTTATTTCTTTGTCCTTTTTTTAACTATAATGTATAAATTACCCTTAAGGAGGGGCTATGGAGTTATTAGCACCTGCAGGTACAGCAGAAAATTTTATGGCAGCTCTTGAAGCTGGTGCGGACGCCATTTATTTAGGTGGTAAATCCTTTAATGCACGGGCTAGCGCTGCTAATTTTGATATAGATAATTTGCGTGAAGCCGTCAATCTAGCTCATGTATTAGGTGTTTCCGTATTTGTTACGGTGAATATATTAATTGGTGATGCAGAGTTAAAGGACTTAACGGCGTATTTAAAAGAGTTAGAAGCTATCGGTGTAGATGCTATTATTGTGCAAGATTTAGCCGTGGCACGCTTGGCTAAGCAAGTGGCACCAAAATTACACTTACATGGTAGCACCCAGCTAACAGCGACTAATTTGGGCACTGTTAAGTTTTTGGAACGCATGGGCTTTACGCGCGTTGTATTGGCGCGTGAAATGAGCCTTAAAGAAATTGAATATATTTGTAAACATGCAGAAGCTGAAATCGAAGTTTTCGTTCATGGAGCCCTTTGTGTATGCTATTCCGGGCAATGCCTTATGAGTAGCTTTATTGGGGGACGCAGTGGCAATCGAGGGGCTTGTGCCCAGCCTTGTCGTTTGCCTTATGAACTATTGCGCGATGGCAAAGAAGTAGTGAATGCTCCTGATGAAACATATATTATGAGCCCTAAAGATTTAAATTACAGTGAACATATGGAAGAGCTCATTGCGGCTGGGGTGGCATCTTTTAAAGTAGAAGGTCGTATGAAAAAAGCCTCCTATGTTAAAGAAGTCATTGGTACCTATCGTCAAATTATTGATCGCGCTGGTAAGACTGTAGCCGGTGATCAAGAGCATTTGAAGGCTGGATTTAATCGTGGTTTTTCTACAGATTTATTGGACGACACGGTGAGTCGTAATATGATTACGGCGGTAGCACCAGGCAATCGGGGCAAACGAATTGGTCCTAGTGAAGGGGGACCTAAAACCCCAGTATGGGATAATTTACAAGATTTTTCACGTAAATATAAAGTTCAAATGTACTTAGATGGTAGTGAAGGTTCTGTGCCCACTTTGACCTGCATGGTTGATGTAGAGGATACCGTTAACAGCGATAAACGTCTTTATGAAATGCCCTTTGAAACTGATGTGATTACCGTTACTGTGCCAGCCGTGGACTATGAACTACAATTAGCAAAGAAAAAAGCTACTAGTAAAGAGAAGATTGAAGAACAGTTGGGACGCTTAGGTACAACCGTGTTTCATTTAGAGTCCTTGTACATCCCTGAAGGTGCTTTTATGTGGCCGTCCAGTGTGTTAAATCAAATGCGCCGAGATGCTGTAAGGGCTTTAGAGCAGCATTTATTGAAACGTCATGAAGCGGTGTTACACAATATATTACAGACTATTACTGGCGCCATTCATACCTATGTAGGAGCACATCCGATGGTGCTAAATAGTCCATCACACACTATGGGGCTCAAAGGCCAGCAGGTAAGTTTAGGAGATGGAGAAACGCCAAAGTCTGCAGGACATATATCTCTGCGTACGGTCGCGTATGAAGGCCCGCGGATGTCGATTCAATTAGATGAGCTCTGGCAAGTGGAAGCAGCCTTAGCTGGCGGTGCACAGAAGATCATCTTTGGCGGCGATCGCTTAAGTCGTAAGCCTTATGAGCCATCTATATATAAAGAGGTAGTTGATTTATGTAGAGCGAAGGGCGTACCATGTACTTTAAGTACACCCCGCGTTGTAAAAGAGAATGAAGCAGCGCAGTATAAGGCGACTTTAGACCATATTGTGACAGCGCAGCCCGATGCGATAGGGATTCATTTTTTAGGGGCTTTGGAATGGCTTACTGAACTCGGTTATGAAGGAACTGTAGAAGGAGAAAGCAGTTTGCAACTTTTTAACTCTGAAGCGGTGCAGCAAGTGGCAGCACTAGGCCTACGGGAAGTGACTTTATCACAGGAGCTCACGCTCAAGCAGATTGGTAAAATTGCTACGAATTCGCCAATTCCTGTGGAATGTATTGTTCATGGTTTAACCGAGCTTATGATTACAGAGTATTGTGCTATTAGTAGTTTTGCTGGCACAGGTTGTAAAGCAAATTGTCCGGCTCCTTGTTTGAAAAATGGCTATGCCTTACGAGATCGTTTTGGCGAAGAATTCCCTATTCGTACAGACCCGTATTGTCGCATGCATATTATGAATAGCCGTATGCTAGACATGAGAGCCTATATTCCGGAGCTTAAACGACATAATATGGCGTATTGGCGTATTGATGGGCGTCAGCAAAGCAAAGCTTGGATACGCGAGACTTTACATAACTATGTGGGTATTTTACAAGGCACTGTACCTGTGCCACCAAAGCATGAAGAATTACCAGTAACTAGAGGTCATTATTTTAAAGGTATTTTCTAGTTTTATAAAATTGATGCTATACCCTGTGTTGTAGAATCATAGATAATGAGTGGTAGCGAGTATATAGGGTATGTTACAGATAGTAATTATATAAGGAGGAATATTTTAATATATGAATAATAGTTTACAATTGTTAGATTTCTTTGTCATTCGTGAACGCTTAGCAGAACATTGCTCGTCTAAGATTGCCAAGGAATTAGCTATGGAGCTAGAGCCTCTAACAAATGGTGTAGACATAAAAACAGCATTAGATGAAACTGTAGAGGCCTTGCGGTCTTGGCAACAGGAAATTGAACAACCTTTAGGTGGTACTCGAGATATTAGAGATGCTTGTTCAAAAAGCCGTAAAGAGATTGTGCTTACCCATGATGAATTATGGGATATTTATACCACTATAGGTGCGTATAAACGGATGTATCAGTTCTTTACTACTAAGTATGCCACCTATCCATTGTTATCTCTTTGGATTCAAGATATGCCTCGTCATGATGGTTTAGAACGAAAGTTTGAGCGTGTATTTGACAAAAAGGGAAATTTATTAGATTCCGCATCGCCTAAACTGCAAAATTTAAGGGCAACTATTGGTCGTACAAAGGATCGCATTAAAAATGATATTCAAAGCATTTTACATGATCCAGATAATCAGAAATATTTCCAAGAAACGTTAGTAACGCAGCGTAATAATCGTTACGTAATTCCTGTAAAACAAGAATATCGCTATGCCTTTGAAGGCCTCATACATGATCGGTCCTCTACAGGGGCTACATTATATATAGAACCAATGCGACTAGTTAATCTTAACAATGATTTGCAAGAAGCTATGATGGCTGAAGAGGAAGAAGTGCGGCGCATTTATAAAGAATTGTCTTTAGCTGTGCGCAAGGATAGCAATTCCTTAATGGATGCGTGTGAACGGGTATCACATGTAGAATTTGTGTACGGTAAAGCATCTTTAGCGATGAAGATGAAAGCGCAGCCAGCTGAATTATCTGGTGGTAGAGAGGTAAAATTACTCAATGCCCGTCATCCTTTGATTCCTCCTAATGTGGTGGTACCTACTACCATCATTTTAGGGAAAGAGTACAAAATACTTTTAATTACCGGCTCTAATACGGGTGGTAAAACTGTCGCTATGAAGACGTTAGGCTTACTTAGTTTGATGAATCAAGCAGGCCTTTGCATTCCCGCTGATACAGGTTCTATCTTACCGATTTTTAACACGATTTATGCAGACATTGGTGATGAACAAAGTATTGAAGCTAGCCTTAGTACATTTTCGGCTCATATGACACAGGTAGTACATATTTTAAAAGTAGCTGGTCCTAAGGATTTAGTATTGCTCGATGAATTAGGTTCAGGTACTGACCCAGAAGAAGGAAGTGCTTTGGCTGTTGCAATTTTAGAATACTTCCGCAAGCGCGGCCCTTTAATGATGGTGAGTACCCATTATAATGAACTAAAAAATTATGCCTACCATACAGAAGGTATTGAAAATGGTCATGTAGAATTTGACGAACGCACCTTGCGTCCTACATATCGCTTGCATATTGGGGTGGCTGGTAGTAGCCATGCCTTTAGTATTGCCGCTCGCTTAGGCTTGCCGCGTGAAGTGATTGATTATGCTAAGACGCAACGCGAAGGGGCTGCCAATCAGGATATGGAAGAAGTGCTTAGTGATCTTAATGAGCAACTTCGTAGAAATCAAGAGAGGGAAAGAAAGCTTAAAAAAGAATTGGAAGAAGCACGGCGTGCACGCACCTATGTGGAGCGAGAAAAGAAGAAGATTAATGATCGCCGTAAGCAGATTTTAACTAAAGCCCAAGAAGAGGCGCAAAGTATGAAGCAGTCTCTTCGCGTGGAAGGGGAACAGATTATTAAACAACTTAAAAATCAGTTCTCTGAAACAAATAAAGATAAACGCCAAGAAGCCATTAGTAAGGCCCGTAAGAATATTTCCGGTGTGGCCGTGCCAGAGATTGAATTTGAAAAGCGCGAAGCCGTAAAATTAGACGACTTAAAGGCAGGGCAACCCATCTTTGTTACGAGTCTCAATGCGACAGGCACGATTGCGTCCATTCAAGGAAAGCGCATTCAAGTGGAAGTTAATGGCTTGACAGCGAATGTAAAGGTTACTGATTTAGCTCTCGCGAGTCGAGAAGAAGTAAATCAGTTAAAACGTAAACAAGAAGCTGTACAGCCTAAGCCACGCAAACGGGCAGGAGGATCTGCTGTAGAGCGCCAAAAACATGCCACTACAGAGCTCAATGTAATTGGCCAAACAGTGGATGAAGCTAATCAAAATGTAGGGCATTTTATTGATCAAGCCTTAATGGCTGGTATTTCTCCAGTGCGTATCGTTCATGGGAAAGGCACAGGCGCATTACGGGCTGGTATTCATCAGTATTTAAAACATTTGCCTCATATTAGTCGCTTTGAAATTGCCGGCTATGACGAAGGTGGTGCGGGGGCTACAATCGTCTATTTGAAATAAGAATTGGAGCCCTTAAAAGTAGACAAAATAGCCTAAAAAGGCTTATAATAAGCGGTGTATGACGTTTTATATACTTATTGAGAGGTGTCGTATGAGCTTACGAAGTTCGTCAAAAGGACGACAAATAAAAAATAATATGCCAGGTAAGCCACAGAAGAAGAAAAAATCGCCTTGGCGAAGATTTCTTTGGATTGTAATTACTCTATTTATAATTATTGTGGCCGGTGCTGGCTGCGGTTTTATTGGTGCTACTATGTCTGATTTGCCAGAAGTGTCCAATGTAAAACCAGCCGCATCCTCGCAGATTTATGATGTACATGGCAATTTACTTACTACAGTACATGCTGCTGAAAATCGCTTGCCTGTAAAATTGTCTGAAGTACCTAAAAATCTTCAAAATGCTTTTATTGCTACCGAAGATGCTCGTTTTTATAGTCACCATGGCATTGACCCTATTGGGATTATGCGTGCCATTTGGGTCAATATTGCCCATGATGGGGTGGCTGAAGGGGGCAGTACCATTACGCAGCAGTTAGCCCGTAATGCCTTCCTAACACAGGATCGTACATTGAAGCGTAAGATTATGGAAGCTATGTTAGCACTCCGTATTGAACAGCATTATACGAAGCAAGAGATTTTGGAAATGTACATGAACCAAATTTATTTTGGTCAAGGTGCTTATGGTGTACAGGCGGCGGCCCATATTTACTTTGGTAAAAATGTACAAGATTTAGACTTGGCACAATGTGCAGTATTAGCCGGCTTACCACAAAGCCCTAATTATTATTCACCATTTAACAATTTAAAAGCAGCTAAAAATCGTCAAGCTATTGTACTAGGCCAAATGGTTAAATATGACTATATTGACCAAGCTACAGCGGATGAAGCAAAAAATGCTGATT
Source organism: uncultured Veillonella sp. (assembly GCF_937981445.1). GTDB lineage: Bacteria > Bacillota > Negativicutes > Veillonellales > Veillonellaceae > Veillonella_A. Next base: position 41,173 of record NZ_CALJON010000058.1, on the reverse strand, counting down.
TAGGCCTTCGTGAAAAAGCTGAAACAGCTCATAGCGATAATAATGCATCGTATTTTATTGATTATGTTATTTCAGAAGTATCTGAAAAATATGGCGATGATGCTATTTATAAAGATGGTTTAAAAATTTACACTACCATTGATATGAAGGCGCAAGAAGCAGCCATTAAGGCAATGGAAAACTTGCCTACCTTCTATCAAGATGAAAATGGTTTGCATCAGCCTCAAGGTGCCTTAGTAGCAATTAACCCACACAATGGGTATATTGTAGCTATGGTAGGCGGTCGTGGCGATGATTCCTTTAACCGTGCTGTTATGGCTGTACGTCAGCCAGGGTCTGCCTTTAAGCCATTTGTTTACTTGGCGGCCATTCAGGATGGCATGACACCAGGCAGTGTTATGGAAGATAAGAAAATCGACTTTAATGGTTGGAGCCCTAAAAACTATGAAGGCACCTATTCTGGTGAGATGACCTTACGCTATGCCTTGCAGCATTCTGTAAATACTATAGCAGTTCAATTAGCTGATAAAGTAGGGATGAAAAAAGTCCTTAATCTAGCAGCTGATATGGGCATTTCCACCTTAGTAACCTCAGGCAATCCAAATGATAATAACTTGGCTGCTGCCTTAGGTGGTTTAACTGAAGGGGTACGCCCTATTGATATGGCTGTTGCTTATGGTACACTAGCTAATGGCGGGGTTAAGGTAAATCCTGTGGCGATTACTAAAATTGTGGATCGCAATGGTCAAGTGGTAGAAGAAAATAGCACGGAAGAACAACGTGTTGTAGATGCTAAAGATGCGTATGTATTGACGAGTATGCTAGAGTCCGTAGTGCAAAGTGGTACTGGTGGAGGCGCCAATATTGGGCGACCAGCAGCCGGTAAAACAGGGACTACAGATGAATCAAAAGATGCTTGGTTTGTAGGTTATACACCAGATTTAGTAGCCGCCGTTTGGCTTGGTGATGACTTTGGTGTGGAAACTCTTGATGGCATTACCGGTGGTACTGTACCAGCTGTAATTTGGCGTGATTTTATGTCCCAAGCATTACAGGATATGGAAATACCAGCGTCTGACTTTAATGTGCCAGCAGGGGCCGCGGCGATTGCTAACCAAGGCTATGCACCAGTGGTAAAAGAAGAGCCAAAAGATAAAGACAAGGACAAAGACAAAGATAAGGATAAAGACAAAGATAAGCAAAAAGAGGAGGATTCGGTAAGCGAGGATAACTCTAATACTGACCAGGCACCAGCTACTGATGCTGACTCAGAAAAGCCTAAAAATAAAAAGTCCCGTTAGCATATGATAGCGTGCACAGCTTAGGAGGAAACGAATGAAATCATTAGAAGAACAAATGCGACTCATCCAGCATGGTGTAGATACCTTGCTTCCAGAAGAGGAGTTTAAGAAAAATTTAGCCAAGGCTATTGAAACGAATACACCATTAAAAATTAAATTAGGTCTTGACCCTACAGCACCAGATATCCATTTAGGGCATACGGTAGTGCTTCGCAAATTAAAGACATTTCAAGATTTGGGCCATCAAATTATTATTGTTATTGGTGATTTTACAGCTCGTATTGGGGACCCTTCCGGTAAGAGTGTAACCCGCCCACCTCTTGATGAAGCAGCGGTAGTGCGCAATGCAGCTACCTATAAAGAACAGATTTTTAAAGTTCTTGACGAGTCTAAGACTATCGTTCGTTATAATAGCGAATGGTTGAGTAAACTTTCTTTTGAAGATGTGTTAAAGCTAGCTGGTAAATACACTGTAGCACGCATGCTTGAACGGGATGATTTTCAAAAGCGTTATACAGAAGGCCGTGCCATTGGGGTTCATGAATTTATGTATCCTTTAATGCAAGGTTATGATTCTGTTGCTCTTGAAGCTGATGTAGAATTTGGCGGTACGGACCAAACCTTTAACTTATTGGTGGGTCGTCATTTACAAGGCGAATTTGATCAACGTCCACAATGTATTATTACTATGCCTATTCTTGAAGGCCTTGATGGTGTTCAAAAAATGAGTAAATCGTTAGGCAATTACATTGGTATTAGTGAGCCTCCTACTGAAATGTATGGCAAGGCTATGAGTATTCCTGATGAACTTATGATGCGTTATTTCATGCTTGTGACAGATATGTCCATTGAAGAACAAGAGGAATTAAGCAAAGCCTTAGAGGCTGGCACAGCGCATCCACGAGATACAAAAATGAAACTCGCCCATACTATTGTTCGTTTATACCATGGTGAAGAAGCTGCTAATGAAGCGCAGGAACAATTCATTCGAGTGTTCCAAAAACATGCGTTGCCAACAGATATTCCTGTGTATGAAATGGCAGCACCTACTGAACCAGTATATATTCCTCAATTATTGACTGATGCTGGTTTGACTGCTAGCAATAGTGAAGCGCGTCGCTCTATTAAAGCGGGTGCCTTCAAAATTAACGGGGAAAAATGCAGCGAAGAAAATGTAACCTTAGCACAAGATATGGTGTTACAAGTAGGTAAACGCAAGTTTATTAAATTACAATTTAAATAAAAAGTACGTGCTATATTTACTGTATTGTATTATGCAATAAGCTAAATGTGTTGCACTATATAAGAAGAAGGCCGTCATCCTTAGAGATGACGGCTCTTTTTATCTACCCTAGTATGTAGTTTACATAGGCGATGTTAGGCTAATGCAAAAGATTTATAAATAGTGTAGCAAAAATATTTGACTTTATTTTAAATGTATTGTACTATTTACTTAATTGATGTGTTTCTTTTCTTAGGAGGTTTCATATAATGAATCGTGAAAATGCATATGTACTATGGTTTGATGAATTAAAACGTGAAGATGTAGCCTTAGTTGGTGGTAAATCATCTTCTCTTGGGGAAATGACTTCTTCTACAAACGTACCTGTACCTTATGGCTATGCCACAACTGCACATGGATACCGGTTCTTTATGGAACAAACTGGCTTAGAAGAAAAAATTAAAGCAGAACTTGATAAATTAGATGATGTAGAAAACTCTGCTTTACTTCGCGAAATTTGCTTCAATATTCGTAAACTAATCGTTGATGCTGAAATGCCAAAAGAATTAGCTGATGCCATTGAAAAAGCCTATGAAGAATTAGGCAAAAAAGTAGGTGAAGCTAATCCATTCGTTGCAGTGCGCTCTAGTGCAACGGCAGAAGATTTACCAGATGCTAGCTTTGCCGGTCAACAAGATACATACTTAAATGTTCGCGGTGCTGATGTAGTTATCCAAAAGGTTAAAGAATGTTATGCATCCACCTTCACTGACCGCGCTACCTATTACCGTGTAAAACAGGGCTTTGATCACATGACGGTAGCACTTAGTGCGGCCATTCAAATGATGGTATTCTCCAAAGCAGCTGGTGTTATGTTCACTGTTAACTTAGTGGATGGCAATGATGACAGCATTCTTATTGAAGGCTCTTGGGGCCTTGGTGAATATGTAGTACAAGGCACAGTAACTCCTGATAATTTCACTGTAAATAAACAAAATATGACAATCACAGATCGCATGATCAATGATAAAAACGTAGCACTTGTTCGTAAACCTGAAGGGGATTGCGTAGAAATTCAAATTCCTGAAGAACAAGCTAAATCTCAAGTTATTACTGATGAACAAGTACTAGAATTAGCTAAATATGCTAAAGCCATTGAAAAACACTATGGTTGCTACATGGATATGGAATGGGGCGTTGATGAACGAGATGGTAAAATCTGGATTTTACAAGCTCGTCCTGAAACAGTGTGGTCACGTAAAGAAAAACCAGCAAAAACGGAGGCAACTATGGGTGCAACAACTACAACACGTGAAATTATTGTAAAAGGTCTTCCAGCAAGTCCTGGCAAAGTAGCTGGTAAAGCACATGTGATTTTAGACCCAGCTGATATTGATAGCTTTAAAGAAGGGGAAATTCTTGTTACTACAATGACAGCTCCTGACTGGGTGCCAGCTATGAAGAAGGCAAAAGCTATTGTAACTGATGCGGGTGGCATGACTTGCCATGCGTCCATCGTAAGCCGCGAACTTGGTATTCCTTGTATTGTTGGTACTAAGAGCCGCAGTGAAGAAGGTACTTTAAAAATTAAAACAGGTCAAATGATTACTGTTGATGCTACTAATGGTATCGTATATGAAGGTATTCTTGAAGATGCTGTTAAGAAGGAAGCGGCTCAAGCAGCGCCAGTAGCAACAGAATTTATTCCTGTAACTGGTACTAAAATTTACATGAACTTAGGTGACCCAGATCTTGCTGAAAAATATGGCGTTCTTCCATGTGATGGCATCGGTCTTATGCGTGAAGAATTCATCTGGACTACCTTCATCCATGAACATCCATTGCATTTAATTGAAACTGGTCGCAGTCAATTTGCTATCGATACCTTAGCTGAAGGCATGCGTAAAGTATGTCAAGCATTGGCTCCTCGCCAAGTAGTACTTCGTTTGAGTGATTTCAAATCCAGCGAATACCGCGATTTAACTGGTGGCGACAAACATGAACCACATGAATCCAGTGCTCTTCTTGGCTGGCGTGGCGCATCTCGTTACTATGATCCTAAATATGCACCTGCATTCCAATTAGAATTAGCAGCTATTCGCAAAGTGCGTGAAGAATATGGTTTCAAAAACTTACAAGTTATGATTCCATTCTGCCGTACAGTTAAAGAAGCAGCAGAAGTAACTCGTGTAATGGCTGAAAATGGTCTTGCTCGTAGTGCAGACTTCAAAATTTGGCTCATGGCTGAAATTCCTTCCAATATTATTTTGGCAGATCAATTCAACCAATATGTAGATGGTTATTCTATTGGGTCCAATGATTTAACTATGTTAATCTTAGGTTGTGACCGCGATAATGAAACTGTTCAACATATTTATGATGAACGTAATTTGGCTATCCGTCGTGCGATTCATCATTTAATTGAAGTGGCGCATCGCGATGGTAAAACAGTATCTATTTGTGGTCAGGCACCAAGCGTATATCCTGAATTCTGTGAATTCTTAGTACGCAGTGGCATTGACTCCATCTCTGTAAATCCAGACGCAGTAAAATCCACTAAGAAAATGGTGGCTCAGTTAGAACAACGCATGATGCTTGATGCTGTAACTGGTCGTGGCCGTTCTGTTGGTAATGAATTAGAATGGTAATTTACTAATAAGCACACAGGAGGCTCTTTGGGGCCTCCTGTTTTTTATGAAGGAGGTGTACACTTTGCAATTAACTAATCGACAAGAACAGATTGTTACTATTGTGAAGAATGAAGGACCGATTACGGGGAAGATGATTGCCAGTCGTTTAGATGTAACCCGTTCGGCATTACGCTCCGATTTGACTGTACTGACCATGATGGGGCTACTTGATGCAAGACCTAAAGTGGGCTACTATTTTGTTGGAAATCAGGCAGTGAATCCTGTGGCTAGTGAAATAAAACAGTACAAAGTGCATGATGTGATGGCTCAAGCGGTAGCGGTAGGACCGAGTACTAATTTATATGACACCATTGTGACCATGTTTACAGAAGATGTGGGCACTGTGCTAGTATGTGAAGATGGCTTTTTAGTAGGCCTAGTATCACGCAAAGATTTGCTTCGTGCGGCCATTGGTAAAAATGATCCTAAGGCGATGCCTATTTCTATGATTATGACGCCGACTAGTAAAATTATAGGTTGCACTAGTGATGATACAGTAGTAGAAGCGGCGCAACATATGGTGGACTATGAAGTAGATTGTTTGCCTGTCCTAGAAGAAGTGGAAGAAGGCAGTCGGAAGCGATATAAAGTGTTAGGGCGTATTTCTAAGACGACGATTACGAAACTATTGCTAGAGTTCGCAAAAGAGTAGTCATCGACAAATATTTCAAAACCAAGGGGATATTTCTGGAAGAATAACGGTTGACGTTTGCAAAAGAGTAGTCATCATCAAATATCTCAAAGGCAATCGTTTAGGAATATGTTTCAAAGAAGAGAAATTTAACAGTAAGTATCTTAAGGTAGAGTATTGAATAATATATTATTTTCTGCGTATAATCTTAATAAGAAAACTTTATCTCCCCTTAATTAATTGTCGTGTTCTTGCGAATCATTTTATAGGGCAGTTTTTACGAAAATTTGTGTTAGTTAAATTTTAAGTTACATAATGAGGTGTCATATGGCGAGCAATAAAATTATTTTTGCAATTTCTGACTCTTTAGGTGAAACCGCCGAATCTGTAGCGCGTGCTACAGCGAGCCAGTTTGATCAAGAAGATATAGATATTGTGCGTATTCCTTATATTAATCAAGAGTCTCAAATTGATGATGTACTTCGTGAAGCAGCACAGGATAATAATGTTATCTGTCATACAATAGTTTCGCCTACATTGCGCCAATATTTACATAATCAGGCAAAAGTTATGGGTGTTCAAGCTGTGGATATTATGGGGCCTGTGCTAGATTCTGTGAATAGTGTAGTGAGTACCAAGCCTCGCTTAACCGCTGGGATGGTGCATAAACTAGACCAAGAATATTTTAAAAAGGTGGAAGCTATTGAATTCGCCGTAAAATATGATGATGGTAAAAATCCATCTGGTTTTGAAAAAGCTGATATAGTTATCATTGGTGTATCTCGAACAAGTAAAACGCCACTTTCTATGTTCTTGGCGTACAAGAAAATTAAGGCCGCTAACTTACCTTTAGTACCAGAAGTACCACTACCAGAAGAATTATTTAAAGTGCCTGCAAAAAAAGTGGTAGGCCTTATCATTGATCCGTATAAATTAAATAATATTCGTTGTGAACGTTTGCGTACCATGGGGTTAGACCGAGAAGCTAATTATGCCACTATTGCCCGTATTGAAGAAGAACTAGAATATGCACGGGCTGTTATGCGCCGTGTTCACTGTCCAGTGCTGGATGTGACAAATAAATCTATTGAAGAAACAGCATCATTTGTGATGCAAATTATTGACCGGAATAAACAACAAGAGTCCAAATAAAGTGGAGAGGAGGCATTATATATGAGAGTGCGGGAAACTATTGAAGAACGAGAAGAGCTTATACTATCACCGCGAGCGGCGAAAAGCCGCTTGGCACAGCGCGATAGAGATGAGGTACTAGATCCATTGCGCACAGCCTTTCAACGAGATAGAGACCGTATTATTCATAGTAAATGCTTCCGTCGTCTTAAACATAAGACTCAGGTATATATTGCGCCTGGGGACCATTATCGGACTCGTATGACCCATACCTTAGAAGTGGGGCAAATTGGCCGTACTGTGGCTAGGGCTTTGCAGCTTAACGAGGATTTGGTAGAGGCTATTGCCATGGGCCATGATGTGGGGCATACACCCTTTGGTCATGTAGGAGAATATGCGCTGCGTGATATGGTGGGGCATTTTAATCATAATGAGCAAAGCCTAAGAATGTTAGAAGTGCTTGAGAAAAATGGACAAGGCCTTAATTTAACAAAAGAAGTGCGAGATGGTATTTTAGGTCATACAGGGACTCATATACCTAAAACCTTAGAGGGGCAAATTATCCGTTTAGCTGATCGAATTGCTTATTTATGTCATGACTTTGATGATGCGCAAAGAGCGGGGATGCTTGAAGTATCTGATTTACCAGAAGAGGTGAGAGCTGTTCTCGGTGTAACTCCATCAGCTATGATTACGTCCATGGTTATGGATATGGTAAAAGAATCTATGGACCAAGATTCCATTCGCATGTCGCAGGATGTAACGGATGTGATGAATATATTCCGGCGTTTTATGTTTGAACATGTATACATGGCGCCTACTTTAATTCCTGATCGTAATCGTGCAGCGCATGTAGTAAAATACTTATTCCGCTATTATATAGAAAATCCAGAGCTCTTACGCAGTGAAGTAGGCCACGATAATATTGTGTCGCTTACAGATATTGTAGATTATGTGGCAGGTCTGACTGATCAATATGCTATAAAACTATTCAAAGAGTTTTATATTCCTAAAATTTGGGACCCTAGTGCATAATGAGAGAGTGGAAAATAAAAAAAATCTCCTACGGAAAACCTCGAAACAAGTTCGAATGGTATTTCTCGTAGGAGATATTTTTTATTTTTAGGAAAAGGAGAGATATGAGTGTGAGTCGGCTTAGATGGTTAGAAGGAGTGGGGGAGTATAAATGCTCTAATAAGGTGGATAGCCGTCTTCTTTGTTTATATATTCAACTTGAATTATATGCTAAACTACATATAGGAGCCATCAACGTGAGTTAGGTTCATCTCCGTAAGGAGGTGGTGCTATGACAGTATATGAATCACTATCCTTAATGATAGCGTTCGCTACTCTTGTAGTGCTGATCATTTCTAGTAAATAATTAAAATTTATTTATTTGTATAAATGAAACGACCTAACGTTATAAATAAAGTAGTACCAATACTTTAACACGTTAGGTCATTTCTTTTCACAAACTTTAGAGATGAGCCTAACGCTAGCTACACGTTGGTGGCTCTCTTTGTAGTTTTATTATATCACAGTAAAGGAGAAGTCTCAATGAGATTAATCTAATGATTTTTTCATGCTAAGGACATCCCTATAACTATATAGTTGCACCGAAATATATGGTTATATCAAAATGTATGGGGGCACCCATATATATGGCTTTTTAAGGTGAATTAAAATAAAAAAATATCTCCCACAAGAAATTTCAGAGATAAGCTCTTAGTTTCTGTGGGAGATATTTCTTTGAGTACATGTACCTTCTTATTTTTACGCGCGTGTAATTTTATCGGAACGAAGGCAGCGAGTGCATACATTTACCTTTTTGGTTTCGCCGTCTACAATTGCTCGTACTCTCTGGATGTTTGGCTTCCAGGTCCTTTTTGTGCGGATATGAGAATGACTCACATTCATGCCGCTTGCAGTGGTTTTGCCACATACTTCGCAAAGGTTTGCCATAATTTCCACCTCCAAGCATAATTTACAACATAACATATGTATTCTATCACAAATGAATATATTAAGGCAAGCAGATATTTTTCTTTTTACCTGTGCCGAGTGGATATGAGTATTTGACCATGTAGAATCTATAGAGTGGACTACATCGTCATTTAATTATACACTATATAGTAGTAGTTGAATAGTTAGGACGGTAATTAATTAGAACGTATATAGAGCTATAATTAATTAGAACGTATACAGGATAATAATTAATTAGAACGTATAATAGCATTTACTTATAGAACACAAGGAGGAATGTACATGGAGGAGTCTTTGCTCACCATTAAGGGGATAGGGCCTAGTCGAGTAAAGCAATTAAATAAATTAGGAATTACGAATATTTCATCCTTGTTGACTTATTTCCCTCGTGCCTATGAAGATCGAAGCGCTACATATTTAATTGGGGCATTAAAAGATGGTATGGTGGGGGCGACTACAGGGCAAGTGATGCGAGTACAAGAGAAGAAACCTCGTCGCGGTTTATCTATTTTGGAGATTTATTTAACCGATGGCACGGGGAGCTTAAAGGTAGTCCTATTTAATCAAGGCTATAAAAAGAATTTTTATAAAATGGGACAACGCTTGCATGTGTATGGCAAAGTTGAGTTTAGTTATGGTGCTTTGCAAATGAATACACCGCATATAGAGGTATTATATGATAAGCAGGAACCACAAGGAGGGATTGTTCCCGTTTACCCTTTAGTCGAAGGTATTTCGCAATATACGGTTCGAAACGCAGTGGCTAATTGGTTTGACGCCCATGACTTACTGGACGATATACTACCTGCGAATGTAGTGAAAGAACATTCTTTTATGCCTCGTTATGAAGCTTTTAAAGAAATGCATTTACCTACTAATGTAGAGCGCCATAGTTTAGCGCGTAAACAACTAGCCTATGAAGAATTGTTTGTTATGCAGGCGGGGTTATTGCTTTTACGGTCTAAAGAACAGTCTGCTTTAGGCGTAAAGATGGGGCCTAATGGACATTTGTTTGAAACATTTTTAGGTCAATTACCTTTTGCTTTGACAGGCGATCAACAGCGCGCCGTTCTAGATATTACCACTGATATGGAAAATGAACGACCTATGCGACGTTTGCTTCAAGGTGATGTAGGGGCTGGTAAAACCGTAGTGGCAGCCCTTAGCCTAATTAAAGTAGTTGAAAACGGCTATCAAGGGGCCCTTATGGCGCCAACTGAAATTTTGGTACAGCAACATTATGAAAGTCTACAAGGATTGATGACTGACTTACCTGTAAAAATGGCACTGCTAACAGGCTCTATGAAGCAAAGTGAGCGAAATGCTGTATATGAAGGTCTTGCCGATGGTAGTATTGACATTGTACTCGGCACTCATGCATTGATTCAGGAGAAAGTACAGTTTAAGAAATTAGCTTTAGCTATCATAGATGAGCAGCATCGTTTTGGCGTAGAACAACGGGCGACACTGCAGAAAAAAGGACAAAATCCGCATGTTCTTGTTATGACTGCAACGCCTATACCACGGACTATGACCTTGTCTATTTATGGCGATTTAGAAGTGAGTTTGATAAAAGAACTGCCACCAGGGCGTAAACCAGTTCTTACGTATGCTGTAGACTCTACCTACAAAGAGCGGCTGCATGTATTTTTTGAAAAAGAAATGCGTGCAGGCCATCAAGTTTATGTAGTCTGTCCTTTAGTAGAAGAGTCGGAGAAATTAGACTTAGTGGCAGCTGAAGCTTTATATGCTGAATTATATGATTTATATAATAAGGAATTTGGCGTAGGTCTTGTGCATGGACGCATGCCGGCTGCGGATAAAGAAGAGATTATGAATGAATTTCACAGTGGCCGCATTAAATTATTAGTGTCTACAACTGTTATAGAAGTAGGGGTAAATGTGCCAAATGCGACTATTATGTGCATTGAAGGGGCGGAACGATTTGGCCTATCCCAACTTCATCAGCTGCGTGGCCGCGTTGGTCGTGGCGAGGCACAGTCTTATTGTGTGCTCATAAGCGATAGTAAGAATGAAGAAACAAAAGAGCGCTTGAAGGTTATGACCTCTACGCAGGATGGCTTTGTCATTGCAGAACAAGATTTATTGCTTAGAGGCAGTGGCCAATTATTTGGATTGGCACAGCATGGTTTGCCAGATTTGAAGATTGCTAATATTTTAAAAGACATAGATTTATTAGTTATGGCTAGACAAGATGCTAAGGATTGGCTACTAGGCGTTGGATTGAAAGTGGGGGCTAATACTATGAAACGTCATTTGCTCAATCGATTTGGTCCAAGCTTTGAACGGATTATATACAATTAAGGTTATTTTATAATTTGCAGATATTTTTGTTTTATAGTCTGCATAGATTTATATTTCATAACTTGCATAGATTTATATTTCATAGGCTACATAGATTTATATTTCATAGGCTATATAGATTTATATTTCGTGGCTTACATAGATTTATGTTTTATAATTTATATAGATTTGCACTTTGTGACACACATTAGTGAAAATTTACAATATTAGGCTTCTCATTAATGTTGCTTCTATATTCAATGCGCAGATAAAGTATTGTTTTTCTAGGTTTTTAGTTGATTTTATAGGCCTAGTAAGGGTATAATAACAAGATAGATAAGTCTATGTTAATAGGAGTTTCATTCGTTTAGGAGACGGAGGGTAGAGTTTCATGCCAATTATTCATGTAGAATTAGTAGAAGGTCGTACTAAGGAACAAAAGAAACAACTTGGTGAAGAAATCACAAAGGCTACAGTAGATATTATGAAAGTACCTACTGAAGCTGTGAAAGTTATTTTCGTAGATATGAAAAAAGACGACTTTATGGAAGGCGGCGTACTTCGTTCTGAAAAGTAAGACTTACGTTATGTTATAAGATATGTCTAAGCTGATGTAGAAAATTAAGGAGAAAGGAAGTTACCATGAGAGAAGACAAGTTTGGGTTACGCGGTTTAACCTTTGATGATGTATTATTAGTCCCTGCAGCATCTAATGTGTTGCCGCATGAAGTTGATTTAACTACTAACCTAACCCGTGATATTAAGCTCAATATTCCAATGATTAGTTCTGGTATGGATACAGTAACCGAGTCACGTATGGCTATTGCTATGGCCCGTGAAGGGGGTATGGGCGTTATTCACAAAAATATGTCCATTGAAGAACAAGCCCATGAAGTGGACAAAGTAAAACGTTCAGAACATGGTATCATCGTTGATCCAATTTATTTGAGCCCTCAAAATTTATTAGCTGATGCGGAAGAGTTAATGCGCAAATATGCTATTTCTGGTGTACCTGTTACAGTAAATGGCAAATTAGTAGGTATCATTACAAACCGCGATATGCGTTTTGAAAATGACCTTACACGTCCAATTGGTGAAGTTATGACTAAGGAAAACTTAGTTACAGCACCAGTGGGTACCTCTTTGGAAGAAGCGAAAGACTTATTGCGTCGTCATCGCATTGAAAAATTACCTTTGGTAGATAGTGACGGCAATTTAAAAGGCTTAATTACTATCAAAGATATTGAAAAAGCAACTAAGTATCCTAATTCTGCTAAAGATAGCAGCGGCCGTCTCTTAGTTGGCGCTGCTGTAGGCGTAAGTAAGGATTTATATGACCGTATGGATGCACTTGTGGCAGCTAAAGTTGACGTTATTATTGTTGATACGGCTCATGGTCATTCTGCCGGTGTATTGCGCACCTTAAAAGAGTTGAAACAAGCGAATCCACATCTTCCAGTTATTGCTGGTAATGTGGCGACTGCAGCAGGTACAGAAGCATTAATTGAAGCTGGCGCTGATGCAGTTAAAGTAGGTATTGGACCTGGTTCCATTTGTACGACTCGTGTTATCGCTGGTATTGGGGTTCCTCAGATTACAGCGGTTTATGAAAGCGCTAAAGTAGCACGTCGTCATAACATTCCAATTATTGCCGATGGTGGTATTAAATACTCTGGCGACATTGCGAAAGCTATTGCTGCAGGCGCTGGCGTAGTTATGATGGGGAATATTCTTGCTGGTACAGATGAAAGTCCAGGAGAAACTGTAATTTACCAAGGTCGTAGCTATAAAGTATATCGTGGCATGGGCAGCTTAGGTGCCATGAAACTTGGCAGTAAAGACCGTTACTTCCAAAGCGAAGCTAAAAAATTAGTGCCAGAAGGTATCGAAGGTCGGGTACCATATAAAGGCATGTTAGCGGACACTATCTTCCAAATGGTAGGTGGTCTTCGCGCTAGTATGGGGTATTGCGGATGTCACAACATCCAAGAGATGATTAATGATACTCAGTTTATCCAAATTACTGCTGCTGGTCTTAAGGAAAGCCATCCACATGATGTTAGCATCACTGTGGAAGCACCTAACTACAGCGGCTGATTATTGAGGTGTATTTGTATTGCGTAATCAATTGAGCATTCTTGATGTGCCAGTTGACGTTATAACCATGAATGAAACAATTCAGCGTGTACAGGATTTATATTCTGAGCCGGGGCTACATACTGTAGTCACGGTTAACGCTGAAATGGTTATGCGTGCTCAACAGGACAAAGAATTGCACGACATTTTAAAAAAAGCAGATATTGCGGTTCCTGATGGAGCTGGGGTTTTATGGGCTGCTGAGCAATTAGGTAAGCATGTGCCAGAGCGCGTGGCAGGTTGTGATTTAGCAGTAGCTTTATTAGGGGAAGCTGCTAAAAATAACACGCCCGTTTACTTCTTAGGTGCAGCACCGGGTGTGGCGGAGCAGGCTGTAAAAAATATGGAAGCCCGCTGGGGCTCATTACAAGTAGTCGGTATTCACTCCGGCTTTTTTGATGAGCAAGAAGAAGAGCAGATTATCAGGACCATTGAAGAGGGGGGCGCTAAGTTAGTATTAGTCGCCTTAGGAGTACCTAAGCAAGAAAAATGGATTGCGGAGAAATTGCATCATTTAAGTGGTGTTGTTGCCATTGGCTTAGGTGGATCTTTTGACGTCATGGCAGGGACAGTAAAACGTGCACCTGCTTGGATGCAGCGGAATCGATTGGAATGGCTGTATCGCTTAGCCAATCAACCACAGCGTATAGGACGTATGATGGCCCTACCGAAGTTTATGTGGGCCGTTAAGAAGGCAAAAAAATAGAGAGGTGGTGCGAAATGCCCACAGGGATTATCGTAAAAGATGGGTATCCATTGATTATTGGTACCTTTCTGTTAGCAGTGATTGTAGGTTACTTTGTGTCACCTTACATCGCTATTATTCCTTTTGTACTCGCTTGCTTTTTCTTATTCTTTTTTAGAAATCCTGACCGTAAAATTACGACAGATCCTAATTTATTAGTATCTCCAGCAGATGGCACTGTCATGGATGTGAGCGAAGTATATGAAGATTTATTTTTAAATACAGAATGTAAAAAGGTAACGATTTTTCTTTCTGTTTTTGATGTGCATGTAAATCGTGCACCTATGGAAGGTAAAATCACATTCCGACAATATACATGTGGCGGTTTCTTGCCTGCCTATAAGAAAAGTGTAGGTTATGAAAATGAACGCCATTCCATTGGCATTGACAATGGTAAAATTGAAATACTAGTGACTCAAATTGCGGGTTTATTAGCTCGTCGTATTATATCGTGGACTGATCTTGGCAATACCTTAACGAAGGGCCAACTGTATGGCATGATTAAATTTGGTTCTTGCACAGAGTTATTTGTTCCTAAATCAGTAGAAATCTGTGTAAAAAAAGGGGACAAAGTGCGAGGCGGAGAAACTATCGTTGGGAGGATTCACGATAATGGATAAATCTATATTTCCTAATTTGTTCACGGCAGCTAATTTGTCGTTTGGTGTGATTGGTATTACTATGGCAGCACAGGGCGAATTTACTTGGGCTGCATTATGCGTGCTATTTTCACTCATTGCTGACGGCTTTGATGGCCGAGTGGCACGAGCCCTTGGTGTATCTGGTCCTATGGGACGAGAATTAGACTCCTTAGCCGATGTAGTCGGTTTTGGCGTGGCACCAGCGTACATGATTTTTATGTATCAATTGCAGCATGTAGGTTGGATTGCGTATATTCCATTACTTGCCTTTTCCGTATTAGGCGCTTTCCGTTTAGCGCGCTTTAATATTATGACTGAAGAGGTACATGGCTATTTCTTAGGCTTGCCAATTCCGGCAGCAGGCTGTATGGCAGCTACCTATGTGCTCTCTGGTATTCGCGTGCCAGAATGGGCTCTTATGATTTTTATGGTCATTGTAGGCTACTTAATGGTAAGCCGTGTGCATCATCCAGATTTTAAAGGCAAAGGCGCTGATAAAACTAATGCATTAGCTTTAGTCATTACTGCTGTGTTAGGTGTGGCAGCGCTCATCGTAGATTGGCATTCTTGGCCAGTATTGATTTTTGCTTTATACGCCGTATTTGGCATTTGTAATACCATTATTAATACAGTAAGACAGTGAGAGGTGAAGGACGTAAATGGATTATATTCTTGACCTTATCATGATTCCCTTGCAGGTTATTATAGTATTTTATACTTTATACTATTTTGTCCTTGCTGTAGCGGGAATGTGGCGGAGGAAAGAAAAAAAGAATTATACGCCTAAGAACTCATTTGCCATTATTGTGTGTGCTCATAATGAAGAAGCGGTAGTAGGTCAGTTGGTGGAGAATTTAAAAATTTTAGATTACCCTGATGATCTCTATGATATTTTTGTAGTTGCTGATAATTGTACTGATAATACAAAGGCTGTGGCAGAAGCGGCCGGAGCAACAGTGTATGAGCGAGTTAATCATGAGGAAGTAGGCAAGGGCTATGCCATGGGATGGATGTTTAATCGCATTTATGAGATGGATCGCACTTACGATGCTTTCGTTATTTTTGATGCGGACAATTTAGTACATCCGAACTTTTTACTTGAAATGAATCATCACTTAGAGTTAGGGGAACCTGTAATCCAAGGCTATCTTAATGCTAAGAATCCAACTGATACTTGGGTGGCAGGTACATTTGCTATTGCCTTTTGGATGGTAAATCATTTGTGGCATTTAGCTAAATACAATGTAGGTTTGTCTACCGCTCTTGGTGGCACAGGGATGTGCATTCGCACCGATATTATAAAAAAATATGGTTGGGATTGTAATTGTTTAACTGAAGACATGGAGTTCTCCATGAAGCTACTAATCCATGGTGTGCGTACTACTTGGGCGCATGATGCTATTGTATATGATGAAAAGCCCTTGGGCTTTATGCAATCCTGGCGTCAACGTAAACGTTGGGCACAAGGGCATTTTGACTGTGGTGAGCGCTATATTCCTAAACTATTTGTGGAAGGGATTAAGCAAGGCAATATTCGCATTTTAGATGGGATAATTCAAATTAGTCAACCCTATTTCTTATTAGTATCCACGGCCTATTTGATTATGACCTATATTAATGCGTATGTGCCGATTTATACGAATATTATTTATCAAATTTTACCGGTTACGGTTTGGTCCATTATCGGTATTGGTCAATATTTATTCCCTCTTATTGTATTGGCGAGCATTAAGGTACCTAAAAAAGTTTGGCTTTACTACTTAGTATATCCTATCTTTATGTACAGTTGGGTGCCAGTTACATTCTTAGGCTATTTAAATCGTCATGATAAAGTATGGGCTCATACAGAACATACCCGTGGGGTTGCTTTGGGCGAGGTAAAATTGACTCGCATGGGTAATGTGAAGACTGATAAAATGGCCAATAAAGACGGTCAAGAAGATAAGTCTCATGAATGATATTAAGCTGGCTAAGTCATAGTGTAAGGCTAACGTATAAAATTGAAACATAAGCAAGGATAGTAAGAAGTAAACATTTGATAGTTTACTCAACTATGGTTATAATGGAAAGTATCTGGAAGGATACTTTCCATTTTTCTATATATATGTATCATACATATAATATTCTTTGTATCTCAGAAAGGAACTACACCATGCATATATTACTAACTAACGATGATGGATTTCGCGCTAAAGGAATTCGTGATTTGGCGGCGGAATTAGCAAAACACCACCGAGTTACCATTGTGGCTCCTGAACGGGAACAGAGTGCTAAGTCACATTCGATTACAATACAGGACCCAGTGCGCACATTTAAAGTAACCCGTGACCCAGAGGCAAATCCTCAGTGCATTGCCGTATCAGGAACACCGACAGATTGCATGAAACTGGCTTTGTATCACTTATTAAAAGATGACATGCCTGATCTCGTTGTGTCAGGTGTAAATGATGGATTCAATTTGGGGTCTGACGCCCTATACTCTGGCACAGTAAGTGCAGCCATGGAAGCAATGTTTTATAAAGTGCCGGCCTTAGCTATATCAGTTGAGCGCTACAGTCAAGAGCGAGGCCGTGAAATAACACCATTTATTGCTGAATTTATTAATCGTGTCTATGTAGAAGAACAATATAAAGGATTATTAAATATGAACTTCTCTAAAGAAGGCCCTATTGGCTGGGATCAAGTAGAAGTACTCGATCAAGGGATGCAACATTATGTGGACATTATTGATGAACGGGAAGATCGTAAGGGGCGTGCGTATTTTTGGATTGGTGGGCGACTTGCTTTTATCCCAGAAGAGACCCCGACGGATGTAATGGCTATAAAAGAAAATAAAATTACTGTAGTAGCGCTTACTTGGAAACAGCAGGATGAAGCAGGCACGCACATGATGCGTTCTATGTTGAAGAAATAGACGCTTTATATTGGATAAATAGAGGTTCTAAATTGCGCTCTATGTTCAGGAAAGCGACGTTCTCTATTAAAGAAAGAGACATTATCTATAAAAGAACTAGACTCTTTATGTTGATGAAAAGGCGCACTTGTGCAGAAGTCATAACTTTTGGGATGAAATGAAGGCGATACCATGCTGTTTAAAGAACAATTAGTCAATTATGAATTAAATGCCCATAAGGCACAGGGGGTTGGCTGTACTTGTCATGAAGGTGTATTTTATTACACTACATTATTAGCGAAGGGAGCCTTTGAGGCTCAAGTTAGCTTTACTGATGCGGAAATAGACGTTAAGGTCGTAGATAGTGGTACTAAAGAGCCTTATACATTGCTCGAAATTCCTAGCAGCGATGGCCCCTTTGTAATGAGTGTGCGTCATGAAGTGGAGCAATTAGTACAGTATATACTGGGTCAATGCTTTGATTTTAAAGATATAAAGCAAGGGCTTGTTCAATATATGATGGATACTTATGGTACAATTCCTGAATCGCCGTGGAAAAAATATCCTAAATTTCTGACATTTAAAACTACTAAGAAACAAAAATGGTACGCCATTATGATGAATATACCAGCAACTTCCTTAGGCTTAAAAGGTGAAGAAGTAGTAGAGGTTTTAAATGTTAAAATCAATCCTCCGTCAGTGGCTCAATATATAGACCAAAAGACCTTCTTTCCGGCTTATCATATGAATAAGAAACATTGGATTACCATTATGCTTCATAAGGATATATCACTAAACATGGTAAAAACCATGATTGATAAAAGTTATAAGTTAGTTGAATCGTAGAGAAAACAGGCTCGCATAGAGCCTGTTTTTTATTTATAGAATAGTATAATTGTGATATAAGTTTATAGAGATATAAGGATTTTTCGTACTGTTAAAATAATTTAATTTTTCAAGAAGAATAAAATTATACATAGTTAAGTTTTTCATATATAGTTTTTATTGAGAACGTGCTAGTATGTATAATACGTAAAAATGCCTATGGATTATGGTGTTAACAACATTTGTTTAGCTTATTTAATGGTTAATTTTAAATATTTTAAAATTAAATTAAAGTGATAATGATAAATTTTAGTTTATTTTTCTAAAAATATTAAAAAATATGAATTTTACATTCAATCAATCATAAAAGTTATTGATGATATACTTGACAAGTTTTATTATGATTAATATGATGATGAATCATATATGAATTTTATTTTATAAAGACGCAATATTATTGATATCAAAAATATTGAAAAATGATGCTATGAAATGAAATTGAGTTGAGTTGTAGTGCGGATGTATCATCTGTTAAATAATTTTCCACTATATCTTAGGGGGCGTGGCATATTGATATAACCATACTATGACAGAGTGTTAAAGATGTGTTGTTAGATGAAGGTGTTGTAATATGAAACAAAGTAAGAAACGTATGTTAAAATCCTTAGTAATGTCTACTTTGATGGTAGCTAGCGTGGCCACGGCGGTGCAGGCGCAAGCTGTAACGTTAGGTGATACTGCTAAAGCCCACGATGGAGCAGTTGCAATTGGTAATAATGTAGTCGCAGAAAAAGTTGATGCCGCCAATCCAGCAGAAATAGGTTCAATTGCGATTGGTAATGATGCTGTTGCTAAAAATGATGGCATAGCTATTGGGAACAATGTTTACACGGGGCGAAAAGATGAAACGTATGATAACTTACGTCCAGAAAATATTTCCATTGGTAATCGCGTGCAAGCGGCTATTGGAGCGACGAACCATGGAATTGGTATTGGCAGTGATGTGGTCCATGGTCTATCTTCTGTGGGGATTGGTACTAATGTAAATGCGCAAACGATGGACAGTATTGTTATTGGACATAATGCGAGTGCTAAGCTTGGTAAAGAAGGCATTGCTATTGGGCTTAATGCTACTACAGCTTTGCAAAGTATCGCGTTAGGCACTGATACTAAGGCTAACTCTAAATCTATAGCTATTGGTTTAAGTTCAATAGCTGATCAAGTTGCTGATGGTGTAGCACTTGGCAGTAAATCTATAGCGAATCGTAATGGGTTGATTTTTGAGGGAACACCTGAAGTAACTACGAGTGAAACTCCTGTATTGGGAGAATTGGTTCCTTATCATCCTAAAAAGGTTTCTACACCTGTAACAACAGAAGTTTATGCCTCTAGTAAAGCGAGTAAGGATGATAAAGCCAGTATTGTATCTACAGTAAAAGGTTCATTAAGTGCAGTTTCTGTGGGGAATGATGATGAGACTCGCCAAATCGTTCATGTAGCAGCTGGTAGTGCTGATACCGATGCAGTCAACGTTGCTCAATTAAAGTCTGTAGATAACCGATTAACTGTAGTTGATGGACAAGTAGTAGAATTAACTGGGCGTGTTGATACTATAGAAAACCAAATTAATGATATTAAGACTTCTGGTTCTACTAATACTACTGAGATTAACAATATTAAAGAAATAGTTAATAATCAGAAAGACACTATTGAACAGCATGACAGAGAAATTAAGGATTTAGGCGACCGCGTATCTGACAATACTAAATCCATTAATGACTTAGACGGCCGTGTAACTAACAACACCAATGCCATTTCTGATTTAAATGACCGCTTTGATAGCCAAAGCAATGCGATTTCTGGTTTAAATACGAGAGTGGATCGTTTAGGTAAAGAAGTAAACAAAGTTGGTGCTGGTGCAGCTGCCTTAGCTGGTTTACATCCACTTGATTTTGACGATGACTCTAAATTGACTTTCGCTGCTGGTTTTGGTTCCTACAAAAATGAACAAGCTGCTGCAGTAGGTGCATTCTATCGTCCTAATGAAAACTTGATGTTCAGCTTTGGTACGGCTGTAGGTAACTCTGATAATATGTACAATGCAGGATTATCCGTACGTTTTGGTCAATCCTCTCCTTATGAAGGATTAAGCAAGGCTGAATTAGTATCCGAATTAGAAAAACAAGGTCAAGACATTGATGCATTAAAAGCGAAAGCTAGTGAAGTAGACACTGTTAAAGCAGAAAATGCAGCATTAAACGAACGTTTAGCTAAATTAGAAGCATTAATTACTAATCGCTAATTAGAACATAGGTAATTAACGTGTAGATAATTACTGATTTTAAAACTTAATAGTTAATAAATAAAAAGACTGTTGTGAAATGAAATTATCATCTCATAACAGTCTTTTTCTGTATTCCCTAACTATGGAATTACATCACCTAACTATGGCGTTACATCATATAAGGGTATATACTCTTATGACACCTTTTCTACAACAACCCAATCAACGCATCTACATCGTCTTCGTTAGTAGCCCAACTGGTGGCAAGTCGAATAATAACATGATTTTCATCGATTCGTTCCCAGAAGCTTACAGCGCAATGTTTGGTGAGTTGGTCATAGGCTTCATTCGTTAAGGTAACAAAAATCTGATTTGTAGGGGATGGAAAGGCTAAGGTATAGTTTTTATTTTGTAATGCTATGCGAAGTTTTCTTGCCATAGCTGTGCCGTGTTGCCCGATTGTTTCGTATAAATTATTGGTAAATAAAATATCAAATTGGAGCCCTAAGAGACGGCCTTTAGCGAGTAAGGCACCATTTTGTTTGATAATAGTAAAGAAGTGAGGCACAGTATTGGCTTTAGTAAATACTAATGCTTCACCAAAGAGAGCACCGCATTTTGTGCCACCTATGTAAAAGGCATCGCAAAGACGACCTAAATCCTCTAGTGTAACATCGTTCTCAGGGCAGCTTAATGCGTAGGCAAGACGCGCACCATCAATATAGAGGGGCAGTTTATAGTTTTCGCAGACTTTGTGGATAGCCGTTAATTCCTCGAGGCTGTAGAGCGTACCGTACTCTGTAGGCTGTGAAATATATACCATACCAGGTTTTACTATATGATCATGATTTTCATCATTCCAATAAGTCTCCATGAGCTTTGTGATTTGTGTGGCTGATATTTTACCATACGTATGAGGAAGCGTTAATACTTTATGGCCTCCCAGCTCGATGGCACCAGCTTCGTGGGTACTAATATGCCCCGTATCAGCTGCAATAACGCCTTCGTAGCTTGAGAGTAAGCTCTTAATAACAAGGGCATTAGTTTGTGTGCCACCGACGAGAAAGTAGACTTCACCATTTGGCACATTGCAGGCACTCTTGATTTTCTCTTTGGCAGAAGTAGAATATTCATCTAGACCATAACCAGCGCTTTGCTCCATATTAGTGACTGTGAGTTTTTCGAGGAGGGCAGGATGCGCACCTTCCATATAATCTGAGGCAAAGGATAGCATATGAGTGGTAGTTAGTTTCATAAAAGTCTCCTTACATGTTAGATACTATTTTGATATATTTTATACATTTAATAGATTTAACACATTTCATACATTTAATACATTTGATATAAAGCGTAGGCTCTTAACTCGACATTAAGGAAGAGCCTATTTTATAACTATATATTAGGGCTTATTTTACAACTATAAATTAGGGCTTATTTTATAGCGGCGGTATTGAATGTACCAAGTACGCCACGTATAGAGTATGCCAGCGGCAGCAACACTGCTTAATAGACCAACCCAAATGCCATAAGGGCCGTAGTCAAATACATAGGTAAAGAGGGCCACTACTGGCACGCTGACGCCCCAATAACAGGAAATAGCAATGGCAGAGACGATTTTAACATCTTTATACCCTCGAAGAACGCCTTGTAATGGTGTACCAAAGGCATCAATAACGGAGAAGAATACTGCATAGGATAGGAAACTGCCGATAAGTTGAATCATAGATGGATCAGATGTATAATAGCCAGCAATTTCATGTAAGTGGGTAAAACTGTAAGAGCAGATTAAAATAGCAATGATAATGGCCATGATCCGCGCAATATAAGCATAGGTGCGGGCATCTTTATATCGTTTGGCGCCCACTTCATAAGATACTGCAATGGTGCAGGCAATACTGATACTAAGAGGGAAGCCATAGAATAAGTTGGTAAAGCTAATGGCTGCTTGATGGGCGGCAATAATATTAGTGCCGTAATAGGCCATTAATAAAGCGGCTAAGCTAAATATGCTCATTTCACAGAAAATAGCAAAACCAATGGGAACGCCCAATTTAATTTGTTCTAAAATATAAATTCGCATAGGACGACCCAAATTACTAAAGAATCGATAGTGTTTAAAAGCTTTGCTAATAGATAAAATTAGTACATAGGCGAGTACATTGTACCAAGCACAGATAGCGGTAGCGATGCCAGCGCCAACGCCGCCTAAGGCAGGAAGGCCAAAATGGCCGAGGATCAAACCATAGTCGAGGAAGACATTGAGTAAGAAGCTAGTAAAAATAACTGTCATAGAATAATGTGTATAACCGTGAGAGTCTACGGTATTACGTAAAATACAGCTCCACAAGAGGGGAATAATGGCTATACCGATAGCACTCATATACTGAATGGCAATATCATAGGCGGCAGGTTCTAAGTCTAAGAGATTGAGTACTGGCTTTAGTCCGAGTGCGCCTATCCCGATTAAAAGAATGCCAAGAAAGGTGGCTAAATATAGTCCATTACCTACAATCGTAGGAATGGTATCCTTCTTTTTAGCACCTAGCAATTGACCTAGAATTGGTGATATGCCTAGTAAAATGCCCATAGTCCCATAAAATGAGGCTGTCCAAATATTGTAGCCCACGGAAATACCAGCCAAGTGTATTGTACTGTATTGTCCGGTTAGTAATATGGAAATAAATGCACCGGCCATTAAAGAAAATTGAGTAATAATAATGGGGATGCTCAGTCTGATAAAACGAAGTATTTTGCTCGATAATGTAAATGTAGGTTCCATATAATCTCCTTGTTTAAAATTCTATTTCTATTATACTGAAAATTAGTATATATTGTTAGAGAGAGATTGTGTCGTTCGAGATATATTGTTAGGTATATATGTTAAAAAGAATGAGTTAAGACATAGTCTTTCTTTACAAAGATTTTACAGTTATAATTCCTAGTATTTTAAAATAATTAATTGATTAGTTAGAATATTTTAGATATAATATATAAGAAGCTAATTTCTCTGTATTTTATAGAGTTTTGGAGCTTTTTATTAATTTATAAAGAGATTATTGTGTTTAAAAGACATTATTGGAGGTTATGCATAATTGGAACTATTTACGTTAGCAGGTTTGCTTGCATTATTTAAAATCATTGTTATTGACATTTTATTAGCCGGTGATAACGCGATTGTAATTGGTATGGCGGCTAAAAACTTAGAGCCAAACCATAGAAAGCAAGCTATCTTCTGGGGGACTGCTGGGGCGATTGGATTACGCCTTATCTTGGCATTCTTGTTTGTGGAAGCGATTAACAATATACCAGGACTTCACTTAGTGGGCGGTGTATTATTACTTTGGATTGATGGCCGATTCTAGCGGAGAACACAATATTGAAGCTAAGAGCAACTTAAGTGGTGCTATTATGACGATTATTATTGCGGACGGCATCATGAGTATTGACAATGTAATTGGCGTTGTTGGTGCTGCACAAGGCCATATGGGCTTGGTATTAGTGGGGATTTTAGTAACTGTACCACTTATTATCTGGGGTAGCCGCTTATTCGTAAACCTTATTGATAAATACCCTGTAATTCTGTACTTCGGTGGTGGTATCTTAGGTTGGATCGGTGGCGAAATGATTCACGCTGACCACTATGTAATGGACTATTTCAACGAAACTACTACATTAATCTTTAAGATTGTATGTGTAGTGGCTGTTGTAGGCTTAGCTTTATTGAAAAAAGGCTTAAGCAAAAAAGACGCTTAATACACATAAAGCTAAAAAGATAAAGCTAAAAAGATAAAGATAAAAAATATAATAAGTACAAGGGCAATGACTTCGGTCGTTGCCCTTTTTCTTTAAAGGAACACTATTGAATACATATAAAAGTAACTAAATTGAAAAATAAAGAAATAACTATATTGAAAAAAATAGAAATAAGGTTTATAATGAACTTGTAACAACAATAAAAACAAGTTGAGCGTACAGAATAGCTAAAGTAGAAAATAGCTTAAAGTACGGAAACAGTTACAGTAGAGAAATAGTTAAGCTAGAGAAAAAATTAAATTAGAGGAAAAGTAAAAATACAAGGATAGTAAATAGTAATTTAATATATCTAATTAGTTTTAAGGAGGATTTACTATGAAAACATTAGAAACTTTACAAGCACGCCGTACCTATTACAATATTAATAAAGAATTACCAGTAGCACCTGAAAAGGTTGTTGAGCTAGTAGAGCAGGCTACAGAACTTGTTCCTGACGCATTTAATATGAAGAGCTCTCGTGTAGTAGTGGCTTTAGGCGCGCAACATGACGCACTTTGGGATGCTATTTATGATGTGTTTGAAGGTCAAGTGTCTCGTGAAAAAATTGATAGCTTCAAGGCTGGTTATGGTACTGTACTTTATTTTATAGACCAACCAACGGTAGAACGCTTGCAAGGTCAATTCCCTATTTATGCGGATCGATTCCCTCATTGGGCCGCACAGTCAGCCGGGATGCTTCAGATTTCTATTTGGGAAGGCCTTCGTGAACTTGGTGTAGGGGCCTCTCTACAACATTACAATCCTGTGATTAATGAAGCAGTACAAAAACTGTTTGATCTACCTAGCACTTGGGTGCTTGATGCACAAATGCCATTTGGCGGTATTGCGGCGGAACCAGATGCAAAAGAGAAAGAAGATATTAGAGAGCGTGTAGTTATTAAAAAATAATCGCTTAGATGAATATAGTTAAATGAATATATTTTAACGAATATACTTAAACAAACTTGATTAAGTGGAATATATGTGCAGAGAGTAAGTAGACCCAGTATCTAATAATTACCCTCATAAAGACATAAGATATTTTACTTTTTAAAATAAAGAAGCTGTAACTAAGGAGGAATCCTCGGTTACAGCTTTTTTATGTAATATATTACATTTAATATATCATATGTAATAATTAAACTTATATATGATAAGGAATTTTAAAGTTTTTAAGCTAATTAGACTAATCTTATAAACAATGTACTCTAACGACTTATCCTTCAATAATAGCTAGGCAGCCTGCGCAAGCTGGGCAATCACAATACATGGCACCTTTGCTTTTAATTTCTAGTCCATGAGCATGTAAGTCTTTAGCCAATGTTTCCCCAAAAATTTGAACGCCTAATTCGGAACCGGTTAAAGCAATTAAATTGTCAACAGTAGTAATGTCAGCTTTTGCTTCAGCGATTAATTTTTCTGTGGTAGCAGCTTCTTGTTCAGTACCTATTGCGTTTAACCACGCTTGAGCGACTTCTTTTAATTCTGGACAACAAGATGGTGCTTCCATAATAGATGTAACGATAGGGTTTAGTTCTTTGCTGGTCATAATACGTATCTCCTTTTATATACCTAATTATTCTTCCAAATTACTTAGGAGTTTTTAAATTACTTAGGAGTTTTTAAATTACTTAAGATTTTTCTAAATTACTTAAGATTCTCCTTAACTGTGCCTCGAAATGTGAAATTTCAGATTCTGAAAAACCATTATATGCTTTGCTTGTCATCATTTGGCTGATGATGGCTGAATCTGTCTGAGCTTGTTTACTCAAGGGAGTTAAAAATATGCGTTTACTGCGTTTGTCGCCATCTTTGATGCGGCGCTCAACTAAATGCTGCTGTTCCATTGTTTGTAGCATTTTAGATAGCGTATTTAGAGCAAGCCCTGTATTAGTAGCTAACTCAGACATAGTAATGCCATCATTTTTCCAAAGTTGATATAAAATTTTGCCTTGCTCAGAGTTAAAGCTGGTAATATTATGTTCTTGCAATAAACGATTTAGTAATCGGTTACTCAATAAATGGATCCGACCTATTAAATAACCTATTTCTCGATCCAAAAGACACCTCCATAGTAAGTACATGAATCAAAACTTCTATATAGAACTTATATAAAGCGTATCATAAAGGGATGGCGCTGTCAATAACATCTATATAGAAGTTTTTTTGTTCGTTTGATATAGTTAAATAAATCATTCTCCAATGTGTGACGTAGCTATATTTCCGAATTGTATGCGTTTTGTTTATAATAGGTAATAAGAGAGGGCTTCATTTTCTCGTATTAGCTTATAGTATATAGCAATAGAGATCGGTGGTAGATAGTAATAGAGCTTAGTAATCGAGGTAAACAATAGAGAATTGTTTTTGTAAGTAGTGATGGTAGGGAGGATATATATGAATAAAGAAATAAAGCGTCTCATAGAAGCAGCTGACAAAGCTATTAAAGAGGAACGATTTGATGATCTTATGGAATTTTATACGGAAGATGCTGTGCTAGTTGTAAAGCCCGGTCTAGAAGTAAAAGGCAAGAAGGCTATAAAATCTGCATTTATAAAGATTGCTGCTTATTTTAATAATAGCATCGTTCCTACGCAAGGAAAGATGTGCATGATAGAAGCAGGTGATACAGTGCTTGTTTTATCACAAACCTTATTGGCTGCCGATAAAAAAGCAGATTCAGAGTATGCTATGGAGCGGAGAGCTACCTATGTGTATCGTAAAATAGATGGAAAATGGCTCTGTGCTATAGATAATTCCTATGGAACGAGCTTGCTTGATTGATTGAATCATTGCTTGTATATGTAATTTAATTCGTTTATATAATTTAATATTGAATTTGAGTTTTAAGTAAAATGAAGGCTCTGTGTTTCCTAAACCTGCTAAGTGAGTTTAGGAGAGACAGAGCTTATATTATTACTACATATAAAAATGATAAAACTTAGTAATTTAAATAATGAATTACTAAAGTGGAACATGAGGGAAAAAATAAGAAAAACTTCTTGTTTACAAGAAGAGATTTGGGGTAAAAGAAAAAATAAAATTGAGAGATATTTTAATTAAATTTGATTTAACTTATATGCTATTTAAGAGCACCGTAGATTGGCAATAAAATTATGGATTTATAAAAATAAAAGATTAAGTTTTTAGGTATAAATTAAAATATATCTCTTTTATGTGAAAAATAAGATTGATTAAATATAATATTTTAGATTTAGTTTATTTAATTATAAATTAAGTTCTAATTAATTTAATGGATAATGTATATGGGAT
Source organism: uncultured Veillonella sp. (assembly GCF_937981445.1). Taxonomy (GTDB): domain Bacteria; phylum Bacillota; class Negativicutes; order Veillonellales; family Veillonellaceae; genus Veillonella_A. The sequence continues at coordinate 13,325 of NZ_CALJON010000058.1, read as the reverse complement.
TTATGATATTGGTTATGATGAGCTTGTAATTAGTCTTTTTATGCTTAAAAATAGATGTTGATGCTAGAGCGCATTTTGAAATGATAGTTGTTTTATACAATTAAAATAATTGTTGAATTTTAATTAATAGATTAAAAATATTTAACAATAGTATTGTGTACGATGGAATTTTATGTTAGAATTGTCTTCATCTTGAAAAGTAGCTTGAGAAATAAATTACATTAATTAGAATATTTTGATACGAAAAAAGGAGTGTTTGAATGAACAAAATTTTTAAAATTATATGGAGTAAAACTAAAGGATGCTATGTTGTAGCCTCAGAATTTGCTAAAAGTCATCAAGCTGGTGGAGTTAAACGGACAAGACGTTTAACAGCTGCTATTATGACAGCGCTAGTTTTGGCACCGCAAGCAAGTGTATGGGCTACGACAATTGATGTTGGTGGGGAAACATGGTCTGCCGGTTCTGCCGGTAGCGGTGTAATGACAATAACTGGAAGTAATGGTATTACCGTTAAACCGAGTAATACAAGTGGTGCCGGTATTAGCAAAAGCATGACTGTTACTATTGGTTTGGATGATTCTACTACTACAGCTATTAGTACTGCGGTTGCGAGTGTTAGTTAAGCTGCTAGCAGTGCAGCAAGTGCTTCTAGTGCAAAGGTAAGTGAAGATCGGGCGGTAAAGAGCGCTGAAAGCTCTGCATCCAGTGCTACAGAAGCAGCAAATAGTGCTACAGAAGCAGCAAATAGTGCTTCCGATGCGGCAAGTAGTGCCAAAGAATCTAAAGACAGTGCGTCAAATGCAGCAAGCAGCGCCACAGAAGCAAAAGACAGCGCCTCTAATGCTAAAGTAAGTGAAGATAATGCAGCGAAGAGTGCTGAAAGCTCTGCATCTAGTGCAACCGAAGCTAAAGGCTATGCTTCTAATGCAGCAAGTAGTGCAACAGAAGCGAAAGATAGTGCCACCAATGCTAAAGTAAGTGAAGACAATGCCACAAAGAGCGCTGAAAGCTCTGCATCCAGTGCGACTGACGCGGCTAAGAGTGCGAGTGATGCAGCGAGCAGCGCCACAAAAGCAGAAAGTAGTGCTTCCAATGCTAAAGTGAGCGAGGATAATGCAGCGAAGAGTGCTGAAAGCTCCGCATCCAGTGCTATAGAAGCAGCAAATAGTGCTTCCGATGCGGCAAGTAGTGCCAAAGAATCTAAAGACAGTGCGTCAAATGCAGCAAGCAGCGCCACAGAAGCAAAAGACAGCGCCTCTAATGCTAAAGTAAGTGAAGATAAAGCAGCGAAGAGTGCTGAAAGCTCTGCATCCAGTGCTACAGAAGCAGCAAATAGTGCTTCCGATGCGGCAAGTAGTGCCAAAGAATCTAAAGACAGTGCGTCAAATGCAGCAAGCAGCGCCACAGAAGCAAAAGATAGCGCCTCTAATGCTAAAGTGAGCGAGGATAATGCAGCAAAGAGTGCTGAAAGCTCTGCATCGAGTGCGACTGAAGCGGCCAATAGTGCGTCAAACTCTGCAAGCAGTGCCAAAGAGTCTAAGGATAGTGCTTCCAATGCTAAATTGAGCGAAGATAATGCTGCAAAAAGCGCTGAAAATTCTGCATCCAGTGCTACAGAAGCAGAAAATAGTGCTTCCGATGCGGCAAGTAGTGCCAAAGAATCTAAAGACAGCGCGTCAAATGCAGCAAGTAGCGCGTCAAATGCAGCTAAAAGCGCTACAGAAGCTAGCGATAGTGCATCTAATGCCGCTAAGAGTGCTACTGAAGCAAGTGATAGCGCATCCAGCGCAAAAAGTAGTGCTTCCAATGCGGCAACTAGTGCCACTGAAGCAAGTTCTAGTGCGTCTAGTGCTAAAGAAAGTGCTTCCAATGCAGCTAATAGTGCTACAGAGGCTAAAAATAATGCCTCTGATGCTATAAAGAGTGCATCAGATGCTAAAGAGAGCGCTACTGAAGCCGCTAAGAGTGCAAGTGATTCAGCAAGCAGTGCCACAAAGGCAGAAAGCAGTGCGTCCAATGCAAAAGCAAGCGAAAATAATGCCGCATCGAGTGCTACCGCGGCCGATACGAGTGCTACTAATGCAGCTAAAAGCGCTACAGAAGCTAGCGATAGTGCATCTAATGCCGCTAAGAGTGCTACTGAATCAAGTGATAGCGCATCTAGCGCCAAAAATAGTGCTTCCAATGCGGCAACTAGTGCCACTGAAGCAAGTGATAGTGCATCGAGTGCTAAAGATAGTGCATCTAATGCCGCATCTAGCGCTACAGAAGCTGGAGATAGTGCATCTAATGCTGCTTCTAGTGCTAGCGATGCTCAGACAAGCGCCAGCAATGCAGCTAGCAGTGCTACTGAATCCGAAGAAAATGCCAAGAGTGCCGCTGATAGTGCCAATGAAGCTAAAGCGAGCGCCGATGTAGCAACTAGCAGTGCTAATGCAGCTATTTCTAGTGCTAAAGAAGCAAGCAATGCCGTATCTAATGCTGTTAAGGAATTGGTTGAAGGCGGTATTATGGGCGGTGAAGCCAATGGCGAAGGGGCTACAACAGTAGGTAAAGGTTCCGTAGCTAATGGCGATAATACGAGTGCTATGGGTAATAATGCCAATGCCAATGGTTCTAATGCATCTGCTATTGGTGCCGATTCCGTTGCAGAAGGAAATAATGCATCTTCCATGGGGGCTAATGCGATTGCAAAAGGTGAAGGTGCTAGTGCTATTGGGGCTAACTCTAAGGCCACTGCAGACGGTGCCAGTGCTATAGGTTCAAATGCAAGTGCTACGGCAGAAAATGGCACAGCTCTTGGTGCTAATTCTAGCGTTACAGGGAAAAACTCGGTAGCCTTAGGAGCTGGATCCGTAGCTGATAAAGAAAACTCTGTATCGATTGGTTCTAAAGGTAATGAGCGTACGTTAACTAATGTAGCACCAGGCGAAGTTTCTGCTACCTCTACAGATGCTATTAATGGTAGCCAATTATATAATGCAACAGCACAACTTTCTGGTAATATTAATAGTGTAAGTAAACGAGTTAATGAAGTAGGGGCTGGTGCAGCGGCTTTAGCAGCTCTCAACCCACTAGGCTTTGATGAAGATGACAAAGTAACATTTGCTGTGGGCTATGGCCACTATCATAGTGAAGATGCATTAGCTTTGGGTGCATTTTACAAAGCAAATGAAAATACCATGTTTAGCATGGGCAGTACATTAGGTAATGGTGACACTATGTTTAATGTGGGCGCTTCCTTTAAATTTGGATCTTCTACTATTGATAGGGAAACTAAAGAAACCTATAAGCAAGCTCCAATGAGCGTTATGAATGCCTTGAACGATACGGTGCAAGCACAGGATAAAACAATTAAGAAACAAGAACAACAAATTAAGGCCTTACAGGCACAAGTTAAAATGCTTATGGAAAAAATTTCAGGTTGATGATAATGCGATGATTTAAGTTAGTGAATCATATGATGGGAAAGGAATCTGTTGTGAAAAAAGTCAATGTTGGTATTACCTTCTTTTGGGGGGAATCATATAATAATATTTGGTCAAATGGAGCAGGGCAAAATATGTACTTTCTTAAGGAAGCGTTAGAACAAATTCCTTGGGTTAATGAAGTATATTTTGTATATTGGGACAATGATTTGAAAAAAGTCCCTAGTTCTTTAGAACTAGAGGCCATGAATATTAATATATATGAGTACAATGATGTAATAGCCACAACAGACCTTCTCATTGAAGGCACTCTTATCGTAAGTCGAGCCCGTGAACGTGAAATTCATGACCATGGTGGCAGACTAGTGACCTTCCGAATGGGCACCGATTATATGATGGATTTGGAAAAATTTGTCTATGATCTGCCCGGAGGGCGCGCCTTTAATGGCTGTGAATATGATGCGATTTGGATGTTACCCCATCATTATGAAACTAACCGTCATTATTTAGAAGTCATGACTAATACAAAGGTTCATATAGCGCCGTATTTATGGGATTCCTTATTTTTAGATAAAATAGTCAAAGACTATGAGCGTGAAGATGGTTACCCTGGCTTTGGCTATCGACCTAAGACTGCAAGTGAACGCCTAGAGGAACATGGAAAACGTTTAGCTACATTTGAACCTAATATAAGTGTAATAAAATCTTGTTATACACAGATTTTATTAGCTGAAGCGGCGTACAAGAAAGAGCCAGAGGCTATTAAACATATATACCTTTGTAATACGATTAAACGAAAAGATACCAAAGTATTTCATGACTTTATAGGTTGGACTAAACTCTTAGATGATAATAAATTATCTGTTGAGCCTAGATATATTACACCGTATTTCTTGGGCAAATATACAGATATCGTCCTTTGTCATCAATGGTCCTTAGCTTTGAATAACTTGTACATGGACGTATTGTATGGAAATTATCCATTAGTTCATAATTCGCCATTTTTACGAGACCATCAAGTGGGCTTTTATTATGATGGCTTTGATGCCTATGCTGGGGCAGAGGCACTGTTAGAGGCAGTTCATCATTATGATGAAGACTTTGAGCTACATGCAGCGCGTAATAAAGCGTATTTATATACCTTATCTCCCTATAATCCAGCGGTTGTGGCCGAATATGAGTGGCTATTGAAAAAAGCATTATTTGAAGATAATAAAATAGATTGGTAATATATCAAGGTTTCATGAGTTGCGCTAGTGAATGATGGACTATTTAATTTTTGTAGTACACGATGTTGAACCTGCTGGAGTTCTTTAGGGCTACCGCCACCGATTAATAGGGTGTTTCCTATTTGATCTGTGGTGGTAGCTTTTTTATGTCTTAAAGGGGTCATTATGCTACTTGAGAGCGTTTATAATAAGTTATTGACTTAAAGTAAGCTCTATGTGCTATGCTTATTTTAAGGGATATCATATTTTCAAAAGGTATGTATTATTTTAAAGGAGCAAGCATATGGAATACGTAAAATTAGGACGAACGGGCCTTGATGTATCGAAAGTCGCCTTAGGTTGTATGAGTTTTGGTGATCCATCGTACGAACAGTTTAAGTGGGTGTTGGAAGAAGCTGAGGCGCGGAAGATTATCAAGCATGCAGTGGATCAAGGGATTACTTTTTTTGATACAGCGAACTGCTATAGTTATGGTGCTAGTGAGGAAATTGTAGGTCGTGCGTTAAAAGATTTTACACATCGTGAAGACATTGTATTGGCTACGAAAGTCTTTATTGATATGCGTCCAGGGCGGCCTAATGGCGGGGGCTTATCACGAAAGGAAATCATGTATGAAGTAGAGCAGAGCTTGCGCCGTTTAGGTACCGATTATATTGATTTACTCTATATCCATCGTTGGGATTATAATACACCTATCGAAGAGACTATGCGCGCTTTAAATGATTTAGTTTCAGCGGGAAAGGTTCGATATATTGGTGCCAGTGCCATGTATGCTTGGCAATTCCAAAAGGCCCAATATGTGGCGGAACGTCATGGTTGGGTGCAATTTTCAGCTATGCAAAATCATTATAATTTAGTATATCGCGAAGAAGAACGTGAAATGATTCCATTATGTAAGGATATGGGCGTGGGCTTAACTCCTTATAGTCCACTTGCAGGGGGGCGTTTAAGTCGTGATTGGACGGCTACTACTAAGCGCGCTGAAGTAGATAAAATAGCCATGGCTAAATATGATACAACTAAGGATACAGATAAGATTATTGTGGATCGTGTGGGTGAATTAGCTGAAAAATACAATACCACTCGCACGGGTATTGCCCTTGCTTGGCAATGGCATAAAGGCGTAGTGGCGCCAATTATTGGGGCTACGAAAGAACGTTATATTGACGAAGCAGTAGGGGCTCTTGCGGTTCAATTAACTGAGGCGGATGTAAGCTATTTAGAAGAACCTTATGTGCCTCATAAAGTAATGGGTGCAAGATAACTGTTCGCGCAAATAATTGTAGAGAAAATAATTGTTAGACAAAATGGCTGTTATAGATAATAACCTTTAGAATGCATTAATCTTAACATGCATTAACCTGAGCATGTAGTAACCTCAGAAAACATTAAATTAGATTACATTACATTACTATTAAAGGCAATCACCAATAGTAAGCAAATTAATAAAAAGTAAGACATATTTGAATCCGGACTGGGATTTGAGTATGTCTTTTTTTGTGTGTTTATGGCTTTATGGATATTTCTATTACTAATTTTATTAATGAAAAGATATAGTTTTTTATATTGACAAAATGTCAAAATATTTATTGACAATGTGTCAATAAATAGATATTATACTAGTATAGAAGGATGAATTTAATTCTTTCCATCTTTTGGATAAAAGAAGGGAAAAGAAAATTAATAAGAGAGGAGGGGACGAATTTGGCAAGAGTAAGTAAAGACAAAGTATTGCAACGGCCTGATGAAATCATAGATGCTTGTGAAACTTTGTATAAGACGAAACGTTTTAGTGACGTGAGTTTAAAGGATATTAGTGAAATGACAAGTCTGTCTCGTCCCTCGATTTACAATTATTTTAAAACGAAGGAGGAGATATTTTTAAGCCTTCTTACGCGGGAGTATAAAGAGTGGATTGAAGAATTGCGCGCCGCAATTCAACCTTCATTAACGTATATATCATCTTTAAACGCGGAAGCGACTCGTACATCGTTAACACATAGCGTTCAGAAAATAGATCATGAATGCCTCCTAGACGAAGCCGTTCAATCCTTTGCTCGTATAGTAGCGAAGAGCTTAGCCAGTCATGAGTTGTTGTTGCGCATTCAATGTACTAATTTATATGAAATTGAAGAGAACAGCCGCATAGAATTTCTTGTGGAATTTAAACATGTTTTTAAAGAAGCTATCATGACTGTAGATGAAGGCCTAGCAGCTTATTTCCCGCATATATCAGAACAAGCACGAGGGGATTTTAGCTATGCATTCTTCCCCTTTATTTATGGTGTCTATCCCTATGTGTATCCATCGGCTAAGCAAAAATTAGCTATGGACGAGGCGGCTATACAATATAAAGCAATTACAATAGAGCAGATTATATATGCCTGCGTTGAGCCATTGTTGCGAGGCTTGGTAAGTAAATAATGTGTAGGCGCACATATGTAAAGTGAAAAAGGAGATTTGAGATGAAGGTAAACATATCACTAGCAAAGAAAATAGCAGTTACAGCGTTGGCCGCCTTTAGTTTAGTGACGACGTCTTTAGCGGCACCTTTAGTGCTGCCGTCCCAGGGACTGGTATTACAAGGTGATAAAAAACAAACTTATATAAATACAGAAATTCAACATTTCTTCAAAACTATGGGAGCCAATTTTACTAAATTTGAGATGCCCACTAATTGGACGCAAGGTGTAGAAATGATTAATAATGTACGGGTAGAACATTATGCCTTACAGGCTGATGAGGCCCCAGTACCAAACAAGGAAGCAGACTCCAAAGGAGAACAATCCAAGGGAGCACAATCCAGGGGAGAAGAATCTAAGGGCGCACAATCAGTTAGTATGGTAGGGCCAGAATCAGATCGTGTTGTATTGCAGCTGCATGGTGGCGCTTATGTAGCAGGTATGTCCGATGCACATCGTGTGCTGGCCATGAAAATTGGTACCTTATTAGATGCAGATCAAGTATATAGCGTGGATTACCGATTAGCGCCTGCTCATGTGTATCCTGCTGCTTTAGACGATGCTGTAGAAGCGTATAAAGGCTTATTGGATAAGGGGATTAATCCAAACCATCTTATCGTTGTAGGTGATTCTGCTGGTGGCAATCTAGCGTTAGCCTTATCCTTATATTTAAAGGAACATAATATGCCACAACCAGGAGCTTTATTATTGGCTTCACCTTGGACTGATTTTGAACATAAAGATAATACATCGCGTATTACCAATGATAGTAAAGATCAAGTATTAGGCTTAGGCACACCGCTCAATGGGGCCGTTAAGAATCCGGTGTATGTTGGTGACATAGCATTAGACGATCCACGATTATCACCTATTTATGCTGACTTGAGTGGACTGCCACCAATGCTTATTCAAACTGGTGGCAATGAACTTTTTGTTACTGAAAATGAAGCATTAGCTGCTAAGGCAACCAGCGATGGCGTAATAGTAACATTCACTGTATATCCAGGCATGCCACATGATTTCGCCCTTCTTTTACCTGAAATGGATGATTCAGTACAATCTTTAGTTGAGATGAGAGATTTTGTAAATCGCAATGTAAAATAAACTAATTAAAATAAAGTAATTAGAATAAAGTAATTAAAATAAAGTAATTAAAATAAAGTAATTAAAATATAGCGATTAAAATATAGTAGTTAAAATTAAGTAATTAAAATGAACTGACTATGGTTATTTAATATACTATCGCTGTAAGCGGATACCTAGAAAGGAGACATATATGTATTTAATTGATATTGTAATTAATACAGAAAAAGTAGATAGTAAGGACGCTGACAATTTATTGGAACAACATCGTCAATGGTTTGCTAAGTATTTTCAAGTTGGTGCTTTTTTGATGGTAGGTCCTTATCGAGACCAAGCAGCTGCTGGCGTTGTGATTGCACAAGCGCCGTCACGGGAGGCCTTAGAGGGCATATTAAAGGATGATGCGTATTATCCAGATAAAGCGACATATACAGTGCGCGAATTTCAAGCGAATTTGATTGCTCCTAATGTGGCTGACTATAAGGGGCAATAAAGAAGCGTGAGAATGGTAGAAATATAATTAAGAAAATGAGTATATCTTTGTAGTTACATATAAAACAGATTTCAATTTATTCCCAAAAGAAGGAGATTATTATGAAAACAACAGTATTTTTATTTCACCCAAATTTCAATGAGTCTAATGTAAATAAAGCCTTAGCAAAAGCTGCACAAGATGCTAATGTAGAAGTACGTAATGTATACGAATTGTATTCCAATGGCATTATTGATGTGGAAGCAGAACAGAAGGCATTAGAAGCGGCTGATCGAATTGTGTTGCAATTCCCTATGTACTGGTATTCTAGTCCAGCTCTTTTAAAACAATGGGAAGATGATGTATTCCAATATGGCTGGGCTTATGGCTCAACTGGCACGGCCTTACATGGCAAAGAATTGCTCGTAGCTACTTCTACTGGCGCACAGGCAGACGATTATACAGGCGCAGGCAAATTTGAAATTACTGTGGAAGAGTTATTAGCTCCATTTAAAACAACTTGTAAAATGATTGGTGTAAAATGGTTACCACCTTTTGTAACCAATGGTGCTTTGGGCATTGAAGAACAGCGTTTAGGAGCGGCTGCTAAAGACTATGTAGGACGCTTACAAGGTTAATCTACCTGATGGATTACTCCCAGAAATCCCTTATGCTTAATAGAGCATAAGGGATTTTTTACTTCCTTAAATTTTCTATAATTTATAGGTTACTTTAGTGGAATTAGATATGTTTTATAATTTTTATATTCGTTATACTTGTAAGAGAGACGTAAGTAATTTGCAAGAGCTGTGTAAGAGAGAGGACGTATAAACAGAATTTTTTGGTTGGTATAGGAGGTATTTATATGAATTCATTGAGTATAGCTTGTAGCACATTGGCTGCACAATATTTTACTATTGAAAGTCATAGACCACAGGTAAATCTTGATGCTATTATGCAGCAATTTGAGCCAGATCTTACAGCCGTCGGTGCTGTTATTGTAACTGATAGAGAACTTAATGTGTTAGAGGCCGTATTTGATACCTTACTTACTTTGCCAATTTTCGTTGTACGGACACAGCATGACGAAGATATTCCCTTGCACATCTTATCTAAAGGCGTTCATATTATAGATGTAGATTCATTAGAGAAGGACCTCTTTAATCGTCAAGTAGAAGAGGCAGTGGCTACGTATGAAGCTCAGGTATTGCCACCATTTTTCAAGGCCCTTGTAAAGTATGTTGAATCTGGCAATATGTCCATGGCCACGCCAGGTCATCATGGAGGACGCTTTTTCCGGAAACACCCAGCGGGTCGTTATTTTTATGATTGGTTTGGCGAATCCCTATTCCGTTCAGATATTAGTTCCTCTGATGTGAGCATGGGGGATATGCTTACTCATGAAGGGTATCCTTATGATGCGGAAAAGCATGCAGCAGAAGTATTTAATGCTGATTTTACTTATTTTGTTTTAAATGGTACTTCAGCAGCTAATAAAGTAGTATGTAATGCTTTGCTTAAACCAGGTGATGTGGTATTATTTGACCGCAATAATCATAAATCGCTATACCATGGTGCGTTGATTCAGTCAGGGGCTACACCTGTTTATGTGGAAACATCGCGCAATCCTTATGGCTTTATTGGTGGCGTTGATGACCATTGTTTTGAAGAAGACTATTTACGTGCGCGCATTGCGAAGGTGGCACCTCATAAAGCTCAGGAACAACGACCATTTCGCGTGGCCTTGATTCAATTAGGAACCTATGATGGTACTATTTATAATGCTAGGCAGGTCGTAGATCGTATTGGTCATCTGTGTGACTATATTTTATTTGACTCTGCGTGGGTGGGGTATGAGCAATTTATTCCTATGCTTCGCGATTGTAGCCCCATGTTATTGGAATTAGGCCCTGAAGATCCTGGTATTTTTGTGACTCAATCAGTGCATAAGCAATTAGCTGGTTTTTCACAGACTTCACAAATTCACAAAAAAGATAGCCATCTCAAAGGGCAGGCTCGCTATTGTAATGATGATTGCTTTAATAATGCCTTCATGCTACAAGCCTCGACTTCGCCTTGCTATCCACTGTTTGCTTCGTTAGATGTGAATGCTAAAATCCATGAAGGCGAATTGGGCCGTAAGTTGTGGGCCGAAACAGTGCAATTAGGCGTAGATACGCGTAAGGCGATTAAAGCGCATTGCCACTATATTAAATCCTTTGTGCCTGAGGTGGTAAATGGTAAACCTTGGGATACGTATACAACGGAAGAGATTGCAACCGATAAGGCCTTTTTTGAAATTGATCCTCAAGCATCGTGGCATCAATTTAAAGGCTATGGCAAAGATCAATATTTAGTGGATCCATGTAAAATCCTTTTATATACACCAGGTATAGATCAGCAAACGGGAGCGTATGAGGACTTTGGTATTCCCGCTGGTTTATTGTCTAATTATTTGCGCGAACACGGATTAACGCCTGAAAAGAGCGATTTGAATTCTATTTTATTTCTACTCACGCCAGCTAATTCAGAAACAATGATGAGCAATCTTGTATCGCTCTTAGTTCGCTTTGAACGGTGCATTGATGAAGATTTGCCGATGCGAGATGTATTACCAAAGATTTATTACGCCCATGAGGACCATTATAAAGGCTATACAATGCGTCGTCTGTGCCAGGAGATGCATGAGTTTTATAAAAAGCGTAATGTAAATACATTGCAAAAACGCTTGTTTAGAGAAGAGTTCTTCCCAGAGACCGCTGTTTCTGCCCAAGTGGCTACGCAGGCCTTTATTGGTGGCAATTATGAAGAGGTTATGCTGGATCAGGTGAAAGACCGCATTGCCTTGGAAGGGGCCTTACCATATCCACCAGGGATTATTACTATTGGCCTTGGGGAACGGTGGAATGATAATGTGATTGCGTATTTTAAAGTATTGGAAGATACGTTTAATGAATTGCCTGGCTTTGCTGGTGAAATTCAAGGCGTTCATTTTAAAGACATAGAGGGAACGATTCGCGCTTTTGCATATGTTATGAAAGAGGACATGTGATTGTAAAAAGGCAAAGTGCAATTTTTAAGTCGAATATGCCATGTAAAATGGTTATGTAATCAAAAAGATAGGTTCCTAGGGGGTAAAAGTAAGGCGCCTATGTTGTGAATTGAGGGCTGGTGGATTATAATTAAGAATGGATTATAATACATTATAATCAAAAGGTAAATCTGGTAACTATATTACCGGAGGCTAACATAGATACGTTTAGGAGAGGATATTTTCTATGGATTTCGATGTTTGTAGAAATTATGTGTGTGTCGCTGAATCCTATACCATTAGTGAAGCAGCGCGCCAGTTAAATATCGCACAGCCAGCACTCAGTTTACAAATCAAAAACTTAGAGGCCTATTATGGCGTACAATTAATTAAGACGCGCCAAGGCAGTCGTCATATTGAACTGACTAAGGCCGGGGACTTATTGTATCGCCGCATCAAACATTTATTAAATCAAGAAGAGTTGTTGCGAAAAGAAGTGCGTAAGAGTGCTGCTGAAGAAGCAGACACTATAGTTATTGGCACAACGCCAGAGCTAGCGTATATTGTAAATGACTATATAAATAGCTTTAAGTCAACCCAGCCAAAGGGTAAGTGGAAAGTTGTGTTTAACGATATTAAGTTAATTACAGAATACTTAGAGCGAGGCATTTTTAATTTAATTATTACTCCCACAATTCCGCCGCACAAGCATTTATATACTTTTGAAGGGGCGGGGACGCGTGAAATTGTAGTCATAGGGCCTAAGAATCATTCCTTACTGCAAAGGCGAAAGTCGATTAATTTGACGGCTTTACATGGCCAGCAAGTGGCTGTTATGGCTGATTTAGAGAATTCATTGCTTCGTAATTGCCGCGAAAAAGAAGTGGATATTTCCTTTAATCTTAGCAGTAATTCGTTGATGTTTATTCTTGATACGGTCATGCAGACTGGGGAATTGGCTATTGTATCGGGCTGTATTCCGCAGTGGGTAAAAGAATTAGTAGAGTATGTGCCGCTCACAAGTGATGAACTAACAAAATCACAGCAAGTGTTTACGTATAAAGGTGGTCAAAAGACTAAATTAGTAAAAGAATTTTTAACGTATCTCAAAGAGCATGACTTTATTAATGAGGCAGAGTCAAGTAATTAGTAAGGAGAGATGATAATGGATTTATTTGATGAATTAAATACATTTCCCCCTCTAGGAGAGAATGACAGTGATATAAGTTTTGCTCGTATGGAGAAATTACAAAGATTATATGAATTGGATATATATCCTTATGGTGATAAATTTAATTGGACTCATTATGCCAAGGATATTATTACTGAGTATGAGACTTTAAAAAATACTAAGGTAGCTGTATCGGGCCGAATTATGGCGAAACGGGACCATGGGAAGACCATCTTTTTGACTTTGCGTGATACGACAGGAGATATTCAGGTATTTGCACGCACTGATGAAGTGTCTGACTTAGAAGATAGCTTGCTTGACCTCTTAGACGTGGGTGATATTATTGGGGTTCATGGCCTTGTTTTTACTACTGATAAAGGTGAAATCAGCATTCGCACCACGCAGATAGAATTGCTAACGAAGTCTTTGAAGCCATTGCCGGATAA
>NZ_CALJON010000057.1 GCF_937981445.1 uncultured Veillonella sp. | reverse complement strand
ATATTGTAGAGTTTAATCATTTCATCATTAATGATACGTGGGTCCATATGAATTGTAAGATTGACATACAAATTATTGGCCACATCACGTTCAATGCGGTCCACTAAGGCATGACTTTTTATTACGTCTACCTTAGCATCTACTTCCACATGTATACTAGCAAAGACATTACCAGGGCCATAATCATGAACAACTAAATCATGCACCCCTTCTACCCCTTTGTAAGACTTCACTAAATCCACGATAGATTTCACTAGTTCAGGGCTTGGCTCCTGACCTAAAATACGCGTAATCGCATCAGATAATACATGGTATCCTGCACGTCCTATGAGAAGGGCCACTAAAAAGCTTAAATACCCATCCACCGGCAATGCAAAGAGTCCGCCAATAACTAAGCCTATAGTAACACCGGCAATGCCCCAAATATCCGACAGTGTTTCTAAACTATTAGCACGTAATATAGGCGAGTCCACTAAATTGCCTACATATTTTAAAAATGTATAGAGCCAAAATTTAAGCCCCATAGCGCAAAGCATTACTACAACAGAAGTAAGAGAAAATGGCACAACTTCTGGCGTTATAATACGATGAACGGCTTCAATTAAAATTTGTATGGCCAACACAAACAACAATAAGGAAAAACCTATGGATAATAGGTATTCCATGCGTCCAAAGCCAAATGGATGTACTTCATCAGCTTTTTTAGCACCTAAGCGAAAACTAATAAGAGAAATCAACGAACCGCCTGCATCAGTTACATTATGTATGCCATCACTTATCATAGCTAAGGATCCGATTAAAATGCCAACGGCTACTTCACCTATACAAATTATTAAATTAACAATAATCCCTACTACACTGGCTAAATCACCATATTTAGTTCGCACTGTTGGCGCTTTAATACATTCTCTATTAGGCACATACATGCGTATTAGTAAGTCTTGCATACCTATTCCCTCACTCATCTACATCTACATCTACATCTACATCTACATCTACATCTACAATGTTATCACAATTAGCATTATCAACTAACTTATATTTAGTAAAATAAGCCCTCTAATATATAAACTATAATCCCCTATATTTCAGGCTATAATAGATAATCCGTTAGCACCAAAAGATACTACCGGATTATCATTCATTTCGTTAAAATTATTGTACAACGTTTCTCAATAATTATCAATACGATTTTTATTATTTACTTATGCATTTTGTATCTACTACGGATGCCTTTAAGTGAGGCCTATTAATAAGCGATATCTTACCATCGATGCTCATAGTATACTTGAGTCCACATAACAATCTCCGATAAGGTTGGATGTGGTGTCATTGTTTCCCCTACAGTAATAACGGAGTGAGGATCCATTTTACGAACTAGACCTTCTGCGCGAAGTTGTTTTGTAAGTGGTGAGCCAATTTCTTCATTAATTGGTGTTAATGGTGTATCGCCACTATTTAAAAGATTAACATATGGTTGGAATAATATGGACGCTTGAGGGCCAATCACATGTACCCCTAGGATATGATTTGTTTTTGTATCAACTACAATTTTTACAAAACCATCATTTTCGTCACCAGGATCAAAGCCCATAGCAAAGCCCTTAGCTGATGCAGAGTAGTAGTTTTTACCCGTCTTTACATCATAGCCTAATTCCTTAGCTTGTGCCTCAGTCAAACCAACATGTCCTACTTGGGGATATGTAAAGGTTACGGCTGGCACTAAATCGTAACGAGCCCAGCGATAGTCTTGAGGTGTTTCGGCAAAAAATAGATTATGAGCAATAATATCCGCTTCATAATTGGCCTTATGTCTAAATGGCGCTTCCCCATTTACATCACCCATAGCATATACGCCTTCTACTGATGTTTCTAAGAATTCATTAGTTTTAATCCAACCACCACGTTTAGTTTCAATAGAAGTATTTTCTAACATCAATTCTTCAGTAGCCGGTTTAATACCAGAAGCCATTAAAATTTCTTCGCCGCGTACTTCACGGATTTCACCAGTTTTACGGTCTTCAATGACAACTACTTTCTCACCATTTTCTACACGTACTTCTACCGGCTCTTGGTTAAGAATTACATTGATGCCAAGACGGGTAATGTCTTTGTAGATTTGCTCTGAAATTTCTTCATCTTCTTTAGGTAATAAACGTACATTGTGTTGAATCAAAGTCACTTCTGTACCAGCTGCAGCAAATACATGAGCAAACTCAGTACCAATAGGGCCCCCACCCATAACGATTAATTTTTTAAAAGGCTTTTGAGGGTATTTATTACCGAATAAGGATTCACTACTCATATAGCCTGCTTCTTCAAGGCCTTTAAGAGGATTAATCTTAGTGTGCCCGCCTACACCTAATACAATAATTGGAGCTGTAATTTCTTCACTTACACCACCATCAGTATAGGCTACCGTTAACACCTTATCCTTCACAAAGGAAGCGGCACCATTATATACATCGACATTATCAAACTCTTTATAGTAAGCTTCCATGCCGATACTTTCATCGATTTTTTGCCATACACGTTTTGACATTACATCCCAATCAATGCTAGCTGGTTCAACTTTTACACCAATTTTAGGAAGTTCTTCAATTTCGCGCACTGCATCAGCTACAGTTACCATAACCTTTGTTGGAATGCAACCACGTGTCAAGCAAGTGCCACCGAACTTGCCTTTTTCAATAATGGCCACTTTCTTGCCTTTTTTTATAGCTGCGTCAGCTACAATAGTAGCCCCGCCAGTACCGATGACAATAATATCATATTGCTTCATTTTACCTATCATCCTTTCGAAATGACTAACAAGTAAAAATAGTTATACTATCATTAATAATCAATAACAATTACTAACTTATTATATCATATTGATAGATATAAATATAGTGATGTAAATATATTATACTTTTTTCTCCCATCAAAAAACTCTCCCTAATTATCTTAGAGAGAGCCTTGTATAATATGTAATTATGCCTCTTCCTCAGGTAGAACTGCATTATGATATACATCTTGTACATCATCAAGATCATCTAAAGCATCGAGCATTTTTTGCATTTTAACGGCATTATCGCCATCTAATTCAATACTATTGTCTGGAACCATAGTAATTTTGCTTACTTCTGTTTCAATGCCCGCATCAGCTAAGGCAGCTTCAACAGTATCATAATCTTCTGGTGTAGTGTAAATAACAAAGGAATCTTCTTCGTTTTTAAGGTCTTCTGCCCCAGCTTCTAAAGCAAGTAAAGTCAATTCTTCTTCATCATGACCTTCTGCAGCAATAACAAAAATACCTTTACGTTTAAACATCCAAGCTACGCAGCCTGTTTCACCAAGGTTACCACCATTTTTAGAAAACGCATGGCGCACATCAGCGGCCGTACGATTGCGATTATCTGTTAAACATTCTACAGTAAGAGCAACGCCGCCAGGACCGTAGCCTTCATATGTAATTTCTTCGTAATTATCCATTTCAGTA
>NZ_CALJON010000056.1 GCF_937981445.1 uncultured Veillonella sp. | reverse complement strand
CTACGACCGATCGGTTAACAGCCGATTGCTCTACCGACTGAGCTATCGAGGAATGGTACAAGAGATATTTTATACTAAATCAAGAACTAATGCAAGTACTTTTTTCACAAATTTGTAAAATTTTATATATTTTCATATGTAACCTAACGCTAAGGCTCGTTTTAGACAAAGAAAAGCGGCTAGTTATTACTTCTCTAGCCGCTTTAGCGCTTAGTATACTTCTCCCCTTTTATTACTTATAAAGTGATTCTTTTACGTTCTGTGTAACTCACCAATCTTAGACAGTTATACTTAGCGTTTACATCATATCTGATTTATTAAATCTGATTTATTAAAAATCTTGTTTCTTAAAGGTATTAGCCATTAAAACCACGTAATTGGCTAGCTGCTACTAGGCGTTTTAATGCTACCATGTAAGCTGCTAAACGAGGATATACTTTGTATTCTTGTTGCATAGCCCAAACTTCTTCAAAGCTCATTTTCATGTTCTTTTCAAGGCGTTCGTTTACTTCGTCTTCAGACCAGTATAAGCCTTCTTTATTTTGTACCCATTCATAGTAAGAAGTAACTACACCGCCGCCATTAGCTAAAACGTCTGGTACGATGTCTACGCCTTTTTCAAAGAAGTAAAGGTCTGCTTCATTAGTTGTAGGACCATTAGCACCTTCTAAGATAGTTTTAGCGCGCACTTCTTTCATATTAGAACCATTAATTTGGTTTTCTAATGCTGCTAAGTACAATACATCTACATCAAGTAATAATAAATCTTTATTGTCAATGCGAGTCATACCTGGTTCTTCATAGCCTTCTAAGGAACGACCATGTGCATTGGAGTATTTGTAAGCACTTTCTACATCAATGCCTTTTTCATTGTAAATAGAGCCATGAATATCGCCAATAGCAACAATTTTAGCCCCTTCACGATGCATCAATAAAGCGCCTACGCTACCTACGTTACCAAAGCCTTGAACAGCAATTGTAACATCAGACATTTTTTTGCCTTTCTTTTCTAAGTAGCTCTTCAATGTGAACATACAGCCACGGCCCGTTGCTTCATTACGGCCAAGAGAGCCACCAACTTCTAACGGTTTGCCAGTAACAACGCCTGGGGACCATACGCCTTTTAATGTAGAGAATTCATCAACAATCCAAGCCATAATTTGCGGATTTGTATTAACATCTGGAGCTGGTACGTCTGTGTCTACGCCAATAATTGGAGCAATTTTACGAACGAATCCACGAGTCAAGCGTTCTAATTCACGTTTGCTTAATTTCTTAGGATCCACTTTAATACCGCCTTTACCACCACCATATGGTAAATGAGCGATGGAGTTTTTAATTGTCATCCAAGCGGCTAATGCACGAACTTCGTTTTCATCAGCATCAGGATGGAAACGGATACCACCTTTAGCAGCACCCATAATTGTACTATGTTGAGTACGATAACCACTAAATACTTCCACATGACCATCATCCATATGTACAGGAATTGCTACTGTCAATTCACGTTCTGGATGACGAATGACTTCATAATCGTTGCGAGTAAGACCTAATTTTTGAGCTGCTTCGTCTAACGTATTAAGCATGTTTTCATAAGGATTGTACTTTGCCATATTTTATCTCCTCACATAAATAAATATAAAGTACCCACTTCACCTACTTCTTAGGCGAAGTAAATAAAAGACTTTATTAATCTCTAATTCAACTATAACACATGAACCCTACAAATCCTATCATTATTTTATTTTTAAGATTTATGCTATGACTTAAAATCATAAACTCAAAAAAGCCCATTGTTAACAAACTCTTCTATATAATTATCAATTTAGTAGAGTATTTTTCTTTTTATATGACTATTCCATATAGACATTTCCCCTCCATTTTGCACAATCTATAGAATCTAAGCCACCGCTAAATACTACACACATACTACACACACTGCACACTCTACACACAGCCTACCTACAGACTACAGCAAGGTACAAAAAAGAGCATGCCTCAAGGCATGCCCTTCTCATCAATTATAAATTAATATCAAGCTCTACTGGACAATGGTCGCTCCCCATAATTTGTGGGTGAATTTTAGCATCTACAATTTGATCATCTAAGGATTTTGACGTAATAAAATAATCAATTCTCCATCCCACGTTTCTATCGCGAGCCTTACCCATATAAGACCACCAGCTATACGCATCAGTCGTATCAGGATAAAGGTGACGGAATGTATCGGTAAACCCAGCTCCCAATAATTCAGTCATTTTGGCTCGTTCTTCATCAGTAAAACCTGCATTTTTTCGGTTTGTTTTTGGATTTTTCAAATCAATTTCTTCATGAGCTACATTAAGATCACCACATAAGATAACTGGTTTCTTTTTATTTAATTCCAATAAAAAGTCTCTAAAAGCATCTTCCCAAGTCATGCGATAAGCAAGGCGTGCTAACTCACGTTGGCTATTAGGGGTGTAGCAAGTAACTAAGTAGAAATTCTCAAACTCAGCAGTAATAACACGGCCCTCTTGATCATGCTCTTCAATGCCAATACCATTAGTCACTGAAAGCGGTTTTACACGCGTAAAAATAGCAGTCCCACTATAGCCTTTTTTTACAGCACTATTCCAATATTGTTCATAACCTGGTAACTCCAATTGAATTTGCTCTGGTTGAAGCTTCGTTTCTTGCAAACAGAACATATCTGCATCAAGCGCTTCAAAGCTATCCATAAAGCCCTTTGTTACAGCCGCCCGAAGGCCATTTACATTCCAAGATATTAATTTCATGCATACTCCTTTATTACTACTATTCTTTCTATTCTTTCTATTCTTATTATTCTTATTATTATGCTTACTATTTTTTCTGTTCTATAGCACAGCTCTAATCACACACTATATATTACTTATTTTTTTCCTGCCCTGCCGGCTCCACTTCACTAGTGGTCTTTGCCTCTTTAGCAGCTTCCTCAGCTAGCGACTCAGCTTCTTTGCGCTTAATGTACGCATCAAGTTTAGCCTGTCTTTGTTTTCTAGTCAACTCCATAATACCTGCAAACACAAGTAGTACAGCGGCAATAATATTCACTGTAGTAAAACCATGAGAATATATATGATACACGATGTACGCTAAGGCAATAATCGTCAAAACACGTTGAATCCCTTGCATGAATGCGCCTCCTCATAAATCGCCCTAAGGCCTATGTATAGTTTATTATTTGGCATACGGTGTAATAGCCAATTCGCCATGTACAAGTTCTGCCATGTATACTTCTGAAATAGTATACCCTTGTGCTGCCACCTTGTCTTCTAACCAAGCACGATCTTTATCTACTAAAGATAGAACATTTTCATCGGCCAAGCCATCTGCAATTAAAGGATAATGAACGGTATCTTCCCCATATTTAACCACAGTTAATTGACCATTCTGTTCAAGCACAGCTCGTTTCACTTCCCCTACACGGGCTATGCCGGCAGCTCTCAATTTTAAATGCAAATCACCAGCATTTACGCCATGTTTCATGCACTCTTCCACTTGAATCACCCCATAATCTACAACGATCACAGGATTACCATCTACTAGTTTCTTAACAAAACGGCTGTAGTTAGTCAAAAAGCGGAGCCCCATAACAACGATTGTCCAGCCAATCAATACTAAGAGAAATTGTAACACACCGATGGCCTCAGTGTAGATGACGCCACCGATAATACCACCTAGCACATAGTTTTGTACCTGGTCAACCGCTGAGTTAGGCGCTAAATTGCCTTTCCCCATCAAATTGATTTGAAAGACTAAGCATATAATGCCCAAGATAAGTTTAATCATAATTAAAGTATAACCAGTTATTATCATCTCGCCTTACTCCTCTGAAAAATCAATGACACGTATCTTGTCATTCACCATATGCACCTGTAACAGTGAATAAGCTTCAAAGTTTTTAGTAAAGCGCACTTCATAAAACCGATTATTAGCATTGACAATAATATTATCGCTCAGTTGTAGTGAGTTGACACGCAATTCTTCCTTTGGCGTACCAAGGCGTTCTGACGCACTCGTAAGAAAGGAAGCCATGCGAGTTAGTCCTTCTGAATTTCGCAAGGACGAGTCATATTCATTCCAACGCAAACCGAGAAAAAATAGAATTACCAAAGTCAATAAAATTGTCAAATCTCGGTACTTACTATTTAATCTATGGCGAAGGAATTGAACACTAGCACCTAACAAGGCGAGTAATAATAGAAATGAAAAACCATATTGTACTACTGCATTAAACTGACCTTGGTGCACAATATACTCATATGTGTAAAAATCCAAAATACTTCACTCCAACTACATTAATGCTTCATCATATACAGCACGAGGACCACCAATATACTTAGGGCGAATGCGCGCCGCTGTTAAATGTGCTTCCCCAATCGATTTAATGCTAAGGCGCACAGGTACTACTACTGGTTTCAAATGCATACCAATAAAGGTATCCCCAATATCAAGACCCGCTTCGGCCTCTACATGTTCCACTGCTACAGGTTCTTTGAAAGTAGCCCAAGCCGCCATGGACGTAGCGCCACCCGCATGAAGTTGCGGTACTACATTGCCAATAGGCCAATTATGTGCTTTGGCTACCGCCTTTTCAATAATAATAGCACGGTTTAAATGTTCACAACATTGTACCCCCAAGTTAATGCCCGCAGGCACAAGAACTTCCTGAAGCGCTGCCACAATAGTTTTGCCCATATCTTCGGCAGAATCAGTGCCTATTTTAGAACCTCTAATTTCGCTGGTCGAACATCCTACAACTAATAAATCACCAGCTTCTAAGCGGGCTACTTGTAATAATTCAGATACCGCTGTATGTACCGCTTCTTTTAATTCTGTTTGACTAATAACTTCTTTTGCCATAGTAAGGCCTCCTCGAGGAATAAAAATAGTTACTTTATATGAATAGATTTATTCATCATCTTCATCATCTAATAAATAATCCTTTGCCATCCACCGCTTAGTAGTAGTAAATGTAATGGTAAGCCATTTTTCATCAGATCGTCCACCAATTTCATTATCTATTTCATTGCGGATTTTGTCCATATCTTCTACTCGCTGTGCTTCATAATTCTTAGGCAATAAAATATCAATTTCAATGAATTTACTGTTCCCATAGACCTGCACACTACTTACATAATCTTTAAAACGATAACGAGCCATAAAATCATCCATAATACGCTGAATTCGCTCGTGCAGCTCCGTTGGTGCCACCCCAAGAACCTGCTTAGTGGCCGGTACTAAAATCTTAATAGCACTTGGCATCATCTGCACGGATAAAGCAATCAATACTAAGGAATCCACATAGCGTGCATAGGCGGCCCAATCCGTTTGTTCCAATGCCCACGCAAAGGAGAAACTGATTAAAATCCCGGCAGCTAACACAGCATCAATGGACCAACTAATATTATCAAATTTTACTAGATTCGATTTTAATCGCTTATTAATATGACGCACATAGAAATAATAGGACGAGTCAACTATGGTGAAAAAAGCCGCATATGCCACAATAGGGCCGGATTCTACGGAGTGGCCCTGTCCTAAAATATCAATAATCCCCGTCATAAACGCATATAACACAAACAGTAAGGTGAAAAAGCCTTCCACCATTAATACAAGAGGCTCAAATTGCCAATACCCAAACTGAAATCGCTTGCTTGTTTCCCTCAAAATAAGCTTGGATGTCATAATCATCATAATTTTAATGATAACGGCCATAAAGGACACGA
This sequence comes from uncultured Veillonella sp., assembly GCF_937981445.1. GTDB lineage: Bacteria > Bacillota > Negativicutes > Veillonellales > Veillonellaceae > Veillonella_A. The sequence goes on along the minus strand of NZ_CALJON010000056.1, from coordinate 37,644 downwards.
TACCATCTAGCAATACTGCTGAGGATCCGGTAACAACCCCCATGACCGTCCCACTGACAGCGACTAGAAACATAAGCCACGCAGATTGCCAAAGCAGTCGTTGTTCCACATCTTTTGTACTGAGCACAAAAATGCTCCTTTCTATTTAAATTCACAATTAACATTAATTATCCTTATTACTATTATACATAAATTCTCACTGTCCTACACAATAAATATTGCATTTCCAGCACTACGATACAAAGAATTAACACGCCTCCTTATAAAATATCAGCACGTCCCTACAGTTACATGTTAATTGCTACTTTGATGGATACACCCCTTAATAAAAAATATTTATATGAATAAAAGAGTACAGAAAAGGGGCCTCCAGGAAATGAATTCATTCCCTTTATAGCCCCTTTATATCATCCCATACACGAATGCCTTTACTCTTTTACTCTTTTTGTATATTGTAGATAATCAAAGTTTTCAAACTCATGATGGCAAAAGACCACCGCAAAACTTTAATCAATATTACTCTGCTGGTACGATGGTACCATGATAGGTATCTTCAATAAATTTCTTTACCCCTTCTGAATGGAATAGCTCTGCTACGCGCTTATAAGTCGGATTATCTTTGTCCGCCTCACGTGCTGCTAATACCATGACAGCAAGCGGTTCATCTTTAGGCTCTAAGAACACACCTTGCTTCGTTACATCAAGGCCTGCACTCATTACATAGTTCATTGGAATCGCTGCCAATGTAACATCATCAAGACTACGTGGTAATTGAGCTGCTTCTAATTCCTTAATCACTAAGTTCTTTGGATTACTAATTACGTCATTTACCGTTGCTTTATAGCCTACGCCATCACGTAATTGAATCAAGCCAGCTTTAGCTAATAAAGCTAAGCCACGGCCACCATTAGTTGGATCATTAGGAACTGCTACCACTGCACCATCAGGAATGTCTTTAACATCTTTAATGGAATTACTATAAAGTCCCATTCGCATTAGAATGGTTTTTCCTACAGGAACTAAATTAGAATTATTTTGCTTGTTAAAATTGTCTAAAAACGGCTTATGCTGATAGCTATTAAGATCTAAATCGCCATCTGCCAAGGCCTTATCTGGTGTAATATAGTCGGAAAATTCCACAACTTTTACATTAATACCTTCTTTGGCCGCTTCCTTAGCCACTGCCTCTACCACTTCTGCATGTGGTCCCGCAGTAGCACCAATCTTAATCTCCTTAGACGCTGTAGTGCCGCCTGAATTGCTTGACCCACAGCCTGCAATTCCTAATGCTAATACAGCTGCTAACAAAGGTAATACTAATCGTTTTAGTTTCATATACATACCTCTTCTCTCTTAATAACCCCCTGGGGCTCTCAAAACCCACTATGTATATCCTAACATATAAATGAATCTTAGAAAAGAGGCGCCTAAGAAGTAGCTTGCCCGTTTTTGCCCATCTCATTTTCGTCTGCTCTATACTCTTCATGAACAACCGGGCGTTTATATATCCCCGTTACATAATATGCCACTGTAAGAATGGCAATAAAAGACCAACCAATGATGAGCGACATGCGCGTCTCTTCATTCCACCACATGCCAATGGTAACAAGGACTAAAAAGAGTAAGCAAAAATAATTAGAATAAGGGTACCAAGGCGATTTAAACGGATGGGCTGCTATAATTTCTTTTCCCCAACGCGCTCTAAATTTCCTTTGCGCACCAGCTAACACAAACCAAGATACCATGGCTGGAAACACACTGGCACTATAAATATATAAAAATAACTGCGAATGAGGCATCAAATAATTCAACAGCACCCCAAAACCAAGGCTGGCCATGGACACATAAATGCCATTGCGCGGTACACCTGATTTTGATAGTTTGCCAAACATTTTAGGGGCCTGCCCATTTTGAGCTAAAGTATATAACATGCGCCCACAACTATAAATACCACTATTACAGCCTGATAATGCTGCTGTTAGAACTACAAAATTAATTAACCCTGCCGCACTAGCAATGCCTACGCGGGAAAAAGTTTGTACAAAGGGACTGCCTACAAAGCTAAGCTCATTCCACGGATAAATACAGAGAATAACAAAAATCGCCCCTACATAGAAAATCAATATGCGCCATACAATGCTCTTAACTGCTTTGACTAACGTGTGCCGCGGATTTTGCGCTTCCCCCGCCGTAATACCTACCAATTCTACGCCTTGAAAGGCAGCCGCTACCACACACATCGCTGCCAACATACCACTCATGCCATGAGGAAAAAAACCCCCATGAGCCCACAAATTAGAAAAGCCAATGGCCACACCGCCATTGCCAAAGCCAAACAGAATCAGTCCGGCCCCCACCACAAGCATAAACACAATGGTGGACACCTTTATAAGGGCAAACCAAAATTCAAATTCACCATAATATTTAACTGATGCTAAATTGGCTGCCACAATAATGGCCATTCCTACTAAGGCAGATATCCAATGAGGTAGTTCCGGAATCCAATAACTCATGTAAATGCCGACCGCCGTAACCTCAGCCATGCCCACGGTAATCCACATGAACCAATAGCACCATGCCGTTATAAAGCCAATATAAGGAGAAATATAACGGTATCCATACGCCGTAAAAGAACCTAGGTTCTAAATACAGCATTTCCCCCATAATACGCATAATAATAAACATTACTACCCCAGTTAGGGCATAGCATAATAGCACCGAAGGGCCCGCTGTTTGAATCGTACTAGCTGACCCCATAAATAAACCAACCCCAATAGTCCCGCCTAGGGCAATCATCTCCACATGACGGGGCTTCAAATGACGTCCTAATTGTTCTGACTCCATAAAAACTTCTCCTCAAAATTGTTACTACTTTTTTACTACTTTTTTACTACTTTTTACTACAAATACTACATATAATACAGATAATGCAAATAATGCATGTATCCCAAATGCTTCATCTATTGAAGGTGCACACTCTGCATGTACCGCCCTATGTATTGACGCTTAATAAATTATTGAAACATAACAAATGCTGCCTAGATTCTCTTATTTTATGACAAATCTAAGCTACCTACGAAACAAGTTCGTAGGTAGCTAGTATTTTCTATTAGATTAGTAAATCAAATTGCCTATACCAAAGGTCCTATTTTAGTACTACAGGGAACCCATTATCGATGAGCTTTTGCTGCAAATTCTGCACATGTTTTTCGCCCATGGTTTCAATTTCTAGTGCCACATGAACATAGCCCACTTCAATATCTCGTTGGCTTCGGTCATGCCATATACTTAGAATATTAGCATTTGTATCAGAAATCAATCCTGTTAACCGCGATAGAACATGAGGTCGATCCTGTACCACTACATCAATATAAACACGGCGCCATGATTGAACAAGACCATTATTGATAATCCGGTCAATCATATTTACATCAATATTACCACCGCTCACTAAGGCTACCACTTTTTTACCGGCTAAACCAGCAATCTTATCATTAATCATGGCCGCCACTGGACAAGCGCCAGCCCCTTCCACAGCAGTCTTCACGCGTTCTAGTAAAAATAATATAGATTCCGCAATTTCAGATTCTGTAACCGTCACCACTTCATCTACATATTCTTGTACTAAATTAAAAGTTAGCGTTCCTGGTGTTCCTACGGCAATCCCATCAGCCAAGCTCTTATTGGCGGGTACAGTCACTAAATGACCTTCTGCCATAGAAGCTTGCATAGATGGCATATTGGCAGTTTGCACCCCAATAATGCGAATGGATGGACGAATTGCTTTTGCTGCGGCTGCAACACCAGCAATTAAACCGCCCCCACCTACAGGTACAATGATGACATCCGCATCAGGCACTTCATCTAAAATTTCAAGGCCAATCGTCCCCTGTCCAGCAATGACCACTGGATCATCAAAAGGATGACAGAAGGTATACCCTTTTTCCCTTTGTAAACGGCAGGCCTCTTCATAGGCATCTGCATAAAAATCGCCAGCTAATACTACATCAGCACCATAACTTAAGGTTGCTTCTACTTTTGACAATGGTGCATTGGACGGCATACATATAGTCGCTTTGCAGCCATATTCCTTCGCCGCTAACGCCACGCCTTGTGCATGATTTCCCGCCGAAGACGCTACAATGCCAAGAGCTCGTTCCTCATCAGTAAGCGATGCCACCTTATTATAAGCACCTCGCAATTTAAACGAGCCAGTGCGTTGAAAATTTTCCATTTTCAAATACACTTCACAACCACAGCGTTGACTAATCGATGTAGACTGCATAATCGCGGTTCGTTGCGCTACCCCTTTTAATCGTTCCTTCGCTGCTTCAATCATGTCCAATGTAACCATAGCTTGTGCCATTTTAAACCTCCTGATCAAAAAAGACTTCTAAAGGCTCTCTCTCTGGCATATAACGATATTTATACTGCGGATACCCCACCATAATCGCGCCTGCGACTTTGTATCCGTCTGGAAGTTGTAATGTTTCAAGTAAAGGCTCATATCCTGCTTCTGCACAGAATTCAACGAACCCAGACCAGCAGGTTCCTAGTCCTAAAGTAGGAGCAAATAACTCTGCATAGGTTAAAGCAAAATGTCCATTATCATGACCACTTTCAGTGTCAGTCGCCTTGCTCAAAGCTAGTACTAAAGTAGGTGCTTTGTGCAAAATAAAATCGCGACCTGTTTCATTATAGCGGTCTGCATTACGTGCATAAAGACGCATCCGTCCATTGACTTTGCCCATCTTATGCATCCATTCCATAACGGCCTGACTAATGGCCACCAAGGTTTCTTTATCTTGAATTACACGATAAGACACTCCTTGACGATTCGATCCAGTTGGTGCCATACGCGCTACATTTAATAGGCGCATAATATCTTCTTTAGGCACTTGTTTGTCTTTAAAAATTCGAATCGACCGACGATACCGCATAAATTGCTCCGCTGCTTCTGGTGTTAAAACTTTATAATCACCTACTGCAGTTTGCGAAGCTCTTGGTGTTACATCATAGTCAATGGCTTCAGTTGGACAAATGGCTACGCAATGACCACATTTAATACAGCTACCACGGCCTGCTTCAGGACCTTCTGGGGTCATCACTAATAAGCCTGTTGGGCACTCCGCCACACACATATTACATCGTACACAGACTTCTGTACGCACTGAAAAGTTCATCTTACAACCTCCCAATAAATAGTTCGCTACTGATTATACGCTAATTTTTTGATTTTGTATATTCATTACAAGCTTCATTAGGGGCTCTTTGGGCTAGGCTCAATAAAATCCTAATGTATAATCTAGTAGGCTTTATGTTACTACAATTTAGCTTATATAAAAATTAACTTTTTTCCTTAGACCATTAATTTTTACCCTTTAGTTTAACATAATTTAAAAGACAATTCATTAGTACCAATACCAACTATACAAAATCCCCCTAATGTCCAAGAATATACTATGGACAGGGACTTTATTTCACGTTATCATTTTAACTGAAATACGCCATAGTCTGTGATAAACTGAAATACGTCATTGTCTGTGATAAACTAAAATACGCCATAGTCTGTGATAAACTAAAATATGTCATTGTCTATAATAAAGTGAAATACATCATGACTGTAATACATCGTATTTTTCTCAGGAGGTCTTATATGGATATCTTGACTGTTTCTAATCTTTCATTTCAAAACAAAATTACATATCCTCCTATAACAGTCCCCGAGGGCTCTATAACCTTTGTGCAAGGTCCTAGTGGCTGTGGCAAAACAACTCTATTTCACCTCTTAAACAATACACTTAGCCCCTCCAGCGGAGATATTAAATTTCGTGGCGAATCTATTTTTAATATAAATCCTTTGAAACTGCGGCATCAAATTTTGCAAGTTAGCCAACAAGCCTTCCTTTTTAATGGAACGATTAAAGATAATTTTGAAACATTTTATACCTACCGCGGCATTCCTGTGCCTGACAAAAATGTAATGGATTTCTATTTGGCTCTAGCGATTGCGCCATTTGAAGTAGAAAAAGAAATCACCTATTTATCCGGTGGCGAGCGGCAGCGCGTTTTCAATGCCATTATGCTATCCTTTGATGCAAGTATCTATTTATGGGATGAACCAAGTTCTGCCTTGGATGCCAAAACTGCCGTAGCTTTTTTCACGAATCTTAGAAATTATATGAAACGCTATAATAAAACATCTCTTGTCATTTCCCATGACGAAAGCTTGTATCCTGTATTTAGCGATCATACGATTACCTTACAGGCACCTCCCGGTACTAAGGAAAATGCTCGCCCTATTACAAAAGATACGGCAATTGTAGACTTGGACACCAATCCAGCTACTAATCTCCCAAGTACTGCAGCAACTAATCGACCTACTAACCATCATTCTAAATAAGGAGGCCTAGTCATGACTGAATCTATTTCCATGGAGCTAACTGGCTTCTTCTCCACCTATGTACTCTTACTCATTGTAGGCGCTGTATTTAAATACTGTGGCGTCAATCAAACGAAATATTTAATCTTTGGTTCCATTCAAATGAGTGTACAGCTCATTATTGCGGGCTATGTATTACTCTATATTTTCCAATCGCCCTCGCCTATCTTTACATTAGTATATCTAACCCTAATGATTGGTTTCGCTATTTATCGTACATTAAATAAAAGTCCCTGGCTAAATCGTCGTTTTCAATGGATTGTTGGCATCGCCGTATTTTTAACTTGTACCTTAATTAGTGCCTTTATGCTACTAGCAGTGATTCGAAAAGATGCATTAGTCCCCCAATACGTAATCCCTATTACTGGCATGTTAGTAAGTGCTACTATGAATGGGGCAACGCTAGCCTTAAAATCATTTAAAGAAGCCTTGGACAGCAATCGCCATCAAATTGAAGTCTTGTTAAATATTGGCGCTCACCCACAGAAAATTCTCCATCCTTTTATTAATCAATCCTTAGAAACTGCATTCCTACCAACTATGAACTCCATGGTGGGCATGGGCATTACAGCACTTCCAGGCATGATGACAGGACAAATCTTAGCCGGCGCCCTCCCTAATGAAGCCGTTCTCTATCAAAGCACCATTATGATTGCCAATTGCAGCTGCGTGTGCTTGGCATCCTTTGGACTTCTCTACTTTGGAAGTCGAACCCTTTATAATAAACGAAAACAAATTAATCCATAACTAGCCGTTTGCTATGAAAAGATGTAAGGATAGTAACTAAAACCACCTATCTACTAGAGCTCAGTCTGCTTTGCAGAAATTCGCTCTTTATAGATAGGTGGTTTTATTTTACCTCAGCTTGCAGTAGATAGTTTATCTTCCTAGCCCTTAGCTTTGATTTTACAATCACTTATGTATCTTATCATCGGCTAATGTATGGGTTAAGGGGGAAGGAAAAAACATATTCATGAGAAAGCTTCGTTTTTGTATCATTTGTAGCAGATTATTTAATCCTATTTTATATATAATATAAATAGCTCGTCTTAGGTAGCTTATATTAGTTAACTTATATTAAATAGCTCATCAATTCATGTGTTCTATTGTGTTAATAGAAGTTTTTATTCATCTCGCGTTTCCCCAGAACAGTACTGAAGCAGTTTATGACGGTCTAAGATGGTAATTGTTTTACGTGCTGTATCAATGATACCTTCTGTTCTTAATCGACCAATGTGTCGAGTTAAATTTACACGGCTCATGCCTAGGATTTCAGCTAATTCCTCTTGGGTTAAAACAATTTTATTGTCAAATGCATCTACCGAATCAACATACTCAGAGCACGGATTATACGTATACATTTGTCCCTTAGTATATTCCTGCTCTTTATGCATAAGCCAAAGTATATTACACAATTTTACAAAGCCCGAATTATATTCTTGGTGCGCCGTTTCGTATATAAGTAAATTTACATAACGAGCATACCAAGACAGCAAAGCATGATTGATTTCAGGATGAGCTTCTAATATCTTTTTAAAATCACTGCGCGTAAACTGCCAAATTGTCATAGGTGTAAAAGCTTCTGTAACTAAAGATTTCTCAATTTTAAAATCCAGTTCATGAAAAACAGGGAAAATCGTATTGTGTCCATGATATGACAAAATTTTTCTTCGCCCTGACTCATGCACTAAATACGTCCGTGCCAAGCCAGATTCAAGAAAATTTACATAATGAAATGTCTCGTCAGGAGACCATATAAACTGCCCAGGCTTAATATGTTGAACCCGAGGATTTTGGTTTTGAAAAAAATCTTTCCATACAGCAAAATCTTCCACAAATAAATATCTTGGTATTAACATGCGCCTACTCCCTATACAACGATACCCTAGAGGATAACCACAATCCTGCTACTATATATTCAAATACGATGTTACTAGTATTGTACAAATTCAATTCATATATTTCACTACGATTATAGCATACAAAGGAGGCTTTCTTATGAACAACACATTACAACTACTATATCCTCAATGGCAAGGCGGCGCGAATCCACACTACCAAATAGGTGCCCAAGTACTCTCTGCGCTTTTACCTATCTCACCTACTACGGAAAAGGTAACTGTGCCCGTATTGGCAGAAGCTGAGACAAATGCTAACCATGACATGCAAAACGACAAGTCCATATATGGTAAGAATGTATTATTAAAACAACAAATGGCTGCACAGTCGATATTAGACGTGAAACAGCCTGATAAAATTATTACCCTAGGCGGCGATTGCTCCATTTCACAAGTCCCCTTCGATTATCTTCATGGCCGCTATCCACAAGATACAGCCATACTTTGGCTCGATGCACATCCTGATATTATGACACCTAACGAATTCGATCACGAACATGCTATGGTGCTCGGTAATCTGTTAGGTTATGGCGCCCCAGACTTTGCTAAAACCGTTACACATCGTTTTACCCCATCCCAAATTCTTTATGTAGGCCTAGTAGAAAGCGGCCTATCTGCGTACGAAAAAAAGTTTATTCATGAGCATAATCTCACCTATTTAACCCCACAAGATATTCATACAAGTACGGCCATCACCAACTGGCTAAAAGAACATAAAATTAAGCAATTCATGGTCCACCTAGACCTCGATGTCTTATCTCCAATAGACTTTAGTAGTCTTCTCTGCAACAAACCACACCAAGGGCCGGTAGAGTATGCGGTAGGAGAAATGAAACTGGCTCAAGTAGTAAACTTACTACAGGCAGCTAATCAAGAAGCTGACTTAGTAGGCCTTTCCATCGCTGAATACTTGCCTTGGGATATTATTAACTTAAGAGAACAATTAGGCTCATTATCCATTTTTAAATAAAAACTGTATAGATTCAAGTTAGCTTGCCATATAAATGCAAATAAGCTAATTATTTCTATCTATATGTTAGAATCTATCTCTATATTGTAGATAGCAAAAGCCCCTATTAAATCCATGCAACACGAATCTAATAGGGGCTTATTTTATTATGCTTCTACTATTTTGTTCTGTCGTAACGCTGTATTATGCTTCACCATGAACAGGTTCTTGTTTATTGCTTACTGGACGATCTATAGTTGTTTCGTCATTGAAGGCCTCTTTATCAAAAGTGCCCATAAGCTTATCTACAACAATAGCATTTGTCATAGAACCACTTACATTAAGCATAGTACGGCCCATATCAATAATTGGGTCGATAGCAAGTACTGGGGAAATCATACCATAGAACGCGCCAAGGCCTGTACCAGATAAGGATACAGAAGCAGCCATAGTAGCGGTACCAGGAATACCCGCAATACCTAAAGAGCCAAGAGCAATTACGATTACGCTCATAATATACATAGTTAAATCAAGCTCTACACCAGCAACACGAGCGATGTAAACGATACATAAAGCTGGGAAAATACCAGCACAACCCTGCATGCCAGCTGTAGTACCAAAGCTACCTACTGTATTAGCAGTCGCTGCATTAACACCCAAACGTTTTGTTAAAGTATCAACAGTAAGTGGCAATACACCCATACTGGAGCGAGATGTAAAGGCTAAGAACAATGGCGCTCTCGCTTTACGGAAATACATAATTGGATTTACACCGAAAATCATGAGTAATACGGCTTGTACAATAAGCATAATCACTACGCCTACATAAATAAGTACTACAAAGAGACCCATATCAGCGATAGCTTGGAACCCTTTAGTAGCAATCGTACTAGCTAATAAAGCAAGTACGCCATAAGGCATAAGGCCAATTACAAAATCAGCAACCCAAGAACTAATCAAATGTAATTCGTTAAAGAATTTTGTAACTAATTCAAGATTGCTAGTACCTGTTTGTTTAATCAAACGAGCAATACCGCCAATAATTACACCAAATACAACAACTGCAATAACACTTGTGTTAGCCATAGCTGCTACTGGATTCTTAGGAATTAATGCGCGGATTGTATCCACTACAGGCGTTACATCTTTCATTTTAGCAGGCGTACCGCTACTTAAGGACATGCCTTCACCTAAATGAGCCACAGTCCCTAATGTAAGACCTACCACCGCAGCGATAGCCACCATAATAAGTGCTACAGCAGCTGTAGACGTAACTAATTTCTTAAGGTCTGCACTGCGATTCATGTTTAAAATAACATGAATAATGGAAATGAACACCAATGGAATTACAAGCATCAAGATTAAGTCAATAAAGCCACCACCGATAAGGGAGAACCATTTTGTACTTTCTTTGATGAACACAACTTTTGTTGGATCTGTTGGGAATCCTGCAATAAATTGTACAAAGAAACCAAGTACGGCACCAAGAATAGTACCAATGATTACTAGATTACCAAAGGCAACCTTTTGACGTTGCAAATAGTACATGAAGCCTAATAAAGCTACAAATACTGCAATGATTAGTACTGATGTTACATTACTAATCATCAAAAACTGTTGAAAAAATGGAATATCCAATTCCGTTCCTCCTAACTATTCTATTGTGAATGTGACTGGACTATTATAACACAAGTTAATTTAAATTCCTACTAATTTAGTATAAAATGAATTAAAAATATCTAAAGCTCTCTATACATATTTATGATAACAAAATTTTTAATAAAAAAACTGTAGCCCCTAATACCTTAAAGACTACAGTTTTCATTTTATTTAATTCAATTAAATTAGTAACTAATCAAAATATATTAGTCTACTAAAATAAAGGTTACATTAATCGGACCATGTACACCAACTACGCGTACAAGTTCAATATCGGCTGTATTGGATGGGCCGGAGATATGAACTACATTGGAAGGGAACCCTGTTGGGTTTTCCTTATATACTTCAGTTAATTTAGCCATTGTTTGCGTCATACGAGGCATAATTGTGTTCGTATTGATAACTGCAATATGACAAAGTGGTAATAAACCAATGGAACGACCACTTTCTTCATTACTTGGCTGGATTACTGTAGCTGTTTCAGCAATGCCGGCGATTGGGAATGTAATACCAATTTCAGCGACTTTAGCTTCATTAATATTTGCTTCACGACCATTAGCACCAACCCATTTAAAGAAGGTAGCTTCACTAGGGTCTACTTTGCTAAAGGCTTCTTCCAATTTATAATCTTCAGCTACTTGAGAGGAAGGGTAAATAACTTTACCGCCCCCACGTTCTTTAATTTCATTTAATAATGTTTCTACCACATGTGCTTTGTCAGTAGTAATGTATTTAGTCCCAACTTTTTCACATTCGGCTTTAAACATATCAACTACTTGTTCATGCGAAAGTTCAGAGTACATATCTGCTTGAGGACCTTGTTCATAAGGAAAAGGTACTACATAAGAAGGAATCTCTTTACGACCTAACGCATGAGAAATACGGCTAAAAAATGCTTTACGTTTTGCTTCATCCATTGTTATGTCTCTCCTTACTTACGCTTTTTACTAGCTTCATATTCAGCATATACATCACGGAACTTTTTAAGTTTCAATGTATTCATGTCTTTGGCTTTTACCCAACCACCAACAACTGGAAGTAGTTTAGTCCAATCAGCCATTTGACCATTTTTACTCATCAATTTCATACCAATAGCACCAAGCTTAGTACCATAGTCGAATAAGAAAGAGTTACTGAATACAGTAGCCACCGTATTGAAAATTGCTTTTTCAGCAGCAGGACGTAAATTAGCTTTATCAGCAATATTTACGCGATGCTTACGAAGTAATTCATGGAGTGGAATTTTAACTGGACAATGTTCCCAACATTCACCGCAAAGTGTGGATGCATATGGTAAATCACCGGCTTTTTCATAACCCACGAGCAATGGAGTCAATACGGCACCCATTGGACCTGGATAAATAGAGCCATACGCATGACCTGTAATATGACGATATACAGGACAAATATTCATACATGCACCGCAGCGGATACAACGAAGCATAGAGTTAAATTCGCCACCTAGAATATTGGAGCGACCATTGTCGATAATAATAATGTGAAGTTCTTCTGGACCGTCAGCTTCACCAGGTTTTGCTGGACCTGTAATGACGGAGAAGTAGTTGGAAATCTTAGCACCTACAGAGGAGCGAATCAACATTTCCATCATAACGTCAAGACCTGCAAAATCAGGTACTAAGCGTTCCATACCCATTAAACAAATCATTGTCTTAGGCATAGAACTACTCATACGGCCATTACCTTCATTGGATACGATAGTAATGGAACCAGTTTCAGCAACGGCGAAGTTACAGCCAGTGAAACCAATATCAGCGCGAAGGAAGCGATCACGAATACGCTTACGTACGAAACGAGTCATTTCTTCAGGATCTTCTGTGCCTTCATAGCCTAATTTTTCATGGAATGTATCGCGAATGCGGTCACGAGAGAAATGAAGTGCTGGTACTACGATATGAGATGGTGGGTTCCAATCAGCTGTTTGAAGGATAAATTCAGCAAGGTCAGTTTCATTAACTTCTACACCTGCATCCATCAAGTATTCGTTGAGGCTGATTTCTTCAGACACCATGGTCTTACCTTTTACGACCATCTTAGCGTTCTTTTCACGTACTACATCCATTACATAACCATTTGCTTCTTCAGCGTCTTTTGCAAAATGCACAATAGCACCAGCTTTAGTCGCATTTTCAGCAAATTGGTTCAAATAGTAATCTAAATTGCTAAGCACATGATCGCGAAGATCTGCGGCTTCATTGCGGAACTCTTCCCATTCTGGTACTTGGTCTACAAGAGTTTTACGCTTTTCATAGAATACATCCTGCGCTTTTTGAATGGCCTTTACCTTAAAGTCATTGGCAAGAACATCCTTAACGCGTTCTTTAAACGGGCGTTGATCATATAAAATAGCCATTTTTAGTTCCTCCTAACGACTAGCGACAATTCAACAATTCAGCAATGTGCATTACGCGAATGTGACGATCGATTTCGCCATCTTTATATAGACGATCAAGCATACCTTCAATATTCATCAAGCAAGCTTGGTCACTACCTGCCACAATATTAGCGCCAGATTCATAAATAGTCATTGCTTTTTCGCGGGTCATAACTGCGGAGATTTCAGGCTCTTTTACGGTAAATGTACCACCAAAACCACAGCAACGTTCAGCACGGTGCATTGGTAAATATTCTAAGCCTTTAATGTTTTCTAACAATTTCATAGGTTGCTCTTTAACACCCATCAAACGTGTTACGTGGCAAGATTTATGATATGTTACTTTATCATTAAATACAGCACCTACATCAGTAACACCCAATACATCTACGATAAATTCAGTGAATTCATAGATTTTTTCACTCAATTTAGCGGCCCGATCGAGCCATTCTGGTTCATCTTTTAATACATGGGTATACTCTTCGCGAATCGCAAACGCGCAGGAGCCAGATAAACTTACAATGTAATCAGCATCTTCAAATACTTCAATAGTATTTTTCATCGCTGCTTTTGCTGATTGATCATAGCCAGAGTTCATGAACATCTGCCCACAGCATACTTGCTTCTTAGGCACCGTTATGTCACAGCCCAAGCGTTCCAATACTTGTACGCCGGCCATTCCCACATGGGGATAAAACATGTCAATCAAACATTGTGAAAATAAATGAATTTTCATTTCCTCACATCCTCATCTTTTCTACGTACTTACAACGGTTGATTATCCACACTTGCGCAAAATCTATTATAAATCGATTCCTTCGATCCATAGACATATTTTTTCAAATTTGCACGGAAATCACTACTAATATTATATAGAATATAAAAAATATTGTCCAAAGAATTGCGATATTGGCAATCAGGTTACATCATATGCAAAAAAGTAATGACTGTCATTAATATAAGTAAAAGCGATAATTATTATCATACTTTCTTAATAGATATTTACTATACATATAATAGAAAAGCCCTTAAAAATTGCCCTTTGTCCCTTATCTTCGTCTTTTAAGTGAGTTCACTTCATGATATAATCAAACTAGTTAAAATAGGATAGTTTTTACAATAAAACTATCTGCCAAGTGACCTATTTCTAAATAATTTACAAAAAATTAATGACTTATATGATTTTATCATAGTTGAAAGAAATAGGAGTTTATTTATATCGCATAATTATTAATTTTCCATGAAATGTGCTACATCATATAGCACGAAAGGAGATTGTATGTCATCACGTTCACTACGTTTAGCTATTTTAGGAGCTACACTGTTTACAACTTCACTTTATGTAAATCACGCCGCCGCTGACACTACGGACGCCGTAGCACAGAATGTAAGCGCGGTGAGCTCATTAGTCAATACTGATGGGTCCCGTCAAGTTATTACTAAAACACCAACCATGGCTGATCAAGAAGCAGCTCAAATTGCTAAAGCACGCAATGCCCAAAGTATTGCTGATGCCAAAGCCGCTGTGGAGGCTGAAAAAGCAATTACCTTTGACGATGTAAAAGATCATTGGGCTAAACCATATATTAATGATTTTGTAAAATCAGGTATTTTATCTGGCAATGGCCAAGGCGACTTCAAACCTAATGCGGATCTTTCTGTAGAAGATGCTAAAGCCTTGTACAACAAATTAATCGAAGCAACTAAAGAAGATATTGCAAACACAGTAGCCAATAAATACAAAGCAAATAAAAAGAAAACTACTAAAGTAAAAGAGCCTGAAGCTGTAACTGGTGAAACATTACTTCACCCATTTGCTTCTGAAAATAAAATCACTCGCCAAGAATTTGCTCAAACAGCTGCTACCTACGCGCAATACAAACGCGATTTAGAGGAAGTCGCTACTGGCGTTGTAGATAAAAAAGACAAAAGTGAAAAAGAGCAAGCTAAGGAATTAGAAGCAGGCCAACACTTTGCTGATGCCGCTGATATTAGCAGTGAATACCAAGAATCCATTGGATTCTTAGCTCACAAAGGCTTCATTTCATCTGGTGAAACAGTTGAGTTTAGACCGACTGAATTCATTACTCGTGCGGAAGCGGTTACCATGCTCTACCGCATTAAACACAATGAAGCTGCACCAGCAGTCAAAGTAGCCACTCCTGAAGAAGCGGTTACAACCGTAACAACAAAGGATAAAACAACTAAATCTGAAGATAAAGAATCTACAGTTGAAGATAAAAAGACAGCTGAAAAACAAGCTGCCACAGATAGCACAACAACTACTAGCAAAACAAATCAGGACCAAGCTGTCGCTGTTTCAGAAAACACTAAAGAAAGAGACACTGCTAACCAAACTAAAGGTGCTAGCCAAAAGGTAGATGCCGCTAAAGTGTCTCTAGAAAATCGCATGTTCAAAAAATTAAACAGCCTTTACAAAACTCCGGCTAATTTCCAAAACTATGGTGTTATGTACTGGCAAGATAATCAACTTCATGTGGCTTTAAAAGATGCTGATGATCTAGAAACAATAGAAAGCAAATTGGCCGATGATAAATCTGTTGACAAAACTACAGGCAAAACATTAGCTCAATCAGTTGTGTTAGAATCTACTCAATATAGCCAAGCTGAGTACGATCGTATCGAAGCTAATTTCCGCAAATATTATGCACAAAAACAACCAGCAGGCCAGGTTTTAAGTGCCTATCCATCGGTAACACATAATCAATTGATTGTTACAGTTAACAAAAGCTTTGAATACATGAGTGATTCTTTAAAAAATGCCTTTGGCAACAAAGTACATGTCTTTGTATTAGAAAGCTAATAAGGAGTGCGCCATACTAATGAAACGATCAAACCTATATCCTCGGGAGTATCGCTATATAGGCTTCCTCGGTATATGGCTTTTAATCTCTTATCTTTTATTTACGTGGAATTTCCCCATGACTGATACGGTAGAGTCCAACTATGCCTTAACAGCCCTTACCATGATTGAGCATAACAATTATATATCCCCTATGATTTACGATGTATATTGGTATGACAAACCCATCTGGACTTATTGGATGTTAATTGCATCGTTTAAACTCTTTGGTGTATCAGATTTTGCAGCCCGTTTGCCCTTTGCCATCTGCGCCATGTTAAATGGCCTTGCTATGTATATTGGCGTACGCACCCTCTTTAAGCGGGTGCGTCTCGCTTTATGGAGTGCCATTATTTTAGGTACCTCTTTAGAGTTTTGGTATATTAGCCACGCCGTACTAACTGATGGTTTCCTATTTTTATTCACTCAAGGCATTTTCTTTTCTGCCTACCAAGGCTTGCGACGTCAAGCCAAGAAGCCTTTTATTCTCGCCTATATTTGTGCCGGCTTAGCAGTCCTCACCAAAGGCCCCATAGGTCTGATTTTACCAGGGCTCATTCTTTTGGTGTATATTACGCTCTTTGAGCGGCAAAAGAAACAATATGCCTTGCTCTTTAACCCTTTAGGTATTCTTGCTTTTGGCGTAGTAGCCCTGCCGTGGTACGGACTCATGTATAGCCTTCATGGCATGAATTTTATCGAAGAGTTCTTAGGCCTCCACAATTATGTGCGCGCCACCATACCGGAACATCCAGAACAAAATTGGTGGTGGCTCTACTTTGCCTTAGCCCCTGTGTCCCTATTTCCTTGGACGGGCCTTACCATCTATGAATGTATTCAACGCTATACACAAAGTAAACATGCTAAAGAAGATCCTAACCGTACCATTGAACCCCTCCATTGGTGGCCTTATGCACTCACTTGGGCATTAGGTGTATTTGTATTTTACAATTTAATGGCCACTAAGTATTTGACCTATACCTTCCTTTGCCTCATCCCCTTAGCGGTGTGCACGGCTCAAGGCGGTATGCGCCTATGGTTAAATCATAAACATACGTTTAAATTAGGAGCCGCCCTCTTAATGGTGCCGCTCTTAGCCATTACCATACCAGGGCTTATTATCTTAGTGTATCAACTACTTACATTAAATAATTCGGCACCAGAAGCCCAACTCATCCCTAACAGCGTGAGTGCCTTATTGGTCATTTTAGTGGCTGTAAGCTTACTCGTATTGCCTCTAATCGTCGCAATACGCCGCCAATCTATGCGCAGCGTATTTGCTGGTACGGCCATAAGTATAAGCTTATTTTATATAGTCCTACTCAATCTGCTGCCACCTTTAGTCAATCAAGCATCAACTAAAGAGCTGGCTCGCATCTTACCTATCGAAGCCAACACAAAGGTATATTATTATCGGGACTATCGCACCTCTTTAGTCTATTATAGTGGCCATGAAGTAACACAAATTATCTCCCCCGAAGAAGAAAACAATCTTTGGAGTGAAGGGAAAAATGTTATGCCCACCACTACAGTAAACGGTGCCATAGCAAGTACCGCTACAGAAACAGATTTCATTATACTCGTGCCGCACAAGTATAACTCTAACTTTACCACTACACCACTAGCTCATAACACCTATGAGTGGGGGCGTTTGGGAAATATTATTATTTATATGTCTAAATCCATGTAGTTACCATAAACCTATATAGTTACTAACTCATACAGTTACTATAAACCCGTGTAGTTACAATAAACCCATGTAGTTACCATATTTAAAGGAGTATTTTCATGTTTTCACCAACAAATCACTTCAAAAAAATAATCGCCCTTGCTTTAGTCCTAGGTGTATCACAAGGTCTCGCCTATGGCGCTTCACCTATTGATGCCGACGAAACGGACGAATCCGCCCAAGCTGTAACCATAACTAA
Source organism: uncultured Veillonella sp. (assembly GCF_937981445.1). Taxonomy (GTDB): domain Bacteria; phylum Bacillota; class Negativicutes; order Veillonellales; family Veillonellaceae; genus Veillonella_A. Next base: position 19,513 of record NZ_CALJON010000056.1, on the reverse strand, counting down.
AGCAAAGGACAAAACAACCTTAAGTCCTTTATTAACCAATTATTATACAAATGTAAATACTACCCAGGCTATAGATAAAGCCCATCGTACTACTGCGGAAGAGGGGACCGAATCCACCTTGGCAAAAAATCAAAAAATTTTTACAGCCAATACAAAAGGACTCAATAAAGGCAATACATCTATGTTTGAAGAAGCACGAAAATACACCTTTTCCGATGTTCCTAGCGATTTCTGGGCCGCTACCTCTATTGCAGTGATGACCAATCAGCAACTCATTTCAGGCTATAGTGATGGCACATTCAAACCAGATAAACCAATCTCTCGTGAAGAAGTGGCTGCTTTATTTAGCAATTTAATTTCAGATCAAAATCCTGTTATGCTATCAAGTAGCTTTAAAGATATTACCTCAGATCGTTGGTCGGCTAATGCCATTGAGCGCGTAGCCCGCCTTAATATTATTAGTGGCTATGGCGATAAAACCTATCGTCCAGAAAAATTTATGTCTCGCCAAGAATTTGCTGTAGTGGCAGACAATTACATTCACTACTTAGGCTATGAATCTGATAATTATAGCAATGAACAAGATATTCACTTTAGTGATCAAAAATTCGTTGCCCCTTGGGCTCAAGATGCCGTAAAAGAATTGGCTCGCCTAGGATTTTTAAATTATCAGCCACACAATCTCTTTAATCCTGAAAAATATATTACCCGTGCAGAGGCTACCGAAATTACCTATCGCATTACCAATAGCAAGGATGCCATAAATCTAAGAGAAACTATTTTGCACCAACAAATACAAAATAAAACCCTGAGCCTTATTGAACGCACTTTTGGTAAAAACTATGTATTTAGACTTCATGGAGCCCTATTCTGGCAAGATAACAAGCTTATTGCAGCCTTCCAAAATAGCAGCGATGCCAAAGCCTTTGGCGCTGCCTTAGCATTTTCTAAAGACAAAGACTTAGTTCAAAACCTAGAAGTTCGCAACGGTAGCTTAAACGAAGTAGAACTCAACAAACTTCAAATCGATGCGGCCTATGCTTACAACCAAGAAGAACGGGCCGGCTCCATTCTAGCTGTAACTCCTAATAAAAACGTCAACGGATTATTAATCACTGTTGACCAATTAGGCGATGTGAGCCAGAAAAACTTGAATAAACAATTGGGAAATAAGGTAGTGTTTATGTTGCCTGAAAGTAAATAAAATACTCAAATAAATAGGGTCCTCCCAAACCTCAGACGAGCTAACGCTCTAAATTCGGTTTAAGGAGGACCCTATTTATTTTTAATCGTTTTACGCTTTAGGCAACGTAAATACTAGGTGAGGAATAAGAAAACAGCTTTACATTCGGTTTTACAGCGAGGTGTTTTCTTTTTGCTTAGTTAAAAGTTATGTAGTCTTTATTTGTTATAAAACATTATACTTTCAGACAACAAAATACCAAGAAGGAGGGAAAGAAGACCTCTATTATAGGCCATATTCGTTCTTGACGAGCTGAAATTAATAATTTCTTCTTTCCCCCCTTGCAATGCGCTGGTCATTCAGAAATAAGCCATTATATACTTTCCCCTAAGTTATAAAACACGCTTTTCCCGCTTTATCATAAGAAATAAAATAAGTCCCGTAAAACCGAATTTAGAGCGTCAGCTCGTCTGAGGTTTCAGGGACTTATTTTGTTTCTTTATATGACTTTAAAAAGAGTATTTTATAACCTAGTATTCATATTATTTCTGAAGATCACATCTTGCAACCCCAGTTTTTACGGCCGTTTCAGCCACCGCTCTAGCCACTACTAATGGCACGCGTTCATCAAAAGCATTCGCTACTACATAGTCTTCACGAAGGTCTTCGTCAGCAACTAGATTAGCAAGTGCTTCTGCGGCAGCTAATTTCATTTCATCATTAATCTTAGATGCATGCACATCAATAGCACCGCGGAATACGCCAGGGAATACATTCACATTATTAATCTGGTTAGGCGCATCACTACGACCTGTACCGGCCACGCGAACACCACATTTCTTAGCCACATCATACATTACTTCTGGCACAGGATTTGCCATAGCAAATACGATGGAGTCTTCTGCAAGATTTTTAAGAATATCTTCAGTAAAGACACCTGCTGCAGACACACCAAGTAATACATCGGCACCATTAGCTACTTCAGCTAATGTACCAGTTTTTTCTTCTTGGTGAAGTAATTTAATAAGTTCAGCTTGCAATGGAGCAAGGCGTTTATAATTTTTATTTAATACGCCAGAACTTACCATCAAGGTAATGTCACGAGCACCGGCAAGATATAAAAGACGTGCAATATTAGCACCTGCTGCACCGGCACCATTTACGACGATTTTAACCTTAGTAAGGTCTTTTTTCACAAATCGAAGCGCTGCTTCAACACCAGCTAAACAAGCAATAGCTGTACCATGTTGGTCATCATGGAATACAGGAATTTCTAATTCTTCTTTTAAACGATTTTCAATTTCATAGCACTTAGGCGATGAAATATCTTCTAAGTTAATGCCTGCAAAGTTTTTCTGAACAAGCTTTACAGTGCGAATAATTTCTTCTGGATCTTTAGTATCAAGAACTAAAGGCACGCAATCCACATTGCCAAAACGTTTGAACAATAAGGATTTACCTTCCATTACAGGAATAGCGGCAGCAGCACCAATATCACCTAACCCAAGTACACGAGTACCATCAGATACGACGGCTACCATATTACCACGGCAAGTTAAATCAAAAGATAATTCTTCTTTTTCTTTAATACGCAAACAAGGCTCAGCTACACCAGGCGTGTAAGCCACTGACAAATCATGAGCATCCTTTAAAGGATATTTGGTGCCAGTTGTTAAAAATCCACCTAATTCCAACTTCTTTTGAACTGCTTCTTCACGTACATCCATGTTAAGCCTCCTATAATTTTAAGCTTGGCAAGTTACGGCCATAAAAGATTTCAGCCATTTCCTGTCGTAACAATTGATTAATATGCTTCTTTTCCTTCGGAGTTAAATCGTCTTCCGTGATGCCAAAGAGATAATTATTAATATCATATTCTTTTAACATCATTTTTGTATGGAAAATATTTTCTTGATATACATTTACATCAATCATATTATATAAATTCTTAGTCTTCGATTCAATGAAATTTTGAATTGAATTAATCCGATGATCAATGTAAATCTTCTTACCTTGCACATCACGAGTAAATCCGCGAACGCGATAGTCAAGGCTAATAATATCAGAGTCAAAGCTACTAATCAGATAATTTAGTGCCTTCAATGGAGAAATTTGCCCACAAGTTGACACGTCAATATCTGCACGGAATGTACTAATCCCACGATATGGATGACTTTCTGGATAGGTATGTACTGTTAAATGACTTTTATCTAAATGACATACCACATCTTCTTTTTGAACTTCTTCTTCAGAAATCAAAATCGTTACACTCGCACCTTGCGGATCATAATCTTGTTTAGCCACATTAAGGATATTAGCCCCAATAATGTGAGACACTTCAGTTAAAATATCCGTCAACCGCTGGGCATTATATACTTCATCTATGTATTTAATATACTCTTTCTTCTCTTCTTCAGAACGCGTATAACAAATATCATAAATATTAAAGCTCAAGGTCTTTGTTAAATTATTAAAGCCATATAATTTCATCTTTTTTATTGGCTTTACGGATGTTTCCATAGCGTCGTTACACCTTCCTCAATTGAATTCATTACCATTATATCGAAATTTTTCTTTATATTCAAGCAATCTATGCATCTAGGACATGTATTATCCCACCAGGTGCATAGATAGATACACTGTATACGCCTTGATACAAGCTACACAATATATATGCCGTTTACATTACCAATTGCTTTCCCGCAAATAATAAAATTCAGCCGTAAATTTACCATTATCATAGGTTGCTAATGCAATGATACCACCAGATTTGTCCCGCGGCAAAGCAGGGCTTCCTGGATTTACAAATAAACAATCGCCCGCATCATACAATCCGTGATGGTGGGAATGCCCTGCAACGCAAAGGCCCGCCCCCATAGAGCGACCTAGAGAGATAATCTCTGCTACCCGATTATAAGGATAAAATTGATCACCATGGGTCATATAAATATAGGTATCTTTATAGGGGATAAGCTGCTCTCTAGACTCTAAAGGCTTTTTTCTATCATTATTACCTCGTACAGCAATAACCGGTACATCCACGAGCTTTGCCATATACCGAGCATCATCACCATAATCACCGGCATGAAGCCACATATCTACATCCCATAATGCAGTGCGTTCAATGATCTCATCGACTACATCTAAATATCCATGGGTATCACTTATAATTCCGATTCTACCGAATACATCCTCCTTCATTGAACTCACCTCCTTCTAATCAGTCCAATCACTGTAATCCTACAAATAAATATCTTCCCATAAAGGTCTTTAAAACACTTATAATTTCTCCAATAAAGCTTTTAACGCTAATCCGCGATGACTGCGCTTATTCTTTTCTTCTAGAGAAATTTCTGCCATAGTCTGCTTCACATCTGGCAAGTAAAAATAAGGATCATAGCCAAAGCCACCATCGCCCACTGGAATATCCTGAATCAATCCAGAACAGCGCCCCTGCGCCGTATACTCACTTCCATCAGGATACATTAAAACCAATTCGCACACATAATGAGCCGTACGTTTCTCAAAGGGCACATGCTGTAATTCCTTTATGAGTTTTTTATTATTGGCCTCATCATCACAATCATCCCCTGCATAACGGGCGGAATGTACCCCCGGAGCACCATCCAAGGCATCAACAGCGAGACCACTGTCATCAGCTAAACAGGGTAGTCCAGTAGCCTTCATATAATACTGGGCTTTAATGCGTGCATTATCTAAAAATGTCTGACCATCTTCCTTTGGTTCTGGCACTGTAACTAGCTCACCAACACCTACTACATCAAGGCCTAAAGCGCTAAAAGCGGCTTTAAACTCTCTAATCTTCCCTTTATTATGTGTAGCAACTACTAATCTATTCATAGCCTAATCCTTTACTCTTTATTTTATTCAACAGGTGGCACCGTCTTATTTTCAGCACCAACAAAATCACCAATCTCACCTAATGCATCACGCTGTATCTTCATGAGCTCATCAGTGGCCTGTTCTGCTAAATCAAGTAAAGTATTTAGTTCCTCGCGACTAAATGTACCATGTTCACCAGTCCCTTGTACTTCAATCAGATTACCTGAACCAGTGCGCACTACATTCATATCCACAACAGCCTGACTGTCTTCTACATAGCACAAGTCTGTAATAGGACCCTCTTCGCCAATGCCCACAGAAATAGCAGCACAATAATCACGCACTGGGAAGCGACCTTCCCCACTATATACACTATGCACAGCATCCACTAGGGCAACAAAAGCCCCGGTAATGGCAGCCGTACGGGTGCCCCCATCGGCTTGGATAACATCGCAATCCAAGGTAATAGTGTATTCGCCTAACGCTTCCAAATCAACGACGGCGCGAAGCGCACGTCCTATTAAACGCTGAATCTCTACAGTACGACCTGATTGACGGCCTTTGGCCGCTTCACGGCTATTGCGCGTTTGAGTAGCTCGTGGTAATAAAGAGTATTCAGCGGTCACCCAACCGCGCCCTTCGCCCTTCATAAACCGTGGCACTTTTGCTTCTACAGAGGCATTGCAAATCACCTTTGTATTGCCGCATTCAATAAGTACAGACCCTTCTGCATAGGCTGTAAAATGTCGTGTAATTTTTATAGGCCGAATCATGGATTCTGTTCTGCCATCAATTCTCATACTTGTCACTCCTGTTACTAATAGTTTCGACTTATATTATACCACACAAAAAAACTCAGCATTAAGACTCGTAAGTCAAACACTACCTCATTACAATTCTTCCTGTACATCTTTCATCGGGTCCACTACTACATAACGCTGGGCATCACCAATTTTCTTAGCACGCCACGCCTCATCATAGGCGTCGCGCCTACATGAATCATCAGCTTGCCAAGGAATAAACATGGCAAATACATGTTGTGCTCCATACGGTCCATGATAGCTACTAGAATCAATACTATGCCAACCTACCTTATCAGGATACAGTCTAATCCGCTCTGAACGCTGCTCTGAAATACCTGTTTCATCATAATAAATCTGCTTTCGATCCGTCCAATAATCACCTAAGCCTAGTAATACATCAGCCTGCGTTTCATATCGTCTACGCCACTGCGTATGCCAACGCTTAATAATAGCATCAATTTCACTTGTAACCTGTGCCTTCTGCTTATATCGGTATTCATCAAATGCAGGCTCCACAACCTGACTATAATCAAGCCCCGCCATAGCTAATACTATAGCTGTATTTACATAAGGCAGTGCCTCCTGTACTGAGTAGCCCCCTTCAAGAACGGCAATATTAGATTGTAACATATCGGTAATTTTAGCATACCCTTTAGCAGTTACCTCCATATTGGCAAGAGGGTCACTAAAATGATTATCCTGTCCTGCTGAATTAATAATTAGTTCTGGTTGAAAATCATCTAAAATAGGTAGTACAACCTCTTGTAGTACTTTTTGAATCCCTTCATCGCCGGTTCCTGGTGGCAGCGGAATATTTACAGTGCCACCAATCGCCTGAGGGCTACCAAATTCAGGCATAAAGCCCGTACCAGGATAGAGAGTACGTCCATCTTGATGAAATGAAATATATAGCGTATCAGGGTCATGATAAAACACATCTTGTGAGCCATCCCCATGATGCACATCTGTATCGACTACTGCAATGCGTTTTAAACCATACTGACGCCGCAAATAAGCAATCATAATGGCTTCCACATTAACTGTACAAAAGCCCCGGATGCCATGAACCATGGTCATAGCATGATGTCCAGGCGGCCGCACTAAAGAAAAGGCACGCTTTACCTCTCCTTTCATAACCGCATCAGCAGCCACTAAAGCACCGCCAACAGACACACGATGTGCTTCTGTTACCCAAGACTTTAAATCGGGTGCTCCCACATGAACGCGCTCTATATCTTGCCAACTAGCGAGCCGTGGATTGTATTCTCGAATCTCAGGGTGCTCCAATAAGCCCTCTTCTAGCAATTGATCGCGCGTATACAATAAACGCTCCTGTCGCTCAGGATGCGTACTGGATATTTTCCAATCAAAGGCTGGGAAAAAAACTAAACCTAATTTATTTGACATGATATTTCACCCCCGCTGGTCGCTGTGCTCTCACAGTAATTAAACGATGCATCGATTGCCACCCTTCGATAATAGGCACATCTTCACTATAAATAATTTCGCACCGCTCAGGATCTTCAAGGCCTAATTGCGTTGCTTCTTCTTTGATTTTACGCATGGCTAGTGCTTCTACTTCCGCTACATCATAAAGCCCCTGAGCTGCACCATGAAAACCTAGTTCTGGTATGACCAATACATTCTGAGCCGTATCTAAATGTACGGTAATTTCTAAAGTTTCTTTTGCTAGCGCAGCCCCTATCGCATTGGCTACAGCGCCAGCATCAGGAATCGAATACGGCAAAGCAAGAGATGCTCCCACCAATGGCATCAATGCTTTAGCCGTGCCACCTACACCAATAAGATGCTGCGGCACAAATGCATGGGGATTTACAATATCCGCCACCACATAAACAGGCAATCGATTTTCTTCATCTACAGCGCGCTGAATCCCCTCTTTAATGACCTGAATGGCCTTGGCAACAACTGTGTCTGCCACCGCTACTGCATCCATTCCAAGAGTTTCACCTAAGGTTCTAAACCCTGCTTTTGCTTTATTTACATCACCATAGGATGCCTTCCCTAATACGATAAGAGCATCCCCCACTGTAGGTGCGCTCCCACCCAATGCTAAAGAAGGTCCCAGACGCATCGGTCCTACCTGTAATTGTCCAGACTCAATATGAACTAATGTTTCACCACCTACGCCAACAGACTTTACAGCGAAGGAGCGAACTGCGCTGGCATACTCACGAATGGTGGCCCCACCACGAGCCATCAAAGGTGTACTGCCACGCCACAATGAAATATCCGTTGTGGTGCCACCAATATCTAATGCCACCGTCATAGCCTCAGGCATAGTATGCAAGGCTCCTATACCAAGAACACTTGCTGCTGGACCAGTAAAAACCGTTTCCACAGGCCGTTCAAGCATAGTCTCCAATGGCAATGAACCGCCATCGGCTTTTAAAATATATAGGGGTGCCCCTTTATGATATGACGAAACAGCTTCTGCCACAGCGGCCGCAAAATTTTTAAACGCCGTACTCACAGCACTATTAAAATACGCGCTAATAGTGCGGCGTGGGAAATTCAAAGTCCCGCTAAGGCGCGCCCCTTCAGTTACAATATCATATCCATTGGTCTTCAAATACGCTCCTACAGCTTGCTCAAGCTTAGGATTGCGCACACTAAACTTACCAGATACGGCGGCCTTTTTGTGCTCCTCTCTAGGGAGGGCTTCACTCAACTCTCGAGTACTAATACTCCTAACCAAAGTCCCTCTATGGTCCGTATAGCCCCGCAATATAATAGGCTCTACAGGTAGCATAGGACGTATATCCATGCCAGGACCGGGAATAATGTACAAATCAACAGGCTCTTCTTTTTTATTAATCAAGGTATTGGTAATAATTGTAGTCGATAAGGTAATGCGTTCCACCGCTTCCGGCACAACAACTGACCTAATGCCGGCCAAGGCTTCGGTAATACCTTGAAGTAAATTATCATGCGTTGTACGGCATTTATGACTCCCTAATAATTGCCCCTCTTGAAGCACTACAGCATCTGTAAATGTGCCACCCACATCTAAACCTATTAGCATAGAGACCTCCTAAAATAACAAACTAACTCGTTCGAAGCTAAGCTTTATAATCCATAAAAAATACGTTTACTAACTCACTAGCATGGATATGAATAAAAACAAAAAGAGGCCCTCAGGCCTCTTAATTACGCTTTTTTAGAAACAGACGCAAAGTTTTTAATAATTACAATTGGCGTCATTTGATCATCATTGCCAAATGGATTATCAATCAAAATACGGGCTATGCGTTTAGGTTCCATACCGCGACTTTTCCCCAATACAGCCGCTCGTTTTAAATCATTAACATCAGCGACTACCGCACCATAACTACCAGTACGCTGTACAATGCGTTCTGCCACTTTATCTGGATCTTTTGGACCATATACAATGTGCTTATCAAATGGTGGCATTGTACCCGTAACATCATCAGTCAAGGACGCTTGGCGAGCTAATTGGTAGAACACACCAGATTTTCTAAATACCTTAGCAATCGCACCAGCAATGAAGGCCCCTAACACTTTCCACTTGCCATCAAGTTCCATGGCCGCTTGCATACCATAAATAGAAGCCATAGACCCTTCTGGTGGAATAAAGCGGCTAATCAAGCGCGCTTGCCAAGTCGGGGTAAGATCTTCAGGACGTGTAAAATGCCCTTGTGTAATTGCTACTACTGATTCAGCCACACAAACTATATCTTCTGGGCCAATCATATGACCTGCATATTCTACTATGGATTCTGCAATATCATCGCGCTGAGTAAGAATGCGCGTTTGAACAGGGATTAATTGTAGTTCTGCCATGTGTATTTCCTCCTATCGTAACGCGTGCTGTAATTCTTCAGCGGAAAGAACAATGCGATTTTTTGAAATATGCCAATCCGAGCGTCCCACAACTTGGTACACAATATCTATATTCATATCAGGGAAGCCGGCTAAGTCTTTATGAATATTGCCATTCTTAGCATTGAAAATAAGGCGAAGTCGCACTAAACCGCCTTTATGAGATTCAATAATTTGAGCCTTCCAATAGCCATCATGACGCTCTGCATTAGCATCTGTAGTCCAAGATTGAATGGCTACATTGTCAAATTGTTCCTGTGGCATTAAATGGCGAGGATATAGGTCCATAATAGTACCATTTTGACGGCCTTTGTTAACAAATGGAATATCGCAAACTAAAGTTACTTGATGGAAATTAATATCCTCTACTTCAAATTGCGTGCGTCGTTTCGTTAGCATCGTGATTTGTTCATCACCTTGGCGCCAACAATAAAAGCGAAATGCTAAATATAAAGCTGCAATAATAACTATAATAGCTACTATTACATTAATTAAAGTGTAAATATACATGCCGCCACTCCTTACAGTGTAATTTCTCGAATTGTGAATTCATTGGCCGGAATCAATCGTTCCGTCATGCGTTTAGCTAATTCAATATCTTTTGTAAAACATATATCTAATGCGCCTGCAGTGCGTTTTGAGTTGAGCAAATCGTTAGCTTCTAACACAGCCTTCACTTCATTAGCCGTTTCATAGGAAGGGTCCACATAAACTACTTCAGGTCCTGTGATTTGTTCCATTAAAGATTTTAAAAATGGAAAATGTGTACAGCCCAATACAATCGTATCGGCCCCTTTATTCGTGCTATCTGCTAAATAGTCTTTTACTATGCCTGTAATCAACTCGTCATTTGTATGGCCTGCCTCTATTAAATGGGCCAGTTCAGGGCAAGCCTGTTCATACACGGCTACCTTAGGATCAATCTGCATCGATTCTTCCTTATGTTTATGACTATTAATCGTCGCCGTTGTAGCCATAATGGCAATTGATTTTTCTGGGCTTATTTCAATGGCCGTATGAACACCTTTGCTAACTCCCACTACAGGAAAGCTAAATGTTTTTTGTAATAAATCTAATGAAACCACCGAAAATGTATTGCACGCTACAATGGCCATCTTTACAGGCACATTATTAAAAAAATGACCGATGCGCAAAGCAATATCACTGATTTCTTCATTAGGTCGATTACCTACAGGATTATTGGCATTATCTCCTACATATACAAAATCTTCATGCGGAAACATATGGCGCAATACGGATAGGACAGTTAGACCACCTATGCCCGAATCAAATACTCCAATAGGGAGATTTGCTTTATTTGTTCTCTGCTCTCTCTCATGCATCATAAGGGACTCTCCTTTGCTTTTTTTGCCATAGGACCATAATACGTATCAGGCAAACGAATGATTTTTCCTGTTACCTTATCAGTAAACACATTTTGTGTTTCCCCCGTAGCAATCAAAGCACCATCAGCTTCACGTAAAATGCGATACGTAAACACACATTGCGCTCGACTTATTTTAGCTACAGTCACTTCTACCGTCAAAATATCGTCAAATCGTGCTGGTTCTTTATATTCACAAGTTACTTTAGTGATGGGAAATACAATGCCATCATTCATCATATCCCACAAGGTGATGCCACAAGCACGGAAAAATTCAACGCGGCCCATTTCAAACCAACGTAAATGATTGGTATGATGCGCCACTTCCATCATGTCCGTCTCATAAAAACGAACCCGCAACGATGTGGTAAACATAATTCATTTCACCTCTTGCTAAAAATAAATAATCTAAATTTCATTGTACGCCACTCAATGCGCAGTGTCAAACCTTTATTGATGTATTACACTGTCATTACCTTTTTAATAAGCACCTATAATATATTATTGCAGTCCCCCATGACCTAAGGCAACACATTGTTCTTTGGTAATCTTATAGTCTGCTGCTAAACGCGGTAAAAAGACATCAAAGGCCGTAGGCTTACTAAATAATACGCCACCCGGTACGCCCATAATCGGTGTACCATCGCTCATATATGCTAAGCATACCATGGAACCCGGTAAGACGGGTAAACCATAGGTAACGAACTCCGCACTGATTTTACGAATAGCCCCTGGCGTCAAATCGTCAGGTTCTACGCTCATGCCACCGGTACAAAAGACTAAGTCCACCCCACTTTTCTTTACACGCTCTATAGCTGCTACAATAGCCTCAGTATCATCTGTAACAGTCTCATGAGCCACTACTTCCATACCATAATCAGCAATGCGTTCCTTAATAATAGGCGTAAATGCATCTTTAATGCGCCCTGTTGCCACTTCACTTCCTGTTGTAACAATCCCAACACGCTGTCTAATATATGGTAACACCTTAATTACTGGCGTGCCCGTCCATTGCTCTTTCGCTTCCTGCCATTGCGAAGCTTCCAGCATAAGGGGAATGCAACGCATGCCTGCTACTACCTCTCCTTTTTTTACAGCTTGACCATGTAATTTAGTCACTATGGTCAATTCACCAATGCTATTAATACGCAATAGCTCCGGCACGTCAACGACTAGCATACCATCCCATTGTGCGATGGCTTCAATTTTACCTTCACGCACCGGCGTAGGCGCAATACTATCGTTAGCACAAAGACTATACAAATGGGCCGCCACATCCTCTTCGTGAATTTTACTTTCATCGCCAGGCTCCATGACAAAAATATGTTCCTTACCTAATTCTAGTAATAAGGCAATATCCGTCTCCTCAATGCGATGACCGCGCCGAAATGGTGTATCTTTTACTTTGCCAATAACAATGCGAGCAATATCATGACACAACACCGCTCCTACAGCATCTTTTACATGGATTTTCTTCATGGGCCATCCTTTCTATACTCTCTATATTTTCTATATTTGCTATATTTTCTGTATTTTCTATATTTACTATATTTTCTGTATTTTCTATCTCAGCTATCTTCTTACTATACTATCAATACTATTTGTATCACTAGTAGCACCTTCAATACAGCTAGTATCTCCCGTATCTACATAGTCCTAATGTATCTACATAGTCCTAATGTATTCACATTCTATAACTCTTACCCTATATTTTACTATATATAGGCTATAACATATAGATTTTTCTTTATTTTTTCTCTTACCCCACAAAGAACTGCTAGATATGGAGGAGCTTACAGCGTACGCTTGATTCACAGCTACTGTATCTCTATATGTCTGTATATATCTGTATATATCTGTATATGCCTGTACATGTATACTACCATACTAGCTTGCATCTCATGCTTACCAATTTACAAGACTAAACTATCCTAAAGAATACAAAACGCACAAAAGCCTCGGCGTTAACCGAGGCTTTTGTGCTTGAGAAAAAAGAGAGAGAGAACATTTGAATCACATTCAAATGTTAAGGGGCTTTGGGGGTTGCCCCAAGATATGATGTTCATCACATCTCATAGCAATTATAACAAACAAGTTAAAAAATGTAAACATCAGTTATGCAAATTTTGCATTTTTTTATTCTATATTTTAAAATTTTGTCTTTCTCTCACAAACTTTTTCTTATTTTATGTACAAACGTCTTTACAGCAAAAACATTGTTAATTACTTTGTCTCATTCTATTGGAAGCCCTAATAGGCTACAAGAAGTAACTATTCTTTAACGCCAAATTTCTTAGCCCGTAAGTCCGCATGTGCTTTTTTAAATACAAAAGCATTGCGAATATGTTCACGCATAGCTTGTTCTGCTTCTTCTCCATTGCGATGACGAATGGCCTTCATAATGCGATCATGCTCTGTATTACACAAATCAGTACGATCTTGATCCATGGTACTAATATACATATCGCGATTTACCATTTCACGGAATTCACCAAGATAATCCATTACCCGATCATTACCAGAGAAGAATGAAATCAATGTATGAAAACGGCTGTTAATTTGAACGCGCTCTTCTGCATCAGTCGTAGCTAAGCAAGCATCACACACAGCCTGTAACTCTTCGATTTGCTCATCAGTGCATACTTCAGCACATAGTCTAGCACCTAAGCCCTCCATGACTTCACGGCACTGATACATGGCAATAATCTCTTCTGGCGTATAGCCCTTTACAGTAACGCCTTTCCATGGTTTAATAACCACTAAATTATCCTTTGCCAACTTGCGAAATGCTTCACGAACAGGTGTGGCACTTACATTTAACTGTTCTGCGATTTTCACTTCATTCAGCTTTACTTGTGGCTTTAATGCACCAGTCAAAATAGCTTGTTTTAAAGTCACATACACTTGTTCACTAAGTGGCAAGCGTCCAATGGAATCGATTGTATTCAAATGATACTCTTCTTGTTTACCCATATTGATCCTCATCCTTCATTTTCCAACTAACACTAGTAGGGTGTCGTTTGTTCATTTAACAATGAGCAATAAAAGAATAAAACTTCCGTTCTTTTAAATGACAGCTTTCATATCTTATAATATAATATATAGGTAAGTACAAAAAGTAATTAGCGTGCCCTTTACTGTTTTACAGTCTATATATATCATTATAGTATTATATTACATTATATATATAAGAACTAGGGCGCGTCAACTAATGATACGGGAGAGTTTATATGAGTCGATGCTTAATCATTATTAATCCCGTCTCTGGAGGGGGGCGGGCCTGTCAGTATGCCATGGAACTAGAGTGGCAGCTTAGTACCCTCTTCGAGCATATGGAAGTAAAATTTACTACAAAGGCTGGCGATGCCACCAATTTTGCTCGTGAAGCCACTAAAAACGGCTATGATTCTGTCTTTTGCATGGGCGGTGATGGCACTATCAACGAAACCGTTAATGGTATAGCTCAAGGTGGTGGCACCTCAAAATTTGGCTTTATTCCGGTTGGAACCGTAAATGATATGTCTCGTGCCTTAGGCATTCCGCTCGAGCCCCTAGCGGCTATTAGAGCCCTTAAACACAGTAAAATAAGACGGGTAGACATTGGCCGTTGTAACGACCAATACTTTTGTAATAATATCGCTGCTGGCGTCATTCCTAAAGTCGTAGAAGAAGTAACACCTAAGGAAAAACAATTATTAGGACCCTTGGCCTATTTTGTAAAAGGAGGACAAGCCCTATTTACAACGAAGGACTACAACTTCCACATCAAAGCAGAGGAACATGAATTTACTGTACGGTCTCCATTAGTATTAGCATTGCTTACTAATGTTGTATCTAGTTTTGAAAAATTTATGCCTGTAGCCGCTGTAGACGATGGCTATATGCGAATCATCATTTTCAAAGAGTATTTTATTATGGATGTATTACGCATCGTGCCACTCATTTTACGAGGCTCCATTTATAATTCCAAATACGTAACGATTTTAAAAGTAAGGAAAGCGCAAATCACATTATTAGAGGATATCGAACTGCCCACCAATATGGATGGCAATAAAGGACCTCTCATGCCCGTTGATTTAGAAGTTTTACCGGGCTTTTTACAAGTCTATGTGCCTGATAAAAAAAGAAAGTAAATGAAGCCAAAAGTTAAAATCAAATTAAATCTTAATAACAACTTAGTAACAGTTAAATAGCGACCAAATCAAACACCCCGAAGTATACGCTTCGGGGTGTTTTCATATTCCTTATTGACTGCCCACAAGGGAATCTATAAAAAATACAGGGCCATACGTCGGTAATAACCTAGGTATGACCCTGTATCTTTATTATGATAATTGCAAGAAACCACAGTGTTATTTAGGGGATTGGGTTAAATTTATATGATACGTTTCTTGCAATGTATCACCAATTACATTGTGCCTTATGCGCTGCCCATTAATTCTAATTAACCATGATAAGGCAAATTAACTTTAATTAATCACCACAAGTCGAATTAATTCTAATTAACCCTAACGACTTGGATTAACTCTAATTAACCACGACCAGGAATTACACGAACACGTTCAATTGTTGGGTTGCCATCTTTATCTTTAGCTACCACATCAACACGAATGTGTTCTAATTCTGGTTCAAATTCGTTGAATAAGCGTTCGCTGATTTCAGCGCCTTTTTGCATTTGACGATATACAATCATAGCAAATTCATAGCGTGTCATCATACGATCCCCTGCAAAGTTACCATCTGGGTACCCTTCTACAATGCCATTACCAGCTAAAATAGCGAGTTCATTGTATGCCCAATGGTTCTTAGGAACATCTGGGAAGAGCTTAGTCTTAGTTGGATCAAGCTTGTTACCAGCAGCTACATCAACTAGAGCACTGCGCAATTGTTCTACTTCTTGGCGAAGATCTTTCAATTCTTTCGCCATAGCTACGCGGCTTGTAGATACATGGTTGCCTTGACCTACTTTGAAGCTTACGCCTGCATTAACCATATTTTCACCGCCACCGAAGCTACCACCAAGACTGAACATAGTATCTTCATTTGGTCGGTAGAACGCACCAACAGCGACTGCATTAGCACCGCGGTAGTTACCATAACCACCTGCGAAATCCCATTTTTCATCTGGATCAAAATCGAGTGGATGTAAGGCTGCTAACGCCGCTGCCCCAGCACCAACACGATTAATACGGTTGCCCAGTTTATTAATAGCGCCACCTACATTGCTGAAGGCATCAAATAATTGACCACCATTTACAGCATCTTTAGAACCCGGCGCAATATCGCCATCAGCTACACTCGTAATCTTATTACCAGCGGCATCGATTTGCTCACGAGTAAAGGTTGGACCATCAGAGATAGTGATACCATCACCTGTAATCGCTGTATGGTTACCATTAACATCACCAGTAGTTACGCTATTAAGATTTGTTAAATCCTTAGCCAATTTAATTGTCAATTGACCATTATCACCAGCTTGGCTAGCTACTACACCAATGTTAGCGCCATCAGATAGTTTAGCTGCGTCTTTTTCGCCACCAGTAATATTGACTGTTTTATTAAGCTTAACAGCTGCTGTACCAGTGTCACCAGCATATACCATACCGTCATCAAGAGTTGCTACTTCATGATTATCTACGATAATGCGGGAAATTCCATCTTTACCATCAACGCCTGGTTGGCCCTTAGCGCCCTTAATTGTAATCGTTTCGCCTGGTTTTCCATCAGCACCAGCTGGGCCTGTTAAACCAATAGAACCGTCTTTACCATTAAGAACTACGGATGCACCATCTTTACCTGTAGCACCGATACTGCCATCCTTACCATCTTTACCTGGTTTACCAGCCATAATTTCGCTGCCTAAGCCCACTGTAATCTTACCTGATTCTGGGTCAGCTGTAGTTGTGATATTTTGACCATCACCAGCAATTTGTAAGGTTTGACCTAAATCGCGATGTACTTCAACGCCTTTGTCGTCAGTGAAGTTAAGACCTTTAGAAACAGTTTCTTCATTAGCAGATTTAGTAATATTCTTCACGTCACCAATATTAGCTGCATTAGTATCTGTATTATACACTGGCTTATTATTTTCATCTGTACCAGATGCACCACTAGCAAGGTCTTTAATCTGTTTCTTGCCCGCATTGATACCATCTTGGTTGATAGCAATCGTATCACCCACAGTGATTGTGTCAGTCTTAACTGAGTCAGCTTCAACTTCGCCAGCTTTTACTTTATCAGCTGTTACATTATTGGTCGTAATACCACCTTTGTCGATAGTAGTTTCACCAACTGTAATGGATCCGTTTTTACCTAAATCAATATCCTTGTTAAGGCTAATTTCTAAAGCGCCATTATTCACTTTAGTTGTAATATTGGACACACCATTAGCTTCAGATTCACTTGCTGTGTCTTCAGTAATGCCACCTTTAACAGTAATTGTTTCACCAAGGTTTTTCTTAACTTCTTCACCAGATTGGTCAGCTAAGCCGAAGCCGCCTCCTTTTGTATAATCTGTAATAGAGTCAGTGGCTGCTTTCAACTGTTCTTCAGTAGCGGCACGACCGGAAACAATACCTTTTTCATTTGGTTTCCATTCCGTATTACTTAAGCCGGTTACAAAGTTTCCTGTTTCTGAATTACCTTTACTGCCATCAGCTTTTACAGGTGTTGCTTGTTGGTTACCAATAATAATCGTACCAAATTCAGCACTGTTAAGACCTTTCAAGTCTTTTGCCAAGCGAAGTTCTAATTTAGCGGTATCGCCATCTTCGTCATGAACTGGTGTTGCAACTACGCCAATATTAGGATCTGTTGCTAGTTCATCCTCTTTTTCAATGCCGCCAGTTACAGAAACTATACTATTAAGACCTACTGCGGCTTTGCCAATATCGCCATGGTAATCATAACCATCAGATGTGTAGGCTACATAGTCCACACCGTCTGCACCACCTACAGTTAAGCGTGTATTGCCAGAATTGCGTTCACCGCCAACAGATTCATTATCTGCTGTTTGAATTACGGTTACATTAATCGGTGCACGGTCACCATTAGTAGGATCTTGGAAGGTAATGGAGCGGTTACCACCATCAATAATAACAGCGCCACCATTATCACCACCTACGGTAATTTTGCTATCACCTTTATTATAACCGCCTAAAGTAATTTCATTAGCTAATTGAACTTTTAGTTTACCATCTACATTGTTTACGCCAATGTTATTGTCGCTAAGTTTAGTAGGGTCTGCACCGCCGATAATATCTAATTGTTCATTTAGTTTCTTCTTAATGACTTGAGTAGCATCAGTTTGACCATTGTCACCAGCATATTTTTGACCGTCATCAAGGGTTGCTACTTCGTGAGTTGTGCCACCTTTGTCTTCGTATACGATGCGAGTTAAACCATCTTTGCCTGGAGTACCATTAACGCCTGGTTGACCTTCCACAACATGGATGTCTGCATAAGTGCTTTCACCATCTTTGCCTGGAGCACCAGTTAAGCCAATATGACCTTCGGAACCGTCTTTACCATCTTTGCCATTTTGAGCAGAAATGGTTACGCCGTCTTTACCGTCAGCACCTTTAATGCTAATGCCATCTTTGCCATTGATACCAACGCCAGATTTGCCATCTGCACCATTGATACCAATCTTACCGTCAACGCCATCTTTGCCGTCCTGACCAGCTGGACCACCAATGGATAAGTCATTAGTTAAACCAACTGTAATCTTACCAGTTGTTGGATCTGCTACCGTGGCAATGTTTTGACCATCACCAGCGATTTGTAAGGTTTCACCTAAATCACGATGTACTTCAGTGCCTTTATCATCAGTGAAGTTCAAGCCTTTAGTTGTTACATCAGATGTAACACTATCTACGGCCTCTTTTACTTGGCCTTCTGTAGCTGCACGGTCTGGAACGATACCATTTTCAGTAGGATTCCACTTCGTATTATCAAGACCTGTTACATAGTTACCAGATTCAGATTTACCGTCTTTGGTTGTACCATCAGCATTAGTGATAATTGGAGTTACGTCTTGGTTACCAATTACGATACCAGAACCATCCGCACCATCTTTACCGTCTTGACCGTTTACAACAATCTTATCAGCACCGATAGTCGTTGTGTTCTTAGTACCTTCTGCACCAGCTTCGCCACCTTCAGCAGGTGTCGTTCTTGTAATTGTTACACCATCGTTATTTACAACAGTGTCACCTGTTTTTACAGAACCATCGTTGCCAAGGTCGATGTTTTTAGCTAATTGAACTTTTAGTTTACCATCTACATTATTAACGCCAATGTTATTGTCGCTAAGTTTAGTAGGGTCTGCACCGCCGATAATATCTAATTGTTCATTTAGTTTCTTCTTAATGACTTGAGTAGCATCAGTTTGACCATTGTCGCCAGCATATTTTTGACCGTCATCAAGGGTAGCCA
>NZ_CALJON010000055.1 GCF_937981445.1 uncultured Veillonella sp. | reverse complement strand
TAATATGTGTAATATCATCTAAGTTGATAATGGCGCCCAATTCGAAGGCATTGGCAAATTCTTCATAAGGAGTATCATTGGACGTAAAAATAATATGGTCACCTGTAATACCGACTTTTTCGCAAAGCATAAGTTCTGCTAAAGAAGAGCAATCAGCGCCCACACCTTCTTCTTTAAGAAGCTTTAGAATATATGGATTTGGTGTAGCCTTTACAGCGAAATAGTTTTTAAAATTAGGAACCCACGAAAAGGCTTTTATAAAACGTCTTACATTGTCTACAATGCCCTTGGCATCATAAATGTGAAATGGCGTAGGATATTGATTTATAATTTCTTTTAGTTCATCACCTGTAAAGGGGATTCTTTTTTCATTCATGGTGCACTCCTCTCTTCTGCAGTAACTTAAAGGCAGAATCGCATAATGTATACAATTGTTTATGTATGAAATACATTATACTGAATCTGTAGAGCTTCTGTCAATTCTATAGAATTCAATTGTAGTTGTATAGCAATAGTAATTTAGCATAGTTTATATCTTATTATCGTATCCTATGTAGCACTACATAGTAAAAGCCCCACATACATATTATATGTGGGGCTTATTTATTAAATTCTTATTGGTTCAGCGAAAGTTGGCCGATTAAATTACATCATGCCGCCCATACCGCCCATGCCACCCATTGGAGGCATAGCAGGTGCTGCTGCATTTTCTTCTACTTTATCTGCTACGATGCTTTCAGTAGTTAATACTAATGCGGCAATGGAAGCTGCATTTTGAAGCGCAGAACGTGTTACTTTAGCAGGGTCAACGATACCAGCTTTAACCATATCTACATATTCTTCAGTAAGTGCATTGAAGCCTACACCGCTTTCAGTAGTTTTAACCCGTTCTACTACTACAGAGCCTTCAAGACCTGCATTGTAAGCGATTTGACGAAGAGGTTCTTCAACAGCACGTTTTACTAAGTTAATACCAGTTTGAACGTCCCCTTCTTCTTTTAAGCTATCAAGAGCTGGAATGATGTCGATTAAAGTAGTACCACCACCAGCTACGATACCTTCTTCAACAGCAGCGCGAGTTGCATTAAGAGCATCTTCGATGCGTAATTTTTTATCTTTAAGTTCAACTTCAGTGGCTGCACCAACTTCGATAACAGCTACACCGCCAGACAATTTAGCAAGGCGTTCTTGAAGTTTTTCTTTGTCGAATTCAGAAGTAGTTTCGTCTAGTTGTGCTTTGATTTGACCAACGCGTTGTTTAATAGCGTCTGCATTACCAGCACCATCAATGATAACAGTTTCATCTTTAGTTACGCGAACTTGACGTGCCGTACCTAAGTCTTCAAGTTCTACCGCATCAAGTTTACGGCCCATATCTTCAGTGATTACAGTACCACCAGTTAAGATAGCGATATCTTCAAGCATTGCTTTACGACGGTCACCAAAACCAGGTGCTTTTACAGCTACCGCTTTGAAAGTACCACGTAATTTATTAACTACTAAAGTAGCCAATGCTTCACCATCAAGATCTTCGGCAATGATAAGTAATTCTTTGCCTTGTTTTACTACTTTTTCAAGAGTTGGAAGCATATCAGCAATAGCGCTAATTTTGCGGTCAGTAATTAAAATGTATGGATCATTCATAACGGCTTCCATTTTATCTGGATCAGTTACCATGTAAGGAGAAATGTAGCCGCGGTCGAATTGCATACCTTCAACAACGGAAAGATCTGTTTGAAGGCCTTTGGATTCTTCTACAGTAATAACGCCGTCATTGCCAACTTTTTCCATAGCTTCAGCAATAAGACCACCGATTTCAGAATCACCAGCAGATACAGAAGCAACTTGAGCAATATCAGCTTTGCCATTTACTTTAATGGATTTCTTTTTGATTTCTTCTACTAAAGTATTTACTGCAAGTTCAATACCTTTTTTCAAAATCATTGGGTTAGCACCAGCCGCTACATTGCGCATACCTTCTTGAATCATTGCTTGCGCAAGAACTGTTGCAGTAGTAGTACCATCACCGGCAACATCATTAGTTTTAGTTGCTACTTCTTTAACTAATTGTGCACCCATGTTTTCAAATGGATCTGCTAATTCGATATCACGAGCGATTGTTACACCATCATTAGTGATAGTAGGAGAACCGAATTTTTTATCTAATACTACATTGCGGCCCTTTGGTCCTAAAGTTACTTTTACTGCATTTGCTAATGCATCAACACCACGACCAAGAGCACGGCGAGCATCTTCATTGAAAAGAATTTCTTTTGCCATAATATATTACCTCCTATATGACTATTGTCATATATAAATTAAAGATTTGTATTGATTAACCTGTTTAGTTAACTTATTAGCCTAACCATATTGACTTAACGTATCTAGTAAATTCTAGGGGCTTGGCCCATTTAGTTAACGATTTAGTAGTACATATAGTTACGTATCTTAGCGTTTACATTATAGAATTGCTAAAATATCGCGTTCGCTAATTACTAAATGGTCTACACCATCAATTTTTACTTCTGTACCAGCGTATTTGGAGAACATTACTTTATCACCAACAGCTACTTCAGGAGCAACACGTTGACCATTGTCATATACTTTACCTGCACCTACAGCTACTACTTCGCCTTCGGAAGGTTTTTCTTTAGCAGTGTCTGGTAAAAAGATACCACTTTTGGTTTTTTCTTCTTTTTCAAGGACACGAATTATAACACGGTCGCCTAAAGGTTTCATCATTGTTAATCTCTCCTTTGAACTAATGTTTAGTTTCATATTAGTTAATATCTATTTATTAGCACTCACTAAGCCTGAGTGCTAACTACAATTATTATTATAGCGGATAAAAAATAAAATGCAAGTATTAGGAAAGACATTGAACTTATATAAAACTTCTAAT
>NZ_CALJON010000054.1 GCF_937981445.1 uncultured Veillonella sp. | reverse complement strand
TTCGTTTGAAATGATTACCTTACATTGTTCAGTTTTCAAAGATCTGATGTCGCTTTTGTGTTACCACTTGTTTGCGACAGCTTAATCATTATATCGCGTTAGCCATTTAATGTCAAGCACTTTTTTCATTCCCTCAAGAACTTTTTTAATTCAACCTAATTTTTAAAGCGAATCAGTCGACTTAAAATGTCCTTTCAACGGGAACATGAACTATAATACCTTTTTTCTACATTCCCGTCAAGGACTTTTTTTACAAATATTTTACTATTTTATTAATTAACACAATTGTCTTCACTTAGAGAACATTTCTTCCTGTAAACTAGGCATATGTTCTAAAAATTGTTTTGTATAGTAATCCATTACTTTATTCTCTTTGTAAGCCAAATACATGCACTCTGTTTCCGGTAACTGAATATGTTTAAACGATTGATTCTCTACAATATGATGTAAGTCATCAAGTACAGTAAACCCATAACCACAAGCTAGTGCCGTAATGACCGAATCTAAATTATCCATCATAACAACCTTAGGTTTCATACGCCTATTTTTAAAGATAGGCTGTTCTACAATTTCATTCAAAGGCATTAAATGATCTCTAAATAAATAGCAGGTCTGCAATGCCAACTTCTGAAAAGTTACAGTGTCTTCCTCTGCTAAGGGATTCGTTTTATGAAATACTGCCACTCGATGTAATTCTTTTATAAGACACTTATGGAGCCGCTCTTCTGAGGGTAGCATTTTATCTACACCAATAATAAATTCATATGTATCATCCCTTAATCCTTGACGTAGCCCACTTACATCTACACTACTAAGCACTACATCTACTTGAGGATAGGCGGTGTGAAACTCTTTTATATAGGATTGCAATGTATTTGGTATATTCCAACCATGAAAAATTCCAAACTTTATAACTTCTTTTCGATTGGCTTTAAATTGATTTTGTAAAATCTCTAATTCATTTATATATTCTTTAAATAGAATTTTAAATCGTTCCCCTGCTAAGGTTAGCGCAAAGTCTCGCTTACTTCGATCAATCAACTCCACTTCGAGTTGTTTCTCTAGTTGACTTACCTTGCGACTAATAGCTGGTTGCGATATATACAACTGTTCTGCTGCTTTAGTAAAACTTTTATATTTTACAACAGCAAGAAAATATTTCATATGCTCCGTATCAATTCGCAAGGTACTCATCTCCTCTGCTTATTTACAACTATTTACAAGTATTTACAGCTATTTACAATTATTTACCAATATATTCGCAGCCCGTTTTAATAGGGAAATTATCATAAGTAACCCAATCACTGGAACTACCTACATATAAAGCCGAATCAATCCCTACTTCATCCATACAAAGCATTAATAAACAAGCCGTAATCCCTGAACCACAATAAGCAACAATCGGCTTATCTACTGTCAAAAGGTCTTTAAACATATTTTGTAATTCTTCATTACTTTTCACGCCATCTTCCGTATAGCAATGCGCCCAGAAGTAATTAACCGCTGTAGGAATATGCCCTGTCATGCCATCAAAAGTATCTACAACAGCGCCCTCATAACGTTCCTCTGCACGAGCATCAATGATAATATGACTGCCACTTTCACTACTGCCCAACACTTCAGCGCGACTCATGAGCATATGAGGTTGAAATCTATATTCCAATACATCTGGCGCAGTTGGTAAGGTACTATTTTCTACAACAAGCTCATGACCTTCTTTAACCCAACGGGCTATACCACCCAATAAGACCCTAACATTTGATACACCAATATAACGGAGCATCCACCATAAACGGCCGGCTAAGAAAATCCACTCATCACAAATAACAACTGGTGTATCTTTATTGATACCAAAGGTTTCCATCTTCTTAGCAAATTCATCCATATTAGGAAGTGGATGACGACCTCCATGTTCTTCCACCACTCCAGACAAATCGGTGTCTAAATTAATAGGGAATGCACCTTTAATATGCCCTTTGCCATAAGCTTCACTGCCACGCACATCAAGAACAACCACATCTGCCTGTTGTTTTACTAATTCGTTAGGTGTTATAAAGTTTTTCATACAAGCCTCCTACACACATTACATCCTAAGTATTAAAAATTAAGCATTAAATATTAACTATAAATATTAACGATTAAACAATACAAATCACATACTAACTGCTGATTAAAATTAATAAAGTCAACAAATTTCAATATATTATATGTTATATGAAATTGACTAAAAAATTATAAAGCTTATAACCTTATATAAAACATATAAAGCATATGAAGTATATGAAGTATATAAATTTATGTAGATATATATATTATAATACGATACGACTTTCTTGTATGTAGGCTTTTAATTTTATCCCTTTTAACTCATTTTATAAAATAAAAGAACCCAGTAACCACGGTGGTTACTGGGTTTTACATGCTTCTGCAATTATTCTGCTGTGAATGGCAATAACGCAATTGCACGAGCGCGTTTAATAGCAAGTGTCAATTTACGTTGATGTTTTGCACAAGTGCCAGAAATACGGCGAGGAAGAATTTTGCCGCGTTCAGTCGTAAAACGACGAAGTTTAGCAATATCTTTATAGTCGATTTGATCTACATGATCAACGCAGAAGTTACATACTTTTCTTCTTGGCTTTCTGCCTCTATCTCTTCTCATTGTGAATCCTCCTTTTCGAATTAGTAGGAGTCCTAAACACTAGAACGGAATGTTTTCTTCGTTTCCGCCACCAAAGTTATCAAAATTAGAAGACTCGCCACCGAAGCTTTCAGTGTTTTGAGTGTCTAATGCTTGGCCCACAAAGTTGGCCACAACTTCAGTAACATATCGTTTTTGACCATCCGCAGTTTCATACGAACGGGTATTTATACGACCTTCCACGAAGCAACGGCTCCCTTTGCGAAGGTTACCTGCCGCCTCTCCCAACTTACCCCAAGCAACACAGTTAACAAAAGCAGTTTGCTCTTTAGTTTCATTTGTATTGCTATCGAAATAAGTATTTGTCGCAGCTACAGTAAATGTAGCAACTGGACGACCAGTTTTTGTATAGCGAATTTCGGGATCACGTGCTAAATTACCTAAGATTTGTACTGAATTCATAGTTAAACCTCCTAGGGCTTATTTGCCGTGTTTAACAATTAGGTGTTTAAGGACTTCATCGTTGATTTTTAATACACGATCGATTTCTTTAATTTCAGCAGGATCTGCTTCAAAGTTAATCAATACGTAGAAACCGTCAGTGAATTTTTTCACTGCGTAAGCAAGACGACGCTTGCCCCAACGATCTACCTTTTCTACTGTGCCGCCTACACGTGCAATTAAAGCCTCAATTTTTTCAATGACAGCGTTAGTTGCTTCTTCTTCGGCTGGTTTCACAATCACCATGACTTCGTATTTGTTCATACAAAATCACCTCCTCTTTCGGACTAATGCCCCTATCTTCCATAGGGGTAGGAAGCGCTTACCATCAATAAGCTTCACTATTATAACGTAAAATAGATTAAATAGCAAGGCATATTATGATGAAAAATCTTTTTTTGACATTATTGCAAGGTATTTTAAATTATGTTAACGCTTACTTCTTTTTCTATAGTATTTTCTTAAACCGCAATCTAAAATTACATAACCTAAGTTACATAATCTAAATTACATACTCTAAATTATAATATCCACACTATTTTACCAAAATATTCTATAGAAATTTTACTTCACACTCTATACAACACGCCCTCCAGGCTGTATACTTAAATAGATAAATTATATCAATTAAGTTAAATGACTTAATCTTGTATTTATATACTTTAAAATAACCGTATCTATTAAGTAAAACTGCTACTTTATAGCTATTTTTAAAGTATTATATATTTAAAATGTAACATATAATATAGGAGGTTTTTGTATGAGCAAAATTAGAATTGGTATCGTTGGCTACGGTAATCTTGGTCGCGGCGTTGAAGCATCTGTACAATTGCAAAAAGATATGGAACTAGTCGGTGTATTCTCTCGCCGTTCTGGCATTAAAACAGTAAGTGGTGTACCAAGCTACTCCATGGACGAATTAGAAAGCTTTAAAGGAAAAGTAGATGTTATGGTCCTTTGTGGTGGTTCTGCCACAGATCTTATTGACCAAACTCCTATGGTAGTAAAAAACTTCAATGTAATTGACAGCTTTGATACACATGCACGTATTCCTGAACATTTTGCTAATGTAGACAAAGCCGCTAAAGAAGGTGGTCATGCTGGCCTTATCTCCTGTGGTTGGGATCCTGGCATGTTCTCCTTACAACGCGTATTTGCAGAAAGCATTTTACCAGAAGGCAAATCCTATACATTTTGGGGTCGCGGCGTAAGCCAAGGTCACTCTGACGCTATTCGTCGCATTGATGGTGTAGTAGACGCTCGCCAATATACTGTACCTCGTGAGCAGTATTTAGATGAAATCCGCAATGGCGGTACACCTGATGTATCGGCTCAAGATGGTCACATCCGTGAATGCTATGTAGTAGCGGCAGAAGGAGCTGACAAGGAAAAAATCGAAAACGAAATTAAAACTATGGAAAATTATTTCGTTGGCTATGAAACCATTGTAAACTTCATTTCCCAAGACGAATTAGATAAAAACCATAAAGGCATTCCTCATGGTGGTTTTGTTCTTCGCAGCGGCGAAAGCACTAAAGGCACGCGCCATGTAGTGGAATATTCCTTAAAACTCGATAGCAATCCTGAATTCACTGGCTCTGTACTAACAGCCTATGCTCGTGGTATTTATCGCCTAGCTCAACATGGTGGTAAAGGCGCCTTCACTGTATTCGATATTCCACCAGCTTGGATTTCCTCTCATAGTGCTGAAGAATTGCGCGCTCATTCTTTATAATAAAAAGTTAAGACAAATAAAAAGTCAAAACATATAAAAAATTAAAACATATAATAAGAGGTTGTAACACTATGTGGCCACATGGCCCTTTTGCTTACAACCTCTTTTGTAACTTACAAGCTATTTTAAATTTACACATTCTTTTGAATATAAAACTTCGTTTTAATTTACAAATTCATTTTTATCTACTAACCCGTTTCAACTCATAGTGCCGAAGAATTGCACGCTCATTCTTTTTTATAATCTATTTTTACAAGAAGTAGAAGGCAAGGCTAGACTTTCTATGTTATAATATATTGTTAGTATCATAGATTATAATACGTTTAAAATTAAATCAATATATATTTTTCAAAAAGGTGGTATTATGAGCACAAATCTTGAAGTAGGTATTGTAGGCCTTCCTAATGTAGGGAAAAGTACTTTATTTAACGCAATTACTAAAGCAGGCGCAGAAGCCGCTAACTATCCATTCTGTACTATTGAACCAAATGTGGGCGTTGTAGATGTACCAGATGATCGCATTTACAAATTAGCTGACATGTATGGTTCTAAAAAAGTAATTCCAGCAGCCATGCGTTTCGTAGATATTGCCGGTCTTGTAGCTGGTGCATCTAAAGGTGAAGGCTTAGGTAATAAGTTCCTTAGCCACATCCGCCAAGTTGACGCTATCGCACAAGTAGTTCGCTGCTTTGATGACCCTAATATTACACATTTAGCTGGCTCTATTGACCCAATTCGAGATATTGAAATCATCAATACAGAACTTTGTCTTGCTGACCTTGATTCCGTAGAAAAACGTAAACAACGAATTGAAAAAATCGCCAAAAGTGGTGACAAAGACGCACGCCTTGAACTTCCAATTTTAGAAAAAGTTATTGAAGGACTTGGCGAAGCCATTCCCGTACGCGCTCAAGGGCTAGAAGAAGAAGAGCTAGAAGTTCTTAAAGAATTAACCTTGTTAACAGCAAAAAAATCATTATATGTAGCTAATATTTCTGAAGATGAAATCAGCGATTACTCCGCAAACGAATATGTTAAGCGCGTAGAGGAGTATGCGGCCAAAGAAGGTTCTGGCGTAGTTGTTGTATCTGCTCGCATTGAATCTGAAATTGCTGAATTATCCGAAGAAGAAGCCCAAGCCTTCTTAGAAGAGCTTGGCTTATCTGAAAGTGGCTTAGACAAATTAATCAAAGCAAGCTATGCCTTACTAGGTCTCATTAACTTCTTTACAGCAGGTGAAATGGAAGCCCGTGCTTGGACTATAGTAGAAGGTACTAAGGCCCCTCAAGCAGCTGGTAAAATCCACTCCGATATTGAAAAAGGCTTTATCCGTGCTGAAATCGTAGCCTATGATGATCTTGTAACTTGTGGTAGCCAAAATGCTGCCAAAGAAAAAGGTCTCGTTCGCTTAGAAGGTAAAGAATATGTTATGAAGGATGGGGATGTAACCTATTTCCGTTTTAATGTATAAAAAATCAGCCTAACAACCTATATCATATCGTTTTATCTTATTTGATAGATACTTAGTAAAAACTCCATAGAGATTTATAGCATACTAAAAGCCCTTATGACGAGGAATCCACATAGATGGTAGATTCCTTTCATAAGGGCTTTTTTTTGCTTGTGTAACAACTGTTATAGACGACATACTATTTTATTTGTATACTTAAATCACTCTGAATAGAGTATAGAGACCTTACTAACTTAAGCTAGGCATATGTTGCGTAGTTTCTGAACAATAGGCCTTAAGACGATCCTTATTGAGCACCTCAAGGCGCATCCGTCGAGTCTCAATGATGCCTTCGTCTTTAAGACGACGAAGATATCGATTAATATTTACCCGGCTCATGCCTAGAATTTGCCCTAATCGCTCTTGCGTAATATCTAGTTCAGACTTATCACGACACAGTAATAAGTAAATAATATTACAAAGCTTATTAAAACCATTATTATAGCCTTGATGGCCTGTTTCATAAAGAAGTAAATTAACAAATTTAGTATACCAACTAATTACAGCCATACTCATAGACGGATGGTGATTTAAAATTCCATAAAAATCGTCTTTTTTTATCGCCACAGTATAAGTATCTGTAAGCACATTACCTTCTAAAGAGTCTTCAAGTTGTACTGGCCCTTCATAAAATACAGGGAATAACGTACTGCGTCCATGAAAGGATATAATGCGCTCCCTCCCTGATGGATGATTCATAGCCAGTTGAACTACGCCCGATTTTATATAATGAAGCTCTTCAATAGTATCCCCTGGTGTCCATAAATACTCACCTGCTTTAAAATGACAATACCTAACAGGCACCGTCTCAAGTAAAGGTTCAAGATCTGTAAAATCTTCAGAGAAAAAATACATAGGATATATCATAGTAATCTTCCTTTTTAAGTTAGTTTTAACTGTTTAATACACCTAAAGTCTAAACGATTCAATAACTATTCTATCTTATATATGGTAAGAAAATAAAGTATACGTATGCATGTAAAGGAGTTTGTATCATGAATGTAATCGCTATTAACGGAAGTCCACGACCTAACAAAAACACAGCTCAATTGCTCAATAAAGCCTTAGAAGGAGCTAAGCAGAGCGGCGCTACTACAGAATTAATATCCCTCTATCAGCTTCACTATCGAGGCTGTGTCAGCTGTTTTTATTGTAAACGCAAGGACAAAGAACATGGAACTTGTATTATCAAAGATGATTTAAGTCCTATTATTGAAAAATTAAAAGCTGCAGATGCCATTATTTGGGGCTCCCCCATTTACTTTTCAAATATGTCAGCCGCTATCCTAGCCTTATTTGAACGCTTTCTTTTTTCCAATTATATTTACAGTGAGTCCCATCCCTCTGTATTAGGAAAACAAATCCCTTCTACTTTTATTTATACCATGAATATGACAGAAGAACAAAGTCATCAATTTCACTTACGAGACGTTGTATTGCCTGTTGAAACTGGTGTTCATCGCATTCTCGGCGTTGAACCGGAAAAACTATATGCCTATAATACTGTACAATTTGATGATTATAGCAAATTTGAATCTTCCATTTTCTCAGAAAGTGACAAAAAAGCCTATAAAGAAGCCCATTTTGAAAATGAACTAAACCAAGCCTTCCAACTAGGGCAAGATTTAGTGGCTAAAGCGCAATTAATTAATAAATAAAGTTCAACTAACTAATTAGTAATAAAATTCAAGGAACTAATTACTAGCAAAAGTAGAAACAATTAATTACTAACTAAAGCACAAGCATTAATGAGTTTATTCCCTAATCCCCTATAAAATCCAAAAGAAAAAGATGTCATGACTAGCTCTGCAGCCCCTTTCTCATTAGACTCATACAATCTAAACGAATCTAAACGAAATGGATGGCAACATGTACTACTTGGTCATGACATCTTTTTTATTTTTTATTTTTTTATATAATTAGCTACTTAGCTACTTAACTAGTAAACTGCTACAGTATGAATCACTACGCATTATCATGGATTATCACGAATTAGCGTTTGCTCTTACCTACTGGTACATAAATAGTGCCAGCTGCCATGGATCCTACGGTACCTTGTTGGAAGATAATGTATAGTTCATGGTCTTCTGTTGCGTAGAATTCATTAGGCACTTTATCGATTGGCAAGTTTTCTGGGAAGAATTGCATTTTCAAATCTTCATCGCTATTGATTGCTTCATTTAGTACATCCTTAGATACACCACCAAAGTCACTAAGTTTTAAGACTCTACCGCTAGTTGTATTAAATGTAAAGGCCTTTACTGTATTTAAGCCATTAGCTGCTTGGTCACCAATTGTATAGGATTTAATAAAAATGCTAAGAATTCCCTTATCATTGGCCTCAACATCATAGGTAATGTAGAGATTTTCCTTCATATCAGCTTTTAAATTATTTTTTTCTAAATTCTTTTGTAATGTCTGCACATATTTTAAAATACGACTATTTACTTCCTTAGTTACATAAGGGCTTACAGATTTGATTTCTGGGTAAGTAATGTGAAGACGGTCGCCACTAATCGCAACAGGGGACACAGACACAGCTAATCGTTGATAATATGCATCAGCATCAGGCACTTTAATTAAATCCGCATCACGAGTTAATGCATCAGTATCAGTCCAAAGAGCTTTGTTAGTAGCTGGTGCAATATCTTGGGAAATGCGCTTTGTCATAACGCCAGTTGTATTGCCATGCGCTTCTGTTGGTGTTTGTACAGCTACAATATCACCATCATCATTTTTTACCGCTGCCGCTGCTTCAGAATCAACCTTAACAACAGCCACATCATTGGCCTGCACTTGACCTACTGACCAAGCACCACCTAATGCAACAGAACCAACTAGAGCTGCCATAATATATCGTTGTAATCTACGTTTCATACACAAACTCCTCCTCTATAAGTAATACTCAAACTCAGAATCAAATGATTCATTGTTTTTACCAAATTATTATTTTATATATATATAGTATATCATTTAAGAATGAAAATTTCATGGTGTAAATCTAAATAGTATAAAACTAATTATTTTATTGAGACTTTATATCGATTCATTCTATGCTATAATGAGGCTATATACTTTATACTACTGTAATGTAATCATTTAATCCCCATAATATAATAAATTATGGCCCTATAATGTAATGAGTAAAAGGAGACTCTATATGACAAAGGACGAATTTTTATCCACCTATAGCGTGGATCGACATCATAGTGAATGTAAAAAATGGGATGGTCTTGTGCAGCGTTTTGGCACTG
>NZ_CALJON010000053.1 GCF_937981445.1 uncultured Veillonella sp. | reverse complement strand
TCCACCTTGGCTACTTAATTAGTGCCAAATACATATAACCATGCTGATATTTCTGTGTTTGTCCTATTGAGCGCATGTAAATAAGCGACAGCACTACTATTATTGACCTTAAATGATGCTTGCTCTATAAATGTTTCAGAGCTATCCACAAGGCCTGAAACATGCCCTAAAAACTTATTTAATTGTATAGGATATGTTATCGATGTTTGACCCTCAGAGTAGCCATCATTTAGTCTATCCGCTGTAGTTGCTGTTACTTTTATACCTTGGATAAAGAGAAAGCTGAAAAAGGAGGGATTTAAGCATAATAATTTTCAGATAATCAACAAATTATAAGCAGTTGTAAATGATGATTTACCGACTGCTGGCTATATTATCAATTAATTGATAATATACATGTTTACAGCATAAGGAGGAGGTAAATTGCATAATTTATTTATTAATCAAGGAGACGACTTTGATGTTACCTTTAAGTTAGATGGATTAAATGGAAAGGCATCAGACTATCGTTTTAAATTTGGAGCTCGACATTGTTACGGCATAAATAAGTTAGACCTTGAAGCAACTTGTCAGGTAATTGGAGATGATTTAATCAGATTGTGGTTACCTCGGACTATCACCTCTAAATTACAGGCAGTTAAGGTGTAAAAGAACCGTACGAAAATTTAGAGTTTGTAGGAGATAAGGTAATTATTGACTTTGGGAATGCAACAGTATTTATGATGCGTTTGGATGGATTTAGAATCCAAGCAACTGTATTAAAAATTGGTGACATTAAACGTATAGTTGACGCTAGTACATTAGATACTAAGGAGTTAACAATCGCAAAACAACATCAAATCAGAGTGCTTGATGTTGGAACAAACGAGCTTGATTCCATAGATACTAATGGACACAGCATTATTGTTGATTTACGTAACGCACCAAACATGGAGCAGTTGATGAATGAGTTCATGAATAATCATAATAACTCTAATAGTTTTGTTATTTTTAATTATAATGGAGCGCCTGTTGTAGCTGATTTTTCGTTTAATATTAAAACTATAGACGACTTACTATCCGAGCAGCCAGACTTGAAGGGCCTTATTTAAGCAACTTAATCGCTTTGCGTAGTTGCGATAGTGTTTTATGTGTGTATACGCCATCTGTTACATTATTGGCAGCATGGCCAAGTAACCGTCTTTTGGCATTGTAATTGGCGTTGGCATTGTCAAGTAAAGTCGCAAATGTGTGCCTACAATCGTGAGTTGTATGAGTTGCTTTAATATCAGACATAACTGACTTAAATCTGCGTGATATTTGTGCATAGGTTGGGATAGTATCACCAAGTAAATATTTAGTGTTATTTGATAGTAGAGACTGGATGAGTGGCCATATTCGTTCATGTATTGGTATTATCCTGATTCCCGATTTAGTTTTGGACGTTTTAATGTCAAAGTACTTTTGTTTGATATTAATATCTGTACGCTTTAAATGTCGCAATTCGGTTGACCGCATACCGCTGTAAAGCATTATAAGTGGCAGATACGCATTAGGATTTTGGCAACGCCATAGTTTATTGATTTGTGCAGTGGTAAAGGGTTTATGTGGGCGTACTGGTGTATTCTTGCCTATGGTTAGGTAAGTGGCTAGATTTTTATCAGTCCATTCATTGATTAATGCATATGTATATAGTTGATTAATTAGTGATCTAATTTTTTTTAGACTAGCGTAGGATAGACCAGCATTAATCATGTTGTCTATTACGCTTTGTAATTGTCTGTACTTAATAGTATTAATTGGCATAGTTGCGATAGCCCCTAAATGACGTAAACCATTAATATAACCATTGGCTGTAGATGGACTAACATGTTTTGAGTGAGTTGGAAACCAAGTCTTATATATCTTTCCTAAGGTGATGCTTGGTTGAGGTATATCTTGACTATTAAATTTAGCAAGTGCATCTAATGCATCAGCTTTAGTTGGATAATAACCAATAATATGGTAAATGGCACGGCCGTTATTTTCATAGCCTATAGTTTTTCTTACCATAAAAGGTCGTCTTCTAGCGCCTGATAATTTACACACTTGGCCGTAATTATTGGGTAATTTCATTTTTACTTACCTCCAGAAAGGAATGATTAATTTGAGTGAAAATATATATGTAAATATTTTATCTAAACCTAATCAAAAAGGAGAGCAAAAAAGAATTTCTTCGTATCTCGTAGGGATACATGCAAAGACTGAAGAAAAAACAATTGAACTTGCTAAGAAGGAATATCCAGACAATGATTTTTTAGTTACTGACGAAGATAATTGGGTAAAATTATCTAATCCATTAGAGAAGTATGTAGTAAAAAGCGGAAAAATTGTTGTTGGAGAGCCTGATGAAGTATCAAAAGAAGAATTACAGCAGCAGAAAATATCAGAACTAGAAAATGAATATAATGCAGCTGTAAAAGATTTAAGTGATGCTTTAATGATTGCACGTTTAAAAGGTGATACAGTTGCTGAAGAAAGCATTCAACATGATTTTGAAGAATTACAAATATCGTATAAAGAAGAAAGAGAGGAAATTGAAAATGTTTAAACCTAGTAAACGATGCGGTTATTGCGCTCATAAGTTGGTGGATGATAAATGTATTAATAAAGAATGCATTATTAATCAAATTGAAGAAAAAAATACAGTTGAAAAAGTAGATGATAAACAGGGTGATAAATAATGACTATGATTTCGGAAATGTGGAATTCTTTAATTAGTGCCTGGTGGGTAAAAAGTGCACTATCTATTGTGGCAGCAATAGCAATCTGGTTGATTGGCTTAAAGCATGTACAAGTGTTAGGGATATTTATTCTGCTTGTATGTATTGATTTAGTTACAAAATGGGCTAGTATAGCTTATAAAATGTTAATTGAACAATATAAGTATAATCCTATTGGTATTGCTGTTTGGGAAAAGTACCGTGCGATTCCCACGGCATTTGAAATGGGATTAATTAAAAGTGAGTATATGAGAAAAGGATTTGTCAAAAAAGTACTGACATATGTTGCAGCCACTATGGCTGCTTTTTTGTTTGATTATATGAGTGAGCAAAAAAGTTTTGCAGTTAATTTAGTTTGGTTGTACTTAGGCTCATCAGAGTTTTTGAGTATTCTAGAAAATTTGCGTGATGGTGGGAATCAGTCCATGGGGCGTTTTTTAGAATTAGTTAGAGATAAGATTGAACATAAAATTAAATTGTAGAAAGGGGTAATTTATATGAAAATTTTAATTAATGCAGGTCATGCATATTTAGGGAATCCAGATCCTGGTGCAGTTGGGCCAACAGGATTGAGAGAGTGTGATGTAGTAGCTGCTGTAGGTGGTCTGGTACAAAAGTATTTAATTGATGCAGGGGTAGAATCAGATTATATTCAAGATGATTCTTTAGAATTTATTTGTGCTACTGCAAATGAAGGCAATTATGATTTATTTTTGTCGATTCATTGTAATAGTTTCAATGAATCTGCAAAAGGAATTGAAGTATATACAAGTCATGGTTGGACTGATGCAGATAATTTTGCAAGTTGCTTGATGGCACAAATGTCTGAAACATTCCCTAGTCTTGATGTTAGGGCAGATTGGTCAGATGGTGATGTTGACAAAGAAGCAGGCCTCTATGTATTAAATAATACAATGATGCCAGCAGCTTTATTTGAATTGCCTTTCATTAGTAATCCAGTTGAAGAAGAATGGTTACGAAATCCGATTAATCAAAATGAAGCAGCTAAGGCGTTGGCAAGAGGGGTGACGGATTATGTGGTACAATACATGTCTTAGTTGGCTAAAAAAGTATTGGAAAAATATTGTTATTGTGATTACCACTTTAATCGCAATTTTGGCGATTTTTGCATATGCTCAAAAAAATAAAGAAGAGCCAAAAGTAATTACTAATTATATTGTAAGACAGGCACCACTAAATGAATTTGCCAAAGCTATAGATGTAAATAAAGTAGAAGCCAAGGAGATTAGGACAGAAATAATAAAAACAGAAAGTAGAAGTCCTGATGCACAATTTGCAGTTAAAGCATCTAATTTAGATCGAGCGACTATAGTCACACAAAAACTTATTGAAGAAAAAGATGAGAAGCTACCTAAACAAGCTTTAGAAAAAACAGATAGAACGGTAATTACTAAAAATGAAGATAGGCAGACTGTAGATGTATATAAAATAAATCTTAACAAAGGACATAAAATAAAGGTTGGTGCTACTTATTTAGAAGATAAAACTTATTACAATATAGGTTATCAGGCAGGACGGACAGAAGCTTTAGTTCACATGAAAGGCAGTAAAATAAAAGGGGCAACAGTTTTGACTACTATTGCTCAATGGTAATGTTAAAAAGCCCACAAGGTTAGAATAAATCTAGCTTTGTGGGCGATTTTTTTGTTTAAATTTTAAATAAAAATATTGACAATATAGCCAAATGGCTATATAATGTAATTGTAGGAAGGAGGTGATACCGATGGACATAGAAAAAATAATAAGCCTTGCAACTAGTATAATCAACTTGGCGGCTGCAATACTAATTTACAAGGCTTCTAAAAAGTAGAAAAGCACGGAGGGTGAAAGCCCCTCCACTTCCTAACTCAATTATACAGCAAGGAGATTAAAAAATGCAATATTTAACACTTGGGATACAAATTATAACAGTTATTATATTGGGGTTGGCAGGATATAATTTTTACAAAAGGAGTAAACAGTAAAAATGACTATAGACGAAGTTTATTCTATTGGTGAAGCTTCAGAGATGTGGGGCGTAAATAGAAGTACTTTGAAATTTGCTTGCACTGGGCAGAAAGGGAATCCACCTAGATTTAGCAAAGATGAGTGTAGAAAAAGTGGCAGTGTGTGGTTAGTTACTTATGATGGAATGAAGCGACTATATGGTGAGCCGATAAAGGGAAAATAGCTTGCCCCTACGACTGCCCCTATGACGAATAATTTAGTTAAGAAGTACGGTAATTAATGCATTTAATAGGGGCACTCTCACCCTCCTCCGCCATTAAAGTAGCTTGTTTTATGTTAGAAGGTACGATACACTTACAATATAAGGGTTGTGTTTATGGAGGTCTAACATGAATCCAATAGATATTGTAATGAAAAAGTTCTCTACATGGTTGCGTGATGAATGGGACGCACCTGAAAATATGATTCAACCTATAATAGATGTAGCAAGAAAAGAGATGCCAGACTTAAAGGATGGCTCACCTCTCCTAATGGAGGGAATTTATTTTCCTCATCTAGCAGCAATATGTCTAGCACAGGTAATCGCAAGGGAAATCGGAATTCCAGAAATAAATCGAAAACGCCAGTGGGGAAAAATAGGAAGAATGATAAAAGACAGAAGCTGGGAAAAGAAGCGGAAGTTCTTAACAATGTGTCTCCAAAGCGACTACGAAGACTTAAAGGATTCTTAGAAATCACTAATAAAATTAGTCCTGATATAAGTCACGGTTTTATACCGTGGCTTTTTTGTTGCACAAAATTTTCTAAGGTTTCTTATATGGGTGATTACTAGTATCTTGATAATAAGGCCTACCCCTAGAGTGTTTATACCTCCCCAAATATTTCCTGGCCGTACAGACGAAAAAATGAGGGTATTTTTTATGCTTAAGCGTTTTAGGAAGTCTAAAGTGCTTTTAGGATATGCTGAAGGTCTGAAAGAGTCCCCATATGCTGGGTAGGAATTTTTCTTAAGTTTAGCGAATTAATATAATATATACTTTGTCAGATAACATAATATATAAAGAGAGGTGTACTAGATGAAAGCCATTGTAGTAGGCGCCACGGGCGCAACGGGGCGAGATGTACTTAATTTATTGTTGATGGATGATCGATATGATGAAATCATTGTTTTGGCGCGCCGCAGTTTAGGTGTTAGTCATAGTAAATTAACAACGCATGTAGTTAATTTTGATCGGATTAATGAATGGGGCCACTTAATTGATGGCGATGTGTTGTATTCCTGTTTAGGCACAACTCGTAAAGCCGCAGGAAGCAAGGAAGCGCAGTGGATAGTCGATTATAGCTACCAATTTCAAATTGCCGAAGTTGCAAGGCAGCATGGTGTGGGTCATTATATTTTAGTCTCCTCTGTGGGAGCTGCACCAGATTCAAAATTTTTCTACTTACGCATGAAAGGGCAATTAGAAGAGGCCGTTAAGCAATTACATTTTACAAAAACGACTATTGTGCAACCGCCATCTCTAATTCGTAAGGTGAATAAAAAATGGTTTGGTGAAGGGATTTCAGTTAAAATTCTAGAAAAGCTTAATGAATTTGGTTTGTTCCCTCATTTAAAGCCTATGCCCACAGAGGTGGTGGCTAAGGCGATGGTGAAAGCTTCGATTATCCAAGGACCTGGTGTAGTAATCTGGGGACCAGACGAGCTGTGGCGTGCAGGCCAATAATAGATGAAATAAAAACATGCCACTACAAAACAGTAGTGGCATGTGGTGTTATTTTTTATACGATTCCATAACTTTTTCTATGAAAGCACTATAAAATAAATCGGGCATTGACTCACCATTAAGGGACGCATAGTTTACATTAAATGTTTCATCTTTATTAATTGTAAACTGGATTTTTACATCTGCTTTTTTATTTAGGAAGAGACATTTCCCGGTGAACTCTACGACTCTTTCTTTATCATCGGTAGTAAAGGATTTCCATTTACTATCGTCAAAGAAATTATCAAAGGCTTTGCCTATAGGAATGTTAGGATAACTATAGAATGACCCTTCGCGTACGATTTTGACATATTTATCATGGCCACAACCGGCAATAAGCGCTGTAATCACAATCAGTAAGGTGAGGCAGAGTAACATGCGCCATTTTCGATGAGATTGAAGACGAGTTAATGAGTACATAGAAAACTCCTTCCTAAGCCTGTTCTTTGCCCTGATTTTATAAGGGGGACTAACTGATAAAATAGAGCTAAAAAACAAGAGCATTACATAGAATAAAATAAAAATAAAATGAAGAAATACTTGTTAATAATAGTATAAATGAAATTTATTAGATAGTCCATATACATGATGTGACTTATATTAAACTCATATATGACTATTATCACGTATATATGGAAAATAAGCACATATATAGGAAGACTAAACATATATATATGCTTACTAGGCACAGTATGTATAGCATTAAGAGGGCGAGTAGCTTATAATATAAAGTATAAATATAAGATGAAGTCAGAAATAAAATGACTTATGGATTTTGAAGTGGTATTGTGTAAGAAACTGATAAAAGAACAAGTTTTGGAAGGGAATGGGTGAGGTCATGAATCGAACAGCGAAATTTTGTACATCTTGTGGAACACCAATCAAACAAGGATCGCAATTTTGTACAGGTTGTGGCAAACGTCTAGTTGCGGATCCTGTAGTGAACCATATGGCAAATCAAGGGGCTATGCCAGCAAATGGGGGGACACCAGCGGGTGGATTTACCCAAGTTGCCAGCCCTGTGAATAGTGGCGTATTAACTCGAATGGCGCCACCACCAATGGCGTCAGCAAATCCTACTCTGTCAGCTCAGGGAGCTATGCCAATGAGGGCAGCTCTGTCAAATTCAGGGGCTGTACCTAATGGGGCTCCAGTTAGTACGGGGCGACCTCATATGGGGACTATGTCTCAAGGTCATGCACCTACAGAAGGATTAAGCGCTGTAGGTACAGCAGAGCGTATATTACTTGAACACAGGTCTTTGCCAGAGTATCGTGAGGCCCTAAGACTATTAGGTAACGCTGATACTCATGATGTAAAAGCGTCCTTGTTGCTAACCTTAGCTCATCTATATGAATCGATTGATAGTATTCAAAGAGCGATTCAACAAGTAGATGCTGCTACGGCACTCAATGGCAGGGCGATTAACTCCTTTGGTGGTACAGGGCGAATGGCCATGGGAACTCAGCAAGCAGGGCAAAATTTCGGCACTGCAGCACCTGGTAGTGCTTCATTGGCTAATCAGGCGGCATCAGGGAGTGCCTCGAATTGGGGGCAGGCTGTTGTGGCTGGAGCGGCCGCTGGCGTGGCCAGCGGTGTGGTACGAGATATGCTCCATGATGGTGGTTCTGGATATTCTGTTAGCCATACAGTAAGTGATACATTAGATGATGTAGGCAATACCTTGGCTGATGCTAGTGGCGCTGTTTTCGGGACCACTGAGCTGGTAGGTGATACGGTGGCAGATACTGCTGATGGCGTTGTAGACATGGTAGCTGACGCGACTGAATCGGCGGGCGATTATTTGTCCGATGCTGCTGAATCCATAGGTGATACTATGGACGATGTTTTTGATGACGCCGAGGATATGTTAGCTGATGCCAGTGATATGGTGGAAGATGTATTAGACGATGCGACAGATGCTGTAGAGGATTTAGCTGATGAAGTTCTCGATGGTGACACACTCAGTGATGCGGGCGATGCACTAGGAGATTTTTTTAGTGATTTATTCTCATAAAACTACCGCATATAAGGGGATGGAGCTAAGTTCTATGAGGGCATTCCAGGACTTTTTAAGTTAGATTCACAAACAAATGTATTCTTGACAGGGACTGTTAAGAGTGCTAATATATATTCTATAGTATAGATGTATAAATACTTAAAAAAACATAATAATGATTCAAAGAGGAATCTAATCAAAGGATGAGTACAAATTGTATAGAAGTACACTACATTGATTGGATTCCTTATTTTTATAAACTATGCGGACGTAATTAAGTATCTATCATCTATAAACCGTTTAGGAGGGGATATTATGGGTGAATCTAATGTAAAAAAGAAAAAAACGATTATGGAATTATTTTTAAGTGGTGTAGAATCAGTGGGCAATAAATTGCCGGACCCTGTATCCTTATTTATTATATTAGCTATTTTGACAATTGTAGTTTCAGCTATTATGGCTAATATGGGAGTGGAAGTAGTGCATCCTGGTACGCATAAGACGATTAAGGTTGTTAATCTTTTATCTGTGGACGGCTTCCGCGAGATTTGGGGGAAAGCTGTAAACAATTTTTCTACCTTCGCACCCTTAGCCATGGTATTAGTGGCCGTAATTGGGGCCGGGATTGCTGAAAAAAGTGGCTTCTTATCTGCTTTTATGCAAAAGATGTTAGGTGATGCATCAAAAGCCATGGTAACCTTTGTAATTATTTTTATTGGCATTAATGGCAATGTGGCTGGTGATGCGGCCTTCGTAGTACTTCCGCCAGTAGCAGGGGCCATTTTCTTAGGCATGGGTCGCAATCCATTGCTCGGTGTGTTTACAGCCTTTGCTAGTGTGGCAGCTGGATTTTGTGCTAATATGATGCTAGGTATGTCTGACTCACTAGCCTATGGTTTTACAGAAGCGGCAGCACATATTGTAGATCCTAATTACACGGGCTCTCCGGCAATCAATTATTATTTCCTTTTAGTATCTTGTATTTTATTAAGCATTACAGGTACAGTTGTAACGGAAAAAATTATGGCGCCACGCTTTTCCAATGACAATCTAGATCGGTATGAACTCGATCATGAATCGTTTGAATTAACGGAGAAAAAGAGCCGTGCTGTGACCATTTCATTGTGGGCTCTATTGGCTACCTTAGTAGTGATTGTATTGCTTTGTATTGGGGACAATCCGATTTTAGGGGACCCTAAAACAGGCTCTATTATGGATGGTAAATCGCCATTTATGCAAGGGATTATTTTGCTAGTTACGATTATCCTCTTTGTACCAGGTTGTGTATTTGGTTTTGCTTCTGGTAAGTACAAAAATGACAAAGACATGTTTGCCGATATTTCACTAGCTTTTAAAGATATTTCCTCATATATTTTGCTTTGTTTCTTCTGCGCTCAATTTACTAGTTACTTTAATTGGTCTAATATAGGGGCTGTGCTAGCTATAAAAGGGGCTGAAACATTGCAGGCTTGGAATTTTACGGGCATTCCATTGATTATTGGTTTGATTATTGTATCCTGTATTGTAAATATTTTTATCGGCTCTGCTTCGGCTAAATGGGCGATTTTAGCGCCTGTTATGG
Organism: uncultured Veillonella sp.; assembly: GCF_937981445.1. Classification (GTDB taxonomy): domain Bacteria; phylum Bacillota; class Negativicutes; order Veillonellales; family Veillonellaceae; genus Veillonella_A. The sequence goes on along the minus strand of NZ_CALJON010000053.1, from coordinate 13,825 downwards.
TGCCTATGATGATGATGCTCGGCTATGATCCTGCTTTGACACAAGTGGCGTATCGCATTGGGGATTCTATTACTAATCCATTATCTCCATTATTCTATTACTTCCCATTAGTATTAGGTTTCGTGCGAAAGTATGAAAAGGATGCAGGGATGGGCACAATTATTGCGAATATGATTCCTTATTCCTTTAGCTTTGCCATCGTTTGGATTATCATGATTGCTGTATGGGTATTCTTTGATTGGCCATTGGGACCGGGGGGCAATATTTACTTATAATATGCCTTGAAGCAGTATATAATCAGGCTGATTGTTAGTTTGTATAATAATATATAATTGTAGTTCATATATAATAAAAAGACATTTCTAAGGAATATATTAGAAATGTCTTTTTTTGCTTATTGGCATAAAACATTCACTTTTATATGGTGAGGCAAATTTATGATGTATATATGTTAAAAATAGCATAATATAGGCGAATAGAGAAAAACTCATTGTGAAATAATGAATCATAGTTTTACGCATAGTTTGGCTATTTAGTGAATCTCTAACTGAAACTTATGGATACAATTGTAGATTGCTTAGACGCAGTATCCAAAAGGTACAGGAACTACTCTACAGATGTTTTAGAGCTATTTTAGAGATGGCTACACAGCGCTATAAGTAAAACTCGACACAGAATGTTATGGAATTTGTAAACAACAATTGCATAGGGGCTAATAAAATAGTTCTATTAAAATAGGCGGGACCTTGGTACAATAGAAGGAACATAAGCAGTCAGAAGGGCTGCTTGTGTATGAACTATGTAGTGAGGTGTTTTATGCATTTACAAAATAAAATAAAACGGCGCCTGTTAGTGAGTGGTATTACCATCGCTTTATTGGGCACGGGGCCGTTTGTCCCAGGGCAAATGGTAGCAGCCTATGGCTGGGAGTCAGTTTTAGCAGCGAAGGTGATTCCTGTACCATCCTTACCGAGTATTGATTTGAATCCTTTGAAAATGGCTGGTAAATTATTAGGTTTAGTTAGTGACTCTCAAAAAGGAGTCAAAGAAGGTAAAAAGGTAGACTCTAATTATAAATTTAAAGCCACAAAGGTAGTAAATGGTGGACAAACGATCAAAAAATCGCTAGCTAATTCTGATAAGGACGAAAATGTTGTGTTAGTACAGAAGAAGGGCAAGGCTAATTTAAAAGGAGCCACGCTTACTAAATCTGGAGCCGCCTCATCATTAGAAAAGAGTTTAGGGCGAGGACAAAATGCAGCCCTTTTAGTAGCACCTTATAGTAAGGCTGAAGTAAAAAATACCCTTATAAAGACCAATGGAACCGGTGCGAGTGGCCTAGTAGCAAGTGGCAAAGAGTCACAAGTAAAAGGGCAAGATGTGACCATTAATACAGTTGGCACATATTCTAGAGGAATTAATGTAGCCTACAAAGGCCGCGTTACTATAGACGGAGGACAAATTAACACGTCGGGGAATTATTCCCCGGCGCTTGCCATTGATCGTGAAGAGGGGCAGTTACAAATACGCCATATGAATTTGCAGACCTCTGGCGTGGCATCGCCTTTAGTGTATAGTACCGATGAAGTCGAACTCGAACAGGTAAAGGGGCAATCCAATACGCAGCTGGCCATGATTGAAGGGGCTAGTGAAGTAAAGATTATTAATAGTCAGATTGTAGGTAACGGTGGTTTTGTTCTTTATGACAGTGAATTGGGCCTGGCTAAATCGGGAACAAGTAAATTAATGATTCAAGGTGGCCGTATTGATGTAAAGGGCGCAGAACCACTCATTGAAGTGCAGAATACGAAGGGACAAGTACAGCTAAAAGATACCATTATTTCCATGCCTCATAGTGAGCTCTTGGCCACGGTAGGACAAGGGCAATGGGCTGGCAAAGGGAGTAGTGAATTAGAGCTTAAAGCTGAGAATGAGAACTTAGCAGGGACGATTGTAGCCGAGCCGAAGAGTAAAGTGCAAGTAGCATTAAAAGCTTCGACTTTAACTGGTGCTCTTAATCCAACAAAAGAGGCCAAAAAGATGGAGCTTTCCTTAGATAATAAGTCTACTTGGAATGTAACAGGCGATTCGTATATAACAAAGCTAGACAATGAAGATAGTACGAATAGCAATATTCATACGAACGGTTATAAGGTGGTTATTGGTACACAAACCTTATAAAATTTAGTTGACTATTCATTGCAAATGTTAATAATCTATCTTGAATTTTGCAGTTAATCCCTGTACGCTTAAAAATGAGCTTGTTGTGATTGAAATATGACTTAGTACGCCTATGTTGAATATACAAATTTCTGTAATAATATTACTAAGTGGTTGTATATTTCGAGGTGAGTTGTATTGGAAGCTAAACACGGCAATGCTCATCGATTGATTGGCGCTAAAATTGCCTATTGCCGATCGGTTAGAGGCCTAACGCAAAGTGCGTTAGCAGAGCGGATAGGAATTAGTAGTGGCACCCTCAGTCGTATTGAGCGAGGACAGTATTGGCAAAGTCTTTCTGTAGACCTATTGCTTGATATAGCTGAAGCACTTCAAGTAGAAGTGAGTGCTTTTTTACATCCCAATGAGCTTGATTAAAGATTAGAATCATTTGTTATGCAATGAGTTTTGACGGCGGTCAGATACTTGTAAGAGCGAGGTGGGATTGGTATGAGTAAATTTTGTTCGAATTGTGGTAATGCCTTAGAGGCAGGTAGTAAATTCTGTAATCATTGTGGTACACCTGTAGATATGGACGCCTCCGTATCAGGGGCGAATGCTTCGGGGACTGCGCCGGGCGCAATGGGGAATCATCAAAATGTTGGAGCCGGCAGTGCTAATGGCAATGTTAATAGCAATGCTAGTGCAGCGCCAGGTAATCAAGGGGTTAATGCCAATGCGCAGAAAACGCTGGATGATATACAGCAAAGTGGCGAGAAATTGATGCAAGATGGGCAAAAATTAGCCCAAGAGAGTGCGCAGGCTTTAAATCAGTATATTCAGAATATGAAATTTTATAGCCCTACTATGAATGATGAGAGTGTGGTAGATCACTTTTTCTCTTTTAAAGGACGCTTAAATCGCATGCGTTATTTTAAACGACTTCTTTTAATCGAAGTTATTTATCTTGTTTTAGAAGTCGTGGTGCGCGAATTATTTGGTGATCCATTCTTTGGTTATTTAGATGCAGGCGGGAAAATTGTATTCTTCCTTATAACTATGGTGTATGGGGCTTCCTAGTTATGTCTTAGTTTCCGACGCATTTTAGATTTAGATGGCATGAATAAGTTAGGTATGCCTCTCATTGGTATTTTAGCTTTGACCGTGCTAATTATAGCCTGCTCTCCTAATGTAGAGTTAGAATCTTGGTTTGATAGTAGTGCTGATACATTTTACACTATAGCTATAATGGTACAATTTATTGCATCTATGTTACTTTTATTCCAAGAAGGCACTGTTGGGCCTAATCAATATGGACCCGACCGCGTGTCTCGATAGAGCGTGTATCTAGATAGAGCGTGTATATAAATAGGGATTGTAAAAAATAATGAGAGTAAAAAACCTAGGTAATGTATTTGCCTAGGTTTTCTTATTTTACTAAGGAACTCTTGAATCATGCTAAGTAAGGCTTCAGATAAATAATGATATTATTTATCATTAAAATATGCTATACTATAAACATATGTTTTGTAATTATTATGTTTGTTTTATATAAAAGGAGATAAATAATGTTTCCACAGAAATTTTTTGATGTGTTAAATCACGAAGGCGTTGTGTCCCTCACGACTTGGAGTCATGATGAAGCACATGTGACCAATACTTGGAACTCTTATTTAAAAATCAAAGAAGATACTATTTTGTTACCCGCTGCAGGTATGACAAGTACAGAAGCGGATTTAAAAGTCAATAATCGTATTATTGTAACGTTAGGGGCTCGTGAAGTAGAAGGTTTTAATGGCTATCAAGGGACTGGATTTCGCGTTGAAGGCACAGCGTCCTTTATTACGGAAGGACCTGTGTTTGATGAAATGCAAGCAGCGTTTCCATTTTTAACTCGTGTACTCGCTGTTAAGGCAGCTACAGTAAAACAATTGCTTTAATTTCGTATTTAACACTATTGTTTTATTGTACAGGCAATACAATTTTATGGTGAGACAGTTTCTATATAGAATGAGATAATTTCTATATAGACTGAGTTAGTTTCCATAAGGGCTATAACGAAATGGTGATGAATCCATGGCGTTATAGCTTTTTTCTTATATAGGAAAAGGTTGTAAAAGCATTTTTAATGCGGTAATATGATACATGAACCGTATAGAGAAAATTCAATATTAAAGATATAGATGTACGATGAGATGTACGATGTAAGTGTAATAAATTGGTTAGCTTAGCATGCATTTGCTAACCATTATAAACGCACAGACATAGGAAAGGAGTTATGAAATTCATTATATGTATAAATATATAAAACCCTTAGTGGGGAGTATTATATTAGTTGCTATTGCTTCTATGATTCATGTAACGAGTGCGCTTATTGTGCCAACTTTGACGGCACTTATTATAAATAATGGTGTACTACAAGGTAATATGGATGTCATAGGTTCATTGAGCACGCAGATGCTAGGGGCATCCTTAGTTACTGTTATAGGTGCTTTATTCGCCGTATATATGAGTTCACACATTGCGTCCCGTATTAGCTTTGCCCTTCGTGCTGATTTAGTACAGGCGCTACAGGCCTATTCCTTATCGGATTATTCAAAATTTGGTACTGGCACATTACTGATGCGGACTACGCGAGATGTGGAGAAAATACAATCTGTTTTGGCAGAAGGGATTAATTTAATTTTACCTATGCCCATCATGATACTTGGTGGCTTAGGGCTGACTTTTTATAAGAGTACTGAACTGGGCTTTGTGATTTTAGTGATTATGATTATTATGGTTACAATTATGGCCTTGATTCAAAAGAAGGCATTGCCCATTGTACGGCGGGTACAATTACAAATTGATAGTATTACTGACTTAGTGCGCGATCATATGCTAGGTATGTCGGTGATACGAGCCTTTAACCGCAGTACGGATGAAAATAATCGCGAGATTTCCGCCTTTACGCATATGGCGGGGGAAAATACACGCTTAGCACGGACCTATGCGATAGGCTTGCCTAGTATTTTGATTATATTTAATTTGAGCACTGTTATTATATTGTGGGCTGGGGGCTATAATGTAAGCGCCGGAACATTACAAATTGGTGATATTATGGCAATTATCGAGTATGCCACTTTGATTTTGTTAAATCTCCTTATGGCTGTATTCGTGTTGCTTGATGTACCAGAAGCTTTAATTTGTTATCATCGAATCCAAGAAATTCTTCAATATAATCCGACCAATCCTAGTGTAAAAGGGGCTCTTTTACGCACGAATGGAGCTACGCTAGGCGCAAATGGAAATCTTCTAGGCACAAATGGAAACCTTCTAAGCACGAATGAGAATCTTCTAGGTGTGAATAAAGCATCACATCCTACTGAAGGAGGGCTAGCAGAACGACCTGTTATTTTATCTTTTAAGGATGTTACCTTCCGCTATGACCACGCTGAGGAACCCGCTTTGAACGAAGTATCCTTTAATTTGCATGAAGGCGAGCATTTGGCTATTATGGGTGATATTGGTTCAGGGAAAAGTACCATTGCAAAATTAATATTAGGTCTCTTCCCTATTGAATCAGGGCGCATTGAGCTGTTTGGACAGAATTTATTTGAGCAAGACTTAATAGCGCTTCGAGAATATATTGGATATGTGCCACAAAAAGCCTATTTATTCACTGGTTCTATTGCAGAAAATATTTCCTATGGCGCTAGGAAGGATCAAGAGATTACCTTAGCTCATATTGATAAGGCCTGTACATTAGCGGGAGCTAAGGAGTTTATTATGAAACTCCCAGACACTTATGAGCATCAATTATCGCAAGGTGGTACTAATATATCTGGGGGGCAACGGCAGCGTTTAGCTATGGCGAGAGCCTTACTGCGCAGTCCGAAGATTTTAATTTTTGACGATAGCTTTTCTGCCCTTGACGGAACTACAGAACAACAGGTACGACAAGCCATTGACGAGGAATTGGCTAAACATAAAGAGCGTGCCTTTATTTCCATAGAGCAAAAAGTAAGTGCTGCACGTAAGGCTGATGCCATTCTTCTCATAAATCAGGGGCAAGCTGTGGGCTATGGTACACATGAAGAATTAGTTGAAACATGTCATATTTACCGTCAAATTGTAGCCTCTCAGGAGGTGGCACTATGAGATTATTTAGACGATTTTTGAGCGAGTCACGAGATCAATGGGCCTTACTCCTCCTTTTAGTGCTGGTCCTTATTGGGGCGGCCCTATTTGAAATGACAGCACCGCGTTTATTAGGTCAGTTTGTGGATGCCATTGTAAGTGGTTTAGCAAAGGGACTATATATTGGCACCATCATGGACCAATCTGATTCGATTATTTTAGGTTTAATTGCGCTCTATGGGGCCCATGCTATTTGTACGTATATAGGCGAATATATAATGGGTGGCGTTGCAGAGGCCATGGTACTGGATTTGCGCAAGCGAGTGAGTGCTCATTTATATAGACTTCCTATGTCTTATGTAAATGCCCGTAATCGAGGGGATTTATTGAGTCGCTTGACTAGTGATTTAGATGCGATTAGCGAGACGCTAAAGGAAGGGATTCCTGGGCTCATTTCTTCTTTTATTGGCATTGCCGGTGCTGTTACCATGATGATTCTTATTAGCCCTACCTTAGCGGCCATCATTATTGGTGTTATCGTAGTGGGCATTATCTGTTTGTCTTTCACTTCAAAATGGGCGCGCTCTATTTACTTGCGTCATCAAGAAGCGCTGGGTGCTTTTAATGGAGGCGTTGAGGAAGTTGTATCTGGTAAACAAATCATCGAAGCATTTAGCCTAGAGGCCATCATGACGAAACAATTAATGGGCCTAAATGGCACTTTGCTTAAGACAGAACGTAAGGCAGGCTTTATGGGACAAATTATTATGCCTTTGGTAAGTTTTATGAACCAAATCGGCTATGTATTAGTGGCCATTCAGGGGGGCCTATTTGTATTGCGCGGGCAAATTACCCTAGGTGATATTCAGGCCTTCTTCCTCTATGTGACACAGGTAAGTGATCCTATATCGCGAAGTTCCTATATTTTAACAAAATTCCAAGAAACTCAAGCAGCCTTAGGGCGTATTTATGAGATTTTAGATACTCCAGAAGAAGAGGACTTAGGCAACCAGTGTTGGTCCGGGGCGCCTAAAGGCACTATTACCTTTGATAATGTGTGCTTTGGCTATACAGCAGATAAACTTTTATTAGATAAAGTATGCTTTACCATTCCTTGTGGCAGTTTAGTGGCCATTGTAGGTCCTACTGGGGCTGGTAAAACTACTTTGGTGAATTTAATCATGCGTTTTTATGAAATTTCTAGCGGCACCATTTCCATTGATGGCATTGATATTCGTTCCTTGTCTCGTCAGGCATTGCACCAAACGGTGGGCATGGTACTGCAAGATACGTGGATTTTCACGGGTACCATTGCAGATAATATTGCCTATGGTAAGCCTGATGCCTGTCGTGAGGATATTGTAAAAGTGGCAAAATTAGCCATGGCTGACCATTTTATTCGTACATTGCCACAAGGGTATGATACGATATTAAAGAATGGGGCCGATGATTTATCTCAAGGGCAACGTCAGTTGATTACTATTGCAAGGGCCTTTTTGATGAATCCGAGTGTACTCATTTTAGATGAAGCGACAGCGAATGTAGATACGCGCACAGAAGTGGAAGTGCAAAAGGCTATGAGCACGCTCTTAAAAGACCGTACGGGCATAGTAATCGCCCATCGCTTGTCTACCATCCGTGATGCAGACTTTCTACTCGTTGTAAATGATGGGCAGATTGTGGAACAAGGCACACATGATGAATTATTAGAAAAAGGCGGCTATTATAAAGAGCTATACAATAATTATGCTAAAGGTATGAGTGTGTAGAATGCGTATGAGGGCTTAGACATTTATGATTTTGAGGTAATGGTATGTGAGTACAGTATGCCATTGGTTTTGAAGTGAAAATTCTCTTTATTTATAGGAGGTTATGATGGAAATTATATATTGGTCAGATTATGCTTGTCCCTTTTGTTATATTGGACGTAATCACTTAGAAGCGGCAATTCAAAAATTAAAAGGAGAAGGGGACTTTACTGTTACGATGAAGGCCTTCGAGCTTGATCCAGATGCACCTGCTATTATGGATGTGTCAGTCGTAGACTTCTTTGCTGAAAAATATGGTATGTCTCGTGAGGTGGCAGAAGATAAAATTAATGGTATTAATTTAATGGGGCAGGCCATTGGGCTTGATTTTCATTATGATAAGGCAAAAAAATGTAATACCTTTGATGCGCATCGCTTAACGAAATTGGCTCAATCAAAGACACCAGAGACGGCTAATGCTCTTAGTGAAGCCTTATATAAAGCCTATTTTACAGAAAGTAAAGCTTTGTCAGACCACCAGGTCTTAGTTGAGGCGGCGGTGTCAGTGGGCATTTCCAAAGAAGAGGCTATGAAGGTACTAACCTCTGATGCTTATGCTAAGGAAGTACGTGAAGAAGAGGCCTTGGCCGCTCGGTATGGCATTCAAGCAGTACCTTTCTTTGTGGTAAATGACCAAGTTGCTTTACCAGGGGCTTTGCCAGTAGAAGAATTTGAGAAAGTGCTACGTGAAATGCTAGAGAAAGCCAAAGCGAATTAAAAGCAAACTAATTACAATAACGAATTAAAAGAAGTCCCTAACCGACTGTATAAACAGTGGTTAGGGACGTTTTAATTATAAAGTAACCGTTTCGCCATCTTCAGGAATGGTAACTTGTTTTTCTAATTCCGAGCCTTTTACATACTTGTGCATATCAGCGCGGCTAGTAGCGGTGTGATTTACAGTATCCATGTGAACGGTAATAATTTTAGCTTTAGGTGCTAGTTTAGCAGCTTTACCTACATCTTCGGTGCCCATGATAATGCTATCATCATAGCCTAAGACTTTGGCATAGCCTGTATTCATAATGAGTACATCGGGTTCATAACGATTGAGGTTTTTGTTAATTTCGGGGGTCCAAATAGTATCGCCCATTAAATACACCGTGTTTTCATTTTCTTCGCTGAACACAACACCCATGGCATCTCCGAGATTGCCAGCGAGTACTTTATTTGTATACATTTCGGCGGTTCCATGAGAGCCAGAGCGCTTAGTAATTGTCACACCATTAAAATTAGCAGATTCTTCTAATACGCACACATCAGTGAAGCCTATGATGCCATATTCCCTCAATTACCCTTATGCCAACGGGTGGCTAATGATAGTAAATATACTCCTGTGTTTAAAGATCAAAGCTTGAGTGAATATATTATTAATAGCTTATATTTAAAAGAAAAAGACCGTCAGGTAGAAACACTTATGAAAGAGATTAACTTACCTCGTGCATTAAGCGAATCCATATTTCTTTTTTGCGTGCAAGGCTTATATGCAGTGAATCAGCAACATAATTGGGAGCGTAGTGATGCGTGGCTGGAAGCACAGCGAGGATTGTTTCAGTTTATTGAAGGGGGACTGAGGGAGGTGGGGAAGAATAGGTAAGCGTATGAGGCGTCTATGCACTGATATTTAAGCTAATCCAATGTTAAGGTGATTTATAAGAATCAGCGAATGACATTGGTTATAGTAGTACTTTAATGGTATACTTGAAATACATAATATGGATTCTTGGAAAGGTTTGATATGATGTTATTTCTGGGCTATGTAAATCAATATAGACATATTATGCTTCAAATTGAATACTTAGTATTATATAAATTACTTTAAATAAAAGCACTTTTGTTGTAGTTATGAGATTTAACTATAGTGAAGGTGCTTTTTGTGTAGAAATTTTAGAAATACATAAGGAGTTTATTATGATGGATATACATGATTTAGTTGCACATATTAAGCAGGGGTCAGGGGAAAGGCAAGGACTAATTGAACATTTATTAAATTGTGCTACATATGCTAAAGATATGGGGAAATCTATAGGTATACCTCATATGTGCTTTTTACTAGGATTATTACATGATGCCGGAAAATATCGACCTTCATTTCAGGAATATATTTGTGAAGGTACTAATAAGAAGGTTATTCACTCCACAACAGGTGCTAGATTGATAAAAAAATATCACACTTAGTATCAAATATTATAGCAACGAACGTAGAGTTAAAAGAAGAAAAGAGAGCACGATCTTTATATAACGAAATATTAATTTACGCTATTTTAGCTCATCATGGTTTATTTGATATAGTTACTGAAGAAAATTTGAATGTAGAGCGGCGCTTAGATGATTATGATGGAGATAAAACAGAAGAAAAGATAGGGGAAGAGCGATTTTTTCAAGAATGGGATAAAGTAATTCAAGAGATATATGGTAAATCTTTAGTAGATATTTATCTAGAGGGATTTTTAGAATTTATTCAGTGGAATTATTTAAAGGAAGAGCTTCTAGTTAGATATAATGAAGAAATGTCGAAAGCAGATAAGAAAATTGCACAAACTTTTTACGAAGGTTGTATGATGAGGGTCGTGCTGGCAATTTTAAAAGAATCCGATATTTATGACTCTGCAAATTTTGGAAGAAAGATTGTTGATAAAAGATATACAGACAAAGAGTTAATAGAAGTATGGGATAAACTATCTAATCAAACAAATATTTTTTATAAGTCTTTACAGACTCAAGGGACTCAATCAGAGTTGAATTTTGTAAGAAATAAATTAGCTGAAGAGGTATTAGATAAAGCATCTATTTGTAGAAGTGGTAATTTCGATTTGCGACAGAAAATGCAAAATGTTTTAAGAAGTCTCGTATATTTTATACTACCGCTTATTTATCTGTATTGGAGCAAAATGCTAGACAAATTCGGAATGTTCTAACAAATAATGGTAAAGATATAGGTAATGATGATTATATTTTAGAGCACCATAGTAATATTGTGGATGATAATCTCTATACAGAAGATGCTGATATGAATAATATGTATGGAGTTAATACTGAAAAAGAAGATTATGGGGCTGCTACTTACTTAAGAGAAAGTTGGGAGGCACCAGTAATTTTAACAACAGTTGTGCAACTAAGTAATACTTTATTCAAAAATAAGGCGATTTGCAAAATTAATTAATTCAACCATTATAGTTGATGAAATACAGAGTTTACCAGCAAATACAGTATATATTTATAATTTAATGATGAATTTTTTGACAAAGTGTATGAATGTTACATTGATTCATTGTACAGCTACGCCACCTAGTTATGATAGAAAAGAAGTCTTAAAGCATCCTTGTATATATGGATTAACAGGGGATGCTGAGGATTTTGTAGGGACAAGTAAATATCAAGAAATCACAGAGTTGACTAGTAGGGAATATAGTAATAGCAATGTATTTTCTCGTGTTATATATAGAAGTCTATTAGGGCTTGATTGGCAAAAACAATTAGAAACTGATGAACTAGTTAATCATATATGTGAACGATTAAAGTCCAAGAAAAGTATACTTATAGTTTTAAATACAAAGGGGGCTGTAGAAAAACTATATGATGCACTATCTAGAAAGTTTAATGAAGTATCTGAAAAGGATTCTATGGCTGGATATATTGATAGTGCAGGCGATGTGTCGGGGATTGAGAGCGAATTTGAACCATTGTTATATTATTTAACTACTAATCAGTGCGCAGCTCATCGCTTAGATTTTATTGAAGAAATAAAACTACACTTAAGAAAAATTAGAGATAAAAAAAGTGATAGACCTTTAATTTGTATAAGTACTCGACTTATTGAAGCTGGGGTGGATGTAGACTTCGATATTGTATATAGAGACCTAATTGGAATATCAAGTATTATTCAGTCAGCAGGGAGATGTAATCGTGAGGGAAAATTAAAAGATAAAGGAATTGTTTATTTGATGGAATATAGTGAATCCAATTTACATAACTTATCGATTTTCCAAAGTGAATGCTTAGCTACTAGACTTACACTAACTAATATAGATAAAAACAATTTGAAATATTGTGAAGAGGATTCTAGCTATGAGATGACGAATTCTATATATATGTTGTTGGATGAGTATTATAAAAGGTTATATAAAAATATTAATAATAACTCTTTGGAGTTATCTTATCCATTAGAAAAGAGCTTTATTCAACAGACTTTATTAGAGCTATTAAGCACTAATAGGCGTATATGTGAATATTATTTACAGAATCATTCTGTTAATAGAATTAAAGGAGCTCTAAAACAAAGTTTTAAGTTAGCAGGAGAACAGTTTAAGTTAATTGATGATCAATCCATAACGGCGATAGTTCCTTATAATAATCATCGACTGTTGGAACAGCTATACATATTAGTTGATAAAATTAGTGACTATTGTAATGTAGAATATTATGGGCAATTAAAGCATATTCTAAAACAGTTACAGCCATATACAATTTCGATACATAAAAATGCAGTATCTAGCTATGAAGAATATTTGCATTTTGAATTAGATAAGAAGATATGTATTTTATCAACTGAAGGATATAATTTGAAGACTGGACTAAAAAAGGGAGAATTTGACAATTTAATATACTAAGGAGAGGATCTCATGTTTAAATCAAATCCATTTTATTTGAAAGTGTTTGGAGAGTATGCTTTATTTACTGACCCTATGTCAAAAGGTGGAGGTGAGAAATTTACATACCAAGTGCCTACATATCAGGCACTAAAAGGTATTGTTGAAGCAGTTTATTGGAAACCAAGTATTTACTATGTTATAGATAGTGTGAAGGTATTAGAGCCTATAGCTATGGAAACTAAAGGGGTTTTATTACCACTAGGAACAAATGATACAAAAACAGGATTACAAAAAAAAGATTTGACTTATGTTACATATTTAAAAAATGTAGCCTATGCTATTGAATATCATTTTGAGTGGAATAAGGCTTATCCTGAATTGGAAGCTGATTGGAATGAAATCAAACATGAGCAGATTATTTTACGTTCTATGAAAAAAGGTGGAAGACATGATGTGTTTTTAGGTGCAAGAGAATGTATTGCACATGTGGAACGATTAAAGCAATCAGAGTATGAACAACTAGAAACTGCATATAAGGGGGATATTTCTTTGGGGATTATGTTTCATTCGTTTATATATCCTGGGGAAAGTACGGGGAAGAAAACATATGAAGATAATCGTTTATATTCTAATTTTACACCTATATTTATGATGAATGGAAAGATTAACTTTGTACGGCCGGAAGAATGTAAGATCTCACATAATTTGCGTGAATATCAGAAGGTTAATTTTAGTAAAGTAAAAATGGTTAATCAGGAATACAACTGGTATGAGGAGTGTGATGTTGAATGAATTTACTAAGAGCATTATTAGATACTTATAATAATGCAGAGCAACAAGGTTTAATAGATGTATCTCAGTCTGTTTTAGAGCCATGTATATTACCTTTATACCATGATAGCAAACGTGCAACAGGGAAGAATGATATTTTTGAAGTGACTTTAAATCACGAAGGAGAATATGTATCTAGCCGTTTTCTACAAGAAAAGGAATATATAATATTCCCAGTGAGTGAAAGTTCTATGAATAGAACACGCGGCGCAGCACCTCATGTTGTTAGTGATGAAGTTGGGTATGTAACGAAGACAAATATTGGAAGTAAAAAAGATGGTGAAAAATACCAATTATATATAAATGAGCTAAATG
>NZ_CALJON010000052.1 GCF_937981445.1 uncultured Veillonella sp. | reverse complement strand
AAGAAGAGTTAATAGTAGAGGTATCTCTATGGATATAAGCACAATAGAAGCGGTCCGGGGATACACAGTGAACATAATTTGAAGGAGTGGTAACGACGCACAAATTATTGTGAATCGTGTAGTTCGGGGCGTTACGCAGTGAGCATAATTTAAAGGAGCACAAGCGACGCATAAATTAGAGCGAATCGCTTAGTTCGAGGCGTAAGACTTTGCATAGCAAAGTCCACAGCCTTCGAACGGAAGTATTTATAAAGGTAAAGGCAAACGTAAGAAAAAGTCCACAACGCAAACGGGTAGTTGCTGAATAACAATCTTACCACTAGCTTTAAGTCATAATCAAAGGACACTCTCTTTTATATTGGGTTTCTATGAGGGCATAATCCCTTATTATGCTTGAGTTTAAAATTAGATTAATAATAGATGCTATATTTCAAGTGTAAGGTCATTTTCTTTATTTCGTGATTAATGAGTCACGAAATCATAGAAACGCCCTAATAGCGCAAAATAAGTCGCTAGATTTTAACATTAGTTTAAGAGGATATGCTCTTTTAAATTTTAAAATATGCTATAATAAATCATTATAATATTTGAGAGTGCTTATAATATAAAGCAGCACAGAAAAGAGGAAATAATGAGAGAGATTTTAATTCGTTCTGGGGTGAGAGAGGATATTCCAGCATTATTGGAGATTTATAATTACGAAGTTCTTAATGGTGTAGCAACGTTTGATATTGAGCCTCGTACAATTGATGAATGGACTACTTGGTATGAAGATCATAATACGCTAAATCATCCGTTACTCGTAGCTACTATAGGCGATTCAATTGCAGGATACGCTACCTTATCGGCTTATCGGAGTAAGGAAGCTTATGCAAGTACCGTAGAATTATCTATATATGTAGGGCCTACATTTAGGAAACAAGGTGTAGCTACTAAGTTGATGGAGCATATCTTAAATTATGCAAAAGAAGATAGTGCGACTCATGTAGTGGTATCTGTTATTACGGCGGGCAATAAGGGAAGCGTTACATTGCATGAAAAATTTGGTTTTACTTATTCGGGCGTAATTCCTGAAGTAGGGGTAAAGAATGCAGAGTTTTTAGGCATAGTAAATTATTATTTGCTTGTTTAATAACTTTTTAATAAGTTTATTATAATTTTAAAGTGCCCTAATTTAATAAAATTCCTTTAAAAAGCTTTTTGGAGATGTCTAAAAAATCTTTGACAAGATAATTAAGAAGACAGTTTAGAAAATCATTAGGAAGATCGTTTAGAAAATAATTAAGACGATATTTGAATAAATATTTGGATAGATTGTTAAAAAGATCGTTAAAAGATCGTTAAAAGATAGCTGGAATGATAGCTATAATAGGCATCCATAAAAGGCATTATAAAAATTTTATTTGGGGCACTTGCAAAGTTTATTATTATAGTGTAATATAATAAATGTAAATACATGTGCATGCATTTTAAATTATAGATTTTGGAAGGAGACCACTTATGACAGATTATTTTTTGCGATGGTTTTCTGATTATAAACGAGTTAGAGAAATCTCCGAAGCCCTAGAGCATGCTTTGGAGTCGCGCATTGACTTGAGTTTGAATGCCTATTATGTATTGCACTTTTTGGCTCAAGCAGAAGAGCATAAATTGCGCTTAAACAATTTACAGGAGCAGGTTGGCCTAAGTCAGAGTGCTATGTCTCGCATGATTCTTCGCATGGAAGATGTGAATTGCGGCTGTATTGAACGGCGTTTATGTAGTTGTGATAAACGGGGCGTTTATATTGGCATTACGGAGCATGGCCTAGAGAAATTAGCAAAGGCAGAACCAATTGTACAAGAAGTATTACATTCCTTTTATAGTATTAAGTAAAGCGTTTAGGAATAGTACAATATTTAGTTGTATTAAAGGGATTCCGATATGGCTAAGTGCGGGACGTGGCGTTTAGCTGTATCGTTTATATATAGTTATGTACTTGTAAATGCATGTGCATACATTTACAAGTACATAACCAAACATTGACTGAAAATAGAGTAAAGGATGAGATGATAAATGAGTAATATAACAGAACCTCTTACATTTAACCGTGGCTTAGAAATTAAGAATAGATTGGCTATTCCGCCTATGACAACGCGAATGAGCTATTATGATGGAACGGTTACAGGTGATGAAATAGCTTATTATGGTATGCGTACCGGTGCCGTAGGCTTATTTATTACTGGTGTAGCTAATATCCAAAAAAATGGCATGGGTTGGACAGGGGAACTAGGTGTTTATGATGACAAATTTATTCCTGGTCTTAGTCGTTTAGCTTCGGCCATAAAGCGAGATGGCACCAAGGCAGTATTACAGATTTTTCACGCAGGGCGCATGACTGATAGCAAAACAATTGAAGGGGAACAGCCTGTAGCACCTAGTGCTGTAGCAGCAGAAAAAGAAGGTGCTGAAATCCCTCGCGAATTAACTAATGAGGAAATTGAAGAGATTATAGAGAACTTTAAACAAGCCACGATTCGAGCTATTAAAGCTGGCTTTGATGGTGTAGAGCTTCACGGTGCTAATCATTATTTATTACATCAATTTTTCTCTCCACATTCCAATCGTCGTAATGACAAATGGGGTGGCAGTCTAGAAAAAAGATATCATTTCATTGAACGTGTCGTAGATGCGGTAATAGAAACTGTTGATACTATGAAGGTACCTGATTTTATTATAGGCTATCGTTTTTCTCCAAGAGAAGAAACTGACCCAGGATATAATTTAAAAGAGTCATTGTGGTTAGTTGATAAATTAGCCCAAAAAAAACTTGATTATTTGCATATTTCCTTGACTCGTTATGATAGAAAAACGAATGTACCTGAGTATCAAGAAAAATCCATGCTTGCCTATGTGCATGATACCATTAACGGGCGGATGCCATTGATTTCAGTAGGAGATATACGAGATAGAGCTGATTTAGAAGCTGCTTTAGAACATTCTGAAATTGCAGCTATAGGATGTTCTTCCTTAATTGATCCTAATTGGAGTGCCAAAATATTAGCACATCGTGATAGTGAAATTCGCTCCACCTTAAATCTTCAGGACAAGGATATACTGATGATTGCCAATGGAACTTATGCATTCATGGAAATGAAGGTGCCTGATCGTTTAGTGAAATAGCTTACATTTAAAAAATCCTTTAGTATAACAAACACTCCTTTTTATATTGCAATAAGCCTCAAGTAGCGTATATAGCTAGCTAGTGTAGAACTTGCTTTTTGCGACTTAGCAAGTCCGAAGCTAGCACTATGTACTACTTGAGGCTTTTTTATTTCCATAGGAAAAAGGGATTGTAGAATGAGTAGACTCTCCAATTCCTTGCATAGTTTTATATGAGAATATAGCTTTGTAAAAAAGCTTAACAATTAAATTTTTTGATTTCACTGCGATAATGAGCTTGGGCAATTTCTTCCGGCGTGAAGGCAAACATATTCTGCATTTCAATTTGCAAGGCCTCCGCTAAATGGGCTAAAATATCTAGCGTCACTCCCTGTACCGCATAGCCTCGTTCAATACGAGACAAATAGGAAATACTAATGCCAGATAATTTGGCCAAGTCGCGTTGTAAGAGTCCTTTACTTTTTCGAAGCCGTGCAATTTTAAGGCCTAAGCAATTATAAAATGCTTCCCCAGATACAGCCTTTTTAGGTTTTACGGTTGGTAACAAAGGATTCAAAAGTGACGCAAAGGCAAGCGCTGTAAAGCGCAAGGAATTTTTGTCAGGGCTACCATCTTCCCTTACTACATTGTTGTGCTTCTTTGGATGGTAGAGCTTCAGCTTCTCTCTTTTTTCTTTGTCATTGTTCTTGACAGTCATGAGCTATGCCTCCGTTGTTAAACCCTAACAGATATACGATTTTAGCAAATCATATATCTAAAAAACACATTCAACATAATTAATCATACGGTAAAACAAAGTAAATGTCTACCCTATAATTACAAATTAGTTCAAATGGTGCGAATGGAATGCATTGACTGGCTAATATGTATGAAACTTGAAAAATGATGGAGCCCTTAAGTACGCCGCTTAAGAGCTCCATTTGTAATAGGACGACATATTATATAAAACTTTGATTCATATAAAAATTTTGGTTTAAAGAACAAAAATATAGAATGAATTAAAAACGTATTAAGAATATATTAAGAATCTATTAAGAATGTATTAAGAATGTATTAAGAATGTATTAAGAATGTATTAATCATGATGCTTAAGCTTTCATAAGTTGTTTTAGATTAACTTTGGCGCTCAAGGCCGAGGTTATATAATTCTGGACGACGATCTTGGAAGACATTTATCTTTTCTCTAATAGATGGAATTGAACTGGTATCAATGGTAATATAGCCAATGCCAGGGGTATTGCCTAGTTCGCGTTGTATGGTGCCGAAGGGATCGACTAATAAGGAATGGCCTGCCATGTGAGCATGGCCAATTTTACCACAGCCATTAACGGCACATACAAACATCTGGTTTTCGATAGCCCTTGCTTGATTTAAAATACGCCAATGCTCTAAACGAGCGGAAGGCCATTGGGCTGGAATAAATAGTATATCTATATTTTGGAGGGCAGCCATGCGTACTAATTCTGGAAAGCGAATATCATAACATGTGATGGAGGAACAAGCTATGTGATCCAGCATGAATTTATGTATCGCTGTGCCGCCCGTATAATATTGATCTTCTTTAGCCGGGGAGAAACAATGCATTTTATCGTACGACGAAATGATGTGACCATGGCGGTCCACGATGTATGTAGTATTGTAAACGGAGCCTTGTTTTACAGTGCTTACAGAGCCGCCTACAATATGGCAATTGGTCTTTAATGCTAAATTTTGTAGAAACTCTTGGGAGCATTTTCCCTCGTAATCAGCTTGGTGAATCAAGTCTTTGGAGGGAAAGAAGCCTGTGTTCCAAGTTTCAGGCAATACAATGATGTGAGGGCCTTCTTCGCTAGCTCTAAGTACAGCGTCCGCAACCATTTCATAGTTCGTATCCATATGACCTACATCAGTGGCTAGTTGTATGAGTGCTAATTTAGTCATAATATGATCATCTCCATGTGTAAATATAATGTATAAAAATCGTGTGTAAATATAAACTGATAGAAAGAATTTCTACTTCTTTATATCTCTGTACTTTAAGTATACAAAGGGGGTCTATGCCTGTCAATGTATATAGATACTGTATATATATGAGCATAAAATTATATAATTATAAATTGTAAAAGGTGAATAGATTAAAGCATTGCATGTAATGCAACAGCAATGCTCATTATGGTATAATATAGATTGAATTCGTGTTTGCAAAATAAAATTTTATAACTATATAGACTAGGAGGAAAAAATGAAGCGATTCATACTCGCCCTTTGTATGCTTTGTAGTTTAGCTTTACTTCTTACTGCCTGTGCTACTGATAAGGGGGGCACTAGCGAGGCACCACAAAAAACGCAGGTAGCTGCTGAGAAAGTAAAAGAAGAGGTGCCGACGGCAGTACCTGATGGCATTCCTGTATTAATGTATCATAAAGTGGGCCCTGATAAAGACAATGATGCTGTTATTAGGGAGGATTTGTTCCGAGCACAGATGAAGTTTTTACATGACAATGGCTTCCACCCACTTACAATGGAGCAGTTAAATGATTATGTTAGGGAAGGCAAGCCGGTACCAGTAAAGCCAGTGGTACTTACTTTTGATGATGGCTATGAAGATACGTATACTATTGTATATCCTGTGCTTAAAGAATATGGTTTTGCCGGCACTGTTTACATTAATCCTGGAGACATGGGTAAGCGCCTTACTTGGGAGCAGGTTAAGGAAATGCAAGATAATGGCATTACGATTGCCAGTCATGGATATGACCATGTACGGATGAATGAACTATCTACTAGTGAGCAAGTGGATAATATTGTAAAAGCGCAGAAGGTTTTAAAAGAGAAACTAGGGATAGATAATCTATGGTTCTGTTACCCTTATGGCCGTGAAACGGAGTACACTCAAAAAGTGGCTAAGGAGAATGGCATCCAATTAGCTACTACGATGAATCCTGGTTGGGTACATGTAGGCGATAATCCTTATGCATTACAACGAATTTGGATTGGTAATGCAGTTGATATTGAACATTTTAAAGAGCGTATTACAACAGAGACATATACAGATTTATAAGAGATAGAGGAGTTACGCATGAAACGATTCTTTAGTAAAGGCTGGGTAAAATTCATTATCCTGATCTTTCTTTTTACTGCTATTACATCGCCGGTTGTGGTCCTATTTGGGCCCTTTGATAATTTAAAACGCACTGTTGTAGGTGCTATTATGCGGTCCCGCCATCCACAATATATTACATGGTTATTTGATCAGGATGAAATCAATATGATTGTAGGGACTGTAGGGACTGTGCGCAGTCAGGACTTATTTAAGTTTAAAGCGCGTGAAGATTCAACTTTAAAATTACGTAAAATTGAATCCACTCGGTATGTAGGCTATATTTTAGAAATTCCAGACCCTCGTCGTGTGAAGGTAGCAACGGCCCAAAATATTCAGGAAAAAGGTGAAACTGTAAGTAATATTGCCAAAGATAATGATGCGGTGGCGGCTATTAATGCTGGTGGGTTCCATGATCCTAATGGTACCGGTACAGGGCGTTTGCCTTATGGCTTTATTTTACAAGACGGTGAGTATGTTATCGGTAAGGATGTAGGACCTGATGAAGCCGTTGATTTTGTAGGCTTTACAAAAGAGGGGAATCTAGTAGCTGGTAATTATAATAAAACAGAGCTCGCTGATATGAATGCTATGGAAGGAATTACCTTTGGGCCACCACTTATTGTAGACGGTGAGAAAATGATCACTGACGGTGATGGTGGTTGGGGCATTGGTCCTCGTACAGCAATTGGACAGAAGAAAGATGGCTCGGTGCTCTTTTTAGTTATTGATGGTCGTCAACCAGGTTATTCCACCGGTGCTACCTTACGAGATGTGCAGGATGTATTATACGCAGAAGGTGCTTATATTGCAGCGAACTTAGATGGTGGTTCCAGTACGACCTTGTATTATAATGGTAAAGTTGTTAATAAACCTGCTGATTTATTGGGCGAACGGATGATTCCTACGGCCTTTATTGTGAAATAGGAGGACCTATGAATTCATTTGGAAAAGTAATGAGCGCCTTTGTGCTGGGCTTAGCGCTACAAGGTGGTATTTATTATTATTTAGATCAAATTTATTTTGCTCCTACTACAGATTTTGCTGTAAGTTCTAGTGAAAATCAGGATAAGGATGGCAATTTCCCTGATGTAGGTGAAGGCAGTAAATATTATTCCCAAGGTCATAAATACATGGCTGTTATTACACAGGACAGTGTAAGAGTATATACATCAGGTAAGAAAGAGCCTGTAAATATTGATTTAAAAGGGCGCTCCGTAAGCTATTTTGAATGGTTGCCTGACCGTGATTTAGCAATTATGGGCTTATATGGTGGAGAAGAAGATAATGTTGTATTAGCTCGATTTGACCCTGAATCACCAGACCACGAAGTAGATACAGCCATGGAAGATTTGCCATCGGGCAGTAAAATTGTTGATGCCGCTTTCTCAACGGCTACTAATGTGGTATATATGAAAATAAAAGTAGCTGAAAATGCATATCGAATTTATCGTACTGATGCTAACTATGATACGCGACGCGTGTACATGCAAGCCTCCAATATTGGTCGCATTGCCGTGTTCTATGATGAAGATAATTTCTTCTACGATAATGTTCGTACCGGTGATGTGTTTATGTTTGATGGCACTGAAGGGGGTTGGCGTGTAATTAATCCTCCTGGCCGTTATCGCTTAATTGGTGTAGATAAGGCTAAAAATATTTATATTGCTAAAGTTAATGAAGATGATGAAGCGTTATCTGTTAGCAAAGGTCAATTAGGAGTGGGCTTTGAAACCATGAAAACATTTGATAGTCCACAGGATTTAAAATCCATTACCGTTACGGCGATTGAAAATAACACCTTGCCAAGTGGTACTGATGGGGCGAAAGACGATACAGATAGTAGCTCTAAAGACAGTAACTCCAAAGACCGCGACTCTAGTAAAAAACGCTAGTTCTGATAGTTGTTCTGTTAGCTCGGTTGTTGTTGTATACGCTGCAAGCTATTAGTGTGAACATATAATCAAGGACAGAGGTTAAATAAGTTGCCAAAAGTTGCTATTAGTGAATACTCTGCAAGCTATTAGTGTATATTTTGTAAGTTAGTAGTTTGTACTCATGGGAGCTATTGCTGTGTACGTAATAAGACTTAGCAAAGATTAGATGGTCTTAAGGACCTTAATAAGGGCATTTGACTTTCACAAATAACAGTGTTAGGCTGTTATTTGTTGGTATTGGAAAGTAGGAGATAGAATGGCTAAATTTAAAATTAAAAAAGGCCTTAGCGATGCGGATATGTTTAAAAATGTAGTGGAAGAGGAAAGCTTTGAAACGGCCATGCTCCGTGGTGAAGAAGAGCGCAATCGCCCTGTTATTCACAAGAGCAAATCCACCAATCCTAATAGCCAGGAGGCATTTTATAGAGAGTTTTTAACTGAAAAAATTGAAACACAAATTGGAAAGTTATTACTGGATATAAAAATGGAATATTTTAAAGATGGCTATGGGGATTTTTCGGTACAAGTTAAAAAAGATGGACGCCGTATTGTATTAGAAACGGCACCTAAACAAGTTAAATAAGAAAACCAACCCCATATGTTTTTGGAAGGAGTTTAAGCATGAAATCAAAAAAAATCCGAATTATGGAGACCGTACTTCGTGATGGTCATCAGTCGATTTTGGCTACGCGCATGCGCACTAGCCAAATGTTACCAGCCCTAGAACAGCTCGATTCTTTAGGTTATGAAGCACTCGAGTGCTGGGGTGGCGCAACTTTTGATAGTTGCTTACGCTTCTTAGATGAAGATCCTTGGAATCGCCTACGCGTCTTAAAGAGTCATTTAAAAAATACACCACTACAAATGTTATTGCGTGGTCAGAATCTATTAGGCTATAAGCATTATGCAGATGATGTAGTAGAAGCCTTTGTTGCTAAGGCAAAGGAAAATGGCATTGATCGCATTCGCATTTTTGACGCTTTAAATGATCCTCGCAATATGGAACAAGCTATTAAAGCGGGCAATAAATGTGGCGTTCATGTACAAGGCACCATCGTATATACAATTAGTCCTGTACATACAAATGATATGTTTGTTAGTGTGGCAGAACAATTAAAAGACATGGGGATTGACTCCTTATGTATTAAAGATATGTCCGGTTTATTAGCGCCTTATGATGCTGTATCCTTGGTTCAAGAGTTGAAGAAACGTTTAGGCGAAGATATGGTCATTGACCTTCATAGTCATTTTACTTGTGGTCTTGCCAGTGCTACGTATTTAAAAGCGATTGAAGCGGGTGTTGATATTGTGGATACTGCATTGAGTCCATTTGGGCATGCCACTTCACAGCCAGCTACTGAAAGCTTAGTAGAAATGCTTCGTGGTACAGAATATGACCCTGGTTTAGACTTAGATGTATTGCGTGAATTAGCTACTTACTTCCGTGGCGTGCGTAATGAAATCGCTGCTGAATTTGGTTTGACTCCAGCGCATGAAGTATTGCCTGAAGTGCGCCATTATCAGATTCCTGGTGGCATGATGTCCAATACACGTAATCAATTAAAAGAAATGGGTATGGAAGATAAATTCTTTGATGTGATGGATGAAATGCCACGGGTTCGTGCCGATCTTGGTTACCCTCCATTGGTAACACCAACGAGTCAAATTGTAGGTACTATGGCTATGATGAATGTAAACTTTATGGCTAATGGCTTAGATCGTTATCATATGGCGCCAACAGAAGTTAAAGATTTAATTCGTGGTAAATATGGTCGCTTACCAGGTCCTATTAATGAAGATGTGCAGAAAAAGTTAATTGGAGATGAAGCGCCAATTACTTGCCGCCCAGCTGATTTAGTAGAACCAGAATTGGACAAATACCGTCGCGAATTAGAAACTCAGGGGTTCCAAGGCTTTACTGATGAAGATGTCTTGACCTATGCTATGTTCCCTGAAGTGGCATTACAATTCTTTACTAAACATTCTCAAGAAGTGGTGCGCCGTCAGTTAATTATTCCTCGTGACTAAACTGATGCGGTACATTTTACGATATAAAGATTTATTAGGACTGGGTTTATTAAGCTTATAGGCCGTAGTCTTATTAAGTATTAAGCTTAAGCGATTAGGCTTATAAAATTAAGTCGATTGGGTTTATAAAACTTTATAATATGGTAGATTGTGATTCCGAGTAATCTATTGGATTGCTCGGAATTTTTTATATTGTATTTTTCTACAAAACAATTGTACGCCTTCTATATATGGTGCTATAATAAATTTAATTTTAATAAACCAATGATATTAACTCTTATAAAGGAGGGCAGCGCATGAAACAGTATATTGTGGATGCTTTTACTGATACGATATTTCATGGCAATCCAGCAGCTGTGTGTATTCTTGATGAGTGGCTCAGCGAGGATATGATGCTTAATATTGCTAAAGAGAATAATCTATCTGAAACGGCCTTTGCTGTTAAAGAGGGGCGTAATTATAGACTTAGATGGTTTACACCAAGTGCGGAGATTGACCTTTGTGGACATGCGACTTTAGGTACATCCTATGTGCTTATGAATTTCTATGACAAAGATGCCCCGCAGATTACCTTTGATACACTCAGTGGTCCTTTAGTAGTAGAGCGCAAAGGTTCCCTATATGAAATGGATTTTCCTGCCTATTCATTAACTCAAGTAGAAGTAACTGACGCCATGGAGAAGGCCCTAGGGGTAAGGCCCGTAGAAGCCTATATGGGGCGTGATTTACTTTGTGTTTTGCCGTTACCTGAGATGGTAGTAGATTTGTCGCCTGATTTAGAAAAAATAAAAGAGTTAGACGGCTTGCTCTGTCATGTTACGGCTAAAACTGAACTACTTGATTTGCTTAATAAGTCAGCTGATAGTTTAGCTAATAAGTCAGCTGATAGTTTAGTTAATGAATTAGATGATAGTTTGGTTAATGGGTCAATTGATAGTTTAGTTAATGAATCAATCGGTAGCTCAGCTAATGACTTAACTGGTAATTCAACTAATGATTTAGAGTTTAACAAAAGGAAAGCTCCACATGAAGCAGGCGGTAAAATGATGCCTTTACAAGAGGGCGTTGATTGTGTATCTCGTTCCTTTGCTCCTAAATTAGCTGTACCAGAAGATCCTGTATGTGGTTCTGGGCATTGCCATATTGTTCCCTACTGGGCTGAAAAATTGGGAAAATCACAAATTACGGCCTATCAAGCATCACCGCGCGGCGGTACTTTATATTGCCGAATGGAAGGGGACCGCGTAAAATTAGCGGGTCAAGTTGCTTTATATGCTACGGCAGAGCTACATATAAAGTAGGGACATATATCTAGAAATGTGTAGTAAAATAAATGGTAAATAACCTAAAACGGGGAAAGCGTAAGAGAAAGAGGGCCTGAACTGTATGTCATTTGAATTAATTAAACAATATTTTGAGGACCATGGATTAGGAGATCGAGTGCATGATTTAAGTCAAAATAGTGCCACTGTTGAAGCAGCTGCTATTGCGGTGGGCTGCGAACCTAAGCAAATCGCTAAAACATTGTCCTTCATAGCTAATGGAGAGCCTATTTTAGTTGTGGCGGCTGGAGATGCTAAAGTAGATAATCATAAATTTAGGGCAGAGTTTGATTGTAAGGCCAAGATGATTCATGCTGATGAAGTGGAGGGCTATATTGGACATGCCCCTGGAGGCGTATGTCCATTTTGTATTAAACCTAATGTAAAAGTCTATTTGGATATTTCCTTGCAGCGATTTGATATTGTATATCCAGCAGCGGGCACAGGACATAGTGCGATTCGCCTTACACCGCAGGAGTTAGAAGAACATTCCAACTCACTTCGCTGGGTGGACGTGTGTAAAAATTGGGAATCATAGGTCATACATTGTTTATAGTGGAAGCTAGGCAATTAATTTAATAATAAAAGCCTAATCAGTGATGCTTCGGTTGAGCACTCATTGATTAGGCTTTTTGTTAGTTTTTTAGATTATTGACATAATTCAGCTAAATGCTATTTATTTTATGGCTTTAATCATAAAAATAGGTACGTCTTCATATTGTAATTTGTCATCTAATTGGACAAGGGGCCGAATATTAGGCTCAATAATAAGGCTAGAAATGCCCAGGGTTTTTAATACTCGTTCATCCCATTGGGGGCGTGTTTCGGCGCTAATAGGTAAGGCATTTTTTATAGCTGTACATTCATCAAGAACCGTCGTATCCATATTTTCATGTACATGACCTTTCGTATTAGTAAAGGTTGTTTGTCCATAGTCAGAATCAAAGTTTAAAAGTAAACCTTGTGGTTTTAAGACGCGAAGCCATTCGGCATAGGCTGCTTCGGTGTCAGGAAGTGTCCAAGTTACATTGCGGCTAATTAAAAGGTCAAATTCTTCGTTAGGAAAGTTTAATTTAGTGGCATCCATCTTTTCAAACTGAGCAGAACTTTTAAACTGAAGGGCATTGGCTTGGGCATGGTCTACCATTTGCTGAGACATGTCGATGCCTAATACATCATGGCCGTGGTGGGCTAGTAAAAAGGAAAAGAAACCTGTGCCAGTACCAACATCGAGAACGCGAAGTTTAGCTTTATTCGGAAGCTGGCTCATAATTAATTGATACCAAGCCTTGCCATTAGGGCTATTCATTTCTTGCAGGCGTAATGTATTAAAATCAGCGCTGCGCTTGTCCCAATAGGACTCAATTTGATGTAATAAATCCATAAAAAACTCCTAATAATTACAATTACATTATAGCTATACCTCATATAGGGTATCTTATATAATCTGCGCCTTATACGAGATGTAGCTTATACAATTTATAACCATATAAGATGTAGCGGATATAAGGTATAAGTCATATAAGGTATAAGTCATATAAGGTATATGATACAATAAGTTAGTATTGATTATACGAAAAATTAGCATATATTGTAAGCGGGGCTGGGGGTTATTTTTGTAATTATATCCCCTAGGGTGGCTTTTCAATATAGTGTTAGCCGATTACACTAGAGAGTAATAGATAGTGTTAGGAGGCTATTGAAAATATAGTAGTTCATAATAGGGCATTTGATTTTATAAAGTAATAGTAATCGTTGCTAAGGGCAACGGGAAAGGATCGCTTGTGTGGATTAGAGTATGGCGCCGCCTTGGTGAAGGGCTGGTATTTTTACTAATTATAACATCGCTTACATTTTTTCTTATGCATACCACACAAGATGATGTAGTGGATGTAGTATATTCCCAGCAACAGAGTTTATCCTATGAGGCACAGGCTGCTAAGCGCGAAGAATTACAATTAAATAAGCCTATACTGTCCCAATATATAACTTGGGTAGGGCAAGTCGGGACGGGCGATTTAGGGCGTTCCTATGTAAATGGAGAACCAGTGAGTCATTTATTGGCTAGCCGCCTTCCTGCCACATTAAGTTTAATGGCTACATCCTTAGGATTAACCATTGCATTGGCAATACCCTTGGGCATTTTAGGGGCCTTGAAACCCCATTCTACTTATGATGCCCTATTGCGCGGTTGGACTATATTGGGCAATTCATTACCTAATTTCTTTATAGCCTTGTTACTCATTTATATTGTGGCCTTAAAACTTACTATTTTACCAGTAATTCCCAAATCTAATAGCGTGACAGGACTTATTTTGCCAACCATAACATTGGTTATTAGTATGAGTGCTAAATACATTCAACAAGTCCGCACATTGGCTCTTGAAGAGCTAAGTAAGCCCTATATTTTGGCACAGCGGACACGAGGGCTATCTTGGCGGACCATTGTATGGCATACCTTGGTACCCGCTATTTGGCCGCCCTTGTTGACTTTAGTGGCATTATCTTGTGGCTCCTTACTTGGTGGAG
This sequence comes from uncultured Veillonella sp., assembly GCF_937981445.1. Taxonomy (GTDB): domain Bacteria; phylum Bacillota; class Negativicutes; order Veillonellales; family Veillonellaceae; genus Veillonella_A. The sequence goes on along the minus strand of NZ_CALJON010000052.1, from coordinate 25,946 downwards.
TCACCATAGTAGAGTCTATATTTATGTGGGATGGGATTGGCAAATTAGCCTATGATGCTATTGTGAGCCGTGATTATCCTGTATTGCAGGGCTATGTAATATGGGTGTCTATGATTTATATCGTATTAAATAGTTTAGTTGATATATGGCAGCAGCATTTGAATCCACAGTGGCGAGGAGGGGCTAGTGATGAATAAAAAGTATGTTATTCCTTTAGTAGTCGTTCTTCTTTTAATTACTGTGGGGCCGCTCTTGGGGGGACAAGATCCATATGAGCAAAATTTAATGCATGCCTTGCAAGGTCCATCCAGTGCACATTGGCTAGGTACGGATCAATATGGTCGCGATGTATTAGCGCGGGTTCTTTTAGGAGGACGTTTAACTATTGGTACGACTGTGTGTATTGTAGGCGTAGCTACAGTAGTGGGCGCTATAGCCGGCATTTTAGGAGGCTATAAAGGGGGGCTTTGGGATTGGCTCGTGATACGCATGGGCAATTTATTCTTATCTTTGCCCACCTTAGTACTGGCCATTGCACTAGCCGCCGTATTAGGTGGTGGTTTAGATAAAGTAGCCTATATTTTTATCTTTTTGTATATTCCTAAATATGCGCGCTTAGCACGGAGTTTGACTAAGTCTTTGCAAAGTGCTCCTTTTATCCATATTGCTAAATTAGAAGGTCATGGCACCTTTCATATTGCGTGGCATTATATAGGACCTATGATTGGACATGCTTTAATAACTACAGCAGCTCTTGATATGGGGGTTGTTTTAATGGAATTAGCGGGGCTTTCCTTTTTAGGTTTAGGTGCTATGCCCCCAACCCCTGAATGGGGGAGTATGCTCAGTGCGGGCCGCAGTGTGATGCAAACAGCGCCATGGCTCGTATTAGGCCCTGGCTTAGGATTAGTGCTAACTGTAGGGGCTATACAATTAGCTAGTGAAGAGTGGAGGAGGCAGGTATGAAGAAAACGATGAGACACATTCTTCGGAGCATTGTACTAGTAAGTAGTATCAGTGTGCTTCTATTGGGATGTGGTTTTAACAGCGGTGATGATTCTCATAAGAAAATATTACATTATGGTACAACAGCCTATGGTCCTGCCATGGAAAATGCAGGGCTTAATCCTGCTGTGGCGTATCAAGGCTGGAGTGCCATACGCTATGGTGTGGCAGAGACTTTAGTAAAATTTTCCCGACAAATGGAAGTACAGCCTTGGCTAGCAGATACGTATGAAATGATTGACCCTCATACGATTCGTTTTCATATACGGGAGGGAGTTACCTTTTCAAATGGTAAGGCCCTAACTGGTGAGACTGTAAAAGCCTCATTGGAGTTTGTATTGGCCAATCATGATCGGGCGTCTAAGGATTTAAAAATACGCCAGATTACAGCACAAGGGCAGCAAGTAACAATTCAGTCTGAGCATCCGGCTACCGTGTTGCTTACGTACTTAGCCGACCCTTATAGTGCTATTATTGATGTTGCCGAAGGGGAGACGAATCGCATTGTAGTAGGCACTGGACCATTTAAAGCCACCGAAGTTACAGATAGCACTGTATCTTTGGTTCGCAATGATACGTATTGGGGTGGCATGCCTAAATTAGAAGGTGTAAAAGTACAGCGCATTACTGATGGAGATACGTTGACGATGGCCTTACAACGGGGCGATATTGATGCGGCACAGGGCTTGCCTTATAGTAGTATAAATTTATTTGAACAAGATACAGCTTATCACATTAGTTCAGCTGCTACTTCTAGGGTATATCAGATTGCATTTAATTTTAAATCATCAGCAGTACAAGATAATCGTGTACGCCAAGCCATTGCGCAAGGGATTAACAAATCAGATTTTGTTACCGTCTTATTAAAGGGCAATGGCTTAATTGCAGCGGGTCCATTTCCTAATACCATAGGGCTCGGGCAAATGAGTTTGCAAGTACCTTCGTATGACAAAGAAAGGGCTAAGCAATTATTGGCTGAGGCTGGCTATGTAGATACAAATGGCGATGGCTATGTAGAAAAAGATGGTCAGCCCTTGGTAATTCGTTGGCTTACGTATACATCAAGACAGGAATTGCCTTTATTAGCCGAAATGGCACAAAGCTCTTTGAAGGACATAGGTATTAAGGTGGAAGTAAATGCTACGGATTCCTATATGAATGCTTTAAAACAGGGACAGTTTGATGTATTTGCTAAGGCTTTTGTAACGGCACCTTCTGGTGAAGGCTCGTATTATTTTAAAACCAATGTATTACCAGGCGCCGTGGATAATGTGGGGGCCTATACAAATCTTCGGATAAGTGAGTTAGATGGCCAATTGGATCGTACTAGTGATCCTATGGCGCGACAGCGTATTTTGCAAGACATGGCGCAACAAGTAGTTTCAGATAATGCCTTTATATATGTGGCCTTTTTGAAAATGAATTTAGTGACTAAACAAAATGTATCTCATTTTGAAGCATATCCTTCTGACTATTATGAAATCAATAAGGATATAGATATTGTTAAATAAGGCGGAGGATTTAGTGGTGGAGCATACAAATTATGAGCATGGTTGCGTGCTATATTTGGATCACATGCAGATTGAGGGGAGTGAAGGCGTTTTACTTGAAGAGGCTCATTTGATGGTGAAACGGAGCGAGCGCGTTGCTCTAGTAGGGCCCAGCGGGTCTGGCAAAAGTACGCTACTTAAAGCATTATGTGGTGTATTAAAGTCGAGCTGGTCTGTTCAGTGGCATAAGAGTAAGCTATTTGAAAAGCCCATACCACGTAGTGAAGCGCAATGGCATGCACTTCGCGGTAAGCGATTGGCCTATATGCCTCAAGATGGGCTCGCTTCATTTGTGCCAAGGCGAACCTTACTAAGTCAAATCCAAGAGATTTGTAAGGCCATAGAGTTGCCATGGGAGGAAGGTCTTAAGCGGAGTCAGAGTTTAGCTAAGAGCTTAGATTTAGATTGGGACAGCATATATTTATATCCTCAGGAATTATCTGGCGGTATGATTCAGCGTGTCGCGCTTCTCGTGGCGCTACTACCTCAACCGGAACTATTGCTTGTAGATGAACCTACGGCGGCCCTGGATTTAACACGTCAAATTGTTCTTGTTGAATTATTAAAAAAAGTCACTAAGGAGACGGGCTGTGCATTACTTTTTGTAACACATCAAAAAGAACTGCTCACTCATTTAGGGGGCCGTATTTATGAAATTAAAGATAAGAAACTCCAACTTTTGGCTGATGAGGGGGCTCAGCAGTTTCACATAGGAAGGAACGTAAAAGAGGAATACGTAAAAGCGGAAGATATAAAAGCGAAAGACATAAATGCGGAGGATATAAAAGAGGAAGACATAGAAGCGGCAGACATAAAGGCAGAGGACATAATAGTAAATCATGGCGATGAAGTGGAGCGATTTACCAAGCAGTGTTTACCAGATAAAGTAGTGCGTCCCCTATTACATATGAAGGATATTAGCATCTCCTATACGCAGGGTAAAGACCGATTTGAAGCGGTTAAGCAGGTGAATCTATCAGTTATGCCTGGCGAATGGGTGGGCCTTATTGGTCCAAGTGGGGCAGGGAAAAGTAGTCTCTTTAAAGTCGCCTGTGGCTTATATGATGCTTATGAAGGTTGTATTGAAATAAAAGGGCAGAATATTCGCAAGTTAACTTTGGCTCAGTTAGGTCAGATTATGCAGCCTATTTTTCAGCAGCCCCAGAGTGCCTTTCATCCGAAGCGTACTTTAGAGTGGAGTTTGCGTGAAGTACAAGGTGCTACTATTGAGGGGGAAGCGGAAGCGGCTTTAGGTAAAGTACTACTTTCATCTACATATAAAAGTAAATATATTACTGAACTCAGTGGTGGTGAAGGACAGCGGGCGGCCATTGCACGGGCTTTAATGAGTGGTCCTGAATTATTATTATGTGATGAAATTACATCTGCTTTGGATCCCCATACAGCGGAGGAAATTATAGCGTATTTACAGCGTGTAAAAGGTGAATCGAATGTTTCTGGCCTTATTATTACTCATGACTTAGAGGTAGTGCGTAGTTTATGTAGTCGCATGTATGTAATGGATCATCATGAAATAGTTGAAACTGGCGAGGTCGCCTCCTTATTAAATAATCCTCAAAGTGATACGTTAAAAAAATTATTAGAAGCCTTTCATTATGTAAATCGCCAACCTTGATGGTATAATAGATATTATTTACAAGGTGGTGAGGGCATGGTTAAAGAAAATCATAAGCATATACATAGTCATAAAGTAGGCCATAGCCATGAGGATAGTACAGAGCACACACATACCCCTGGGGCATGTAGCCAGTCTGGACATAGTCATGAGACAGGCCTAGCACATGCACATGGTCATGAGGCAGGTTTAGCACATGCACATGATGTACATGGTCATAGCCATTCTCATACGCAGACAAAGGCGGTACTCAATCGCCTGTCGCGAATTATAGGGCATTTGGAATCTGTAAAACGCATGGTGGAGCAAGGGCGTGACTGTAGTGAAGTGCTCGTCCAATTAGCTGCCGTTGACTCCGCTGTAAAAGGTGTGAGTCGAGTCGTGATGAAAGATCATATTGAACATTGCTTAGTGGAAGCGGTTAAGACGAATGACCATGAAACCTTAGAAAAACTGAATGAAGCTATTGATCGTTTTATAAAGTAATACCTATATCAATCGCTTTCCATAAAAAAAGGATTGTAGAATGAAATAATTCTACAATCCTTTTTTTAGTTTTATATTAGTTATATTTTATTTAATATGCTTGCTGCCACGTTCCGTCATTGGCACATTGTCTTTGCAAAGTGGACATTCTTCAGGCTGGTAGGTAGGCACTGTTAAATTGAGTAAGGCTTGTACTTTTTCTTTTGGTACGCCAAACTCAGCTTTGCCACCACTGCGATTTACAAGTAAGCCAACACCTACAATTTCGCCACCCGATGCATTGACTACATCAACTACTTCTTGAACAGAACCACCAGTAGTTACAATGTCTTCTACGATGAGAACGCGTGTGCCTGGCTCGATGCGGAAACCACGGCGAAGAGTCATTTTGCCTTTTTCACGTTCAGTAAAAATAGCACGAGTCCCTAAGGCTTTACCTACTTCATGAGCGAGTAAGATGCCACCAGTCATTGGCCCGATTACAAGCTCTACATTTTGATCACGGAAGCGCTCTGCTAATTCTTGGCAAAGACGTTCGGTGTATTTAGGATGTTGTAATACATTGAATTTTTCTACATACATAGGGCTGTGTAGACCAGAGGTAAGTAAGAAGTGACCTTCTAAAATTGCCTGCGTATCGATTAATAATTGTTTAACTTCTTGTTCTGTCATCATTTTGTGATTGCCTCCATTTCACGTATAATCAACTCCACAGCTTCTTGTGGATTCGATGCCTTGGTTATAGGTCGACCAATAACGAGTTTTGATGCTCCATCCTGTAAGGCACTGCTTGGGGTAGCAATACGTTTTTGGTCATTAGCAGCAGCAAAGCTAGGACGAATGCCTGGCGTAACAATGAGAAAATCTTCGCCGCAAGCTTCGCGAATCGCTTTAGCTTCTAAAGGGGATGCTACGACCCCATCCATGCCAGATTCTTTAGCTAATTTAGCGAGTTTGACCACTTGATTGGCAATAGGAAGTTGTCCGCCAGTTGCAGTCCAAGCTTCTTCGTCAAAGCTAGTGAGTACTGTTACAGCTAAGAGTTTAGGCCGTTCTACTTGTAAATCTTGAGCTGCTTTAGTGGCTGCTTCAGCAGCTTTTTGCATCATAATAGGGCCACCTTGACTATGTAAGGTAATTAATTTGGCTCCTAACCGAGTTAAGGAGGTTACGCCTTGTGCTACCGTATTAGGAATATCATGTAGCTTTAAGTCTAAAAATACAGATTTATTTTGCTCCCGTAAATAAGAGATAGTGTCGGGCCCTGTAGCATAAAAGAGTTCCATACCTACTTTGTAATACGATACAGAATCGCCTAAGGTGGTAACGAGACGCTTCAAATCATCTAAGCTTGCCACATCCAGAGCCACTATGAGTCTATCATCTGCCATTGTGAAACCTCCTTTTAGATTATACAGTGTTTATGATCACTTCTACGGGGACACATACGACCCGAAGCGTGAGCATACAATAAAGATATTCAAATAATTTTTACATAAAATATAGATAAAGTCAAATGACTTTTATAAGAAAATAAAAACGCCTGTGTATTAGGGGCAGACTTTTTTAGGATTAGCCTTTTAGACGTAGTTTTTTTAGGACTATAGTTTTAGTATTAGATGTTTCCATACAAAACCTGCTAATCGACCTTATTGGTGCGCATAGCAGAATATATCTTCTTAATGAGGACAATTTGGTATATAATAGTAAATAAGCTATATCGAAAAATATAGTTTATATGTTTATTACCCTATTATTATATTAAAACCATTAGTTGTCTTTATTTTTTATGAGACTTAATACAGTTATACAATTATAAAATACTATGAAGGAGATTATATGTTAGATTTTGTTGCTCTTGATTTTGAAACGGCCAATAAATATGCGAATAGTGCTTGTTCATTAGCCGTTGTTACCGTTGAAAATGGTATTATTACAAAGCGAGGCTATAGTTTGATTAAGCCCCCTTTTATGAATTTTGACCCTGAATGTATTGCCATTCATCAAATTCAGCCTAATGAGGTGGCTAATAAACCTACCTTTGATAAACTTTGGCCGGCTATTTATGAAAATCATTTAAAAGGTAAAATATTATTAGCCCATAATGCTCGTTTTGATATGGGCGTGCTACGGGCCACATTAGACCATTATAATATTGAATGGCCTAATATGTATTATGCTTGTACAGTAAAGATTTCCCAGCGCGTGTGGCCTAATTTAGAAAATCATAAATTGAATACGATGGGGGCCTATTTAGGATATAAATTTAGACATCATTATGCATTAGATGATGCGGAGGTATGTGCTCAAGTGGCAGTAGCTGCGGCTAAAGAGAAACAGGTGGACTCCATTGATGCTTTACTGACTAACATTGGCTTGCAACGTACACCATTCATTACTGAAGATAAGCGAAAAGAAATGAATCAGGCGGCTTTAGGCGAGCAAGTGTCATTCTTTTAAGTAATCAATGAAATAGGAGGAGATACTATGAAAGGGTCATTTACTGGACGAGATATATTGAGGCATGTAGATCATACTTTATTGAGGCCAACGGCTACATTGAGTGAGGTAGAGGCACTAGTAGAAGAGGCTATTTTATATAAAACGGCTTCCGTGTGTATTCCTCCTATGTTTGTAAAACCGGTTAAAGCAAAATATAAGCAGGCTATTTCTATATGTACAGTGATTGGTTTTCCCTTAGGCTATGCGTCCATGGAGGCCAAGATTTTTGAAACGAAACAGGCCTTATTAGACGGTGCTGATGAAATTGATATGGTCATTCCTTTAGGGCTCGTAAAAGCTCAGGAATTTGATTGTATTGAACAAGAAATCCGCCAAATAAAAGAGGTTTGTGCAAATCGTATCTTAAAAGTGATTGTAGAAACTTGTTATTTAAATGAAACGGAAAAAGTAAAAATTGCCCAAGTTGTTACTACTGGTGGGGCAGATTTTATTAAAACTTCTACTGGCTTTGGCACAGGCGGTGCTACGGTGGCAGATGTAGAGTTACTAAAACAGGCGGTAGGACCTAAGGTGGCAGTTAAAGCGGCTGGTGGTTTGCGGACTATAGAGGATTTAGCAGCCATGTTAAAGGCTGGGGCCACTCGCTTGGGGGCCAGTGCTGCGGTAGGACTTTTAAAGGACCATTTAGACGAAGAGTTTTAGTAGATGCAGATTATAGGTTATAAAAGATTTTTTTGTAATTATTTATATGTATATAGTTTGTGAATACTTATAAAGATATAGTTTGCCAGTGCTTATAAAGTCAGAGTCTGTGAGTGCTGAGATGGGGTGATGGTATGCATATGGTTGATTTGATTTTAAAAAAGCGCCGCGGTGAGACCCATAATCTAGACGAGTTACGCTATATAATCAATGAATATGTGGCAGGGCGAATACCAGATTATCAGGTCAGCGCGTGGTTAATGGCCGTGTATTTTCAGGGCATGACTCATGAAGAAACAGCCAATCTCACATTAGTAATGGCCGAATCCGGTGAGCAAATTGATTTGAGCGCCATTCCCGGGATTACCGTCGATAAACATAGTACCGGCGGCGTGGGAGATAAAACTACTTTTATTATTGCCTCTTTAGTAGCAGCTTGTGGCGTGCCCGTACCTAAAATGTCAGGCCGTGGTTTAGGTCATACAGGTGGTACGATTGATAAATTAGAATCGATTCCTCAAGTAAAGGTAGCTCTCACGAGGGAGGAGTTCTTACGCATAGTTAAAGACATCGGCCTTGCTGTAACAGGGCAATCTGCTGCTTTAGCTCCGGCCGATAAATTATTATATGCCTTGCGTGATGTAACGGGGACAGTGGATAGCATTCCTTTAATTGGCTCCTCTGTTATGAGCAAGAAATTAGCAGCAGGAAGTCAAGCTATTTTACTCGATGTAAAAGTAGGGAGTGGGGCTTTTATGAAGTCCCTAGATGATGCATTGGAACTTGCGAAGACTATGGTGGCCATAGGCGTGCAACATAATCGTCAGGTAGTAGCTTTAGTAACTGATATGGATCGACCTTTAGGGCATGCTATTGGCAATGCTTTGGAGATGGCGGAAGTAGTCGCTACCTTACAAAATAAAGGTCCTCAAGACTTAACTGAAGAATCCTTGGTGCTAGCTGCTAATATGTTGTTTTTAGGTGGTCGTGGCTCTTATGAAGAGTGTGAAAGCTTGGCTCGGCAGGCTTTAACTAATGGGCGGGGTTACAAGAAGTTTCTTGACTTTGTGAAGGCCCAAGGGGGTCAAGCCTTAGCGTTAGAAAATCGTGATTTTGCTAAGGCTAAGTATAGATTGCCCCTTAGATCCACTCAAGCGGGCTACATTACGCAAATGGATGCACAGCGTTGTGGGGAAGCGGCGTTGGCCTTAGGCGCTGGTCGACATAAAAAAGGCGATGCCATTGATTACAAGGCAGGGATTGAGATCCTAAAAAAGACGGGTGATATGGTGAATTGTGGCGACGTGTTAGGCTATGTGCAGAGTGATAGGGAAGAACTCTTGTCAAGGGGGGCACAACTATTAGAAAGTGCCTTTACTATGGGACCCGAAGCACCTAAGATAGGTCCCCTGATTTTAGCTAAAGTGACAAAAGAGGGGGTGGAGCGCTATGACTAAAGGTGAAGAAGGACGGCTTTTAATGGAAGAGGCTAAAATAGCCAAACAGCACTCCCATAGCCCTTACTCTAAATTTCGTGTTGGTGCGGCCTTGCGCTGTGCTGATGGAACGATTGTAAGAGGTTGCAATATAGAAAATGCGTCCTTTGGTTTAACTAATTGTGCAGAGCGCGTAGCCATTCAAACCGCTGTGGCTAGGGGGCAACGGGCGTTTACAGGCCTTGCCATTGCTGGTGATAGTTTAGGCCCTTGCATGCCTTGTGGTGCTTGCCGGCAAGTTATGGTGGAATTTGACATCGATTGTGTTTATTTGGAAGCTCAGGATGGCTCTATTATATGTTATACTTTGGAGGATTTATTACCTAAGAGTTTTGGCCCGAAGGCTATGAATAAAGAATAAACAAAAGAGAGGTGAACTGTTGTTCACCTCTCTTTTATTACATACTAGCAAGCCCGATTGCCTATGAGTATGCTCAATTCGTTTTATGAAGTTTAGAAGGCTGGAATGATAGCGCCTTTGTATTTATCTTCGATAAATTTCTTAATTTCAGGTGATTCTAAAGCTTTCATAAGCTTTTGAATTTCAGGGCGGTTTTCGTCACCTGCACGAACTGCCACGATATTAGCATATGGAGAATCCTTATCTTCGATGAAGAGTGCATCTTTTAGTGGATTTAAGCCAGCTTCAAGAGCGTAGTTTGTGTTGATAACAGCAATAGCTACATCATCAAGGCTACGAGGAAGCTGAGGCGCTTCTAATTCTACAATTTCAAGATTGCGAGGATTGTCAGTAATATCGGCTTTTGTAGCACCAATATCTTTTGAATCTTTCAAGGTAATAAGGCCGGCTTTTTCAAGTAAAATTAAAGCGCGAGCACCATTAGTTGGATCATTAGGAATGGCAACTTTAGAACCATTAGGAAGTGCTGCTTTTAAGTCTTTATCGGTGATTGTTTTGGAATAAATACCCATTGGCTCTACATGAACTTTGCCAGCAGATACTAATTTTAGATTATGCTCATTAGCAAATTTTTCTAAATACGGAACATGTTGGAAGAAGTTGGCATCTAATTCCTTATCATTTAGGGCAATATTAGGTGTTACATAATCAGTAAATTCTGTAACTTTTAATTCAATGCCTTCTTTTTCAAGTAACGGTTTAACTTGTTCTAAAATTTCCCCATGTGGCACAGGTGATGCGCCTACAGTAATAGTTACTTTATCGCCGCTAGCGTCGCCACTTTTAGCTGTATCACTACCACAGCCAGCAAGTAAAAGAGCACTACCAAGTACAACTGTAGCTGCTAGAGAAAAAATTTTCTTCATAAATTTACCTCCTTAAAGTAAAAAATGATGGCCCTTAGTATGAACGCCATCAGTAGTTGTTGTTATCTCTCGGCTCATACCGCAGGATTTAGCACCATCGAATGGTTGCTGGATTTCACAGGGCCAGTCCCTCCATCACTCTTGATAATAATATGTAATTCCTTTGTAAAGTATATCATCAGAGAGGACAAATGTAAAGTTTGTCGCCTCCTCGATTGCTCGATGTACCTGGATGAGGAGACGACTCTTTAGCTATGTAAGATCCAGTCTTTTGGAAGGCTGGGGAGTGGATCTTCGATTAGAAAGCAGGGATAATTGCGCCTTGATATTTGTCTTCAATAAACTTTTTGGTTTCTGGTGATTGAAGCGCTTTGATTAATTTCTGAATTTCAGGGCGGTTTTCATCCCCTTTGCGTACAGTAATGATATTAGCATAAGGCGATTTAATATCATCGATGGCAAGGGCATCACGAAGTGGATTTAAGTCAGCACTTAAGGCATAGTTTGCATTAATTACTGCTGCAAATACGTCTGGCAAGGTGCGTGGCGTTTGCGCGGCTTCTACTTCCACAATGTCTAAATTTTTAGGATTAGTAGCAATATCTTCCTTCGTGGAATAAATATTATTAGGATCTTTTAAGGTAATTAAACCAGCATGTTCTAATAGTAGTAAGGCACGGCCTGTATTAGTTGGATCATTTGGAATAGCGATTTTAGCTCCATCTGGAATGGAATTTTTTAAATCCTTATCCTTAGTTTTAGTGGAATATAATCCCATTGGCTCAATTTCTACAGGTCCCACAGAAGCAAGGTCCATTTTGTGTTCTTGAGTAAATTTATTCATATAAGGAATATGTTGGAAGAAATTCGCATCTAATTCCTTGTCGTTTAAGGCTATATTGGGTTGTACATAATCGTTAAACTCAATGATTTCAAGCTTAACTCCTTCTTTAGCGAGTTGGTCTTTTACACTTTCAAGAATTTCGCCATGTGGCACAGGTGATGCACCGACTTTAAGAGTAACTTCCTTTTGTCCGCTGCCAGCATTTGTGCCAGTATCACTACCACAACCTGCTAATAATAAAGCACTGCCGAGAATGGCTGTAGCTGCTATGGATAAAATTTTCTTCATAAATAAGTTCCTCCTCTTTTTTCTCATATATTCGTTAGATAAGATTTGGCAAAGACCGTACTCGGTATGTGTGAATCCCAATTTCACACCTTTGCGTAATGCTTTTATAACGAAGTCTCTCTACTTATTTTTGATATGCATGCATTGTAGCATGAAGAGAAGACGAGTGTAAAGTGAGGAAGTACAAAAAAGCCCTATTTGCCTTATAGGAATTTACACAACTTATATATAGTTTTTACCTATACCCAAATAAGGAAATAAAAAAAGCCCGTAATATCGGGCTTTTTCTATGTGAATAGTAGACCTAGGCTAGTTAATACATGGTACAGGGTTACGCTAATAGACGTAAATTTCATGGCTTGATTTGTCATGAGTGGGTCTGCATAGAGTTTTAAAATATTTACACTTTTAAAAGCTGGGATTAAGGATATAAAGGCTAATAGTACATAATATGGCAGATAGCCGAGAAGAATCCAAAGTACCAGCCATAAGGAAGCGCCTATAAAGAGCATGCGTAATAGGGCGATGCCACGATCTTTTCCCAGTCTAATGACTAAGGTGCGACGTCCATGGGCTTGGTCATTGCTAAAGTCGCGTAAATTATTTGTCATCATAATATTGCCAATCAGTATGGTTGAAGGAATGGCAGGAATTATAAAGTCCCAATATAATGTGCCTGTAATGGTATAGGCGGTGATACAAACAATGGCAAATCCCATAGCCACACCAGAAGCAAGCTCGCCATAGGGTGTTCGGGAAATTGGCTTTGGACCACCAGAATAAAAGAGGCTAATTAAGATACAAATGGCCCCTATGGGGATGAACCACCAAGAAATTATGGCGGCTAATATAATGCCTATAATTAATGGGGCTAAGCTAAATACATAACCTAATTTTTTGATGCGCGAGGGGGAGATCCCTTCTTTAACAATGGATCCACTATTGCCAATCACTTGGTTTAAATCTAAGCCAGATTTAAAGTCAAAGTACTCATTCCAAATATTGGCTGCAATTTGGGCACTCATGACGCAGACTAATACCATGAGCACATACAAGAGGGCAAGGTACCAAGGATGGACGGACTCGTGCATAGTGCTACCATAGGTGGCACCTAAGATGACGGGACTGAAGGCAGCCGTTAACGTACGGGGCCGTGATAGACGATAAAATTGTGCAAAAGTCATACAGGACTCCTTTATAAATAAACATAGATGTAGAATATAAGTTGCTTTACATACTTTACATACAGCTAGGTAATATGCACTAACAATTATATGGCAAAACAGTTATAATGTAAATTAAGCAGGTTATTTATTAATATCCGTAGAATCCCATGAAAGGGTGAGATGATTCCGTGATTAGTAAAGCATTACTAACAGACTTGTATCAATTCACAATGATGCAAGGCCTATTTAAGAAGAATTTGCATCGAACGAAATGTGTGTTTGACCGCTTTTACCGTAAGAATCCATTTGATGGAGCCTATACGGTAGTGGCCGGCTTAGAGCATGTCATTGATTATCTAAAAAATCTATCATTTAATGAAGAAGATCTGGCGTACATGCGCAGCACAGGTATATTTGATGAAGATTTTTTAACGTATTTAAAAGATTTTAAATTTACTGGCACAGTATATGCAGCACCAGAAGGGACCTTGGCATTTCCTGGTGAAATTTTACTTCGTGTGGAAGCCCCTAAAGACGAAGCCATGCTTATTGAAACGGCTGTGTCCATGTATTTAAACCATGAATCGTTAATTGCTACGAAGGCACGACGTATTCGCAGCATTGCAGGCAAAGATAGTTTGTCTGAATTTGGTATGCGCCGTGCTCAAGGGACCAATGCCGCTGTATATGGTGCACGGGCCACGATTATAGGTGGCTTTAATGGCACGAGCAATGTGTATTCTGCCGCGCAGTATGGCATTCGGGCCGTAGGGACTATGGCTCATAGCTGGATTATGAGTTTTCCTGATGAATTAACGGCTTTTAGAGCTTATGCAGAACAATATGAAAATATGTTGGTCTTATTAGTGGATACCTATGATACCCTTCATAAGGGGATGCCAGCGGCCATTGAAGTGTTTAAAGAAGTGCGGAAACGCCGCGGTGGCACCATGCCTAAAGGCTATGGCATTCGACTTGATAGTGGTGACTTATCGTATTTATCTAAAGAAGTAAAACAAATGTTAGATGCAGAAGGGTTTAATGATGCGACTATTTTTGCGTCTAATGATTTAGATGAGTATCGCATTGCGGATTTAAAAAATCAACAATGTGCCATCAATGCTTGGGGTGTGGGCACCAAACTGATTACTGCAGATGGCACTTCCGCCTTAGGTGGGGTATATAAACTCGCTGGTCAGTGGAATCAAGATGGCAGTTTTGTGCCAGCCATTAAGTTCTCAGAAAATATTGAAAAGGTGACTAATCCGGGTCTTAAAAAAGTGCTCCGCCTAATCAGTAAAAGGAATGGCAAATTGATTGGTGATTTAATTTGTTTAGATGATGAATTCATTGACGAAACTAAGCCATATACATTTGAAAATGCTATGTATCCTTGGAAATGCACGCAATTAGAAGCCAATACTTTTAAAGTAGTGCCTTTATTAGTACCTATTTTTAAAGATGGTGAATTAGTCTATAATATGCCAAGCTTACCGCAAATTGTAGACTATGCAGAGGAACAGATAAAACTATTATGGCCTGAATATTTACGACTTAATCGTCCACCAGTGGTGAAGGTAAATATTAGTCATCGTCTATATGAATTGAAGAAGGAATTATTACTTCGTAAAGCAGGGCGGGACAAAAAATTTGACGTGTAAGATAATAAAGGACCTAAAGGAGTGAGCCTATGAAAGTGAATTATAAAGCTAAGTTAGCAGCGGCAGCCTTAATAGCTGGCTTGTGGAGTGCCCCACTAGGTGTTAATGCAGCAGCTTTAAGTCCCCTAGATTTAGGGGCGATGGATCAAGTAGTAGTAACGGCCCAATCCAATCAGGATACAGTAGTAACGAGCGCTCCGTCTTTACATACGAAGGAAAGTAATATAAAGCAGAGTGGTGAGGAGAGCCAGGCTGTTAAAGTTCCGGCTTATATGAAAACGCTAGAAGAGAGCCAAGCAAAATTGGCCACATCCAATGGCGTTCGTCCTCGATTAGTAAGTTCAAACATGATCTTAACAGATAATACGTCAATTCAGTTGCCAAAGAATGTGACTGTATTTGATTTTAAGCGTATTGTCACACCTAGTGGCGTGGTCAATGGCTTGAGTCTGGCACCTGCTATTACAAAAAATGAAATATATCAAAACCATATTCGCCATATGGCAAAGCCTGAGGTAGCCAATATACCGGAACTAGCTAATTTTGAAGGGCAAGTATATCGTGATTGGAATGCCTACCAACTTCAAGGTGAAACAAAGGATGCGTATCACACGGCCTATGTAGTGGAATTTGCTTTAGGACCTGATTTTATAAAAGGGCAAAGAGCAGAACTTGCCATTAATAAGGCCTTGTTTGAAAAATCTTTGAAAAAGAAACAACAACTGAATTCATATCATACGAATTCAGTTGTGGATGAAGCAGTGTCATCAGGCACAGTTAGTATGGGAACAAATTATATAGCCACTATGGCAGAATTAAGCTCTATGGCTATTGCTGGCGATGAACGTAATAGAACGAAAAACGAAGTGACTGAAGAGACTGTAGCAGCATTGGTGGATCAAAGTATTAAACAACAAGCGGCTTTATTGGCACCATATCCTGAAACATATGATAAAGAGTCATTTTATAAAGCCAGTGTCAAAAGCTTGAGCGGGGCACAGCACATTAGTGATGCGACAGCGGCCAATGAGTTGATTAGGATATACAAGAATACGTTAGGCCTAATTGTTGTAGCTGAATTGGAACATCAAATTCAGTTATTGGAACAAAAGCCAGTTTTGCACGTATTTGAGCAAAAGAAATTACAAAAGTTAAAACGTTTTTACGTTGAAGTAAATAAATTTTTAAAAACTTCGGACATTCAATTTGATGTAGTGAAAAATGAAGAAATAAAAAGTGAAGAATTTGGTCCTATGATTCGCTCTACTAGCCGTGGCGCTTTGTACTTTGATAGTTATGAAGTACCATTTAATATAGAGAGTCTAATCCGATTTGATGAAAAAGGACCGGTAGTGACTACCATTTTTGCTAATGATGGAGATGCCAATTATTGGCAAAAACAAATCGATGAGATTTGGCGTATTGGCAAAGAGAGTACTAGGATAAAATCAGATTTTACTATGAATCTGCAAGTGCCACAATCCTTAAGAAATACAAAGAGTCAAATTGCGTTTAATGGGGCTGTAAATCATGTTACCCTGCCAGGTATTGATGCAACCTCTATGAGCGTAAAAAAATTATCACATACTGTTATTATCCCTTACTTATTTGAAACATATGAAGCGGACCTAGTTAAAGCTATTGCTGATGGACCAGAACTTCGCCATTGGCGCACGAATCAATTATTAACTGGCGATGCGTTGAAGCAAAGTCAGAAAAATTATGAGAATCTTGTAAAGCGGGCCAAGCAAATAGAAGACTATCGTCTAGGGGAGAAAACCGAGGTATATCAATGGCAGCTACAAGATAAGGAAGGGCGTAAAACCGCATTGGTAGGGGCCTTGGCATTAACACCACAGACCACAAAGCAAATGGTGGGCATGTGGCAAGAAGGCATCCTTGATAGTCAATTGCCGGTTTTAAATCAACAATGGTTAGCAGGCGAAGGACGTTTAAATGAAAAAATCACTCAATGGGTATCTTTCGTGCAGGCTAATGAACATATCTATCATGAGGTTAAATTAGTAGATCAAAAACCGATTCGCAAAATAAAAGATAGTAAGGTCCCAGTATATACGGCTAGTACCCGGGTGCTAGTTAATGTGAATGGTTTTGCGTTGCCTTATTATGTACAAGCGGCGGTAGTGCTAAGTAAGGAAACGCCGGTGGCTTATGTAATGCTTACTTCTGATAAAGAAGGTACTACCTTTGCACCTCAGTTCGAATCCTTTGTGAAAGCTCTTTCTTAATCGATTTTGTTACGATGGTAATAAAGTAGTTACATTTAAGTCTAATTAGAAAGGAGATTGTGTATGAAGTGGAATAAATTAGCTTTAACCTTGGCCATCACGGTGGCTATTACAGGTACTGGGTTCGCCTCGACTGCATCGCCTGTATCAGCAGGAACGGCTGAAGGCACTGCATCAGGGCTGGGGTTAGTTTCGTCTGTGTCGGCTGAGGTAAATACAAAGAAGAGTTTTGCATCACCTATATCGGCTGGGGCGACTACAGAGGCTGCTTTAAAATCTCCAGCAATAAAGGATAAAGCGATTCCTATATCTAAGGCACCATATAATGAACATGTGTTTAATACTGTAGATGGGCAAGCCATTACCTTGCCTATGGGTGTGAAAACACGTGATTTAAAACATGTGGCCATGTCAAAAGGCTATACGGATGTGCAAGGTGTGTTTCATCGCACAGAAGCCGTTACCGGTGATGCGTTGGCTACGGGACTTACGCCTGCTGAATATAATCAGATCATGGCGGAAGGAATTCGTGATTTAGCTGGGGCAGACAAATTAAATATACCAGAGCTACAACATTTTAATGCGCCGATTTGGCGTGATTGGAATGTACATCAATGGACTAAATCCGATATGAAAGGATGGCATTCGGCCTATGTTGTGGAATTTGCTTTAACGCCTCATTACTTAGAGTATGGTAAGGCCTTGTCGCAATTAGAGGAAAAAGGCAAAGCTCAGGCAAAACCTGGTGAGCCTTTTAATTTACAAGCAGCATTGACGGAGAATTTAGAAGCACGTGTGGTAAGTCAAAATCTAGGGCCTAAAGAAGCAGAAAAATATATACAGCAACGTCAGGAATGGCGACATTTCTTATCTAATGTGCAGAACTTAAATACGCATTGGGTGGAAGAATTAGGAGCACAGGCTAAAGATTACGAACCTGTAACCTATTCCCCAGCTGGAGAATATGCACGTTTAGCAGAGGCTGTTAAGAAACACGCGCAATCTCATACAGCGGAGTCCATGAATGAAAGAATTAGAACCTATAAAGCGGAATTGCTGACGGCAGTAGCAAAAGACCTCAAAGTTGGCGACCGATACTTAGGTCCTAAGACAGTGCGTCCCTATAAAGTTGAAGTAGCTGCTGAAAAACAAGTAGATACGATTGTTAAATTCTTTATGAATTCCAATATTATTGTAGACTCGAGTAAGGAACAGCTGGTTACGACTACATTGGGACAGGGCTATTATAATGAAATCCGCTTTGCTACGGTGATTGATGGCTTTGAAATTCCTATGACATATTTTGGATTCCTGTACTTTACTGAGGGGGGCCCGGTTATGAGCTCTGTTGTAATTAATGATTCGGATTATGCCATTTGGCAGCCAATTGTTAAGGATGTATGGGGCATTAAATAGGAGGTAATGGATGAAACACGTAAGACAATGGATTGTAACCGCTACTTTAGTGGCGAGTACAGCCTTTACATCAATGGCCTTGGGAGCGAGTGTAACAGATAGTCAGAAAGTATCTGTTATAGGTGGTACTGCCACATTGCCACAATCTGTAAAAATGGTAACTCTTTCAAAATCTGCAATGGTGCCATATCTTATGAATGATTTTGAAGAGTATGTACAAGCTGAGAAGTCTAAAAATTCGCCAAGTAAAAAGCCTGTGATGAATATGTCAACTGATGCGGCTCGTGTATACGGGGACCAACTGGCTACGTACAAGGCTACTGAAAATTTGCTAACTTGGATTGATTCCTTCCGTTTGGGAGAGCGTTCTGATATATATCAATGGCAAATGAAGGATCAAGATGGGCGTAAAATGGCACAAGTTGTGGCTATTAAATTTAGAAACTTGTATAGTTTAGTGCCAGGCATGCCACTTCAAATGGGTGATGCGAATATAAAAGTCGATGAAGGCGCCGTTGATGCCGGGTTATTTATGCTTAACATGAGATTTAATGAGTTGCGTAATGAGGGGAAACCTATTTTTATAAAAACAGGGACCTTAGGAGATAGCACGGCAGAGCCTATGCTAGACTATACTGTACAGGTCGATAATTTAATGGCTATACAAAAGTTAAATGCTACAAAACATCCTACTTATATGACAAGTGCTAAGGTGTTGTATAATGTAGGCGGCATGGAACAGGTATACCATGTACAACCGGCCCTAGTACTCACTAAAGAAGAGCCGATTTTATATGTAATGATTACATCTGATATAGAAAAGAGTACATTTATACCAATCTTTACAAACTTTGTAACGTCTTTAAAATGATTTAAACTTATGGATGCTTTAAAGTACTTTAAATTTATGGATTCTTAAACGTAATATAAATTTATGAATTTTTTAAAGTAATCTAAATTTCTTGGCCCTTTAAAGTAATCTAAATCTCTTGGCTCTTAAAAATGATATAAATGTCCAAGCGCTTTAAAGATATAAAAAATAAGAAGCTGTAGATTCAAATCTGAATCTACAGCTTTTTTGCAACTCTATAGTTATTACAAAGTGATAAGATTTTGTAGTTTTTACAATTTTTATTTCCTACCAATAGATTTGTCTACGCATCTTTGTACTGATGAATGTCTAGGCCTTCGATAGTTAGAAGGGCTTTTTTTACGTGAAGCCCCCCTGTATATCCCGTTAATTGTTTGTGGCTGCCTACTACGCGATGGCAAGGAATAATTATAGGTAATGGATTATGTCCTACGGCACCGCCTATAGCACGGGCCTGCATGCCGCGGACCGTATCATTTTTGTAAATGCGTTTGGCTAAATCACCATATGTTATGACTTGGCCATAGGGAATATGAAGTAATTCATGCCAGACGCGGCAACGAAAGTCAGTGCCTAGTAAATGTAAAGCTGGAAATACCTTTGGCTGTTGGCCCTTGGTATAGGTATCTAGCCAAGCAAAACCATCACGAAATTCGGAATGATTTAAGCTATCTGAGTAAGCAATCTCTTTCACCGGCGGTGAGGTGCGCTCTTTACCAGTCTTAATGAGGGGCAGTGTGTATTGTTGGGTGGGCATTGTTAAGCCGATTAAAGCTTGGCCATCACTATATAAGGTAATATGCCCCAGTGTTTCATAATCTTTTGAAGCACTGTAAATTATGGATGGAGCTTGGTGAATCGTCTGGGCCAGTTGATGGGGGTTACTTTTTTGACCTTGCATGATAATAATGACTTCCTTTCTACCATTTTATGTGAATGAAAGACGCCCTTAATAGTCTATTTAAAAGCTATGTTAATTATATTTTATAATAGGGGACGAGCATGACGCAATATAATAGGAGCGAATATGACGGAATATAATTGGCGTGAATATGACGCAGTATAATAGGCGTGAATATGACGCAGTATAATAGGCGTGAATATGACACAGTATAATAAGCGTAATATGACACAATATAATTGGACATGAGGATGACGTAATATAATAGCGTACTAAGCGTAATAGTACATAAATCATACCTGCTATACATAGGACTAGCTATATATACAATAAAAAACAGTAAATCCCGCAAGACTTGCCTGCGGGACTATCACTGTGTATCATTTTGTTGTTTGTTGTTTGTTGTTTGTTGTTTGTTGTTTGTTGTTTGTTGTTTGTTGTGTGTTGTGTGTTGTGTGTTGTGTGTGTTAATTAGAAAACATAGTTCTCTTGGGAGGGCTCTTGTGGAGCCTTTTGAGGAGGAGTGCCCTTAGCGGTGTCATGGCAATCAATGGTCTGAGGGTTTTCTTGGTGAGGGCCTCTTTGCACTTGATGAGAATCTCTTTGATAGTCTCTCAGGCCTTGCATATGAGGTGGAGGCTCAGGAGATATCATATGATACGAATCTTGAGGCGTTTTGCCAAGTTGGTTTTGAGGAGGAAATCCTTTTTTACCTTCAGGAGCCATTGCATGTAAGAATATAGCTGCATTGGCTTCTAATTGACTGTGTGCCATGCTGGTGTTGTGATGGAGTCGATCATAATAGGTAAAAGAGTGCTCACCAGTGTCGGTGAATGAGTTCCTACCATTATTGTTTGGCATTTGCTGTTTATGAACGTCATGTTGCTCTCGACGAACATCATATTGTTGCCTTTCGAGAACAGCTACTCCTTGTTGAAAAGTTGGTGTTGTACTTGGGGGCATCGCTGGTTCCGCAGCAGATGCAGAGCCCCAAATAACACCACTTAATACGCTGAGCATCATCAGTTTCTTTAAGTGCATTTGCGTATTGCGTTTCATAATAAACACTCCTTTGTCATAACATACTGGGGAGATAGCAATTAAATTGGAGATAATCACCTGTTTGGAAGGTGGTGACCTCCTTGCTATGTGTATAGCTTAAAGGAGTAAAATGAATTTGATATGTGAAAACTGTGAGAGGGTGGTGAAGTTTTCTCATGATTGTTCATTACTGGCTCATTTTAAAATTAAGAGATTATGAAATGAGTAGAAAATGTAGCAAAATTTCTTGTAATCTAGAAAGATACAGTGGAATATGTAGAATATTGTAAGTGTATCTTATCTTCTGATCTAAAAAAGCCCCTACCAAGCTAGCAGTTAACTAGAAGGTAGGGGCTTTTGAATAGTAAAGGTTATTATCAGTTATATAAAGAATAAGTTGGCGGAGAAGGAGGGATTTGAACCCCCGCGCCGGTTTTGCCGACCTACCGCATTTCGAGTGCGGACCCTTCAGCCTCTTGGGTACTTCTCCTTATTTTTACGCCGTTCTTTGAAAAAATCTTTCATTATCTGGCTACATTGATCAGCTAACACACCACTTAATATATTTGGCTCATGATTTAAACCAGGATGTGTGAGCACATTAAATAATGATTCAACGGCACCGCCTTTGTAGTCGCTACTGCCATATACAACACGGTCAATCCGGCTGTTAATGATTGCACCAGCGCACATTGGACATGGCTCTATAGTAACATAAAGCGTGCACCCGGTCAACCGCCATCGTTCAAGGAGTTGACAGGCTTCGCGAATGACTAAAACCTCTGCATGAGCTGTTGCATCATGGTCACATTCTCGCCGATTATGGTGGCGTGAAATAATTTGTCCATTGTGGACAAGAACGGCACCAATGGGAATTTCACCCATGTCATAGGCCTTTTGGGCTTCTTTAAGGGCTTCTGCCATAAATTCTTGATCAGTCATTGAGTCACCAGCTTTCTATATTGTATATGTTAATCGAACTGCTGCTTTGATTTATTTTTCCTTAGTAATCATTGCTAAGAGTAATTATTGCTAAGAAAGAGGCCTAAGATTTATTGAGTAAATGTCCATTTAACAATACATGATAAAAATGAAAAATAAGTATTTGTTTTTGTTATCCTTAAGGCGTATAATTGAAATAAGTTGATTTTATTCAGCTTGTTTTTTGATGCTACATTTACTTTATGAGTATTTTATCTGGGCAAATAAAAAAGCTCAGCTTCATAAGAACCTGAGCTATTGTTCAAATAGAAAGCCCACGATGGGCACTCCCTAAGGAGCAATGTAGATAAATCTTTATTTGAACTTGTAGTGTAAAAGTTAGAGTATCCAAAACTAACTTCATGTATATAATAGAAGGATTTTAGAGAATTGTCAATTGCTAAAAATAGATAATTAGGGAAATAAATCAAGAAATAAATGCAGCAATGAGCATCAGAATAGAATGAAGTCTAAAAAAAATGAGGTGGCGCATATGGGGCAACATAAGGACGACAAGCAAGTAAACAATAAGTCAGTAACTAACAATCATGTTAGCAACAAGCAAGTAGCTAGCAAGCGAGGAACTAATAGTCAGGATTATTTTGTCGGTCTAGATATTGGTACAAATTCTGTTGGTTGGGCTGTATCTAATGAGCAGTATGAATTACTGAAGACTAAAGGTAAAGATATGTGGGGGAGCCGACTCTTTGAAGAGGGGCAACCAGCCTTAGCGCGAAGAACTAATAGAAGTACAGGGCGTCGATATAATCGACGTAAATTTAGATTGACTTTGTTGGAAGAATTATTTGATGAAGAGATTAAAAAGGTAGATCCTTATTTTTACTTACGTCTCCATGAGAGCCAAGCTCATCAAGAAGATAAGAGTCCTCATAATAAAGGGCAGTATTTCTTATTTAATGACAAGAATTATACAGATAAGGATTTTCATCGGGACTATCCTACATTTTACCATTTACGCTATGAATTAATGAAACGACCTCCTAAGGATATTCGCGAGTTGTTTCTTGCGATTCACCATATTGTTAAAAGCCGTGGGAATTTTTTGTATGAAGGGCAGTCATTTAGTGGTGGCGGCAATTTAACTAGTGGCATTATAGAGGTGTTGCGTTCGGCTTATTTGGAACTAATTGATGATGAAGCTAATATGGATTCAGTAATTAGTAATATGATTGACATTTTACAAAATGCTCAAATGAGCCGTAGTGATAAGGCGACACAAATAGGATTGCTTTTTAATAAAGATAAGAAAAAAATGGCGGTGGCATTAGCCAAGGTTATTATAGGTTTGAAAGGTAATTTAGTTGATTTATTTGCTGATGAAGATTTGAAATTAGAAGCTAAGGAAATGCAGTCAATTCAATTTAGCGGCAAAGAATATGATGAGCAGCGCGGGGATTATGAGCAAATTCTAGGGAATCGTATAGAAGTCATTGACCTATGTAAAAGTGTATATGATACATTGATTTTATATAAGGTAAAGCCTGATGGAAAAGGCTTTTCAGAATATAAGGTAGAACAATTTGAGCTTCATAAAAATCAATTGAAAAAGTTAAAAGACTTGACTAATATGAAAGAATATAGCGCTGTTTACCATGATATATTCAAGTCTTTCGGCAAAAAATCTGGGAATAAATTTAATACATTAAATAATTATCCTTCCTATATTAATAAAAACCCTAAGGGCAATGTCTGCTCTCAAGAAGACTTTTATAAGTTTTTGAAAGAACAATTAGATATATTGCCAGATTCTGATGTGAAGTCTGAAATTTTAAAAGAAATTGAGCTAGAGTCCTTTTTGCCTTTACAGCGCGTTACAGACAATGGGGCGGTGCCATATCAAGTTCATTTAGATGAACTAAAAACAATTATTAAGGTGGCTAGCACAAAGTTCCCATTTTTGACTGCAAAAGATAGTACGGGTTACACTACTGGCGAGAAATTAGAAAAAATTGTTGAATTTAGAGTTCCTTATTTTGTTGGTCCATTGAATCCAGCACATCAGGCTGGTAAGGATGGTTTTGCATGGGTAGTTCGTAAGGAGGCCGGGCGCGTTACACCTTGGAACTATACTGATAAGGTTGATGAAGGGGCATCTGCAGAAGCGTTTATTAATAATTTGACTAATAAATGTACATATTTGGTGGGGCAAGATGTTTTACCTAAACAGTCATTGTTGTATAGTGAATTCATGTTACTTAATGAATTGAATATGCTTCGTTACAATGGCAAGCCATTAGATAGGGAGACAAAATTATTATTAATTGAAGATGTATTTAAGACACAAGCGCGAAAGGTAACTGAAAAGGTAATCAAAAAAGAGTTACGTAAACTTGGTTTAGGTGATGCGAATGCTGAAAAAGACCTTATTCTTACTGGAATCAATGGAGAAATAAAAACGAATCTAAAATCATATCATGATATGGTGAGAATTTTAGGTCAGGGCTTTGATGTTATTAGAGCAGAAAAAATTATTTATTATGTAACCTTATTTGGCGATGCAAAACGAATTTTAAGACAGAGATTAGATTCAGATCCTCAATTAAAAGGCACATTAAATAAAGAGCAAGTAAAAGCTATTAGTAAGCTTAAATATAAAGATTGGGGCCGTTTGTCCTATGAATTTTTACATACCCTAGAAGGCGAGATTGAATCTGGCTTACGTTGTAATATTATTACGGCTATGAATGCATATCCATTGACACTTATGGAAGTATTAAGTTCTAAATATACATTTATGGATGCTGTATTACAATTTAATGAAGCGCAATTAGGCGAAGACTATGCTAATAAAGACGGTATTATATCATATGATGTAGTGGATGAATTATATGTATCGCCAGCTGTTAAACGCTCTATTTGGCAAACATTACGTGTATTAGACGAGATTACTAAGCTGAAAGGGCGCAATCCGAAGAAGATTTTTGTTGAAGTAGCACGCACTAATAGGGCAGAGAAAAAAGCAACAGATTCTAGAAAGAAATATTTAACTGAATTATATAGTGCTATTAAAGATGAAAGTCATGATTGGAAGAGTGAAATTAAAAATCGTAATGCTGGAGACTTCCAAAGTAAACGACTATTTTTATACTATCAACAGATGGGGCGTTGTATGTATAGTGGCGATCGAATTGACTCAGTAGATGATATCTTTACAGATTTATATGAAATAGATCATATCTATCCACGAAGTTTAACTAAAGATGATAGTTTTAATAATCTGGTGCTTGTTAAAAAAGAATATAATGTGGCGAAGGAAAATAATTATCCTATTAATCGAGACTGGCAAAAACAGAATATAAGCCACTGGAAGTATTTGCTTGATAAGAAGTTAATATCAGAAACAAAATATTTGCGACTTACTAGAACAGAAGCGTTAACAGATGATGAATTGGCTGGATTTATTAATCGCCAATTAGTAGAAACAAATCAAGCGATTAAGGCCGTAACAGATTTGCTCAAACGGATTTATCCTGATACAGATATTTGCTATGTTAAAGCAGAAAATGTGAGTGATTTCCGTAGAGATAATGAATTTATAAAATGGCGCTCTTTAAATAGTCAACATCACGGTAAAGATGCGTATTTAAATATTGTTGTGGGCCATGTATTCCATGAAAAATTTACTAAGAGTCCGGCTAACTTTATTAAAGAAGCAAGAAAACGCAGTAAATATCCATATAATCTAAGTCGGATATTTTATAAGACCCTTCAGATTAGGGGGAAAACTGTTTGGAATCCAGATACTAGCTTAGAGACAGTAAAACGAGTTATGGCAAAGCCTAGTGTATTAGTCACTAAGCGGAGTACCGAGCAAAAAGGGGCTTTTTATAATGCTACATTGGTGAAGGCCAGTGCGGTTACGGGCTCCCGATATTTACCTTT
>NZ_CALJON010000051.1 GCF_937981445.1 uncultured Veillonella sp. | reverse complement strand
GATCTTCATTGATTCAATAAAGTCGTATCGAGACGAAGATGGATGGTTAAAAAATATATTTGAACGATTATTAACTGAGAAAGTAAAAAAACTTATAGCAGAGTATTCTCAGAAGACATCGACTCGTGAACAAGAATATTTAAGCTTTTTAAAAGCTACTTTAGCACAATTAAAAGAGAATGTTCATGCTGGATATTTCAGTGAAGACCGTGGAAGTGGTGATGAGGCGATTCAAGCAGAAGTAGATGACATTTTGAGGAATAAAGAAAAACTGTTATCTTTTAAAGACGAGAAGGGAAACTGGGAAACACGGCGATTCTTATTTTCTAAGTGGACATTACGCGAAGGTTGGGATAATCCTAATGTATTTGTTATTGCTAAGTTACGAACATCTGGCAGTGAAAATTCAAAAATACAAGAGGTTGGACGTGGC
Source organism: uncultured Veillonella sp. (assembly GCF_937981445.1). Lineage (GTDB taxonomy): Bacteria > Bacillota > Negativicutes > Veillonellales > Veillonellaceae > Veillonella_A. The sequence continues at coordinate 108,413 of NZ_CALJON010000051.1, read as the reverse complement.
TTAAGACTTCCTGTTGATGAAAATGGTCATCGCTTATTGCAAACTGAGTTAGATAGCCGGCTAAGCTTTTTAATTGGTTACGATGAAAAGGATTTTGCACAGAAGCTAATTTCTCAAGTTAATAGCGATGTAAATGTACAAATAAATGAAGTTACATTGACAGATGAATTAATTAATCAAATATTAGCAGTAGATACTTCATTAACAAAAGATCATTTACTAGAGCAGTTAGATGAGGCTAATATTATTAACCGTAGTAATGATTTTAAAGAGGGCGGATTTGATAAATTAGTATCTATGTTCCCTGCTGTATTTAGAGAATCAAGAGTTGCTAAAGAGCATATTACTGATGGTGGTTTAAAAACTAAAGATAGAGTGAAGTTGAAGAAATCTAATTGGAATCAAATGAGAGATTTATGGCAAACTTTCTCTAATCGTTACATGATTAAGTTTGATCGTTTAAATGAAACCGAATTAAAAGAGTTAATTGATGCTTGCATGCATAATGATGATAATTTTATGCTAAAAAAGGTGGAATTTAATAAGGAAAGTGTTGTTTATACGGGAAAAGAACAGAAAATGAAGCTCCAAGATTCTGATTATTCTTTAGAATATGGACAAACGATTTTGCCAGGAATGGTGTATGGTGAATTTGTTATAAAATTAGCTCGACTAACAAGATTAAAACCAGTACAGATTCATAGAAGTTTATATAGTACTATAAAAAATAAGTATAAGAGTGATACTCGATATTTAAATGAAGATACATTAAATAATTTAAGCCGCGATTTTAAAGCTAAATTTGAAGAGAAATATGAGCAATATTATCATTATGAAAAGTTAGATTTTCAAGCCAATACATCTATATATGATACAAGTAAACAAGACTTCAAAGAAGATATTCTTGCTACAGCATTGGGGATATATGAAGATGATAGTGTTGGCGAGGATAGTAGATCTTTGTATGAAACACCTCCAATTAGATATGATTCTTCAGATCCAGAACAAATTTTATTGAAACGAAATTATGGATCAAATGTTATTACTTTTGGTAAATTGCCTAAACGAGCTATTCAAGTTCCTAAATATATGGGAGGGACAACAACGCCAGATTTTATATATGTTGTTGAGAATGCAAATAAGCAAAAAGTATACTTACTAGTTGAAACAAAAGCCGAGGGTAGTGGTAAGCGTGAATCTGACACACAAATTTTGAAAATTCAAAGGAAATTCTTTGAGAAATTGAAAAATCAAGGTGTTGAATATAAAGAAGCAACTTCTGCTCAAGAGGTATATTCCTTATTAAATAAAATTGCATCAAGTAAATAGTCAATTATTGTGATGAATAGAAAGTGGGCATAGTTTTGGCAATTAAAGGCTCTGTTATTACATTATTCTTGTAACAACCACTGATGACTCACTATGGGCTATCGTATGTTTGAATCGAGTACAAAAAGCTCTGCTAAAAAAAGCGATAAATTTTATACAAAGAGAAAAGGATGCATTGCCTACGGAAAACAGACTAATGAAGGGTTTGTAGTTTTAAAAGGCAGTGATGTAGTTATGGAAAAAACTAAAAGCTGCCCAGATTCTGTTATAAAAAACAGAAAGAAATATGCTAACAAAATAAAAGATGGGAAGTTAATAGAAGATATATCTTTTTTCACGCCTTCGGGAGCGGCAACATTTGTTCATTATGCGAGTGCAAATGGACGAACGGCTTGGAAACGAGAGAAAGATGATAAATCATTAAATGATATTGGAGCAGAGATAAGTAATACAATAAAAGATTAATAGATTAGAGTTTTAAGGAGTCCCCCATGCGCGAAAATTTAATCAGCATTAGCGAGATGGCCAAGCTTCACAGTTTGACGCGGCCGGCGCTACTATATTATGACTCGATTGGCTTATTTTCGCCGGTTGTGGTGGATGAGTCCAATGGATATCGCTATTATGGACGGCATCAGATTCCCGTATTGAGGGAGATTTGCTTTTTGAAGTCCTTAGGCGTTAGTTTAAAAGAGATTGAAGCCCATCTAAATGGCCGTGATTTACAATCCGAGGTGGTTTTGTTACAGCAACAAGCGGCAAAGCTCGCCAAAGAAAAAGAACAATTAGAGCGAAAGCAATTGGCTTTGCAGCAACGCCTGTATTTATATCGTGAAGCCGTGGCCGCTACGAGTCATCCTCAGGAGGAGCCATTCTTGCGTTATTACAAAGATCGGCAGATTATTTTCTGCCCTTGGGCTGAAGAGGGGGCTACTGTAGATCGTGAAGATATTCATTTTACATCTATGGAGCTTTGGCGTGAACTATATTCCCATGAATTCTTGCCGGCTTATAGCTATGGCATGTTATTTAAAAAGGATAGTGTCATTACTGGTAATGTATTAAATGGTGGTGGCAGTTATATTCGGATACCTCCAGAAAGTGGCCATTTTGATGCGGAAGAGATTACCTTGCCTGAAGGAAATTACATTTGCCTATATAAAACAGGCCGGCCTAATGATACGACGCAATTAGAAACACTCTTGCAGTGGGTGAAAGAGCATGGCTATACGATTTGTGGTGATGTAGTGGATGCCTGTTTCTTGGATACTACTTTTGACGAAGCCGATCATGATGCGCTATTTTCCATGCTTCAAGTGCCCGTTGAAGGCGGGGCCTTGTAATATTACATTCCTAAAAAATTATATAGTATAAAATAAAAGACTTTTTCATACTGTCCCAGTACATATATGGCTAAACGCTTATACGTTAGACTGAAGTAGATTTAATTAGACTAAACATATCTAAAATATATCTAAACGTATCTAATTATATCTAGGTATAGCTAATTCTCATCAGTACTGGAGCTTATGAAGAAGTCTTTTTTATATTAGTATGATAGTTTATTTTAGTATGATATTTTATAGAGAAATATTTTCTATAGAAATTTCATGTAAATTTAATTTTTTAAATGCTTGACTGTAAAGTAACTTTATAGTTTAGAATAACAACGTGCTAAGAAATACAACAGTAAAAAACAAGTGTTGAGTTGTATTTTAGGAGCAGTGGTTTGAGACAAAAGGAGTGTTGAAACGTGGTAGCAATTTTTATTTTACTTCAACAAGCGATTGAAAGCTTCGTAAAAGGTTTATAATAGGCAGTCCTATTGGCTCAATAAGATGTTTGATTATAAATCAAAACAAATCTAAAAAATCTTTAAAAGCATAACAACAAAACAAACAAAACAAAAAACAAAAACAAAACACTAACATGAAAAATGCATGTCCTACTAAGGGCATGCATTTTTTATTATTTCTTTAAAAGTTGTAAGTTTTCGATTTCATTTTTAGCTTCGATAAGAAGTGATTTTATTTGTGCTACTTTTTCGTCTGTACAAAGGAAGACTGGCAAGCTAATGCTAAGTGCAATGCGTTCCGTTTCAGATAGCGTAATAGGGGTAGCATAGCAACATAAAAAAGGCGTTGTCTCCTCAGATTCATGAGAGATGTTAGATTGCTTAATGTCTTGAAGTTGAGTCCATAGTACATCCATATCTGTAATTGTATGAGGCGTTACGGCTTCAAGACCTTCAGGGTAGATCTCCTTAAGTTCTTCCAAGGTGTAATAGGATAGCAATGCTTTGCCCAGTGCTGTTGCATAGGCAGGCAATTTTTTCCCTGTATGAGAAATAATTTGAATGGGCATTTCAGTTTTAGGGACTTCTTTTAACAAGTATAAGATCTCCGTGCCTTCTAAAATACCTAATTGACACATTTCATTAGATTGCTCTGTAATGCGCTGCATAACAGTTTTGACTTTTGGAATTAATTCATTGGTTACATCATAGGAGCTAGCAATGGCATGTAAAGAGATACCGATGAAATATAAACTAGTGTCATCATCTAAGTGTAAATAATTTTGAAAGGTCATTTCTTGTAAAATTGGTGATAGGGTGCTCTTAGGAATTGAGAGTTGTTGAGCAATTTGGGTCAAGGTCAATCCTTCAGGATGGCCGGACAATAAATTAAAAATACTGAGCACGCGCTCTGTTGGCTTATGGAACATAGTTAAACATCCTTTGTCATTAAATAGTTAATCTCTATTATAAAGGGGAAATAGATTTTAGCATACTCTTATTTATAAAACAGAGAGGATTTAGAGTAAAAAACGATATAATTTCAAAATTTGCATAATGCGATATAGGTATTTTTTCAATCTCCTATTGACATAATACTTCATTCTGCGTATGATGTAAACATGAAGTACGGATATATGTATAAATAGTTCGTAAATACGGACAATAAAAGAGCCTATGAAGCGGATTATGAAATGCAGTAGTACCACAACGTGCGAAACAGGGAAGTAAATACCATAACATACAATAGAAATTACATATGCCATGGTAAATAACGTACGAAATAATTAATTATGTACATTTAGGTTGATGTAAGTAAGGAAAGGTGAGAGTATGGCTATCAAATCATTATACGAAAGTATTAATCAAAACATTCAAGACACAAAATTATCTATGAATGGTCCTAAAGGTGAATTGCCTTTAACTGATTCGTTATTGCGTGAATCTCCAAGTGGTAATTTGTTCGGTATGACTGTAAATGCTGGCATGGGCTGGGATCCAACAAAACTTGCCAATGGCGATGTCATGTTGATTAGTACGCAAGGTGGTATTAAAACATCTGAACGCACTGTAGCTGTAGGTTTACATAATGGTCACTTTGAATTGTCTGATTTGATGACAGAAGCTGCTGATAAAGTGGCTGAACTTGGTTTTGTACCTCATGCAGCATTTGTAACAGATCCATGTGATGGTCGTAGCCAAGGAACGATTGGCATGTTTGACTCCTTACCTTATCGTAATGATGCTTCCATCGTAATGCGTCGTTTAATTCGTTCCTTACCGACTCGTAAGGCGACTATCGGTGTAGCTGGTTGTGATAAAGGGTTACCAGCTATGATGATGGCTTTGGCAAGTATGCATAATGAGCCAACAATTCTTGTACCAGGTGGTGCTACTTTAAAATCTAATGATGGTGAAGATTTAGGTACGGTTCAAACAATTGGCGTTCGTTATGCTAATGATGAAATTTCTCTAGATTATGCAGCGTCCATGGGCTGTAAAGCATGTGCATCTCCTGGCGGTGGCTGTCAATTCTTCGGGACAGCTGGCACATCTCAAGTTGTGGGAGAAGGCTTAGGCCTTTCTATTACACACTCCGCGTTAGCTCCATCAGGTCAACAAGTATGGCGCGATATGGCACGCATGTCTGCACAGGCTGTTATGGACTTAGCGGCTCGTGGTATTACAACAAAAGACATTTTAACTGATAAGGCTGTAGAAAATGCGATGGTTATTCATGCCGCTTTTGGTGGTTCGACAAATTTACTCCTTCATTTACCAGCAATCGCTTATGCAGCTGGATGTAAGAGCCCAAGTGTAGATGATTGGTCTCGTATCAATAAATTGGTGCCACGTCTTGTCAGCGTATTACCAATTGGGCCAGTAAACTATCCAACTGTATATGCTTATATGGCTGGTGGTGTACCAGAAGTAATGCTTCACTTACGTAAACTTGGTTTATTACATGAAGATGTGTTGACTGTAACTGGTAGCACATTAGGTGAAAACCTTGATTGGTGGGAACAATCAGAACGCCGTCAAGCTTGTCGTGCGCATCTTGAAAAAACAGAAGGTGTATCCCCAGATGAAGTTATTTTTACACCAGGGGAAGCTAAAAAACGCGGTATTGGCTCAACAGTAACATTCCCTAAAGGTAATATTGCACCAGAAGGGGCAGTAGTCAAATCTACCGCTATTGATCCATCTGTTATTGATGATGACCATGTATTCAGACATACAGCAAAAGTAAAAGTCTTCACGTCTGAAAAAGCAGCTATTACAGCACTAAAAGAAGTAGGTAAAGTAGAAGCTGGCGATATTCTTATCGTTATGGGCGGCGGGCCCAAAGGAACTGGTATGGAAGAAACCTACCAATTAACTTCAGCATTAAAACATTTACCATATGGTAAACATGTATCTCTTATTACTGATGCTCGTTTCTCTGGTGTATCAACAGGTGCTTGCTTTGGTCATGTAGGTCCTGAAGCGCTCGCTGGTGGTCCGCTTGGCAAATTACAAGATGGTGATATTGTTGAAATTATTGTAGATACAGTAAACTTGGAAGGCAGTTTAAACTTTATTGGCCGTGAAGGTGAGCTTGTATCCTATGAAGAAGGGGCAAAAATCTTAGCAGAACGTCCAATGCGGACTGATTTACATGAAGATGATGATTTACCAGACGACACTCGTTTATGGGCTGCATTACAAGATGTAAGTGGTGGCACATGGCAGGGTAATGTATATAATGTGGATAAAATAATTGAAGTACTTGAAGCGGGTAAGAAAGCTTTGGCTGAAAAATAATTGTCAACCATAGGAGGAGCTCATTATGCCTTTATTGATCACTGCCGTAGCAGTTGTACTGTTAATATTTTTAATCTCAAAATGTAAGATTAATACATTTATTTCACTCGTAATTGTATCTACTTTGGCGGGGATTGCCTTTGGCATCCCTTTGCCAAAACTTCCTAATACATTAGAAGCCGGCATGGGTGGCACATTAGGTCATATTGCTTTAATCTTTGGTCTTGGCGCCATGCTCGGCCGTGTAATTGCCGATGCAGGTGGTGCACAACGAATTTCCATGACTTTAATTGATGCCTTTGGTGAAAAGAGAATTCAATGGGCCATTGTAGTGGCATCATTTATTGTAGGTATTGCGTTATTCTTTGAAGTAGGTCTTGTTCTTTTAATTCCTATTGTATTTACTATTTCTCGTCAAATGAAGGTGGCACCTATTTATTTAGGCTTCCCAATGTTAGCGTCTTTATTAGCTACACATTGCTTCTTGCCACCACATCCAGGGCCAACTGTTATTGCAGGTGAATATGGTGCTGATATGGGTAGCGTTTTACTATATGGTATTTTAATTGCCATCCCTACAGTTATTTTAACGGGTCCTGTATTTACTAAAATAGTAAAAGGCTATATGCCATCTGTATTTGAAAAAGCAGGCGATATTACAGCTCTTGGTGAACCTAAACTCTTTACAGATGAAGAAATGCCAGGATTTAGTATTAGCATGCTATCTGCCATGCTACCTGTTATTTTGATGATTTTTGCAACAATTGCTAATATTGTTAAAGATATTGGACATATTGAAAATGCCCTAGTTTTAGAATCTGTTAACTTCGTAGGCAATCCATCTATTGCTATGCTTGTGTCAATTATTTTTGCAATCTATGTATTAAATCTTCGCCGTGGCACACCTATTAAAGAAGTTATGAATTCTTGCTCTAAGGCGATTGCTTCTATCGGTATGATGCTTCTTATTATCGGTGGTGGCGGGATTTTTAAACAAATCCTTATCACTGGTGGTGTAGGTACTTATATTGCGTCTATGTTCCATGGTACGTCTATTTCTCCAATCTTATTCGCTTGGGCTGTAGCAGCTATTTTGCGTATCTCTCTAGGATCTGCTACTGTAGCAGCTTTATCTACAGCAGGCTTAGTAGTACCTGTATTGGCTACTACTGATGCGAATTTAGCACTAGTAACATTGGCAACTGGCGCGGGCAGTACTATTGCATCTCATGTAAATGATGCCGGCTTCTGGATGGTAAAAGAGTATTTTGGCTTAAGCTTAAAAGAAACTTTTGCTACATGGACTGTATTATCTACAATTGCATCTATATCAGGCTTAGTGTTTGTACTTGTATTAGATATGTTTGTATAGAAAAGTATTAAAAAAGGTACAGGCTCAGACCTGTACCTTTTGATTTGAGGAGGATTTGTATGTTTAAGGGCGTATATTCACCAGTCATTACAATTATGGACGACAATGGTAAATTAGATGCTGTAGCGATGCAACAGCATATTAATCATTTAGCAGAATCAGGTTTAAATGGTTTATTATTTCTTGGTAGTTTAGGTGAGTTTTATGGCTTTTCTGTAGAGGAAAAAAAGGAAATCATTGACTTAGCTGTAAAAACCGTTAATAAGCGTTGTCAAGTAATTGTAGGCATTGGTGGCACTTCATTAGATGAAGTAAAAGAATTGACAGCCTATTGTGAAAAGGCGGGGGTAGATGCACTTAATATAGTATCGCCTTATTATTTTGGGCCTACTGAAACAGCAGCAGAAGCCTATTTTGGTGCTATTGCAGATGCAACGACTTTGCCAATTATGTTGTATAATTTCCCAGATCGTGTGGGGAGTGATTTAACACCAAAATTAGTGGCTACATTAGCGTCTAAGCATAAAAATATTGTAGCGATTAAGGATACGGTAGATAATATTAGTCATACACGCCGCTTGGTTAAAGCCGTAAAGGCCGTTAATCCTGAGTTTAGTGTATTATCTGGCTTTGATGAATATTATGTAGTAAATCGCTTCTCTGGTGGTGATGGCACCCTTACCGGATTGACTAATGTGGCACCAGAATTGTTTGTAGCACTTCATAAGGCCTATGAAGCAAAAGAGTTTGAAACTATGGAATCCTGTGCCAGCAATATTTCTAAACTAATGAGCTTGTACGAAGTGACTGACTTATTTATTGTAGCTATTAAAGCCGCTGTGAAGATGCGAGGACTAGCTATGAGCACATATACTAAGGCACCTGGTTTGCCAATTAGTAAAGATGAGGAAGCCCGGGTTGCAGCGATTTTAAAAGAAGTCAACTTAATATAGTAGCCTGCTTAGAGTTAAGATGAGTTTACATTTATTGTTAGACTAATGCAGTTAATAATAGCAGCGTTTATTTTATGGACATATTGAAATCAGGTCATACAGCGAGAAGTCTGTTTGATGTCAATTTCTATAACCATGGGATAGGCGCTGCCTTATTGTTTTACGGGAATACGTTTCATTGTTTTACGGAAATACGCGTCAAGGTATAGTTTATAGCAAAAAACATTATCAAGCAGGAATATGCCACTACCATATGGAAATAATTATATATACGGATGTTAACTATCTTTTATTTTAGCAATCGTTGTGTAATTAATGATTGTTTGATTAGAGGAGGTACAGTATGAAAAAGGTTACAGCAATGGTATTGGCCGCTTTGTTTGCCGTTGGTGCAAGTGCGGTGGTTTCGGTGGATGCGCGAAGTGTACATGGTCAAATTACAGAGTCAGCTCGTCCTGGACGCTGGTATGGTAGTGATATGGAGGCAAAAGAGTTGGCCGTGGCTGGTGTTCCTATGGGTGTAACATTTAATGATATTATAAAGAGTTTGGGAACTCCGACTAAGACGAATTATTTACCTGGTAATGGTCCTTTAATGTCCGTGGAATACGGGGGCATTAAATATTCGACTATGCTACGTGAAGATTATATAACTATGATAGAGATTTCAAATCGTGATGCCACGACCTATCGCGGCATTGCTGTAGGGGATAGTATTGATCGAGTATATGAAGTATATGGTCAGCCTTTGATGGTGTCGGCTCGTAATTGGACAAATCAATATTCTGAGCCAAGCTGGTTTTATGGCCGTTTATTTATGACGAGTGAGTTAATTAAAGGTATTTGGTTTGCTAATGATGGCAAAAAAGTAACGCGTATTATTATCATGGATGGTATTACAAATTTTGAACACAAATAATGATACAGGGAAAAACAAGATTACAGAGATTGTTTTAGTAAATACTATGGGCGCGGCTTTATAGGGGTTGACTTGAAGTCGACTTCAAGGTGTATTCTTAGATTATACAAGGGTACTTTAAGTATTACTGATTTTTAGATTATATAAGGATACTTTAAGCATTACTGTTCCTTAGATTATATAAGGATACTTTAAGTATTGCTGGAGGATGTATTTTAAAAGTATATAAAGTCTATTAAGTCTACCCAAAGTAGTAAAGAGTGTATTTTATATACTATGTGATTAGTATTGAGGAGGTTATTATGTTAGGCACTTTTACGTATGAAAATCCTACACGAATTCATTTTGGTGAAAATTCTTTAGAAGCATTAAATCAAGAATTACCTAAGTTTGGTGATAATGTATTATTAGTATATGGCGGTGGCTCCATTAAAAAGTCTGGCCTTTACGATAAAGTAGTAGCAATTTTAAAAGCTCATGGTAAAATAATTGTAGAGGATGCAGGCGTTATGTCTAATCCTACATCTGATAAGCTCAATGAAGGGGTAGCACGTGCAAGAGCTGGCAAAGCTGATTTTATTTTAGCTGTTGGCGGTGGTTCTGTAATTGACTATGCAAAAGCGGTATCTGTATCCATTCATTGCGAAGAAGATCCATGGGAAAAATATTTTGAACGCATGGAAGATGTATCTTGCGACATTGTACCAGTGGGCACAGTGCTTACTATGGTAGGGACTGGTTCTGAAATGAATGGTGGCTCTGTTATTACAAATCATGACAAAAAATTAAAAATTGGCCATGTTTTTGGTCCTAATGTATTCCCTAAATTCTCTATTTTGGACCCAATTTACACGTATACATTGCCAAAATACCAAATGGTTGCTGGGCTCTTCGACATTATGTCCCATTTACTAGAACAATACTTCTCTGGCAAGGATGATAATACATCAGATTATGTTATTGAAGGTTTATTGCGTTCCTTAATTCATAGTGCTCGTGTTGCTGTAGTAAATCCTAAGGATTATGAAGCGCGCAGCAATATTATGTGGACCGCTACTTGGGCGCTTAATACTTTCACTCACATGGGGAAACCAGGGGACTGGATGGTTCATATGTTGGGCCAAGCTGTAGGGGCGTATACGGATGCCACTCATGGCATGACTTTGGCTGCTGTATCCTTACCTTACTATAAACATATTTTAAAAGAAGGACTTCCTAAATTTAAACGTTATGCTATGAATGTATGGAATGTAGATCCAGCTGGCAAATCTGACGAAGAAGTGGCTCTTGCAGGACTTGATGCCATGGAAGCATACATGAAAGAAATTGGCGTAGTTATGAACTTAACTGACCTCGGTGCTACTCCAGATATGATTGAAGGCATTGCTGATGCGACTTTCATTCTTGAAGGGGGCTATAAAAAGCTAACTCGTGATGAAGTGGTGGATGTACTACGCGCTAGTTTATAATTAAATTGAGTAATTGGTATGGTAATAGAGAAAGCACTCCTTGTGGGGTGCTTTCCTTATAGAAGGGGTGCTATTATGGAACGACCATATATGTTTTGTCATATGCTTACATCATTAGATGGTAAGATTATGGGTAATTTTTTTGATACGCCAGAAGGTATTAAGGCTGGTGAGGTGTTTGATAATATCGTCTTTGGGGCGGAACCATTTTACCAGGCCGATGCTTGGATGTGTGGGCGCATTACAACGGATGATAATTTTACCTTTTATAAGAAACCCGAATTAGATGAACAGGCGCTAACTGTACCAGAAGGGGATTTTGTACTGCCTAAAACAGAGCGCTTTTTCTATGTAAATGTTGATGGATCTGGTAAATTAGGTTGGACTACTAATACCATTGAGTATGCAGGGGCTAAGGCGCAAGTTTTGGAAGTTTTGACGGAGAAGGTAAGTAATGCCTATAAGGCGTTTTTACGAAAATTACAAATTCCTTATATTATTGCTGGTAAAGATACTATTGATGCACCTTTGGTAGTAAAGAAATTAAAAGACCTATTTGGCATTGAAACCTTAATGTTAGGCGGCGGTGGCATCGTCAATTGGACTTTCATTCAAGCTGGTCTTTGCGATGAACTCAGCGTTGTTATAGCAGCATCGGCTGATGGTTCTATGAAGACGCCCGCTTTATTTGCGGCCCCAGAGGGTCTTGCTACGGATACACCTAAGCGCTTTAAATTGATTGAAGTAAAGGTTCAATCAGGTGGCTCTTTATGGATTCGCTATAAAGTGATAAACTAAGTAAAATGAATAAGATGTTATTTACAAAAACGAATTAGATGTTATTTATAAAAACGAATTAGAGTTTATTTATAAAACGATTCATTTTTTACTTATAAAATCTGTTCGATTTTACGTTATATAACATTTTATATGTTACTTATAGTAATGGTGAAACATATAGGAGGGCTTTATGGGACATAAAGTACTTATTGTAGTAGATATGCAAAATGATTTTATTTCAGGTGCTTTAGGTTCTGCAGAAGCCCAAGATATTGTGAGCAAGGTAGTGAAAAAGATACAGACTTTTGAAGGGTCTATCTATTACACCTTGGATACGCATGAAGAGAATTATTTAAAGACCCAAGAAGGCACACATTTGCCTGTTCCTCATTGTATTGAAGGCACTGAAGGGTGGCAGTTGGCGCCAGACATTATAGCAGCACGCCCTATTACGGCAGAACATGTATATTGCAAAGGCCAATTTGGCTCTGTAGAATTGGCAGAAGACTTACGCGATTTCAACGATATGGAAGGCATTGACTCTATTGAACTAGTTGGTCTGTGCACCGATATTTGTGTAGTGTCTAATGCTATGTTGCTCAAAGCCTTTTTACCAGAAGTACCTGTTACAGTAGATGCATCTTGTTGTGCTGGTGTGACTACGGAGTCTCATGAAGCGGCGTTGACCACGATGAAGGCGTGCCAAATTATAGTTAAATAAGTTAACAATGTGAACGCCTCTTTTGATAATGAAGGCTCGTAGCATATAGTTAAATAAGTTAATAAAGTAGATCTGCCTTTTCATTGTGAAGGCTTGCAGATTGCAGCTATATATGAAGGTTGGAAGCAAATAATTATAGTAAAGCAGTCCCTTTTTATAGGGACTGCTTTTTGCTTTTTTATAAAAATAAAAAAAGTTTTATAGTACGAAATCATACCTCTTTACATTGGTCCGATTTTGTACTATAATAATTCCTGTAGAAAGTTATAGTACGAATTAGGACTAAGGGGAGGATGCTTATGAAGCACTTATATCATGAGCAAGTGTTAGCGATAGGCAGTTATTTTGGACAATTAAATGAATTATATAGTCAGTGGGCGAAGCGTCATGGATTGACTTATAATAAAGTGGCTATTTTTTATACATTGCACTATCAAGAATGGGCCACACAGAGTCAAGTATGTCGTGAGTGGGGGATTTCAAAGCAAACCTTATCCACGATTTGTAAAGAGATGGAACGCGAAGGGTATATTAGCTATGATGTACCGCTGGCTGATAAAAGGGAAAAGTTGATGCGTTTAACTCCCAAAGGGCGTGATGTTATTGGACCTCACATGGAAGAGTTAGAAACGATTGAAAGTAAGTCCTTAGATACCATTGGAACACATCGTATTGAATCAATGCTAGATACGATGCACCAATTTTTAACGCAGTTTTCCCAAGAAAGCGCTAAATTTGAAAAATAAATTAGTGGATTTGCCAAGTCAATAAAGCTGATTTATTTGCTAATCTATAAAGCTGATATATATTAAGTTAATAAAGTTAATAAAGTTAATAAAGTTAATAGAGTTAATAAAGTTAATAAAGTTAATAAAGTTAATATATGTGCTAAGTCTATAAAATCGGCATATATGATGAGTCTACAAGATTGATAAATGGGTTAACGTAAAATTTTAATACATGGAGGATATAATGTTAACAGGTTACATATTATTGGCGATTGCCATTGCAGTAGAGATTTTTTCTACATCTATGTTGAAATTGTCTGCTGGGTTCACTCGTGTAGTGCCTAGCATTATCTTTGTTTTGGGCATGAGCTTATCTTTCTTTGCCATGGGGCGCGCTCTTTTATCCTTGCCACTTAGCATCGCTTATGCGGTGTAAGCTGGTGTAGGTACGGCGCTTACGGCCTTATTAGGGGTTGTTCTTTGGAAAGAAGAACTTTCTATGACTGCTGTGGCTGGCATTGGACTCATTGTCGTGGGCGTTGTTTTATTAAACTTAAAAGGACCTGCACATTAATAAGATATATATTACTTAATTAATAAATAAGTCTATATCGTAAGAAAAAGTAATAAGTCAACAATCAAATACTTTATATAAGCACCATTTCCAAATGGTTATTTATTGTAATTAGCGCTGCTATATCGGGCATAATTGAGCTATTACATGAAAAATAACCTAAGGGGATGGTGCTTTTTTAACAGGTATTTACCTGTGGCTAGACTATAAATAACAGTTAGACGGTTTTTTTGAAAAAACCTATTATTAAAGTAGGAAAGTTTATAGTTTTAGAGGTAATTAGGTATACAGAATTTAGAGTGTATTTAAAGGGGGAAACGCTTATGACTAAAAAAGAACTAGTTAAAGCTGCCATACGTGGCGAAAAACTTAAGTCCATTCCATATGCTATATGGAGCCATATGCCTGATGTAGATCGGGATGTGCCTGCTATTGTACAACGGACTTATGATTTTTATAAGGCCTATGATGTAGACATCGTTAAAACTATGAATAATGGTATGTACAGTGTGGAAGATTTTGGCTGTGAAATTGATTTTTCGGACGTGGCCAAAGGTGGCGTTGCTAAAGTAATTAGTACGCCCATTAAATGTGCTGACGACTGGCTTACGATTAAAGAAGTGTCCATTGAAAAGGGCGCTCTAAAACGAGAGCTTACGTATTTACATGATTTACTAGAGCGTTTAAAAGGTGAAGAGGTACCCGTTGTATTTACTGTATTTAGTCCTATGACAACAGCTAATAAATTATGTGGCGGTAAGGTACTTGACTATATAGCACAAGGATATGGTCCTCAAATTCATGAAGCCCTAAAAGAAATTACTAAGACCACGGTTAAGTTAGTAGAGCGTACCATTGAACTCGGAGCGGATGGGATTTTCCTAGCTTCTCAAATGTCTTCGTATCAGATTTGTGACGAGAGCTGCTATAAAGAGTTTGGTGCTCCTTATGATACGCAGCTCATAATGGCGTCTAAGGGGTGGTGTAATATTTTACATTCCCACGGTACTAATATTATGTTCGATATTCTCAAAGATTATCCAGTGCAGATTTTCAATTGGCATGCATGGGAGACATTACCATCTGTTGAGGAAGTTAGCTGCTTTGTAGGTAAAACAATTATGGGTGGCATTGACCGTATGGATATTACCAATGGTCATAAAAATGAAGTGCGTCACCAAATTTATGAAACCATCAAGCAAACACATGGTCGTAATTTAATCTTATCGCCTGGTTGTGTAATTAGACATCCATTAAATACAGAGATGTTATCTTTTGTTAAAAAGGTAAAAGATGAAGTAGAGAAAATAGTATTGGCATAAGCTTCTTGAAAAGGTACAATTATTAAACGAGGAAAAAAGGTTTGTATAAACTTTAGATTCCATAAGCAGTAATTGATATCTAAAGGAGCTTTGAGATGGATAAAAAGATATATTTTCAAGAGAGAATTAAGCAATTACATCACCTTATGAATTCAGAAGGGTTAGATGTAGTTTTAGTGCTTAAGCCAGAGCATGTAATGTATTACAGTGGCTTTAATCCCATTATTAACTCAAAGCCCGTATTTTTTGTGCTAACTAAGGAAGGCGAGTCCTTCCTTTTAGTACCAGCTCTTCGTTATTCTCATGCTAAAGAAGAAGCTTCTGTGGAAGATGTGAAAGTGTATGGTATGTGGGGACGCATTGAATCACTGGGAGCAGATCCTTTAGATGTACTTCGTCAATTAGTTTCTGGCGAGAATTTACGGGTGGGGCTTGAATTGAATTATATCTCGGTAGAATGGTATAAAGCTTTACAACATATATTGAGTCCTTGTGAGATTCAATCTATTAGTCCATTGATTGGCCAGCAAACATTGATTAAAGATGAGTATGAAATTGACTTGATTCGCAAAGCGGCTCGTTTAGCTGATTGTGGCACGACTACAATTATTCATCATTTACAGCTTGGGCTAAATGAGATGGAAGCTTGTACTGAAGCGCAATATGCTATGCGCCAATTATGGCAAAACGAGTTCAAAGACTATGAGCCCTGTGGGTATGGCACGGTTGATGGCGGTATGATTGATAGCTTATTTGCCTGGTGCTTGACCAATGAACGTATTGCTTATGGCTGTGATACGCCCAAAGCCTATTGCGTTCAAAGTGGTGATATAAGCTTGCCTATGGCTTGGGCAAAGCTTGATGGGTATCATGCAGAAAATGAGCGTACCATTTTAGTCGGATCCGTTAGTGGGACTAGAGAAGTCGCTTATTTAGCTATGTTAAAGGCGCGGCAGAACGTGTTTAAGGCATTGCGACCTAATGTGCCAATTCGTGATCTATATCATGTAGCAGCGGAATGTTTTAGCGTAGCCGGTTTTGCTCATATTTTACCTGGTCGCATTGGGCATGGCATAGGGACTTCGGCCCATGAAGCATTGTCCATTAATGCAAGTAATGAGGGCAAAATAAAACCTGGCATGATTATAAGCATCGAGCCAGGTGTAATGGATCCTTCTTGGGGTGGCGTAAGACACTCAGATACTGTCTTAATCACTCCAACAGGGTATGAAGTTTTAACAAAATCGCCAGCAGGCGAACTTCGCATATAAATTGACTAGTTGCTAATAGATTATAGTTGGCACGCCATGGCTAAGGGCTTCTTTTGTGATTTTTATGAAGGCATTAATGGCCTCATTTTGATGAAGGCTAGATATGTAATTTATGGCGATTTGTCGCGGCTCTTGATGAGGGAGTGGCAAGACTATATGCTTGTCGCCGAACGGATAGGCACTGCAATTAATCAGTGTTTCAGGGCAAAACATAAAGCCCATGCCAAAATGGCACATGGCCATCATGGTGCCAACATTGCGCAAGGTTAAGGCTACATTAGGTTTGAGATTATGGCTGGCTAAGAATTTAGCGTTAAATTGCCCTATTAAAGTATTATCCGTAAGGGTAATGAAGGGGCAGGTTTTAATAATATCAAACACAAAATCAGGATCTGCTTGGTAGTTAGTAATATAACTTTTATTGGGATAATGAGCTTCTAATATTTTTCTGGCAATTACTAGGTAAATGGGATCTTTATACAAAGGAATCGTTTTAATATTTGGCTGATTTTTAATTGCATAGCCAATAGATAGTTCCACTTTTCCTTGCATTAAAGCTTCATTGACTTCTGGTGTGGTGCCTTCAAATAAGGTGACCTTGGTTAAGGGATAGCGCTTTTGAAATTCTGTAATAATTGGTGGTAATAAATACTGTCCTCTCGCGTAGGTGGTACCAATGGTGATGGACGCAGGCATCATATTTTTCAAGGTCCAAATAGCATCTTCTAGATTTTGTTGCTTCTCCAAAATATCTTGGGCATAACTTTTTAGGATAATGCCTGCTGGCGTAATTTTCAAAGGCGGACCATATTCAAACAGGGAAATGCCTAGGTCACTTTCGATTTTTTTGATGTGACCACTGAGGGACTGTTGGGTAATATGAAGTTTTTTAGCTGCATTGTTGAAATTTAATTCACTTGTGAGAACAAGAAAGTATTTTAAGTTTAAGAAGCTAATCAAAGCACTACCTCCTTATATGGGGTTCCGTATTTATTTACATACACATTTACTTTAGATTTAAGTACTTGTTTGTTTTACATCTAACTACTTGTTTGTTTTACATCTAACTATTCATTTGCTTTATATTTAAACACTCATTTGCTTTATATATAAATATTCATTCTATTTTGTATATACCAATATTTGTATATACAAATATAAGTATATAGGAAAACAGGCTCTTTTTAAAGTTGAGAGCTATTTTAAAAATGCAAAGGAGGCATTTTTATGAATATTCTAATAACTTTAATTGTCATGATTGTGGTGGGGTATGCCATTATAAAAAAGGTAAAGCCGCAAACTATATTAGTTATGGGCGGTATATTTTTGATGGTATTAGCCTTCTTGATGGGCTATAAAACATCTTTTATTACGGGCAAAATGGTGAGCACGGGTTCGCCTATGTTTGATATGTTTGGGTATATTAAATATACCTTGGCCTCTGACATTTCCACAATCGGTTTAAGTATTATGTGTGGTGCTGGTTTTGCTAAATATATGGACCATATTGGGGCCAGTGCACGCCTAGTAAAAATCTCTTTGAATCCATTACAAAAACTGCATTCACCATACTTAATTAATGCTTTGGGCTTTGCTGTATGTATGCTTATGTCATTAACTATTCAAAGCGCTTCTGCTTTGTCCATGCTTACGATGGTTACTATTTATCCGATTATTACGCGCCTAGGCGTAAGTAAAGTAGCTGCTACTTCAGCTATTGCTACAGGCCATTTACTCGATTGCGGCCCAGCAGCGGCTACAAGCCAAGTGGTAGAACGTTTATCTCATTATGGCATTAACAAATTCTTCGTAGAACATCAATTGCCGGTATACTTTATTGCCTTAGTAGCTGTAACTATTACTCATTTCTTCTGGCAAAAATATATGGATAAACGCGAAGGTATTGTAGCCGGTGAAGAAGGTAGTGTGGATCACGACAAGATTAAAGGCGATGTGGCCACACCTCCAGGGCCTTGGATTTATGCAATATTACCATGTGTACCATTAGCTTTAATTATTATTTATAGTGAATATGTGTATAAATCAATTAAGATTGATATTATTGTGGCTATGCTAATCAGCTTTGCTGTGGCTATGATTTGCGAATTTATTCGCTATCGTGATTTCAAAAAGGTATCTAAAAGTATTGAAGTGTTCTTCAAAGGGATGGGCAACATGTTTGCTGTTACTGTGTCCCTTATCGTAGCAGCTGAAGTATTTGCTTATGGTATTAAATCCATGAACTTCGTAAGCGACATTGTGGGAATTACGCAAACAGCAGGCTTTGGCTTAACCCCAATTACTATTGGCATGGGTGTTCTTATTGCCCTAGTAAGTGCTGTAACAGGTTCTGGTGTAGCCGCTTTCGTATCCTTTGCATCCTTAATTCCAGGCTTCGTAGAAGGCTTTGGTGGCAATATGATTGTCATTCTTCAATTGCTACAAAATGTGGCTAGTTTGTCTCGCCTCATTTCTCCAGTAGCAGCTGTAATCGTTATTGTGGCTGGTATTTCTGGTGTTTCTCCAGTGGCTATTGTAAAACGCAACTCTGTACCTGTATTAGTGGGCTTTATCGTATCTACTATTAGTGTATTGATTATGTTTTAATAAAACTTAGAGTGTATAGCTTTAAATATACTATTTGATACATAGAGAGTTGATTCTATGGATTACTAGGGAGGTATGGCTGTGAATAAAGACTTATCTAATGCATATGTTTCAATTCTTGAGAAAGAGTTAGTAGTTGCTTTGGGGTGTACAGAGCCGATTGCCATAGCATTTGCTTGTGCTAAGGCGCGGGATGTACTAGGTAGTTTGCCAACTCATTTAGATGTATATTGTAGTGGCAATATTATTAAGAATGTTAAAGGTGTCACAGTGCCTCATTCAAATGGCAAGAAAGGCATCGAGGTGGCCGCTATCTTAGGTGCTATTGCAGGTCATAGTGAACGAGGATTGGCCGTATTAGAGGGCATTAAGAATGATGACTTAGCTATTTGTGAGCGATTATTGGAAGCGCATATTTGCAATGTTGAACTTGTAGAGAATGTGCCCAATCTTTTTATCCGTGTAGTAGCTCATTCAGAAACAGGCATTGTAGAAGTTGTGATTGAAAATACGCATTCGAATATTATTCTTGTAAAAAAAGATGACCAAGTTATATTCGGGGACGAAGTACAATCAATAAAAAAAGACTTAGTGCCTGATTTGAAAGAACTTCTTACGGTGAAGGATATACTAGAATTTGCCAATACGGTGTCTCTAGATTTAGTGAAGCCCGTGCTAGGGCGGCAGATTGAGCTCAATAGTAAGATTGCAGAAGAGGGATTAACTAACTCTTATGGCGCGGCTGTAGGGCAGACTATACGTGATCATCAGAGTCCTACTGTGTATAATAAAGCACGCGCTTATGCAGCGGCTGGTTCGGATGCTCGTATGAGTGGTTGTCCTTTGCCAGTAGTTATTAACTCGGGTAGTGGCAATCAAGGGATTACAGTTTCTGTACCATTGATTGTATATGCACGAGAACAGAATATTAATGAAGAGACATTGTATCGCGCTTTGATTGTAAGTAATCTCATTGCTCTGCATCAAAAACGATATATAGGTAGTTTATCTGCCTATTGTGGGGCTGTCAGTGCGGCCTGTGGAAGTGCTTGTGGCATTGCCTATATGGAAGGTTTTGACTATGACGGCATTAGTGATGTTATAACTAATACAATTGCCACCGTAGGAGGCATGGTTTGTGATGGGGCAAAGCCTTCTTGTGCAGCAAAGATTGCTGTGGCCTTAGAAACGGCTTTTTTAGCTTTAGAAATGGCTAAGAATCAACGGAGTTTTAAATCTGGTGAAGGTTTAGTAAAAACTGACGTAGAGAAAACTATCGCTTGTGTGGGCACTATGGGACGTGTCGGAATGTATGGGACGGATGTAGAAATTTTAAATTTAATGCTCGATAAAGTAGAGCTTTAGCATCCTATGATTTTAAAATTAGAATAGTTCTAATTTGTTATATTTTTTCTTAAACTATATATCTCTTAACTTAGCATGTGGGCTCTTTCTAGGTAATAGAAAGAGCCTTCGTGCTAAAAGAAAAGGAGTCCTATTCAATATAGACTAGATAGGTTATAAAATGAGAATTGATTGCAAATTGATGCAAAGTAGTAAAAATCTGTAGTTTTTCATTTGACAAATTGACTAAAAAGGTCTATAACAGAATCGTAAGTTAAATACAGTATTTGTGTACAAACTGATTAAAGGATTTCGAAAGGAGTTAATTGAGAAATAATCTCAAATTATCAATTGAGGCGGAAAATTGAAATTGAGACTAGATTTATATTTATCGATGTGTTATAATGAGTTTGTAAGCAAGAACTGATACTTACAAATAATCAATAAAAGTTGCTATTGAAAAAGTAACTTCATAATTTAAGTAAATTAAACATTAATTAAGTAATTAAAAACAGAAGGGTCTTAGGTGATTTTTTATGAACAAGAATATTACTAAAGCACTAAATGAACAAGTAATTTTTGAATTTAACTCCGCATATTTATATTTAGCTCTTTCTTTGGCTATGGCTGATGCTCGTTTCAAAGGTTTCTCCGCTTGGTTGCGTCTTCAATACCAAGAAGAAATGGAACATGCATTCAAGATTATTGATTACTTAGAAAGCCGCAACGAAACTACTACTTTAGGCGATATTAAAGCGCAAGCAGTAGATGTTCAAGACCCACTAAAAGTTGCTGAAGCTGTTTACCAACATGAACAAGCTATTACTGCTAAAATCAATGATTTATATGCCTTAGCTACAGCTGAAAAAGACTATGCAACTGTAAACTTCTTGAACTGGTTCGTAACTGAACAAGTAGAAGAAGAAGCAAGTGCTCGTGATCTTGTTGATGAATTCAAATTCGCTGGCGATAGCCGTGCAAGCCAATTGTTCGTTGATGCTCGTTTGGGCCAACGTCAATAATTGACTAATATATAGTCCTTAAAGTAAGGATGCTAAAATTTAATACAAAGTGTAATATATTACAGTAGTAAGTATTACTGATTAAAAGACTAAAAGCGATTTAGAGCCGGTGCTCTGAATCGCTTTTTTGTGTTTAAAAGCTAGTCTGTGTCTTAAAAGTCAAAAAAAGTCAAAAAGTTTAAAAACTTTGACTTTTATTCTTGACAAAAGTCAAAAAGTCAACTATGATATAGCTAAGGTCGAAAGGACAAAAAGACAAAAGATAAAAAGGTGAAAAAAGATAAAAGTAAAATTAGAAATACTAAAAAACATAAAAAAATAAATGTTAATGAATAGTGTAACAAGTAATAGATAATTTACATATAAAGGTGGCGAAAAAAATGGGCATTTTAGCAGATCGAATTGAGCAATTTATTCTTTCCAAATTGTTAGAAGAACAAAAGAATATGGAAGAGGGCATTGTCCTTCGGCGTAATGAATTGGCTGACGAACTAAATTGTGCTCCATCGCAAATCAGTTATGTATTGAGCACACGGTTCTCCAATGATCGCGGCTTTATTGTTGAGTCGCGCCGTGGTCTTGGCGGTTTTATTAGTATTACTCGCATCCCTATGAAGTCTGTATCTATACAGACGATTAAGCCTATGACTGTACCAGCTACGGGGCAGCTTCCTTGTGGGCCATCGGGGGTAAGTAAGTCTAGTATGGCACAGAGTGCGGAGCAAGGTGCTAATAAAAAGGCGAAATCAACTAGGCGAAGTGCCAATGATACAAGAGCTGGGGCACAACAGAGTGGCGATGCCATTACGATTGGTGCCATTGACCATTTTCTATTTGAAATGATTCAAAGTAATTGGTTAAGTCGACGTGAAGCGGCATTACTTCATGAGGCTTTTAGAGTGCTGATGAAGGAAGAAGATCAAGCGCGTCGAGAATCTAATGTTAAACAACTTTGCCAGAAAATTCTTTCCATGGTGAAGGAGGGATGATATATGTTATGTGATAATTGTAAAAAAAATGAAGCCAGTGTCCATTTAACACGTGTTGTGAATGGTAAGAAAACAGAACGTCATCTTTGTTCTACTTGTGCAAGTAAGCAATCGAATGATGGTCTAGGCGGTGGCTTCTTTAATTTCGGAACGCCATTGATTGACAATGACTTCTTTACTAATGATTTCTTTACTAATGCTTTATATCCAGAAAGCTTCTTGAAGCATCAACAGGCTGTACGTTGCGATCGTTGCGGCATGAGTTTTGATGACTTTAATCAAAGTGGCAAATTTGGTTGTGATCATTGCTATGAAGTATTTGATGCACAAATTAGCCCACTTGTAAAACGACTTCAAGGTTCCTTAGCCTATGAAGGGCGTGTTCCAAGTCGAGGCACTGGGGTATTTAAGACAAAGCATCAAATAAAAAGACTTCGTCAGGAATTAGATAAATCCATTCGAGCTGAAAAGTTTGAAGAAGCAGCGCGCATTCGCGATGAAATTAAAGTATTAGAAGAGTCCTTACATGGTAAGGCGGAATAAAGGAGGGACACTAATGTTAAATACTATATTAGATGAACCTTTAAGTGGCTGGTTACGCAGCAAGGATACAGAAGGTAAAATTGATTCCCATATCGTCTTGTCTAGCCGTATTCGGTTAGCTCGAAATTTTAAAGGACTTGTATTCACTAATCGGAATAATATGGAAGGGCTTGAAAAAGTTGACACTATGATGCGCGGCGTTTTAGGTGCTTTGAAAGACGCTGATGGTCATGAATACTCCAATATTAGTTTAAATAAATTATCCGATGTGGAACGGGAGATTCTCGTAGAAAAACACTTGATGAGCCCGCAAATGAGCCAAAACTTGCCACATCGTAGTTTAGTCGTTTCTGATGATGCTTCTGTAGCCATTATGGTAAATGAAGAAGATCATATTCGCATCCAAGCCATGGAAGCAGGGCTTCAATTACAAAAGGCCTATGAACATGCAATAAAAATAGACGATGCTATTGAAGGAAAATATGATTATGCCTTTAGTGAACGGTATGGTTATTTAACAGCCTGTCCTACCAATGTGGGGACGGGGATGAGAGCTTCCGTTATGCTTCATTTACCAGCCCTTGCTATGACCGGTCGTTTAGCACGAGTAGTTCGAAATATTATTCAATTAGGTTATTCAGTGAGAGGCCTTTATGGCGAAGGTTCTCAAGGATTAGGGAATATTTATCAAATATCCAATCAAGTTACCATGGGTATTAGTGAAGAAGATACAATTGATCAACTCCAAAAAGTCCTTGAAAAACTAGTTCAAGAAGAAGTGAAAGCGCGTGAAACTATAAAAACAGGTGATTTTGAAGGCTTTGAAGATAAAGTATGGCGTGCTTATGGTACATTGCAATACGCCCGTCGTCTCAGTGGTGAAGAAGCACTTAGCTTATTAAGCGATGTGCAATTAGGTCGCGATTTAGGTGTATTACCTACGGGCAATACAGATATGTTTAATGAATTAGTCGTTACGACTCGACCTAATTTCTTAAGTAAATATGCTGGTAAAGAGCAGATGACTGCACCTGAACGAGATAGTTACCGTGCTAAGGTCGTTCGTGATCGTTTAGAGAGAAATTAAAACAATATAGTATGAAATAACATAACATGAAATAACATAATATAATCTTATGTTGATATAGATTGGTAAAAATAATATATAGTAATAAATACATACAAATAGATATTAAATAAGTAATTAGATGATGACAAAACTAGAATGAGGTGATTATATGTTAAGTCGTTTTACAGATGGGGCGCAACAAGTATTAACTATTGCGCAAGAAAAGGCCGAAGAATTTGGACACAATTTTATAGGTAGTGAACATTTACTACTCGGCTTATTAGAAGAAGGGCAAAGCGTTGCAGCTAAAGCGCTTCAAAAATTAGGCCTTGAAAGCAAGGCGTTAGAAAAAGCCATTCTTGATGAAGATGGCCGTGGCGCGGGCTATGTTACATCCATTGAGATGACACCGAGAACTAAGCGTATTTTGCAATTAGCTGTAGACTCTGCTAATCAAATGCAACATAATTATGTAGGGGCTGAACATATCTTGCTTGGTATTTTACGTGATGGTGGCGGCATTGCTGTAAGCATTCTCCAACGATTTGGTATTCGCGGTGAAGATATAGTAAAAACTATTAATGGTCTTATCGGCGGTGCAGATGGTAAAGGAGATAGCAAAGATGGTGCTAAAGCGCAGGGTAATGGCAATTTAGGCGAACTTGATGGCTTTGCTACAGACTTAAATGAGCAGGCTAAACAAGGCAAGATTGACCCTGTTATTGGTCGTGATAATGAAATCAATCGTGTAATCCAAATTTTGAGCCGTCGTACTAAAAATAATCCAGTTTTAATTGGTGAACCAGGGGTTGGTAAAACAGCTATTGCGGAAGGCTTAGCACAGCGTATAGTAAGCCAAAATGTGCCTGAAATTTTACGTAATAAACGGATTATTTCCCTTAGTTTAACAGCGATGGTGGCAGGTGCTAAATATCGTGGTGAATTTGAAGAACGACTCAAAAAAGCCATTGATGAAGTGCAAAAGCATGATGATATGATTATCTTCATTGATGAACTTCATACCTTAATCGGTGCTGGTGCATCTGAAGGGTCTATGGATGCTGCCAATATTTTAAAACCAGCTTTAGCGCGTGGTACATTCCAAGTGATTGGGGCCACAACACTTGATGAATATAAGAAACATATTGAAAAGGATGCCGCTCTTGAACGTCGTTTCCAACCTGTTCTTGTAGGCGAACCAAGTGAAGAAGAAGCTCTTCAAATTTTGACTGGTCTTCGCGATCGCTATGAAGCCTTCCATAAAGCAAAAATTACTGATGCGGCATTAAAAGCGGCTGTTGAGCTCTCCAGTCGATACATTTCTGATCGTTTCTTACCAGATAAAGCCATCGACGTAATGGATGAAGCAGCATCTAAAGTGCGTATGAAAGTATTTACAGCACCACCTGATGTAAAGGAATTAGAACAGCGTTTAGCTAGCATTCAAAAGGAAAAAGAAGAAGCTGTTGTAGCTCAGAACTTTGAAAAGGCTGCTACACTTCGAGATGAAGAAAAGAAAATCGCCGATGAAATTGAGGCTAAACAAAGCGAACGCAGCAAAGCTGATGAAGAAAAACTTGTTGTTACAGAAGATGACATTGCTTCTGTTGTATCCCAATGGACTGGCGTACCAGTAGCGAAACTAGCAGA
This sequence comes from uncultured Veillonella sp., assembly GCF_937981445.1. Taxonomy (GTDB): domain Bacteria; phylum Bacillota; class Negativicutes; order Veillonellales; family Veillonellaceae; genus Veillonella_A. The sequence continues at coordinate 82,653 of NZ_CALJON010000051.1, read as the reverse complement.
AGAAGAATCAAAACGCTTAATTCGCTTAGAAGATGAACTTCACAAACGTGTAGTTGGTCAAGATGAAGCCGTAGTGGCTGTAGCCAAAGCAGTTCGCCGTGCTCGTGCCGGTCTCAAAGATCCTAAACGTCCAATTGGATCCTTCTTATTCCTCGGTCCAACTGGTGTGGGTAAAACTGAATTGGCTCGCTCTTTAGCAGCTAATCTTTTTGGTGATGAAAATGCTATGATTCGTCTTGATATGTCTGAATATATGGAAAAACATACTATATCCCGTTTAGTTGGGGCGCCTCCAGGCTATGTTGGATATGATGAAGGTGGTCAATTGACTGATGCAGTACGTCGTAAACCATATAGTGTTATCTTGTTTGATGAAGTGGAAAAAGCTCATGCTGATTTCTTCAACATTTTATTACAAGTACTTGATGATGGCCGTTTAACAGACAACCAAGGTCGTACGGTAGACTTTAGAAATACAGTTATTATTATGACAAGTAACTTAGGTTCTAACTACTTAAAAGAAGATAGTGCCGCTATGGGCTTCTTGGCTGCTAAGAATAAAGACAATGCAGAAAAAACAGCTGACGCTAAATTTGAAGAAGCTAAGAAGAACACTATGGATGCAGTAAAACGTCATTTCCGCCCAGAGTTCTTGAACCGTATTGATGAAATGATTGTATTCCATCCATTAAAAGGGGAAGATTTGAACAAGATTGTTACTATTTTGTTAAAAGGTGTAACTGACCGTCTTGCTGAACGTAATGTAACTTTGGAAGTATCTCCAGAAGCATTAGCTATTCTTGTAAAAGAAGGTTCTGATTTTGCCTTTGGTGCTCGTCCATTAAAACGTGCTATTCAACGCTTGATTGAAGATCCAATTTCTGATTTGATCTTAAAAGGCGATGTAGTAGATGGCACGACCATTAAAGCAGAAGCAAAAGATGATGACATTGTTATGACAGTGTAAGTTTGAGAATGAATTTACGAATGAGAATACCAGTATAATGAGGATGCTCAATGTTATGACAATATAAGTCTAAGCTCAAACGCATGATATATGTCCTATATTATGATGAAATGGTTCAAAACTATGTAATCTGTTTATAAAATATTGCACTAAAGCCACGTACTTTCGTACATTCCATGAAATGAAAATCCTCCGTGAAATGTAGTGAGTACGTGGCTTTTTTTTATTATATTTTATGTTATGATAAGAGGTAAGCAGTTATATAGTATAGGTAATACATGAAGCTTCTTATAGCATACAGTTAACCTAATGTTTTCAACATATAAGTAGTGTCATGTATGATAAGCGATAGTTAGGATAATTAGCTACAATATGTAATTAATAAATAGAGGTAAGAAATGGCTAAAGTTAAAACCATGTATTTTTGTAATAATTGTGGTGCAGAATCTCCTCGTTGGTTAGGTAAGTGTCCACAATGTGGACAGTGGAATACTTTGGTGGAAGAAGTGGTGAGGGAGACAAATACTAAGGGCACAGCCGCCTATGCACCAGTGGACCGTAAAGCCACTAAGCCCGTGTCTTTAGCGGACATTAAGACGGAAGATTCACCGCGTATGTCTACGTCTTACGGAGAAATAGACAGAGTCTTAGGCGGTGGCATTGTGCCAGGGGCGCTTATGCTTTTAGGTGGGGATCCAGGGATTGGTAAATCCACGTTGTTACTCCAAGTGTCCGGCGCCATTGCAGACAAGGCAGGCTATGTGCTCTACGCGTCTGGTGAAGAGTCGCAGATGCAACTTAAATTAAGGGCTGAACGTCTTCAAATTACAGGACAACATTTATCTGTTATGGCCGATACGAATTTGGATTCCATATTGCAAGAAGCAGCACAGAATAAGCCGATGCTCTTAGTAATCGACTCCATACAGACTATGTTTACTGATAATCTTGATTCCGCGCCAGGCAGTGTGGCGCAAGTGCGGGAGTGTACGGCTAGATTGTTGCGCTTTGCGAAGGAGCAAAATGTGCCAGTTATTATCATTGGCCATGTAACAAAGGAAGGCAATATTGCAGGTCCGCGCATGCTAGAACATATAGTGGATGTGGTGCTCTATTTTGAAGGCGAGCGTTCCTACCAATTCCGTATTTTACGGAGTATAAAGAATCGCTTTGGCTCCACTTCAGAAACAGGCCTTTTTGTAATGGAAGAAGAAGGTCTTGTAGAATTGTTGAATCCATCGGCTACTTTGTTGGCAGAGCGCACAGAAGAGGAAGTAGGCTCTGCTGTTATGGCTTATTTAGAGGGGATTCGCCCTATTCTAGTGGAAGTGCAAAGTCTGGTAGCTACTACGGCTTTTGGCATGCCACGGCGTACTTCCATTGGTTATGATTTAAATCGTCTTATTGTACTGCTTGCGGTGCTAGAAAAACGTTGTAATTTTAATTTAGGCAATAAAGATGTGTATATTAATGTTATTGGTGGCCTTAAGGTGAATGAGCCTGCTTGCGATTTATCTGTGGCGGCGGCTATTGTGTCGACCTTGGAGAACCAACCGGTGCCAGCTGATATGGTTATTTTAGGGGAAATTGGTTTAACTGGTAATATTCGAAGCATTCCGCGCATTGAGCAGCGTATTATGGAAGCAGCTAAGATGGGCTTTACAAAGTTTATTGTACCTAAGGGAAATACAAAGCAGTTAAAAAGTGATTGGAAGGATATTACGATTCATGCCGTTACTAGTGTGGAAGAAGCAATGCGCATTATATTTTAAGAGTAACCTTTGCGTGGCACCTTAAGTGTATAGGAGCGTATGTTAAGTGTCGATTAGTAGGTTACGTATCGATTGAGTATATTTTAAAAGATTGTAAAACATTTTAACAAAAATGAAAAAAATTTTATGTTTTATTTGAGAATTTATTGTACAATATATAAAGACATTGCGAAGGGAGGTGAAATACATGGTCTATAAAATATTACGTTATGTCATAGCCTTATTGGTTGGCGTTATGGGGTATGTATTAACTGATAATTTTATGCCCGTATTGGAGCCTATAATTGACGTGAAATTTTGGAATACTGGATTTTTAGGTATTTCCTTCATTAAAATATTAGCTCTTGCCTTGGGTGGTATGTTAGGTGCTGTAGTGGGATATATTATTTCCATGCCTATTATTAACCAAGGTTTGCGTTTGGCACGAAATTTAGAACGTTTACTATCCCGTGTACCTAGCCAGGATTTAATGGCCGGCACAGCCGGATTACTCTTTGGACTTATAATAGCAAATTTAATTGGCTTGGCATTTCATCAAGTTCCTATTATTGGTTCCTATATTCCTATTATTTTAAGCGCCATCTTTGGTTATATTGGTATGCGTTTAGCTTCGAATAAAGGACCTGAATTATATAACAATTGGTTACAAAATCGCATGCTAAGTCGCGATAAGAAAAAAGAGACCAATCATCAAAAGGCGGTGCCTGAAACGCCACGGGTAGGCGAATTTGAATCTATCTCGGCAGCTAAGCTCTTAGATACGTCTGTTATTATTGATGGTCGTATTGCAGAGCTTTGTAGTACGGGGTTTTTAGAGGGGCCTTTAGTGGTGCCACTCTTTGTATTGGAAGAGTTACAATTTATTTCTGACTCCTCAGATGTATTAAAGCGCAATCGCGGCCGCCGCGGTCTAGATATTTTGCAAGGTATGCAACAGAAGGATGATCTTCTTATCAAGGTTATCGATGATGATTACGAAGACATTAATGAAGTTGATTCCAAATTAATGCGTCTTGCCATGGAGCGTAAGTGGAAAATTATTACCAATGATTTTAACTTAAATAAAGTAGCTAGCTTGCAGGGCATTTCCGTGCTTAACTTAAACGAGCTTGCCAATGCACTTAAACCAGCGATGATTCCAGGTGAGTGGATTCGCGTACAGGTTATTAAAGAAGGTAAGGAAGAAAATCAAGGGGTGGCGTATCTTGATGATGGCACTATGATTGTCATTGAAAATGGTGCTGAATATGTAGATACATCCATTGATGTGATGGTTACGTCTGTACTACAAACGAGTGCTGGTCGAATGATCTTTGCCCGTGCGAAAGGAAATAAAGAATGATAAGTTGTATTTTGCTGGCTGCTGGAGCTGGTAAGCGGATGCAGAGTAAAGAAAACAAAATATTTTTACAATTAGGTCCCTATTCCGTATTGCAATGGAATTTAGTGCATATGAGTGAAGACTCTGGCATCGATGAAATTGTCGTTGTAGTGGCGGATGGTGAAGCAGCAAAAGTAAAATCACAATATGAAGCGATTCAACATTTAGTAAAGCCTTTTGTGAAAATTGTACTAGGAGGCAAAGAGCGTCAAGATTCAGTTATGCGCGGTACGGCTGCGGTCTCTAAGGAGACGGAGATTATTTTAGTTCACGATGGAGCCCGCCCTATGGCAAAAGGGGCTTTGTTTAAAGCTGTTGCACATAAAGCTCATACTATGGGCGCTGCTGTGGCTGCGGTGCCAGCAGTGGATACGATAAAACAAGTTGTAGCTGGGGAGATGGTAGACGCTACCTTACCGCGCGAGACTTTGTATGCAGTGCAAACACCACAAGGGTTTCGCCGTGCTATATTAGAAGGGGCTCAGGCCTATGCTAAAGAGACAAATTTCTTAGGTACTGATGATACTTCTTTGGTGGAGCACTGGGGGAAGCCTGTGGCCATTGTAAGTAGTGAATACAGTAATTTTAAATTGACTACCCCTGAAGATATTAGTAAAGCAAAGCATTGTTTAGGAGTGATGGAACCGATGATGCGCGTAGGATTTGGCTATGATGTACATCGCTTTAAAGAAGGCCGTCCTTGTATTTTAGGGGGCGTGACCATTGATAGCCCTATAGGTCCTGATGGACATAGTGATGCGGATGTACTCTTACATGCTCTTATGGATGCCCTCTTAGGTGCAGCAGGATTGCCCGATATTGGTTACTGGTTTCCACCAGAAGATGACACCTTTAAAGGCGCTTCTAGTATGGACCTATTAAATCAAGTCGTATTAAGACTACAAGAAAATGGATTTAAGGCGTATAATGTAGATATCATGGTGATTGCAGAAGCACCAAAATTAAAACCTCATATTGAGGCTATGAAGGCCAATATTGCTAAGGCATTAGGTATTACGGCAGATTTTGTAAGCGTAAAAGCTACGACTCACGAAAAGCTCGGTGCCTTTGGTCGTAAAGAAGGATTAGCTGCACAAGCTGTTGTAACAATTTGCCCTTTATAGGGCGTTTTAGTTGATACGCAGTGTCGATGCAGTATCATAGGCATATTGTGTTATATAGATACAATAGAGAAAGGATTTTTTATTATGATGAAAGTTCGATTTGCTCCAAGTCCAACTGGCCCTTTCCACATTGGTGGTGCCCGTTCGGCTCTATTTAACTGGCTACTTGCTCGTAAGGAAGGGGGCAGCTTCTTACTTCGTATTGAAGATACAGATTTGGCTCGTTCCACTAGAGAGAGCGAAGAGAATATTAAAGCCGCTTTAAAATGGCTTGGCATGGATTGGGATGAAGGCATTGACGTAGGTGGTGAACATGGTCCATACCGTCAAACAGAACGCCTTGATTTATATAAAGAAATTACAGATCGTTTATTGGCGGAAGATAAAGCGTATTACTGCTATTGCTCTGAAGAAGAGTTGGAAGCAGAACGTCAGGCTCAATTAGAACGTGGGGAAACACCTAAATATAATGGCCATTGCCGTCATTTAACGGAAGAACAAATTGAAGCTTACAAAAAAGAAGGGCGCAAACCAACAGTGCGCTTGCGTGTACCTTTAAATGAAACCTATGCATTTGATGATATGGTTCGTGGTCATGTATCCTTTGAATCCAATGGTGTAGGTGATTTCGTTATTGTAAAATCTGATGGCATCCCAGTTTATAACTATGCTGTAGTTATTGATGACCATACTATGGAAATTACGCATGTAATTCGCGCGGAAGAACATTTATCAAACACACCACGCCAAATTGCCATTTACAATGCCTTGGGCTGGGACGTACCTACTTTTGGTCATATTTCCTTGATTCTTGGCAAAGACTATAAGAAAATGAGTAAACGCCATGGTGCTACCTCTGTTGACCAATATCGTCAACTTGGTTATTTGCCAGAAGCGATTGACAATTTCTTAGCCTTACTTGGTTGGGCGCCAGAAGGTGAGCAAGAATTATTCACTATGGATGAATTAATTCAACATTTCTCCATGGATCGAGTAGCTAAAAATCCAGCAGTATTTGATATTGATAAATTGAACTGGATTAACTTCAATTATATGAAAAACTTAAGTGATGAAGCATTGTATGAACTTTGCTTACCTCATTTACAGGCTGCTGGTTATGCTAGTGAACAGCCTGATGAGGCAGAAAAGGCTAAGCTTATTATGCTTTGTGTATGCTTAAAAGATCATATTAGCTTTGGGGCTCAAATTAAAGACGAAGCTAAATTGATTTTTGAAGATAAAGAAGTACCAACTGAAGAAACTAGAGCAGAGATTGATGCTGTATTAGCAGAAGAATCATGTATTACTGTACTTACAGAATTCCGCAATGCCATTGCAGCATTTGAAGAGATTACACCAGATGTAGTAAAAGCGACTATTAAGGGCATTATGAAAGCTACTAAATTAAAGGGCAAATTTGTATTTATGCCAATTCGTATTGCTACTACAGGTCAAATGCATGGACCTGATTTAAATTACATCATTACCTTATTCGGCAAAGAAAAAACAGTAGCGCGCTTAGACGAAACAATTGCGAGCTTACGCTAATTCGCTAAGATCAGCTTACGCTAATGTTAATTTGTTAAGAAACGTATAGCTTACGCGATTTGTTTTGAGGCGTATAGTTTACGCTAATTTGCTAAGAATACGTACCGATTTTAATACAGACTGTGGGGGATTACTACAGTCTGTATTACTGCGTAAACGGTAAAATGACTGAGGCTTGAGCACATTTTATGTTGGCATAGAATGTGATATTCATATAAACCCGTAAGGAGGATTATTATGGAAACAATGGTGGAACGCTTTCTTCGTTATGTGAAAACTGAAACAAGGTCAAATGAAGAATCAACAACCGTGCCAAGTACGCAAACACAGGTGGAGTTTGCTAAGGTATTGGCTGAAGATTTGAAAGCACTCGGTGTTCAGGGTGTGAAAATCAACCCAAATAATGGCTTTGTTATTGGTGCTTTACCGGCTAATACGGATAAAGACGTACCAGGTATCGGTTTTATTGCCCATATGGATACAGCGGACTACAATGCAGACAATATTACCCCTCGTATTATTGAAAACTACGATGGTGGCGATATTGTGTTGACTCAGGATCCAAAACAAGAGCCAAAGCTTGTGTCCACGGTTAAAGCATTTCCTAATTTAAAAAATTATGTAGGAAAGACTTTAATTGTTACTGATGGCCGCACATTACTCGGTGGGGATGATAAAGCGGGTATTGTAGAAATTATGGAAGCTTTGCGTTACTTTGTGGAACATCCTGAAGTAAAGCATGGCCTCATTATGTGTGCCTTTGGTCCTGACGAAGAAATTGGTCGTGGCGCTAATTTGTTTGACGTGAAAGACTTCCCAGTAGCCTTCGCTTATACAGTTGATGGTTCTAAACTAGGTGAGCTTGAATACGAAACCTTTAATGCTGCTGGTGCTGTAGTCGAGCTTACGGGGATTTCCGTACATCCTGGTTCTGCTAAGAATACGATGATTAACTGCAATAAGCTCGCTATGGAGTTTGACCGCATGTTACCACAATGTGCCGTGCCAGAATTAACAGAAGGTCATGAAGGGTTTATCATGTTGTATGAATCCAATACAACCGTTGAAAATGGTAAAATGGAATATTTAATCCGCGATCATGACCGCGCACAGTTTGAATGTAAAAAACAAAACTTTGAACTTGCTGCTAAAGTGTTAAACGAACGCTATGGTCGTGAAGTGATTAAACTTACTATTACTGATCGTTATTACAATATGTATGAAGTAATCAAAGACCATATGGAATGTGTTGAAATTGCTGAGAAGGCAATGAAAGAAGCCGGTGTAACGCCTATTATTCAACCAATTCGTGGCGGCACTGATGGTTCTAAAATCTCCTTTATGGGTATTCCCACACCAAATATTTTCACTGGTGTAGAAAATTTACATGGACCTCATGAATTTGCCTGTGTAGATCACATGGAATTGTCCGTAAAAACGATTATTGGCATTTGTACAGGTGCAGAACAATCAGCTAAATAATTTTGCACAATTAATTAGCCCTTTCTAATTGACTTTATCTAGTGTTCATGGTAATATCTTATATATATCGAAAAAATTGTTTTTAATGACGATGATCGAAAGAAGTACTTTGTAACTAGCTTTACAGCGAGAACTAGATAGTGTGAGAGTTCAAGTATAGACAGGGGAAATGCCTTCGGGAGTTGACAAGCTGAAGCCGAGTAGGTTTGTCCGGTTACGCCCGTTAAGCGTTTGAGTGGGTGTATACCTAACAGAGTGGAACCGCGGGCCACCGTCTCTGTATTGAGATGGTGGCCCTTTATCATTAAACGGAAGAGAGGCATCGGTGACGATGAGAGAAATTAAAGTATTTAATACGATGACAAGAGAAAAAGAAGTATTTAAACCTGTAAAGGACGGGGAAGTTAAGATTTATGTATGTGGTGTAACCCCATATAATCATCCCCATATAGGGAATGCACGCCCTTTTGTTACTTGGGATGTTATTCGTAGATACTTGACTCATGTGGGCTATAAAGTAACTTATATCCAAAACTTTACAGATGTGGATGACAAAATCATCAACACATCTAATGGTGAAGGTGTATCCTGGGATATTATTGCTAATCGTTACATTGATTCCTATTTTGAAGTTATGGATAAATTACATGTACGCCATGCCGATGTATATCCTCGCGTATCTGATCATATTGAAGAAATTATTGCTATGATTGCGGCGTTAGTGGAAAAAGGCTTTGCTTACGAGCTAGACGGGGACGTATACTACAGTGTTGAAAAATTCCCTGAATATGGTAAACTATCTGGCCGTACGCTTGATGATATGGAAGCGGGCGCTCGTGTAGATGTTAATGACCGCAAGCAAAATCCTATGGACTTTGCACTTTGGAAGGCTGCTAAACCAGGCGAACCATTCTGGGAAAGTCCTTGGGGGAATGGCCGTCCAGGTTGGCATATTGAATGCTCTACTATGAGTAATAAATATTTGGGCGATGAATTTGACTTCCACGGTGGTGGTAGCGATTTAATCTTCCCACATCATGAAAATGAAATTGCTCAATCAGAAGGCTGCACAGGACATCATCCTTCCGTACGCTACTGGTTGCACAATGGCTTTATTACAATCAACCAAGAAAAAATGAGTAAATCCTTAAACAACTTCTTCTTGGTTAAAGATATTTTAGAAGAATATGCGCCAGATGCATTGCGCTACTTCTTACTCAGCACTCATTACCGCAGCCCATTGGACTTCAGTGATGAACGCTTAGAAGAAGCCAATAAATCCTTAGAACGCATGACAACAGCTATTGAAAATCTTCTTTACTTAGAAGCAAGTGAAGAAGGCGAATGCGATGATGAAGCTAAGGCATTACTTGAAAAAGCACGTGCTTATCGCGACGAATTTGAAGAAGCTATGGCTGATGATTTCAACACAGCATTAGCAGGGTCTCCAATGTTTGGCTTAGCAAAAGAAATCAACATTTACTACCAAGCTGTGCAAAATTGCAATGGCAAAGTATGTCATGAAACATTAGATGAAGTTAAAAATATCTTCAAGACTATGACTGATATTTTAGGCATTTTAGATGATGCTTGGGAAGGCGCATCTAAAGGTGCTGATGCAGAAGAATACGAAAAATTGATGCAAGTTGTGCTTAATGTACGTCAACAATGCCGCGAACAAAAGCTTTGGGATTTAGCTGACGCAATCCGTGATGAACTTGGCAATATTGGCATTATCATTGAAGACTCTCCACAAGGGGCACGGTGGAAAAAACGTGAAGTTTAAGCGCTATCAATTTTTGAAGAGCACCGCTATTGAAAAACTGAAAACGCGTGATTTGCATGAGGGAGTGATTCTGGGAGACACAGATGACTCCCTCATGCTTGCCTATATAGGGGATGCGGTGTTTTCCCTATTTGTACGTCAGCATATTTGTTCTGTAGGCATTACTAAGGTACAAGTGATTCATACGCTAGTTACGGAGTGTATATGTGCTAAAATGCAGGCTAAGGCACTTTATTACTTGGAAGAGGAAGGCATTTTAAATGAAGTAGAACTATCCGTGGCCAAACGAGCGCGCAATAGTAATGTAAATGTTCCTAAAAGTGCTACGGTGCAAGAATATCGTAGTAGTACGGCTTTTGAAGCCGTTATTGGGTATTTATATGGATCTAAACAAGAGGCACGTTTAGCTATTATTATGGAAACAGCCTTTAAATTTATGATTCATCAGTTAGTATAGAATGTAAGGAGAGTCACTATGAGTGATTATATTGTAGGACGCAATGCCGTGCGAGAGGCACTTCGCAGTGGCCGCTCTATTCAGCGTCTGTTTATTACTAATGAAAAGCTACAAGGCTCTTTGCAAGAAATTATAAAATTGGCGAAGGATCGTCATATTGAAATTCGAAAGGTGGGCGAGCAGCAATTAAATAAATATGCGGAAGGTGTTGTTCACCAAGGTGTAGTGGCTTTAGTGGCTCAGGTGGCATTTGCGGATCTTCAAGAGGTATTGCAACAGCAGGCTCTTGGAGCGGAGAATCAAGCCCCCTTATTGGTCTTATTAGATGGTATTGAAGACCCTCACAATATGGGAGCAATTATTCGTACTGCTGAATGCTGTGGTGCGACGGCCATATTGATTCCTAAGCGTCATAGCGCTCCCATTAATGCCACTGTAGGAAAGACCTCTGCTGGGGCAGTGGAGTTTATGCCTTTGGTACAGGTTGGCAATGTGGCACAAACCATTGAGGATTTAAAAAAACAAGGATTTTGGGTCTTAGGGGCTCATATGGAAGGGCAACAGACTATGTATGAGGCCGACATGACCATGCCTTTAGTGCTCGTTATTGGCAATGAAGGTAAGGGGCTAAGCCGTTTAACTAAGGAAAAATGTGATTTCTTAGTGACCATTCCCATGTATGGTAAGCTCAATTCCTTGAATGCATCTGTAGCAACAGGTATTTTATTATATGAAGCAGTGCGGCAACGTCAAGCAAAATAAGACTTGGTATGACTCGTTGCTGTGTATATAAAAGAGGCAGTTATGAGAGAGGATATTTTAATAGTAGACGGTTACAATGTCATATTTGCTTGGCCTGAACTTAAGAAAATCAGCAAGAGTTCTTTGGAGCATGCACGACGTCGCATTAAAGATATTTTGCAAAACTATGGTAAGCATAAAGGCTATCAAGTGGTATTAGTTTTTGATGGTAAATATGCACATCATGGGCAAGAACGTTCCTATAAAGGGGACGAGTTTACTGAAATATATACGGTTGATGGGGAGACTGCTGACTCTTGTATTGAGCGCATCGTTTTTGAATTGCGCAATCAATATAAGAATGTGTATGTATGCACTTCGGACTATGCAGAGCAAAGTCAGGTTCTTGGCTTTGGGGCCTTACGTATTTCCAGTCGAGAGCTAAAAGGTCAGGTAGAGCGTGCAAAAATTGATGAACAGCGGTATTATAAGGGCCTTCATAAAGGCGATACCGTTCAATTGCAACGCAATGAGCTAGGGCATCAGATTTCCGGCCCCATAGCCAATAAGTGGGAGACCATGAGGCGAGGGAAGAAATAGGCTATATAAACTGTTGCAGAACTTATATATATAAAGTATAATGTAATTTATATTAGTGGGATTATGCGTTTGGGAGGCTGCCATGCATGTTGAGCCATATATTAAGGAAGAGTACAAGCGTTATATCGGTTTAACAGATGAAGAAGTGGTTAAGCTATCGCAAGAGCAGGATGATCCTGTAGCTGTAGATTATTTGGTAGACAAATATAAGAACTTTGTGCGGGCTAAAGCGCGCTCTTATTTTTTGATTGGTGCCGATAAGGAAGACATTATACAAGAAGGCATGATTGGCTTATATAAGGCAACCCTCGATTTTAAAGATGATCGCTTGGCTTCTTTTAAAGCCTTTGCTGAATTATGTGTAACGCGTCAGATTATTACAGCTATAAAAACAGCAACAAGACAGAAACATATTCCACTTAATTCTTACGTTTCTTTGAACAAACCGATTTATACGGATGAACCGGAACGAACTTTAATGGATGTTATCGTAGAAGGTCAGGGCGCTGACCCAGAGGAATTATTCATTAATCGGGAAGAGTTTTCTGATATTGAAGCAAAGATGGGCACTATTTTAAGCGATTTAGAAGGCAAGGTATTGATGGGCTATTTAGATGGCAAATCATATCATGAAATAGCTGCTGAAACGAAGCGCAGTGTTAAGTCCATTGACAATGCGTTACAAAGGGTAAAACGTAAGTTAGAAAAATATTTAGAACACCGTGATAAAGCGATGAAACAAAATGAAATGTAGGAAGGATGACAATTGTGAGAAATTTTTTAATGTTCGCTGAGGTAGTAGTTTCCATTTTATTGATTTTAGTAGTAGTTATGCAATCCAGTAAAAGTGCTGGTATGGGTGGCTCCGTTGGTGGTGCTGCGGATTCCGTGTTTGGCGGTAAAGCAAGAGGCATCGATGGCTTATTATCCCGTTTGACTATTATTTTGGGCATCATCTTTGCCGTACTTAGTCTTGGACTTGGTATTTATTTAAATCAATATTAATATAGAGCCTGCCTTGCGCAGGCTTTTTTTATATGTAAAATTTGTGTATAAATATTGTCATCTTGCCCATAAAATGGTTAAATCATGTTAAGATGAGAGTAGAAGTATAATGTATTACGCAATGATGTAAATGTATTACACAATGAGGCAAATTAGGTTATTTGCAAGTATGGATAAAAGAAAAGGTGATGAGTATGAAACAACGATCAAGTAAGAAAATGAAAGATGTAGTACCATCCAATACAGACGAGATGAAGAGTTTACGTGATGAAATTGTGGAGTTTTTTGCAGATATTCGGCCGGAAGCATACCACATTGAAGATGCAGCGTATGTACTAGGCATTAAGGGCGCTGATGAATTAGCTGAGTTTATGTCTACAGTGGCAGACTTATCTCGTGAAGGTATCCTTAGTACAAAAGATGATGAGTATTATTTTTACAAAGACGCGGCACAAGCTGATGCTGAAGGTGGTCATGAAATAAGTAAACACGAAAGCAAATATGGAACGGAAAAGAATCGGTTTACATCACTAAGTAAAATGAAGGATAAAACGAAAGCGGCCCATAAGGAAGAGAAGAAAAAACGTCAACTTGGCGATACTGCTGCCAATACTTGGTATCAAGGCATTTATAAAGGACAGCGTCAAGGGCGTGGTCTCTTTGTAGGTGAGGATGGTGTTACTGAAATCATTATTCAGCCAGAACATCGTCATGGCGCACTTCACAATGATGAAGTCAAAGTAGAAATCCTTGGAAATACTTATCCTGGAGGCCGACCAGAAGGTGTTGTTCGAGATGTTGTAACACGAGCCAATACCTTTATTGTAGGGACCTATGATCGACAAAAAAGTTTCGGCTTTGTTATTCCCGATGATGAACGTATTGTAGATGATGTATATGTGGAATTAAGTGCTACCATGGATGCCCGTAGTGGTGCTAAGGTGCTCGTTGAAGTTACAGAATGGCCAACATCTCGTGGCCGTCATCCTGAGGGCCGTATCGTACAAATTTTAGGCTATAAAGGCGATGTGGGGCTAGACATTAACTGTATTATGGCAGAGCATAAGATTCCTTTTGCATTTCCAGATAATGTATTACAAGAAGCAGATAGTATTAATCTAGCTATTGATGTGGAAGCGGGACGTTTAGATCTTCGTGCGGTTCCTATGGTGACGATTGATGGTGAAGATGCGAAGGATTTAGATGATGCGGTGAGCTGTGAACTCTTAGGTAATGGCAATTTTATGCTCGGTGTACATATTGCCGATGTAAGTCATTATGTACGGGGCGGTTCTTTGCTCGACAAAGAGGCGTATAAGAGAGGCACCAGTGTGTATTTAGTAGACCGTGTAGTGCCTATGTTGCCACCCGTTCTATCAAATGGTATTTGTAGCTTAAATGCCCATGAAGATCGCTATGCCATGAGTTGTATCATGGAAATTAACTCCCAAGGGCGGGTTATCAAATCTACTATTACTCCATCAGTAATACGAGTTGATCGACGTTGCAGTTATAATGAAGTATATAAGGCCTTAAGTGAACAGATTATTCCTGAAGACTTAACAGAACTCATGCCTTTGGTGCACAATTTACATGATGTAGCGAATGCATTAATTCGCATGCGTGAAAAATCAGGCGCCTTAAACTTTGAATTCCCTGAATATAAGGTCTTATTAAATGAAGAGGGTACGCCACTTCGCATTGTGCGTAAAGACCGGACTATTGCTGAGAAAATCATTGAAGCTTGTATGCTCATCGCCAATGAAACGGTAGCTACTTATTTATCTAATACGGATAAACCGTCCATCTATCGTATTCATGAACGCCCTAGTGAAGAAAAATTGAATGCCTTACAAACAGTAGTAACTTACTTAGGTAAATCATTTCATTTTGACGCAGATACTATTGAGCCACGGGATATTCAATCCTTTTTAGACAGTATACAAGGCACTGAGGTGGAACAAATCGCACAAATTATGACCTTGCGATCCATGCAACAAGCTCGTTATTCACCGGTAAATGCAGGCCATTTTGGTTTAGCATCAAAATGTTATACCCATTTTACGTCTCCTATTCGTCGTTATCCGGATTTAATTGTTCATAGATTATTGAAAAAAGCCTTGCATTGGCGTAATGGCTATACTCAATATGATGACACGGAAGCGTATTTAAGCAAGGCTGCCGAACATTGCTCGATTCAGGAGCAAGTGGCAGTGGCAGCAGAACGAGATACATTAGACCTTAAAAAGGTTCAATATATGGAACCTTTCGTTGGCGAAGTATTTGAAGGACGTATTAGCTCTATTACTTCGTTTGGTATGTTCGTTGAACTTGAAAATGGTATAGATGGTCTTGTGCATATTGCGACTCTAACAGATGATTACTATTTCTTTGACGAAGAGCATTTTCTTTTGGTAGGGCGTCAAAGTGGCAAGGAATACCATTTGGGACAAGAGGTAACGGTTACATTAGTCAAAGCTGATTCTGCTAAGAAACAAATTGATTTTGTACTCGGTGCTGTAGAGGATATTTCGTACTTCTTAAATCGCATAAATCGACGCATGGGTAAGCCTATTGGTTATGGCAGTAACGCCCTTGCTAATGGAGGATCCTTAGGGCGCAGTCGCGGTGCTTTAGAATCTAATACTTCACGCAAGAGTGGTCGATCATCACGATTTGCACCGGTTTTTAGTCGGGAAAAAGCAAATGGTACGAGTAAGAAGAAAGATAAAAAGCGTAAAGATAGTACAAAGAAATCGAAGGTAAAAGGCAAGAAGAAGGATAAGGGCAAACGTAAGGCAAAACGCTAGGAATTTATCCATTTGAGTATATGAAGTTATATTATTAATGGTATAATAGAAGACAAAATAGAAGACAAAATGTAAGAATGTAATTTAGCAATGTAATTTAGCAATGTAATTTAGTAATGAAATTTAGTAATGAAATCGTTGTGTTTAATTACATTCGATTGTTGAGGTGGTATAGATTTGAGTAAAGCAGGTAAAAAGGACGGCAATAGTTTAATAGCCGATAATCGAAAGGCTCGTCATGATTATCATATTCATGAAACATTTGAGGCGGGCATTGTATTGACTGGTACCGAAGTGAAATCAATTCGCCAAGGGCGTTTGAATTTAAAAGATAGTTTTTGTGGCATTGAAAATGGTGAGCTGTTTTTGTATCAGACGCATATTAGTCCATATGAACAGGGAAATCAATTTAATCACGAACCACTTCGTACACGTAAGCTTTTAATGCATCGCAGTGAAATTCATAAACTCTTAGGGCAAGTTAAGGAAAAGGGCTTTTCCTTGGTGCCTTTGAATTTTCATTTCAGTCATGGTTTAATTAAAGTTACGGTAGGTCTTGTAACAGGTAAGAAAAACTATGATAAGCGTCAAGATATGGCGGAGCGCGATGCGAAACGAGATATTCAAAGGCGTATGAAAGAACAGAGTCACGATTATTAAGGGTTTCTTTTACTGTAAGGTTGAGTCATTGTTTCTATATTAAATCATTACAACTTTTATAGACATTTACTTATTTTATAGTAGTTAGTTCACTTTAGAGTAATTAGTTTCCTTTATAACAATTAAACTATTTGCCTAACTACTCGTATAATAATAAAGGCTGTCATGTAATCCTTGTTAGTATATACATGGCAGCCATTTTTTATAGGAGTATAGGTGGATCAAGGCTCTTAGTTGACAGTTTTTAGGCAGTTAGCTATAATTAAATTTGCACACATATGGGGACGTAATGGTTTCGACAGGGGTGCGTGTATCATAGATAGCGAGTCGGCGTTCCATGAGGCCGTAAAACGGTGGAACTTTTAAATTAAACGCAAACGAAAACTTTGCATTAGCTGCATAAGCTACGTCTTACCTTGCTCTGCCCGTGAGCAGGGATAAGGCGTCAAACTACGGGCTCGCCTGATTTATATGCTCAAGTAGATTAGGTTAAAACCCTGAGCTGGGTTAGTGTAGTTTGTCGGTGTACAATAGCTAACTAAGAACTAAAACAGCGACTGCACTCGGAGAAGTCTGTGGGGCAACACTTTTGGACAGGGGTTCGATTCCCCTCGTCTCCACCACACTAAATTAGCTATATTGAGCTAAGTATTTAATAATAAACGCCTTTATATACATCATACATTCAGGTTTGCTACGCAAAAATTCAGTATGCTGTATATAAAGGCTTTTTTCCTAATAACATAAATACCCCTAACGCTAAACTGATTAGTCTAACTTTAGGGGATTTTTAATATGCTATAGCAATTGGTATGACGCTATGCAATAGGTATGATGTTTTGAATTATAAAATTTTAGGCAAAATGAATTCAATCCAAGGGATGCCGATTAAAATGAATATGGCAAGGTAGATGATGCCGAAAATGGCACCAAGTTTCCAGAATTCAGGACCTTTAACATAACCACTAGCAAACCAAACAGGGCTATGACCTGTACCATAAGGTGTTAAGATACCCATGATGCCCATTGGGAGCAAGAGGATTAACATGATTTGGCTAGCATCGGCGCCAGGAATTTGTAAAATCAAGGTTGCAAATAGGCCAACCATGGCAGTTACATAGGCTGTGCCAGAAGCGAAGAAGTAACGAAGTACGCAGAACGCGAGCAATAGGCCTAGCGTAGCCCACATTAAGTCTAAGCTTACGAGGGAGGAACCAAATGCATTGGCTAACCATTTTAAGAAACCTACATTTTTAAGGCCTTCAGCCATAGGTACTAATGTGGCGAACCAAGTGAGTACATTCCAGGCTGGTTTGTTGGCTAAGAAATCACTCCAAGTGATGATTTTAGATACAACCATTAAGATGATAACTACAAGTGCTGTAGTAGTAGGGTTGATTTTAAAATAGCCGGCACCAATCCAAAGTACAAGGGCTAAAACAGAAATACAAGCCATGGCAATTTCGGCGCCAGACATTTTACCAAGTTTGTGGAATTCTTCCTTAGCCCAAGCAGCGATTTCAGGAGAACCTTTTACTTCAGGAGGGCAAAGGAAATAGGTTAATACTGGTGTAATAAGGAAGAGTAAAATGCCTACTGGTGCAACGGCTAAGAACCAACTTGTCCAGTTTACAGTAGGTACACCGGCTTTGGCAGCTAATTCCACCGCAAGTGGGTTAGGTGCTTGCCCAGTGAGGAATAAAGTACTTGATACACAAGTGGTAGCAAGGCTGACCCAGCAAAGATAGGATCCAATTTTGCGAGGATTTTTGTCTGGATAGCTGTCGAACATAGGGCAAATACTTGAAACGATAGGGTAAATGGTACCGCCACTACGCGCTGCATTACTTGGAATAAATGGTGCTAAAATTAAATCCGTAATAGCAATGGCATAGCCAAGACCTAAAGAGGATTTACCTAATTTTTCAACTAAGTATAAGGCAATACGACGACCAAGACCACTGTTTTGGTAGCCGATACCAATCATGAAGGCGGCAAAGATTAGCCACACGATGGAGTTGGAGAAACCGCTAAGCCCCCAATTAACCGCTGATGCGGCTGTAATAGTAACCGCTTTACCTGCCTTGTCTACAACAGGCATACCAACTTTAAAGAGAATAGATAAAGTAATAGCAATAAGTCCAATAAAAGCTGGTGGCATCGGCTCTAAAATTAAGCCTACAACTAAAGCGGCGAAGATGCTAACGAAAATCCAAGCACCTGTTGTCAGTCCTTCAGGAGCACCGATGGTAAATACAATGAGACCAATAATAATTGGAGCTAAGTATTTGCTAGCTGCTCGAAGATTAAATTTTGATTCCATAAAAAAACTCCTTTCTTTTTAACTTATAAGCTTATGGATTCCTAAGTTCTTAGTAGCTTATAAATTAGTGCATGATTTATTATATAGAAAAATTCATGTAAAGTATAGAAAAATATAGAGTAGAAATGCTTATATATACTAAATAGTTGGCATTATTTTAATCGGGCTTAAATAGGCTGTGTTAAAATTGATAATTAATTTTTGTAAATATTTAAAAATTTCGTTATTTATGGATAATATAGTTAATATATGAGAAAAATTTAGGGAAAATATCCTTATAATTTTGATTTATATATTATTTATTCATTGTTTGTTGATTTTATTCGAATATAAAAAATTCTGTAGCTGCTTATATGATTATGAAGATAAAATAGATTTTATATAGGTGTTGTATAGTTGTTGAGAGTTGTTTATTGAAAAATCATAAATGATAAATTTTAGTTGACAATTTAGTCAAATTCCTGTATTATTATTTTTGTTCCATTCATGCCGGAGTGGCGGAATGGCAGACGCACTTGACTCAAAATCAAGCGGGTAACACCGTGTGGGTTCAAGTCCCACCTCCGGCACCAGATTTTAAAAGAGTTCCGTTACAATTCGTATAATTTAGGATTGTGACGGAACTCTTTTTTGCTTATTTTATAAAATTAAATTTAAGCGTGTTAAATACTGACAGCTAACAGCCTATTATGATTAAGGCGAATAGTATGGAGAATAGTGAGGAATCTAATTTATAGAATAAGGCGTTATTGAATTAGAGGGGGACATAAATAAAAAAAGAGGATAAGTTTCACAATATAGGATAATTAGAGCCTATGCGGTGGAGTAAGTCCTCCTTATTTATATTTAAACATAGAAGGATGATTGTGGTAGTTTCAGTCATAAAAGTTGATTTGAATTATAGTATATGTAGAATTTTATCATTAATTAATAAAATTAACCTATAAATAAGATATAAAAGCTAAATTAAATGTTCTATATATAAAAAATCTATGTTTAACATTTTGTTTATTTTGATTGTTGTGAGACAATATAATAATTTGTATGGTTTATTATATTGTTGATTACGTATTAATGGAAAAGTCCCTGTTATTATCGTAAAGAATAGAATTAATTTAATTCTTTATTTATGCTATATTATGTTATAAAAATAGATTAAAAAAATATATTTAAGTTTACTCATTAAAAATAATGATTGACATATAGTGTATAAATAAGTATAATTCATTTTAATTTTAAATATTATAGTTGTGTTTGTTGATATAGGAGAGAAAGATTTTATGAATAGAGTGTTTAAAGTTATTTGGAGTAAAACGAAAGGGTGCTACGTTGTTACTTCTGAATTAGCAAAATCCCATGCTAAGGCTGCTAGTTCTAAAAATAAAGTAAGAAAAGCTGTAGCAACAGTGCTGTTAGGAACTACTATGCTATCTCAGCATGCTGTTTATGCTAGTTTAATTACAGCGGATAAAGGGTTTATGGATGGTACAAACAATGTTGCTTGGGATTCTGGTAGTACAGGTAGCTACAGGTTACTATTACGTGGTATTAATGGTATTACTACTACGTTAAATGCCTATGATACCACAGATGAAAATGGTGTTGGTGTTGAGGGGCCTAATCGAAATACAGCAAGGCAAGTATTAACGATAGGTCTTAGTACAGAATCTCAAGAAAAATTAGATCAAGCCGCAGCTGCAGCATCATCTTCTGCTACTTCAGCAGAATCTTCAGCTTCAAGTGCAAGTAATGCAGAAAGTAGTGCTAATACTGCATTAAGTGGTGCTAATACTGCATTAAGTGGTGCAACAAGTAGTGCATCGAGTGCGATAGCTGCCGAATCCAGTGCAAGTAGTGCCTCAACAAGCGCAGCTGCAGCAGATTCGAGTGCATCTAGTGCAAGTGCTAGTGCCACAGCAGCCGATTCTAGTGCAAGTAGTGCCTCAACCAGCGCCAATAATGCAAGCACCAGTGCAAGTAGTGCCGCTACTAGTGCCAATAGCGCAAGTACGAGTGCAACAGCAGCTGATTCTAGCGCATCTAGTGCAAGTACCAGTGCCACAGCAGCAGACTCCAGTGCAAGTAGTGCCGCTACTAGTGCCAATAATGCAAGCACCAGTGCGACAGCAGCTGATTCTAGCGCATCTAGTGCAAGTACTAGTGCAAGCAGTGCTTCAACTAGTGCCAATAGCGCAAGTACTAGCGCTACAGCAGCTGAATCCAGCGCAAGTAGTGCCTCAACAAGCGCAACAGCAGCTGATTCTAGCGCATCTAGTGCAAGTACCAGTGCCACAGCAGCAGACTCCAGTGCAAGTAGTGCCGCTACTAGTGCCAATAGCGCAAGTACCAGTGCAACAGCAGCTGATTCTAGTGCATCAAGTGCAGCTACTAGTGCCACCGCAGCTGACTCTAGCGCATCCAGTGCAAGCAATAGTGCAAGTGCTGCCGATTCTAGTGCAAGTAGTGCCTCAACTAGCGCATCTAGTGCAAGTACAAGTGCAACTGCAGCCGTTTCTAGTGCATCCAGTGCAAGTACTAGTGCCACAGCAGCTGCATCCAGTGCAAGTAGTGCCTCAACAAGCGCAGCTGCAGCAGATTCGAGTGCATCTAGTGCAAGTACTAGTGCCACAGTAGCCGCATCCAGTGCAAGTAGTGCCTCTACAAGCGCCGCAGCAGCAGATTCGAGTGCATCCAGTGCAAGCATTAGTGCGACTAATGCAGAATCTAGTGCTACCAGTGCATCTACAAGTGCAAGTAATGCAGAATCTAGTGCAACAGAAGCAAGTAGCAGTGCAAGTAGTGCGAGTGCCAGTGCAACAGCAGCTAATTCAAGTGCATCCAGTGCAAGCATTAGTGCGACTAATGCAGAATCTAGTGCTAGCAGCGCATCTACAAGTGCAAGTACTGCAGAATCTAGTGCGAAGGTAGCGTCAGACAGTGCATCCAGTGCAAGTACTAGTGCAATAGCCGCTGATTCTAGTGCATCCAGTGCAAGCACAAGTGCAAGTGCTGCCGATTCTAGCGCATCTAGTGCAAGTACCAGTGCCGCAGCAGCAGATTCGAGTGCATCCAGTGCAAGCATTAGTGCGACTAATGCAGAATCTAGTGCTAGCAGTGCATCTACAAGTGCAAGTAATGCAGAATCTAGCGCTAAAGTAGCGTCAGACAGTGCATCCAGTGCAAGTACCAGTGCAAGCAGTGCATCTACAAGTGCAAGTAATGCAGAATCTAGCGCTAAGGTGGCGTCAGACAGTGCATCCAGTGCAAGCATTAGTGCGACTAATGCGGAATCTAGTGCTAGCAGTGCATCTACAAGTGCAAGTAATGCAGAATCTAGCGCTAAAGTAGCGTCAGACAGTGCATCCAGTGCAAGTACCAGTGCAAGCAGTGCATCTACAAGTGCAAGTAATGCAGAATCTAGTGCAACAGAAGCAAGTAGCAGTGCAAGCAGTGCTTCAACTAGTGCCAATAGCGCAAGTACTAGCGCTACAGTAGCCGAATCCAGTGCAAGTAGTGCCTCTACAAGCGCAGCTGCTGCTGATTCTAGTGCATCTAGTGCAAGCACAAGTGCCACAGCAGCTAGTTCTAGCGCTACAGCAGCCGAATCCAGCGCAAGTAGTGCCTCAACAAGCGCAACAGCAGCTGATTCTAGTGCATCTAGTGCAAGTACCAGTGCCGCAGCAGCAGATTCGAGTGCATCCAGTGCAAGCATTAGTGCGACTAATGCGGAATCTAGTGCAAGCAGTGCATCTACAAGTGCAAGTAATGCAGAATCCAGTGCTAAGGTAGCGTCAGACAGTGCATCCAGTGCAAGTACTAGCGCAATAGCAGCCGATTCTAGTGCAAGTAGTGCCGCTACTAGTGCCAATAGCGCAAGTACAAGTGCCACAGCAGCTGACTCTAGTGCAAGTAGTGCGTCAACTAGCGCATCTAGTGCAAGTACAAGTGCAACAGCAGCTGACTCTAGTGCAAGCAGTGCGAGTGCCAGTGCAACAGCAGCTAATTCGAGTGCATCCAGTGCAATCATGAGTGCGACTAATGCAGAATCTAGTGCTAGCAGCGCATCTACAAGTGCAAGTAATGCAGAATCTAGTGCAACAGCAGCTAATTCGAGTGCATCCAGTGCAAGTACTAGTGCTACAGCAGCTGATTCTAGTGCAAGTAGTGCAAATTCTAGTGCTAATGCAGCAGCAGAGAGTGCCACAAGTAGTGCTTCTAGTGCAGTAGCGGCGAATTCCAGTGCAATTGCATCGGCTGGTAGTGCACAAAGTAGTGCTTCTAGCGCGGTAGAAGCTAATTCAAGTGCAGTTCGTGCAGAGTCGAGTGCTAATGCAGCAGCGGAGAGCGCAACAAGTAGTGCGTCTAGTGCGGTAGCAGCTAACTCAAGTGCATCTCGTGCAGACTCTAGTGCTAATTCGGCAGCTGATAGTGCGCAAAGCAGTGCATCCAGTGCGGTAGAAGCTAATTCTAGTGCGTCCAGTGCGGAATCCAGTGCAACTGCAGCAAGCACTAGTGCATCCAATGCTGAATCTAGCGCAACAGCAGCAAGTACTAGTGCAAGTAGTGCAGAAAGTAGTGCAAACAATGCAGATTCTAGCGCACAATTAGCAGCAAGTAGTGCTACTGTAGCTACCAATGCTGCCGCAACAGCTAATAGCATCTTAGATACTTTGAATTCTGGTGGAATTTCAGGCGGCACAATTGATGGTGAAGGTGCATTAGCAACTGGTAAGGGATCTCAGGCAATCGGAAATAATACAACTGCCTATGGCACTAATGCACAAGCAACTGCAACAGGTGCTACTGCATTAGGTGCAAATTCTCAGGCTAGTGCAAATAACTCTGTCGCATTAGGGGCTAATTCAGTAGCTAATGAAGAGAATACTGTATCAGTAGGTTCTGTTGGCAATGAACGTCGTATTACTAATGTAGCTGATGGGATTAATGATACTGATGCTGTTAATGTTCGTCAGTTGAATTCTATGAATAGCTCTTTGACTAAGGAAATTAGAAATGTAGGCTCCTTGAGTGCATCATTAAGCGCTTTGAAACCAATTCAATATGATCCAGCTGAGCCAACTCAAGTTATGGCTGGTGTAGGCACATATCGTGGTCATAATGCTATGGCTCTAGGGGTAGCTCATTATGTAAATGATTCTACTATGTTTAATGCTGGTATAGCTTATGGCGATCATGATGCAAAAGTAATGGCTAATGCGGGTGTTACCTGGAAGTTTGGCACGTCTTCACAAAGAGAAAAGGCTGAAGCGCAACAATTAGCAGGGAAGGAAGCACAGCAACGTATTAATCAATTAACGGCTGCTAATCAAACACAGGCAACTCAAATTCAACAGCAACAAGCTGAATTAACTGCTCAAAATGAGCGTATAGCTAAATTAGAAGCTCTAGTGGCACAATTAGTAAGTAAATAAGCTTGTTTTGACAGATAAGAAGTATTTCTAAAATGAAAACTAGCAACTCTTTAGTATATTTTGGTATATCGAAGTAGTTGCTAGTTTTTTCATAGAGGATACAAATTGATAGATGTAAAATGATATAGGGTTTAGTATGATAAAATAATAAGTGTAGTACGATTCATGCAAAATTGAATTAGTGGCAATGCAATTCATCTAAATAAATTAATTATTTTAATATGTTTAGTGTTATAAGGAGCATAGGATGAAGGAGAAAATTCGTATTGGAATTACATTTTTTTGGGGCCCATCGTATAAGCATATTTGGTCAAATGGTGCAGGACAAAATATGTATTTTATGAAGGAAGCACTCATGCAAATTCCCTTTGTAGAAGATGTTTACTTTGTATTTTGGGGGAACGATATTAAGACTTTGCCTAAAGAACTTGAAATAGATGCTATGGATGTAAAAATATATCCATATGAAGAGGTAGTAGCAACGACGGATATACTAATCGAAGGTACTCTTACTTTAGAACCATTTTACGAAAAGGCATTTCGTAAGTATGGAACTAAGATTATTTCTTTCCGCATGGGAAATGATTTTATATGGGACATGGAAAAATTCTTAGTTAATAAAGATGGTGGACGGGCGTTTAATGGATCTACTTATGATGCTGTGTGGGTTATTCCTCAGGTTGCTAAAACTAATATTCCTTATATTAGTATTATGACTGATGCAAAAGTAAGTGTAGTACCGCATATTTGGAATTCTTTCTTTTTTGATCGCCAAGTAAAACAATTACAAGAAGGCCTTCATTTTGGTTATAATCCAAATAAAAATAAAACAGGTCGTAGAGTGTCAGTGTTTGAACCTAATACATCTGTAGTTAAAAATTGTTATACACCGGTACTTATTGCAGAAGAAGTATATAAGCGGGACAAAAGTGCCTTGGAACATGTATATCTTTGCAATACTTATGATAAACGTAATGTGTCTGGCTTCCATAATTTTATAGGTTATACAAAGCTAGTAAAAGAAAATATTATGACTGTGGAAAACCGTCACTTAATGCCATACTTTTTATCTCGCTATACTGATATTGTATTATCTTTTCAATGGGAATTAGGGCTTAATTATGCGTATTATGAAGCTTTATATGGAAATTATCCACTTGTTCATAACTCACCATTCTTAAAAGAAGCAAATGTAGGATATTTTTATAATGAGTTTGATGCGTTTGAAGGGGCAGATCGGCTTTTAGAGGCAATTTATCATTATGATGAGAATTATGATGAGCACAAGGCCAACAATGAAGCTTTTTTAGATACTTTATCTCCATATAATAAGAATCTTGTAAAAGCATATGAAACATCACTTGAAGAAGTATTGCATTAAGCAGTGTGTCGTACGTTTTATATGAAGACCTTAGTATAAAATAAAAGCATATAAAGTCAAAATCGCATAAAGTAAAGTTTTATAGAGTTAAGTCAAATAAAAATTTTACCTCTAAGCATATTAAGTATGATTGATTTATATAAAATAGTCTCTATACTATAGAATCCGATGGTGGTATACTGATACTGTTTTTCAAGTAATGGTTTGTTAACTTGTAAAAAGAAGTAGAAAGGGGGATTTGTGATGAAAGTAGGTTTTAATTACATCACAGAGCCAAGTCGTCGCCGTGTAGGTTTATCTGTACTTATCGGTATTATTGTAGGTATTATTGGTGCTATTGCTAAGTGGGGGTGGGAAGTACCATTTCCGCCACGTAATCCAGATGTTTTCTGGCCAATTGGGGCTATGGAACACGTAACACCGCCAAAAGTTGTTCTCGATATGTTCCATACATCTGATTTGTCTTATACCTTCTCAGGCGTACATTTACCATTGGATGTATTTATCGTTCATGTATTATTTTCTGTTGTATTCGGTGTAATGTACTGCGTGATTGCTGAATATTGGCCACGTATTAAAATGTGGCAAGGGTGCGTATTTGGCTTCTTTATTTATTTGTTTGCTCATGTCATTGTAATGCCTTTAATGGGGCTTGTTCCGCCATTGCCAGAAATTCCATTTGATGAACATCTATCTGAATTATTTGGCCATTTATGGTGGTTGTGGATTATGGAAGTGGCACGTCGCGATTTACGAAATCGTATGACGGGAGAACTTGATCCAGAAAAATATGAATAATGACACGAATGACCTAACGAATTATTAAGCCAATATAAATTAAGCTAATGTACATTAAGCGAATCTAAATTAGATTAATGTACATTAAGCCAATCTAAATTAGGCATATCTAAGATTGTCATAAAGTAAAAACCTCATCTAATGTAAGACTTTGCATATCTTACTAGATGAGGTTTTTACTTTATATTTTTTGTTACATATTAATATGTATTTTACTATATAGATCTCACTATATAAAACTATCTAACATTATCTAATTTTAGATAGAGTACGTTAAGTAGTTTATTTTATAGAAGATGTATCTTATTTGCATTAATCTATAATCGAGGATATTATTTATTATATTTTTTTAACAAATCAGCTAATAAAACGCCGTGTTGCTCTTCTTCTTTTGCAATACGAGCGACTTCCTTAGCAGCGTCTTCAAAGCCGGCTACCTTAAGTTCATCAGCGCGGGCAGACAATTTTTCATCGGCTGCTTCTTCTAGGTCTTTGATTTGTTTTACTAAGTCCCAGAAATCTTCAGCTACTTCGCCATTGGCGATGGCATACATGCCAGCATGTTCACCTTCTTGCACTGCAATGTGGTGGAACAGTTCAGCAGCATCATCTAATCCTTGCTGTTTAGCTAGTTGCGCCAAGGCCATGTACATTTTTACGCCAAATAGTTCACCTTGAAGTGAGCTAGTAAAAATTTCTTCGAATTGAGATCCTTTTATTGAGTTATGTAATGCCATAATATAATCCTTTCTTTTAAATCAGTGTTGTTTTAAAAATAGTATGTAATTTACTGTTTGTATGTTTGTATAATCATTGTACTACATATAATTATTTTAGTCAATTTAAGTGCATGCAATTTAATAAATCTAATATAGTTTGAGTCCTAATCATATGATGGCAAAAGGGGAATAGGTAAATTGAAAACTTTGCATCTATTTCCTTCGAATTATATTGACAACAATGCATATTTTCGATAAACTGATGTATGGTACTAGAGTTTTCAAAATGGTTTTCAAATAATCAGTATAGTTAAGAAATGAATAGAGTACTAAACTACTAAGTAAAAGTATATGTGTTGTAAAAGGTGTGTTAGGAGGGGACAATGAAAAAGAGAATTCTTGAAGCGGCCGTAAAAGAAATAGAACTTCATGGCGCATCGTTTCGCATGGATGATTTAGCTAAGCGATTAAACATTAGTAAACGTACTTTGTATGAAAACTTTTATTCGAAGAATGAAATCATTGAAAAGATTGTAGTAGCGCGTGCTCATGAGTATCACCGCTTACATCATGAGATTTTAGCTGATGAATCGTTGGGTTTTGAAGAGAAATTACGCAAATACTTCACTAAACTTGATGTAAATAATACGATTCGAGGCGACCAATATCGCGTTATGTTTGCAGCTATTCCATCTTTGATTGAACAAGTTGAGCGTGTTATGGAGGAAGATTGGAAAGAGCTGGAAGTATTTTTAGAAAAACAAATTGAGTTGGGTGTATGCCGTCAATTCAATGCCCAAGTGTTGGTGAACATGTTGAAAAGTATAGTGCAAACAGTGTTAAGGGATTCAAATCGAAATCCTGAATATTGCTTTGAACTATTCGAAGATATTGTAGATATTGTGTTACACGGAATTTTAACTGAGGAGGAAAATAATGAGTAAGTTTCGTTATTTCGGAGCTGTTGTAGGCATTATGGCGATGGTCATGGTTCTTGCTGGTTGTGGTAAGCAAGAACAGCAACAAGGTGAAATCGCTGTTAACACCTACAAAATTGCCACTGCTGATACACAAATTCCAGTATCATTTAATGGTACTGTAACAGCTCAGAACAGCACAGCTATTCATGCACGTGTGTCTGGTCATGTGGTGGAAAAATATGTTAAAGGTGGGGAGCAAGTTGTAAAGGGGCAACCATTGTTCCGTTTAGACTCCCGTCAATATGAAGCTAATTTAGCAAGTGCACAAGCTACTGCTGCTAGCAGTAATGCATCGTATTTAAATGCTGAACGCGATTTACAGCGTTACCAACAGTTAGCAGATCAAGATGCGATTGCACGTCAAACTCTTGATACGCAAGCAAGTACAGCAGAACAACAACGTGCCGCTTTAGCAGCTAATGAAGCGTCTGTTCGTATTGCACAAGATAATTTAGAAGACGTAGTAATTTACGCACCATTTGATGGTACATTACAAATGGATGATGTGGACCTTGGTACGTATGTAACAGCTGGTTCTACAACTCTTGTTACATTAAACTCTGTAGATCCAGTGTATGTACAATTCAGTATGAGTGAATCGGAATACTTGAACTTTATGAAAACAAGTGGTTCTGATATGACGAATAAATCTTTACAACTTCGTCTTGCTGATGGTAGTACATATCAATACACTGGTACTATTACAGAAGCCGCTAAAAACCTAGACAGCTCTTCTGGGCAATTAGTGTTTAAGGCATCCTTCCCAAATCCAAATCGCTTGTTAATTCCTAATATGTACGCTACCGTTATTTCTCCTGGCGACATCATTAAGAATGCTATCTTAGTTCCTACTAAGGCAATTACACAAGTACTTAATAAATCCTTTGTATTCGTAGTTGATGAATCTGGTACGGTAACGCAGGTTCCAATTGAAACAAGTGGTACACAAGGTATTTATACAATTGTAACTAGCGGTGTAAAATCTGGCCAAACTATCGTTGTTGACGGCTTGACTAAAGTTCGTAATGGCGTGAAGGTAAAAGGCACTGAAGTTACTAAAGGACAATTAGAATCAACTAATAAATAAGGGGGTATATCGTGTCGAAATTTTTTATTAACCGACCTATATTCGCCATCGTTATATCGCTGATTATTACTATTGTTGGTGCTATTTCAATGTTTACCTTGCCAGTTGCGCGGTATCCAGAAATTACGCCACCGCAAGTACAGGTTGATGCTACTTACACTGGTGCCTCTGCATCAGTTGTAAGTGATACGGTAGCATCAGTTATTGAAAGCCAAATCGTTGGTGTACAAGACTTTGACTACATGTTATCTACAAGTACAAGTAATGGTACGTATTCCCTAACAGTTCAGTTCGACCAAGGTACTGACGCCGACATGGATACGGTTAATACACAAAACCGTGTGCAACGTGCACTTGCGTCCTTGCCAACAGAAGTTCAGACTATCGGGGTAACAACTACTAAATCTACAGGCGATATGTCGTTGGTATTTGCTTTAAAATCACCAAATGAAACATATGATGAAACATTCTTAAAGAACTATGCATCTAACTATATGATGGATGAAATTAAATCCATTGATGGTATTGGTAGTGTGCAGGAGTTCGGTGCTGACTTTGCTATGCGTGTATGGCTCGATCCAACAAAGATGGCGCAGCATAATGTAACAGTAGCAGAAATTAACAATGTAATTTCGAGTCAAAATAAACAGGCTGCAGCTGGTACTATTGGGGCTGACCCAACACCTTCATTGCAGCAAAAAACAATGCCAATCACTTTGGCCGGTCGTTTGACTTCACCTGAAGAATTTGGCAATATTATTATCAAAAAAGATAGTAATGGTAATTTATTACGCTTAAAAGATGTGGCAACTATTAACTTAGGTGCCAAGAGCTACAGCGTATCTGCTGTTGGGGAAGGTAAACCAGTAGCCGTGTTCGCCATTTCCTTAACAAATGATGCGAATGCGATTCAAACAATTTCTGAAGTTAAGAAAATCTTAGCTGAACAGGAAAAAAGTTTACCACCTGATGTAGAGTTACAAATTGTCGTAGATAATACGGAATTCGTAACGGCATCTATTGAAGAAGTTATTCATACTTTCGTAGAAGCCTTACTCTTAGTTGCCATTATTGTGTATATCTTCTTGCAGTCATGGCGATCTACTTTGATTCCGATGATTGCTGTACCAGTATCCTTGCTTGGTACATTTGCAGCGTTTGAAGTATTAGACTTTACAATTAATACATTGACTCTCTTTGCCATGGTATTGGCCATTGGTCTCGTAGTCGATGATGCGATTGTAGTTATTGAAGCCGTTGAATATGAAATTAAAGTCAATGGCAAGAACCCTCATGATGCAACTGTTGCCGCTATGCAGAACGTACAAGGCCCAGTAATTGGTATCGCCTTTGTATTGGCATCTGTATTTATTCCAGTATCCTTTATGGGTGGTATGACAGGTATTTTATATAAACAGTTCGCCTTGACTATTGCCGTGTCAGTGGGCATTTCGGCGTTCGTAGCCTTGACCTTAACACCAGCTCTCTGTGCTATGATGCTTCGTCCTCATAAGCCAACAGAAAAGGAAAACTTCATTCATCGCGGGCTTAATAAATTCAACGAATGGCTAGATAAATTTAGTGATTGGTATGGTTATCGCTTAGCTAAATTAGCTCGTCATTTATGGATTACTATAGTTGCCTTAGTAGCTTTTGCCTTAGTGTCTGTAGGCGTATTTAGAGTATTACCTTCCGCCTTCGTTCCAGCAGAGGACAGTGGTTACTACATGATTGCCATTACACTTCCAGATGGTGCGACTACGTCTCGTACACTAAGTGTAATTAGTAAAGTTAGTGAGTTCCTACAAGAAGATAAAGATATTAAAGGTAATATTGGTGTATCTGGTTTCGATATTTTAGGTGGGGGCCAGAAAACAAGTGCTGGTATTATCTTTGCTACGTTGACTGATTGGGGTGAACGTACAGGTGTAGGGCAGGACATTAATGCTAAATTAGGTAAAACTATGGGCTTTGCGGCAGCAAATGTACCGGAAGGTACTGTACTTGCCTTGAATCCACCTCCAATTCCAGGTCTTGGTAGTACGGGTGGTTTCTCCATGTACATTATCAATAAAGCAGGCGATACACCGGAAGAAATGGCGCAAGTTGTAAACCAATTCTTAGGTGAAGCGCGTCAAAAACCTGTATTTGCTTCTATCTATACAACCTATAGTGATGGCACACCATCTTATGACTTCCAAATCAATCGTGATAAAGCAGCTCGCGATGGTGTTAATGTAAGTGATATTTTTACTACACTTCAAGGTTTCTATGGTGGTATTCAGGTTAATGACTTTACTGAATTCGGTAAAAACTATAAAGTAGTTATTCAGGCAGATCAAGACTATCGTATTTCTCCTGAAATGAATAGTAATATTTATGTAGCCAATAGCAGTGGTACTTTAATTCCTGTATCTAACTATATTACCTCTACAGCAACCACATCCGTATCTACAATTACTCGTTTTAATAACTATCCAGCTGTTAAAATTGGTGGTAGTGAAGGTCCTGGTTACAGTTCTGGTGATGCTATTGCGGCACTTGAAGAAGCAGCTCAAAATCTTCCACAAGGTTATACCTTTGAGTGGGCTGAACAATCCCGTGAAGAAGTTAAATCCGGTAGTCAAACTGCCTTGATCTTGGGCATGGGTATTGTCTTCGTATTCTTGGTGTTAGCTGCCTTATACGAATCTTGGAAAGTACCATTTGCCGTATTATTCTCTGTGCCTTCAGGGATTGTTGGTGCAGCGGTAGCTCCGTTCTTGCTCAATTTAACTGGTAGCTATAGCTTGACTAATGATATATACTTGCAGATTGGTTTGCTAACTCTCGTTGGTTTGGCCGCGAAGAATGCCATTCTGATTATTGAATATGCGAAGATTCGTGTGGATCAACGTGGTATGCGCATTGTTGATGCAGCTATTGAAGCGGCTAAGATTCGTCTACGCCCAATTTTGATGACGTCTTTAGCATTTATTCTAGGTTGTATTCCATTGGCTATTTCTAGTGGTGCCGGTGCTGGTGCTCGTGTATCCATGGGTATTACTGTAGTAGCTGGTATGACAAGTGCTACCATCTTCGGTATTTTCGTAATTCCAATGCTTTTCATTATGATTGAGAAGATTGGATTAGGTAAGAAAAAATAAGAAAAGTTAATAGACTCAGGGACTGTATTTAATTTAGCGTGAATATAGTTTAAATAACTAAAGTATTAAAATAAGTTATTGTTATTAACTTTTATAATAAAGACCGATGCAATTTTGCATCGGTCTTTTTCTTATACTAGATATGACCGAGAATATATAAAGTCTTTATGTAGAGGATGAATGTTTTGTGATGGTGGTAATGTTTAGATAAAATAATATAGAATATATAATTTACTTAATTAACTATTAATAATATGCATTTCTAGTATGAGTAATATTTATACATCTATGATATAATCATAATCAAGTAGAATCAGTTGAAAGGGAGTCCTTTTATTTATGTGTTGATGGAGGTAGTGTTTATGAATATTGCTATTTCGTTAGTAGTAATTCTGTGGGTTGGCCTACTAGTATTTAAGCGCTACAAGGCACAGGCTGTGCTCTTGCTTGGTGGTATGATACTCTTAGTACTATCCCATTTGCTTGGTTATGGTGAAATTATTCCAGCTAAGCAGTCAACAGGCAGTTTTATTTTTGACATTTTTGAACAAATCAAGAATCTGTTCAGTAGTCGCGCTGCTAAATTAGGCTTAAATATTATGGCCGTAGGTGGTTTTGCTCGCTATATGGACCACATTGGTGCGTCCCGTGCGCTCGTAACATTAACGATTAAACCATTGCAGACATTGAAGTCTCCATACATCGTATTAAGTGCTTGTTGGATACTTGGTATGGTAATTGGTCTTGCGATCAATAGTGCTTCCGGTCTTGCCATGTTATTAATGGTTACTATGTATCCTGTATTAACAGCTCTTGGAGTAAGTAAATTATCTGCTACAGCAGCTATTGCTACGACTCTTTGCTTAGACTGGAGCCCTAGTGATACAGGTACAATTTTCGCAGCTGAACTTGCTAATATTGACCCTGTAACGTATTGGCATTCCTATCAAGTGCCAGTAGCTTTATGCGTTATCCCAGTAGTCGCAGTATTGCATTATTTTACTCAAAAATATATGGATAAACGCGATGGTCATATAGTTCAAGCACAAGCTGGTAGTGTAAACGAAGATAAGATGACTAATGAAGATTTGAAGAAAGAAGCACCTATTTATTATGCGATTCTTCCAATTATCCCATTAGCACTTATTCTTTCCTTCTCTAGTTTATGGATTTCCTGGATTAAGATGAATATTATTGTAGCTATGTTTGTAGGGACTACAGTAGGTATGATCTTCCAATTTATTCGCACTCTTGATGGTAAAAAGGCCATGGAAGATTTACAAGTTTACTTTGATGGCATGGGTCGTCAAATGGCGAATGTAGTCAGCCTTATCGTAGCTGGTGAAATCTTTGCTAAAGATTTAATGTCCATCGGTACTATTGATGCCCTCATCGAATGGGCTAAAACATCAGGCTTTGGTGGTATTGGTATTACTCTAGTTATGGTTTCCATCATCGGTATTTCTGCCGTAGTTATGGGTTCTGGTAATGCGCCATTCTTCGCTTTTGCTAACTTAGTACCAAATATTGCCGCTCATACGGGCGTATCAACTGTACTTATGATTTTGCCAATGCACTTTATTGCCAGTGCGTTCCGTGCTATTTCTCCAATTACAGCTGTAATTGTAGTAGCGTCTGGTATGGCCGGGATTTCGTCCTTTGACCTTGTAAAACGTACAGCGATCCCAATGATCGGTGCTGGTATTACCTTAGTTGTAGCAAACTTTATATTCTTCTTATAAGAGCTTGATTCCCCAACGGATTGAAACTACTTTTTATCATCTTCATCACAAATAAAAGCAGTACTAGTGAAATGCAATCGCTAGTAGTGTTTTTTATTGCTTTTAGTGGAGGATTAAGAGGTCTTTTCGAAATTGTGTTTAAGGGACCTTCAGTTCGGACGTACGTTTAGGAGGGTGGGCAGTTCGGACGTACGTTTAAGGAGGGAGACAGTTCGGACATGCGTTTAAGGAGGGTGGCAGTTCGGACATGTGCTTAAGAAAGGGGGCGAACTTGCGTTTAATGGACCTTTCAGTTCGGAAGTATGGTTAAGGAGACTTTTCAGAAGTAGTTTTATTTATTTGCCATCGCTTTAGGGGCTTTGGGAGAATTATTTAATAGTTTTAAATAAAATAAATCAGGCTATGATGATTTTTTGTAATGATAAAAAGAATGGTAATTTTATTAAAATTGCTGCTCTTATGCATACAGAAAGAAAGTAAAATATGCTATAATATATAGATGACAAATGCAAGTTCATTGTATTTATTTAAGAGGTGAAATCATGAGTAATGAAGTAATTTTAGTAACTGGTCATAAAAGT
The DNA here is from genome assembly GCF_937981445.1 of uncultured Veillonella sp. Classification (GTDB taxonomy): domain Bacteria; phylum Bacillota; class Negativicutes; order Veillonellales; family Veillonellaceae; genus Veillonella_A. Next base: position 48,131 of record NZ_CALJON010000051.1, on the reverse strand, counting down.
CCTGATACAGACTCTTTTTGTTCTGCTTTAGGTTATGCAAATTTAAAAAATCAAATGGGTATTCCTGCGAAAGCGATTTGCGCAGGTCCTGCTAATAAAGAAACAAGCTTTGTGCTAAATCATTTCGGTATTGAACATCCACCAATCGTAACTAGCTTTGCTGTACGCATTAAAGATGTCGTGGAAAAGGTGCCAGCTGTTCCTGCTACGGCTGGGTTAAAAGAAGTTCTTGCATGGCGTGAAGAACATGATATGAACCGTGTCCCTGTAGTTGATGGCGACAAGTTCGTAGGTGTTATTATGCCTAAGCATTTGATTGAAGCCCTAAGTGCTGCATGGCAAGATAATAAAGACGTAAAAGCTGGCGATATGGTATCTAAAGCTGGTTGCCAAGTAATTGATGGGGATTTAAAATTAAAAGAATTTGATCGCGGTCATGCTGGCGCATTCCCTGTAGTTGAAGGAGACACCTATCTTGGCATGGTACGTGCCAATGTGGAAGCACTAAAGGAAAAACAAAAAGTAATCCTTGTAGACCACAATGAAAAAGTACAAATCATCGATGATATTGAAGATGCAGAAATTATTGAAAATATTGACCATCATCGCATTGGTGGTTTAACAACTGAAAACCCTATTTTTATTCATTACGAACCAGTAGGTTGTTCCTGCATAATTATTGCCAATTTCTATTGGCAATATGGTCAAGAAATTCCTAAACAAATCGCAGGTGTATTATTATCTGCTATTATTTCTGATACTGTATTGTTCCGTTCTCCAACTTGCACACCTAAAGATAAAGAAACAGCTAAAAAATTAGCTGAAATTGCTGGTGTTGATTTGGAAGCCTATGGTCTTGAAATGTTAAAAGCTGGTGCAGATGTATCTGATTTTAGCGATGAAAAGATTGTACGCACAGATATGAAAGAATTTACTGCTAATGGCCAAGTAATTAGCATTGGTCAGCTTACGACTATGAATGCTGATGATGTATTGACTCGTAAAGCTGATTTATTAGTAGCTCTTGAAGAATTACGTTCTTCTAATGGCTATGCAGCGTCTTACATCATGGTAACAGATATTCTTAAAGAAAGTACTAATTTGTTATTCGCTGGTGATGTAGATACTGTAGTAGCTAATGCTTTTGGCAAAGAAGTAAAAGACCAAGAAGTATTCTTGCCTAATACTTTATCTCGTAAGAAACAAATTGTTCCTCAAATTTTAGGAGCTATGAAATAAGAATAATTAGCTACATAGGGCTAGTTAGTATACAAGGACGAAAACGTTGCTCTTAGCAACGTTTTTGTTCGTTCTATATAGGTTGTAAAAGAAAGGTTAGTTATGAGTCAAACATTATTTGAAGGTCTAAATAAAGAACAACAAGAAGCAGTTAGAACGACTGAAGGGCCATTGCTCATTGTTGCCGGTGCAGGCTCTGGTAAAACACGTGTGTTAACCTATCGCATCGCCTATTTATTAGAACAAGGAGTCAATCCATATGAAATATTAGCGATTACATTTACTAACAAGGCAGCAAAGGAAATGAAGAGTCGTGTTGAAGATATTGTGGGCTCCTTGGCAGATCGTATTTGGCTTAGTACATTTCACTCCTTTTGTGCTAAATTCTTAAGATTTGAGTTAGATAATTTTTTAGGTTACAGCAAAAATTTTACAATTTATGATACCGGTGATTCACAAGTTGTTATTAAGGCTGCTTTGAAGGCGCTGAACTTGGACGATAAATACTATCCTGTAAATGCTATGATGAGCCAAATATCTGATGCGAAGAATCGCTTGTTATTTGCTCGTGATTTCCGCTTAGAAGCGCGTGATTTTTATAGTCAAAAAGTAGCCGATGTATATGAATATTATGAGCGCGAGTTGCGTAAAAATAATGCGCTAGATTTCGATGATTTATTATTGGTGGCAGTAAAATTATTACAAAGCCGTGAAGATATTTTAGAAAAATACAGTGGACGCTTCCGTTATATTATGATTGATGAGTATCAAGATACGAACCATGCACAGTATACTTTAGCTCATTTATTGGCTTCTAATTGGGGCAATATTTGTGTAGTAGGGGATGCGGACCAAAGTATTTATGCTTGGCGTGGCGCCGATATTCAAAATATTTTAGACTTTGAAAAGGATTATCCTAATTGTAAGTCTATTAAATTAGAACAAAATTATCGCTCTACAAAAACTATTTTGGAAGCAGCGAATGCAGTGATAGAAAATAATGAAGGACGTCCAGAAAAGAATTTGTGGACTGATAAAGACTTGGGCGCGAAAATTCGTCATTTTACGGCCCAATCTGAGCAAGAAGAAGCGGCTTTCATTAGCCAGACAATTGCTAAAGAACATGAGACGCATGATGTGCCATATGGTGATATGGCTATTTTATATCGTACTAATGCCCAGTCTCGTGCTCTTGAAGAAGGGTTAATTAAACGTGGTATTCCTTATACCATGGTGGGTGGAACGAAGTTCTATGACCGCAAAGAAATTAAAGATGTACTGGCCTATTTAAAGGTTATTTTCAATCCTTTTGATGATTTGAGTTTAATACGCATCATTAATGTACCAAAACGTAGTATTGGGGCCACAACAGTGTCAAAACTACAAGAATTTGCTAGAGAAACAGGCAATTCTCTGTTTATGTCTTTGACGATTTTAGACCAAATTCCTACAATTAAGGGTAAAACACGCGAGAAATTAGAAGCGTTTAGCATTTTAATTTTTACTTTAGTGTCCCGTATGGAAGAGTTTACTGTGTTGCAGTTACTAGAAGAGATTTTGGAGCAAACAGGCTATCTAAAAGAGTTAGAAGCGAGTACTGATCCACAAGATGAAGCGCGCGTAGAAAATATTGGTGAATTACTTTCTGTGGCCAAAGTTTTCTTAGATGAAAATCCTAATGGTACAGTGCAGGACTTTTTGGAACAAGTGGCCTTAGTTAATGATGTGGATACATATGAGCAAGCAGACTCAAAAGTAACATTAATGACCTTGCACTCTGCTAAGGGCTTGGAGTTCCCTATCGTTTTCTTAGCTGGCTTAGAGGAAGGCTTGTTCCCACACAGTCGTACACTTATGAATCCAGAAGAAATTGAAGAAGAACGACGCCTCTGCTATGTAGGGATTACGCGGGCTGAAAAGGAGCTTTATATGCTCAATGCGACTACACGCACTGTATTCGGTCGTACCAATAGTTATTTGCCATCGCGCTTTTTAAAAGAAATCCCTAGTGAATTTATTGAAGAATTGCGTGCAAAGCGGCGCATTCCTGATGAAATTAAACGCCATGTACCACCTCATATGTCAGTCTTATCAAGACCAGTCACAAAACCAGTGGTACGCAATCCTGTAGTGGCAGATTGGCAAGTAGGTGATACTGCTAATCATAGCAAGTGGGGTGAAGGCACAGTCATTGAAGTACAGGGCAGTGGGTCAGGGATGAAATTAAAAATAAATTTCCCTACCCAAGGTGTACGTATTATAATGGCAAAGTTTGCACCTATTGAAAAAGTGTAAGCTTGTAAATGTATAAATAAGTCACCATTATTTAGTAGGAGACAGATGATGACAGAGTTAAATAAGTTAAAAGCTCGCTATACGAGCGCTACTAATGAGGAAGAGAAGACCCATGCACTTCAAGCCTTATTGGCACATTGTGGGTATTTGTATTATGTAAAAGATGCGCCTGAAATGGAAGACTATGAGTATGATCGATTATATCGTGAACTCGTAGAATTAGAGGCGGCCCATCCAGATTACATCACTTCGTATTCACCAACGCAGCGCGTGGGAGCCAAATTAAGTGGTGATTTTCCTAAAGTCATTCATGGCCGCCCTATGCTAAGTCTTAGCAATGTGTTTAATGAAGACGAAGTAAAAGCTTTTGGGCAGCGCGTATCAAAAGAGTTAGGACATACGCCTGACTATGTAGTAGAGCTTAAGATTGATGGCTTGGCTGTTAATATTCACTATGAAAATGGCTTACTTGTACGAGCTGTAACTCGTGGTGATGGCCGTGTAGGTGAAGATGTGACCGCCAATGTGCGCACCATTCAATCAGTTCCTTTATATATTGAAAATGCACCGCCATACATAGAAATTCGCGGTGAAGCCTATATGCCTCATAAGGAATTTCAACGCATTAATGAAGAGCGAGAAGCAGCTGGTATAGCTACTTTTGTAAATCCTCGAAATGCCGCAGCAGGATCCTTACGCCAACTTGATCCAGCGGTAACCGCAAGTCGCAATTTAGACTTTTTTGCCTATGCCATTGGCATGGAAGAGGGGTCCAATATTCACTCCCAACAGGAGCTATTAAAGGCTTTAGAATCGTATCATTTTCATGTAAATCCTCATTATACCTTGTGCCACACAATCGATGAAGTGGCGCAGCGCATTGCGTATTGGGACACAGAGCGACATAATTTACCCTATGATACAGATGGTATGGTAATTAAGGTAAATAGCTTTGAAGATCAAGAGCAATTAGGTGCCACTGTAAAAGATCCACGTTGGGCAACGGCATTTAAATATGCCCCTGAAGAAGTGGAAACTATCGTCAAAGATATTACTATTAATATTGGCCGTACTGGTGTTTTAACGCCTACGGCAGAACTAGAGCCTGTATTTGTAAGTGGCACCAATGTGGCACGAGCGACCCTTCACAATGAAGACTTTATTGTAGAAAAAGATATACGCATTGGCGACCATGTAATGATTCATAAGGCTGCTGAAATTATTCCTGAAGTTATTAAGGCATTACCGGAAAAGCGAACTGGCACAGAAGTGGTCTTTACGATGCCAAGTCAATGTCCTATTTGTGAATCTCCTACGGTGCGCCGTGACGGGGAAGTAGCAGTACGCTGCAGTAATCCTCATTGTCCGGCTGTGGAAAAAGAGAAGATGATTCACTTTGCCTCGCGCGATGCCATGAATATCGAAGGGTTAGGGCCTAGTATTGTAGAGAGTCTCATTCGGTATAAATTAATTGCTACCGTAGCTGATTTATACAAGCTTACAGAAGAACAACTCATTACAATGGAGAGAATGGGTAAAAAGTCAGCTCAAAATTTACTTAAAGCCATTAATGACTCTAAGAGTCGTGGCCTTGGTCGACTTTTATTTGCCCTAGGCATTCGCCTCATTGGTGCCAAGGCAGGACAAACCATTGCACAACAATTCCCATCTATGGATGTATTAATGAAGACGACTGAAGAAGAATTTACCAATGTAGCTGAAATTGGACCTACTATGGCGGCCAGTTTGACTCAGTTCTTTAAGGATGAACATAATCGTGAATTAATTGAAGAATTACGGAGCCTTGGCGTAGTAATGGAGGAAGTTATTGAAGCCCCTCAAGGGGATGAACTAGCAGGTGAAACCATTGTTCTTACGGGCACATTATCTAGTATGGGGCGGAAAGAAGCAGGTGAGCTCTTAGCTAAACATGGGGCCAAAATAACGGGTTCAGTAAGTAAAAAGACGACTATGGTTATTGCTGGTGAAGAAGCAGGTAGTAAATTAACTAAGGCTGAATCCTTAGGCATTCGTGTAGTCACTGAAGCGGAATTTTTAGAACTTATTAAAGATTGGTAATAGCATTCAAGTCTCTAAAAGATTATTAGCAGAATTAAATGTTTCTAAAAGATTATTAGTAGAGTTAAATGCTTCTAAAAGATTATTAATAGAATTAAATGCTTCTAAAAGACTACTAGTGGAATTAACTATGTCTAAAGAGCCGCTAGTCGAAATGAAATCGTCTTATATTTGGCTTGTTCTAGGCGATTTGGTATAATGTAACAATGAAAGGATGTGTACTGATGAAAATCAATCGGGATGAAATAAAGAATATTGCTCTTTTATCTCGTCTAGAAGTGGATGAGGCTTATATGGAGCAAGTAGAAAAAGCGTTAAATGATGTACTTTCCTATGTGACTGAACTCGAAGAACTCAATCTTGAAGGGGTGGAGCCAATGGCTCATGCAGTACCACTTCAAAATGTATTCCGTGAAGATGAAGTAAAACCTTCACTAGATCACAAACTTGCTATGCAAAATGCACCAGAAGAGACTGACGGTTACTTTACGGTGCCTCGCGTAGTACAGGAATAGGAGGAACAACCGTGACCATTCATGAATTACATAAAAAACTCGTAGTAAAAGAGTTATCCGCAGTGGAATTAACCAATGCTATTATTGCACATAAAGCAAAAACAGAACCTATCGTGCATGCTTACTTATCTGACTCTCATGAAGAGGCATTAAAAGTAGCGGCTGCAGTAGATGCAAAAATTGCAGCAGGGGAAGCCATTTCTCCATTGGCTGGGATTCCAGGGGCGATTAAAGACAATATTTGTATTAAAGATCAAAAGGCTACTTGTGCCTCTAAAATGTTAGAAAACTTCGTGCCTCCTTATAATGCCACTGTTATTGAACGATTACATGCATTAGATATGGTAAGTCTTGGCAAACTTAATATGGATGAATTTGCTATGGGTGGTTCTACAGAAAACTCGGCACTTGCCAAAACAACAAATCCATGGAATGCAGATTATGTTCCAGGTGGCTCATCTGGCGGTAGTGCAGCCTCTGTATCAGCTGGTAGCGCTGTATGGGCATTGGGCTCTGATACAGGCGGATCCATTCGTCAGCCAGGCGCTTATTGCGGGGTTGTAGGTTTAAAACCAACTTATGGTAATGTATCTCGTTTCGGTCTTATTGCCTTTGCGTCCTCTTTAGATCAAATTGGCCCTGTTACACGTGATGTTACTGATGCGGCTATCGTATTAAATGCAATTTCTGGTCATGATGATAGAGATTCTACGTCCATTCCGGGAGAACGTCCTGATTATACTAAGGCCTTAGTAAGCGATGTAAAAGGCTTAAAAATCGGTCTTCCTAAAGAGTTCTTTGGGGATGGCATTAATAGTGAAGTTCGTGAAGCCATTCAAAAAGCAGCAAAAACGTATGAAGAGTTAGGTGCTGAAATTGTAGAAGTAAGCTTGCCAACAGCTAAATACGCTTTATCTGCGTATTACATTATCGCGCTTGCAGAAGCAAGCTCTAACCTTGCTCGTTATGATGGCGTAAGCTATGGTCTTCGCGTGCCAGCTGATAATTTAGTAGAAATGTCTACTAAAACGCGTACACAAGGTTTTGGTCCTGAAGTACAGCGCCGTATTTTGCTTGGCACTTATGTACTCAGCTCTGGTTACTATGATGCATACTACTTAAAAGCACTAAAAGCACGTCGTTTAATTAAAAATGAATTTGATGCTGCTTTTGAAAAAGTAGATGTATTATTAACACCAACTGCACCAAATACAGCATTCAAATTTGGTGAAAAAATTAATGATCCATTATCTATGTATATGGAAGATATTTGTACAACACCTGTTAACTTAGCAGGTATTCCTGGTATTTCGATTCCAGCTGGCTTTGCTAGCAATGGAATGCCAATTGGACTACAATTGTTAGCTCCTGCTATGGGAGAAGAAGTATTGCTACGCACCGCATATACCTTTGAACAAGCTCGTCCAGAATGCAATAAAGTAGCAGCCATTGGGGAGGTAACACTATGAAATACGAAACAGTCGTAGGGCTTGAAGTCCATACAGAACTGAAGACTAAATCTAAAATTTTCTGTGGATGTACTACTGAATTTGGTGGCGATCAAAATACCCATGTATGTCCTGTGTGCTTGGGCTTACCAGGGGTACTTCCAGTGCTTAATAAAAAAGTAGTGGAATATGCCATTCGCGTAGGTTTAGCTCTTAATTGTGAAATTTTACATTTTAATAAATTTGACCGTAAAAACTATTACTATCCAGATCTTCCAAAAAATTGGCAAACATCCCAATATGATTTACCAATTTGTTTAAATGGACATCTTGATATTGAAGTGAATGGTGAAACTCGCCGCATTCGTATCACTCGTATTCATATGGAAGAAGACGCTGGTAAACTCGTACATAGTGGCAGCACTATTAGCACATCTGATTCTTCTAATGTAGACTATAATCGTACAGGGGTACCACTTCTTGAAATCGTATCTGAACCAGATCTTCGCTCTGGTGAAGAAGCACGTGCTTATGTTGAAAAATTACGTTCTATTATTAAATACTTAGACGTATCTGACGTTCGCATGGAAGAAGGTAGTCTTCGTTGTGATGCTAATATTTCTGTTCGCTTAATGGGTGAAGAAAAATTAGGCACTAAAACAGAAATTAAAAATATGAACTCTTTAACGGCCCTTCAAAAAGGGATTGAGTATGAAGCAGTTCGTCAAGCTGAAACCATTGAAGATGGTGGTGAAATTGTACAAGAAACACGTACTTGGGATGATAGCAAAGGGGTTACTCTTTCCATGCGCAAGAAGGAAAAAGAAAACGATTATCGCTATTTCCCAGAACCAGACTTGGTTCCTATTGTTATCACTGATGAGCAGATTGAAGCAGCTCGTAAGGAACTTCCTGAGCTTCCAGATGCTAAGCAAGCTCGTTTCCAAAGCGAATATGGTTTATCTCATGAAGATAGCCGTATTTTAACAGCAGCTCGTGAAACTGCTGACTACTTAGATGCTACTGTAAGAGCTGGTGCTGATGCTAAAACCGCCGCTAACTGGATGCTTGGCGATATGGCTAAACTTGTAAATGATGCTAATATTACTTTTGCAGAAGCGCAAATTAAACCAGAACAATTAGCTGGCATGATTGCTCTTATTAATAAAGGCACAATTTCTGGTAAAATTGCTAAGAAAGTTATTGTATCTATGTGGGAATCTGGCAAAGATGCAGCCACTATCGTAGAAGAACAAGGTCTTGTTCAAATTACTGACACCGGCGCTATTGAAGAGATTGTAAAACAAGTTATTGCTGATAATCCTAAATCTGTGGAAGACTTCAAGAGCGGTAAAGGTAAAGCCATTGGCTTCTTAGTAGGGCAAGTAATGAAACAAAGTAAAGGCCGTGCTAACCCAGGTGTTGTAAATGAACTATTGCAAAAGCATTTAAATGCCTAATCGTAATACCAACGGATAGACTTATATTAGACCTAAATTAGATATAAATTATATATAGATATTTAAAAGACTGAATCAATAGTAATGGTAAAAATAATCAATGCTAGATGTTTGCAGGATGTTTATCAATAGATAGGTCTAGTTTTATACTTTGCATGTTGGAAGATTACGCTCGTATCTATTTGACTCGAGGTTACCTGTGATTGACATTGTGTACATTTATATGTAGATTTCTTATTGTTTGTTCCGTATGATGAGGAGCGATGCCTATGCGTGAAGAACAAAATTCGTACGAAAACACAGAGACAAAAGTTTTGTCTGAAGAAGAACGCCAATCCTTTGATGGCATAACCATCGATGAAGAAGGTCGCGAGCAAACTGAGCATCATATTAATGAAGAAAAGCGAAATTACTATGAGTCAGGCGAGCAAGCGCCACGTATAAAAGTGTTTTCCTTTACCTCTTTAGGTTGGAAGGGCAAACTCATACTAGGTGCTGTGGTAGCAGCGATTTTAGTAGTGGTCGTCTTCTTTGGTGGCATGATACTATTGGGGGCGGCGGTTCTGGCCGTAGCAGCTCTTATTTTAGGGCTCATAAAAAAAATATTCTTCTAGTTGTGCTGAGTAAAAATTAATAGTATGACGCCTCGTCATAACAAGTCGTAAGTCAGGTTTGCTTCGCAAAAATTCCTTACTTCTTTGTTATGATGAGGCGTTTTTATTTTTTGAAGCACAACAAGAAGTTTTTTTATGAACGCCTAAAATGGGGGAAGGGAAATGTTAGGTTGCAAAAATTCCTTATTGGTTTATTATGAGGTGGAGAATTTTACTTGCTTTTTATAAGAACTTTTTGTACTGTTAAATTAATGATCTGTTATAGTAATATCCACGTTTTTTGTATTTTTTACTCAATATAGTGATTGAAGTATAAATTTTCTAGATTCAACTGGGGTGTTTTTATGGATACGAAACCAATTGTGGCTTTGATGTATGATTTTGATAAAACTTTGTGTACTAAGGATATGCAAGAATATGGTTTTATTTCGGATTTGGCAATGGAACCAGCAGAGTTTTGGGAGACAGCAAACTCCTTAGCCGAAAAGGAAGAGATGGACGGCATTTTAGCTTATATGTATACCATGGTTGATACTTGTCGAAAAAAGGAAGTACGTATTACTAAGGAAAAGTTTAATGAATTAGGTAAGGGCATTGAGTTCTTTCCTGGCGTATTAGATTGGTTTGATCGAATTACTACATATGGTTTGAATGAGGGCTTACAAGTAGAGCATTATATAGTTTCCTCTGGCGTAAAAGAGATTATAGAAGGTACGGCTATAAAAGATGCATTTAAGAAAATTTATGCCTGTGAATTTATGTATGATTATAATGGTCTTATAGGTTGGCCAAAAGTGGCGGTTAATTATACAGGGAAGACGCAGTTTTTATTTCGCATCAATAAAGGCGTGCTTGATTTGACGCCACAAAGTGATGCGGAGCTCAATCGCTATACACCTTCAGAAGAGCGCCGTGTGCCATTTCGTAATATGGTATATATTGGTGATGGCATTACCGATGTGCCTTGTATGAAACTGGTGAAGGTAAATGGTGGACAATCCATTGCTGTGTATAATCCCGATAAGGGGAAAGGAACTGTTAAAAACTTAGTAAAAGACAATCGTGTTAATTTTATAAGTAAGGCTGACTATAGAGACGACAGTGAAATGGATGTGATTGTTAAAGCGATTTTAAATAAAATTGCTGCTGTTGAAACGATGCGTAATTTAGAGAAGTTTGTGGATAATTAATTGCTGGGGTGGAAGAGTTAGTAGCGCTCTTAAGTGATAGGATGAATTAGACTGGCTACATAAACATTATGCTAATCGGAAAATAAATGAAAGTAAGCCCTTCTTTGGTAAGAAGGGCTTGAGGGAAGATATCTATTTTTTTATTTTTATCAGATTAATGAAAAAGATGATTAAGGATCCTACAAAATTTAGACCATCAAATATAGTACCATCAATTGTGGTAGGAAAAAGGAACATCATAATCATGTCCAATGTTGTTGGATTTTCTGGTGGTACAAAGATATCTGAATAGTCACCGTATGTCATGAGGCCCCAAATCACTGTTACTAACAGAGAAAAAGAAATACGTTTGAAGTAACCTTCATTTTCCGCTCCGTCGGTCATTCCGTAAAGACCTACTATTGAAAAGAAAGCTGGGATACTTCCGAGCAGAATAGGATTTTCCGCTGGTGTCCAGTTGAATAGCCATCCCGTGATTCTCTCTATAAGCCAAGCTAAAATGAACACAACAATAAAATAGGCTAATAACTCTCCTATAAAATCTTTTATTTTTTCCATTGTAATACTCCTAAAAAATACTATTGCTCTAGGAAAAGGGAGCTTTTATTAAATGCACAGTTTAATTTACTAATTCAAATAGAATAGAAATATTTAATGTGATTCACTTATCGGGGCTAATATATATATCTTAGTTGGTCGGCCTCTGCCAGATGGAGCAGATACGCCAACATTCTTTATTAAGCCTACTTCGGTTAGACTTGATATAATTCTATTAATATTTCGGGTAGTTACATTTAATTGGCTTGCTAAATCGATAGCTGAAAAGGGCGTGTCCTTATTTTCAGCTATTTTTTTTATTTTTAAATATGTAGTAATGGTAACACCAGCAGCAGATAATGTATCGATTAGTTTTTGATTATTGGTAAAAGTATTAATGGAAGTAGTGGTGTTTTCATTTGTGTAGTGAATAATTTTTCCATTACTATCAATACTAGTTAAATTATCATGAGTTTTACTGGATCTAATATGATTTAGTGCATGGAAGGCATTTTTTTGCGCATCAAAGGCCGTTGTACCAAATCCAATACCACCGATTAAGGTTATTTTATGATAAATTTGAATATCCTCTATGGTAGATTTTATTAGTCTAATTGAAGAATTTATAGCACCACGCGAGGAGAATATTTCATAACGTAAGAGATCCTTTTGTATTAAATAACTACCAGGAATTTCTTGGCATAATTTTATAATTACTTCTTTGGCTTTTAAGTCTTTTTGTTGTAAATCGTAGGAAGTGGCTTCTTTTTGATATAAGAATTCAAGACTATCAACTTCAAGACGCAATATAGATACTTGAGTTTTGAAAAAATTATTTTGGATAAGTTGTTCTTTTAAAGATAATATAGCTTCTTTTATGGTCGTAGGACTACTACGCACCTGTTCAACAGGTACTTTTTTCTCTTTTAACTTATTGTAAATTAAAGTTGATGATGTAAGAATAGAGCTCACTTTTTGATGGTGAAATAATTCTAGATGTTGGTCTACTATTGTATTAATTTGAGTGTGTAGTTTTAATGGATCAAATGTTTGAAGATACAAAGCATCTGTAGGAATATGAGCTTCTTTAAAAATATCCATATATTCATTTTTGTAGGCATCTGGAACATCTAGTGAGATGTGAAGTGTTCTGTTTTTAGTGGTAAAGATTGATTTTAGAAAATAACGGAAGTATTCTAGTCCTCTTGTTTGACAGGCTACAGCTATAGTATCTGGTTCTAGAAAAGAACTAGCATAACGATAAGGCGTAGCTCCTGAGAAAATCCAAGCTGTAATGGAATGCTTGGATTCTTCGTAATATGTTTTTATTTCTGATAAATCAGTGTAACAAAAACTGACTACCGTATATTGTGGCTGAGGGAGCAATTCAGTTGTTATTTGTTTAATTGTGCGTATCATCTCATCTGAGTTGCTAATAATACCTATTGTTTCCATAATACCTCCTTTATTTTATTTATTATAGCAGAATATAGACCCTAAATAATAGATTATGCATTTATTATAATTGACAAATAGTATGATTTACATTATATTAGGAATAAATAAAGAAAAGTTCTTTAATTAAAGATGGTGGAGGTATTGTTATGGTTATTATGGGAAGCATAATTGTAATTGCTACATTTTATGCAATAATTAAGAATTTTGAAACCCGTCTTGTATTGATTGCTTCGGGACTATTAATGGGCATCATAGGTGGAAATTTAAGTGGGGCTATTAACGAGTTCTCAAAGGGCTTAGTAAATTCGTCTCTTACACCTATTATTTGTATTACTATGGCATTTAGTGCTGTACTTGAAACAACCGGATGTAGTCAGCATTTAGTTATAGTGATTACAAGAGTGTTGAAACGAATGCGGTATATAGTTATTCCTATGACTGTAATTTTAGTATGGTTTATAAATATTTCTCTTATGAGTGCTGCTGGATTAGCTGCTGCAGTAGGGACTATTTTAATTCCCACATTGATAAAATTAGGAATTAAACCTGCTATGGCTGGTAGTGCAGTATTACTAGGGACTTGGGGATATAGTGTAAGTCCAGGAAATCCATTTATTACACAAGTATCAGATTTATCAGGTGTATCTAATATGGATATTATAATGGACTTTGCACCATATGCTTTAATAGCTGTTTTAGTTAGTGCTGCTACCTTATTAATAATTTCAATTGTAACGAAGGAAAATATATTTCACGCTAAGGAGATACGTTCCGAAGATATGAATCATGTGTCTGAACTTGATGGGGGTGAAGGATTAGGAAACGCTAAAGAAACAGTTAATTATTTATATGCCATAATTCCGTTAGTACCTATAGTGCTACTTATAATTTCTAGTCCTTTATTTAAATTACTACCGGAAATATCAATTGTTAACTCTATGCTAATAGGAACCTTGCTTTGTTTAGTTGCGACCCGAGCCAATATATCTGACTTTACAAAGTCATTTTTTAAAGGTATGGGAAATGGCTTTGTTAATATTATTTGTTTAATAGCTGCTGCAGGGGTATTTATTCAAGGTATGAATAGTATTGGATTAACGCAAGCCTTAATTGATGGCATGTCACAGTCAGTTTCCTTAGCTAAGGGTTCTGCTACATTTGGGCCGTTTATTTTGGCAGCTATTTCAGGATCTGGTAATGCCGCTATTTTAGCCTTTAATGGAGTAGTTACACCATTTGCTGGTAATTTCGGGTTAACTATTTCTGATATGGGGGCCGTAGTACAAGCTACGGGCGGAATAGGACGGACCCTGTCCCCTGTTGCAGGCGTTACACTAATTTGTGCTAACTTAGCCAAAGTTAATCCTATTGAGCTTAGCAAAAGAAATATACTACCAGCAACAATGGCGGCAATAGTTTTGATGATATTAATATTATTTTAAGGCTTTTTAGTAAGAAATGATGGGTGATTATATTATGGATAGCATGACAAATTATAGACGGTTAGATGATATTTATTTTACAACTGACGCGATGCGTAATGTATTTAGTGATAGTAATAGAATTCAAAAACAAATGGATTGTGAGGCTGCATTAGCTAAGGTAGAAGGTGCATTGGGGATTATTCCTAAAGAATGTGCTGCAGAAATTCAGGCAAAATCCAGTATACAATATATTGATTTTGATGAATTAAGAACATCATTAGTAAAAACTGGACATCCATTTGTTGCTTTAATAAAAGAATATAAAACTATTTGTAAGGATAATGCGGGTGAATATGTTCATTGGGGGGCCACTACGCAAGATATTTTAGATACGGCAGCGGTTTTACAAATTAAAGAAGCCTATGCTTTAATACAAGACAGTGCTGAGAAATTATTAGTCATATTAGCTAATAAAAGTTTAGAATGGAAACATTTGATTATGGCTGGGAGAAGTAATGGACAACAGGCTATTCCAATTACTCTAGGGTACAAGCTTGCTGTATGGGGATTTGAGTTATTGGATGATATATTACGTTTAGAAAGTGGAAAAGAACGTTTTTTTAAAGGTCAATTTGGTGGTGCTGTTGGCACATTGGCTTCTTTAGGCACGCAGGGGTTAGAGATACAAAGGCTATTTTTAAATGAATTAGGCTTGTATAGACCAGCTATAGCATGGTCTTCATCACGTTCACATTATAGTGAATTAGTTTCCAATCTTGCTATTATGGGAGCAACTCTTGGAAAAATTGGTAGTGAAGTATATGCCCTTCAAAAAAATGAAATTGGTGAATTAGAAGAATATCAAGGTGATGGTTCAGTAGGGAGTAGTACTATGCCACACAAACGAAATCCTTTTAAAGCTATGCAACTGTCTACTAATGCAAAGCTAATACGTGGTTATGCTGCTACGATGTTAGAATCTTTGGAAACAGAACATGAACGGGACCCTAGAAGTGCATCTGTAGAGACAAGTGTATTGGAAAATAGCTTTAGTTTATTACATGCGTCTTTGGAAAAAGGAATTCATTTGATTGAGAATTTAGTAGTATATCCGGAACGAATGCTTGATAATTTAAATGTTTTACATGGTTTAATTTTTTCAGAACCTATCATGTTAGAATTAGGAAATCATATGGGACGCCAAGAAGCGCATCATATTGTACATGAATTAGCTAGAGAATCGTTTGAAAGAAAAGTACCATTTATTGATTTACTAAAGAATAATACTGTTGTAAGTCAATATATGTCGGAAGATAGATTGGACGATATTATGAAATATGAAAACTATTTAGGCGAATCAGAATATTTTGCCGAATCATTTGCCGACAAAGTAAAAATGTATGTAAGTGATAAATAAGAAAATAGTATAACAGAGCATACGATAAAAAAGGAAAAATCTCCTGAACAGGCTCCTAATATAAAATAATTGTTTACTAGTAAAATGATTTAGTCTTTGGCGAAATAGAAAAAGTGCTGCTCCCTAACTTTAGTAGGGAACAGCACTTTTTTGATTTCTAGTAAATTTTAATATAGTAAGAGGGGAGGTTATACCACTTTTTTACTACTTTCTTTTTACTGCTTTTCTTTTATTGTTTTCTTGTTTCTGATTTTATTTAAATCGTCTTCGCTAAAATCTCTTCCTTTAACTTCAAATATGTTTCCGTATAATATGGCGTCATTTGTGATTCTTGTAAGTCATTGCCATAGGCACGGCGGCTCACTACGATAATTGGCGGGCTTTGGATGCGTTTAGCTACTGCCATGCCACTTTGCAGTCGCCACCAACGTTCTAAATCGTCTATAAATTCTTGGGCTGAGTTAAAGTAGTGATCTATGCTTTGCGGTAAGTTTAGTACTGTTTCTAATGTGCCAGCCACATAGGCTTGGAGAATGTCTTCAGGGGTGAGGCGATTCCAAGGTTCAATAAAGGACTGAAATAATCTGTCGTGATATTCATATTGAAGTGGATCACCTTGTCCTTTAGTAATATCTTGTTGATCAGACAATTCGGCACTAGGAATAATATCGATGGAGCCTTGTGGAATAACTTGGCGTTTATAGATCTTTTCGTTTAAATAGATAGCTAGACTATAGACTTGATGTTTCCATAAATCTCCCGTAGCAGCAAGGAAGCCGGCCATGTCGCCATACAAGGTGGCATAGCCGATTGATAGTTCGGTTTTATTGCCATTACAAGTGAAGGCGCCACCGATTGCTGCTGCAATACCGGCGAGTATGCGAGATGAGCGATCACGGGCCTGAATATTTTCTTTTATAAATGGCGTAATATGGAGGACCTCATTTTTGCTGTCACTAATAAAAATGAGCTCGCTTAATTGCTTAGTTGTAAGTTCTAAACTAGTTTCTACAGGACAGACCGCATAAGGGCAGCCAAGATTTTTGGCCAAGTCATGAGCTAAATCTTTAGTAGTATCAGAATTAAAGCGAGAGGGCATATTGACTAAATACACATTGGCAGGCCCTAAAATATGTGCATATAGGGCCGCATTCAAGGCGGAATCAATCCCCCCAGATACACCGATGACAACTTTTTTTATGCCGGTTTGATGTAAAAATGTGGTGAGTCCATAGTTGAGTGCTTTGTATATTTGTTCGCTTTCATTATACGTTAACGAAGTATTTACTATGGAAGTAGTTTCGTTTACATCAGACTGTTTATCTTGACTTAAATACACTGCGTCATGGTACACTGATTGAATTGACTCTTCCCTTTTTAATTGTTCAGTGGTGTCTTCTTTAAGGGGCAGTCGAATGGCCTTTATAGTAGGTTCAAAGGCAGGGAGTTGTTCTTTGATTTGTCCTTTAGTATCGTAGTACGTTGATTGCCCATCAAAGGTGCAAATTGACTTACCATTATTTTGAAGACCTACGGAGTTAATGTAAACGATTGGAGTTTTTAATGTTTTGGCCCGCTCCTGGAAGAGACGATGGCGACGTTCATTTTTACCTAAGGTAAAAGGTGAAGCTGATATATTAATATAAGCTTGAATTGGCGTCTTGCAGTCTTGGCTTTTTTTGTATAGCAGCTCCGTTGGGGAGAGGGGATAATTATCATCCCAACTATCTTCGCAAAGAAGGGGCGCTATAGTGATGGCTTCATCGTTAGGTCCTTTTATGGTCAATAGACTGAGTAAGTCTTCTATGGATGTTTGCTTTTCAAAGGCCAAGGTTTGCAAATCGGTGAAATAGCGTGCTTCATTGAAAAAGCGATAGTTAGGGGATAATGTTTTTATAAAAAATGGGTAGTGTCCATGACTTGGTTTGATTAATTTACCATGTTGTGCACAGTAAATGGCATTAAATTTTCTTGCTCGGCCATCGTAATTATGAGTCTTTGGATCAAGCCCTACATTGCCAAAGATAAGGGCCATGGAGTCTGTTGCTTTAATTATATCTTCGCCGAAGTTGAGGCATTCTTTCACAAAGGCGGGTTGCTCCCAAAGATCACCGATTAAATAGCCACTAAGGGCGAGTTCAGGGAGTACAAGGACATCAATGCGCAATGCGTTAGCATATTGCATAGCCTTTAGTATTGTTTCTTTGTTTTTTCGTGGATTACCAGGGACAATTTCAATTTGTCCCATTCCGATTCGAATCATAGTACCTCCTATAGGTAATAGTATTCAAACTATTTATTGTTGCTGATTTGATACAGTGGTCTCTAATTTGTTTTTTATACGTGGTATATCTGTAATAAAGAAGGTCGCAATGAGGGCTAACCAACAAATGGGATTTAATGTGAGCCACGATTCTTGTAAGGTGTAAATATCTGCTAATTTACCAATGAGTGGTGCAATAATGCCACCTAAGGTAATGCCTAAGCCCAAGGTAATTCCTGAGGCGAAACCGATATTTTTATTTAAATAGACCTGACCTAAAATAACAATAGGGCTATATTGAGAGAAGACGCCAAAGCTTAAGGGGATCAATAGAGCCATGGAGAGCCAATAAGAATCACTCAACGTGAAGGCTAGCATGAGTGGAACAAGACTGATGTAACAATAACGAATGACTTTTACATAGCCAAGTCTATCCGCTAAGGTGCCACCCAGTAATGTGACGATGAAGCCACTTACGAAGAATGCGCTAAGAGCGAAGTTGCCAGATGCGGTACTTTGCATGAGATGGGTAATCCAATAAATTGGAATGAACGTATTGAGTACGGAGAATATAATGGAGCGAGCCGCAATGATGATAAATAATATATTAAAGCTCTTCCAGT
This sequence comes from uncultured Veillonella sp., assembly GCF_937981445.1. Lineage (GTDB taxonomy): Bacteria > Bacillota > Negativicutes > Veillonellales > Veillonellaceae > Veillonella_A. Next base: position 29,569 of record NZ_CALJON010000051.1, on the reverse strand, counting down.
CATTTTGAGCGGAACCAGTACGCGTTTTAGCTGCTGTATGCTGCCGTTCTTTTACTAGTTTATAGGGCTTTGTATATAAGTAGATAGCTCCTAAAATAAGGGCCATAATAGTAAAGATGATAAGGCTCTTAGGGCCCCATATGTAGGCCGTGCTCCCTAAGATAGGACCGATGGCAAAGCCTGCTTGGCCACCTGCGGAGAAATAGCCCATTACTTTTCCTTTATTGGCGCTTGATAATGCATTCACCCAACGTGCTGCTTCTGGATGAAATAAGGCGGACCCAAAACCCGCAATGAGGGAGCACACCAGAAGCGCTTCATAACTATTCACAAAGCCTAGGGAGGTAATGCTAAGACCACAAATTAATATGCCTAAGGGGATACTTTGCCAAAAGGTGCGCTTGTCCGCTAAATAGCCGAAAAATGGTTGGGCTACGGAGGCGAAGGCCGTATTGCAGAATATAATAATGGCAGCCTGTTCGTATGTTAAATTGTAAGTAGAAATAAAAAGAGGCAGTAAGGCTGGCAAGGAACCTTGCGCCGTGTCATTAATCATATGACAAATAGCAGGAAAATATTCTGACCAGCGCGTCACTTTAGGTGGCGCCATAGGTTCTTGTACTACATTCGCTTCTTCAGACATAAAGGCCTCCTGGGAATTTAAATCTATTAATTTATGATTCCAATCTATTAATAATTTCATTAAATTTTATAGTCATATTCAGATTTAGGTATGACCCTATATTTCATATAGTTTTATTGTAACAGATTATAAATAAAAAAGTAGAAAAAATTTACATGATTCTTACAGTATATGTATCCTACCATTGTCTTTTGGACAATTTATTACTCGTGTAAAACAAGTTCATGAGATGTTGCGTTCAGATTTTGGAGGGGCGAGGCAAAATGTAGCATTATTCACACATGCTCTTTTTATGAAAGCCTTCTTCCAGGTCTTAGATAAGCCAATGGCTTCGACACAGGAACTGATGAATACATTTTTTGATTGCCCTATAATTTACAATTGTGATGTATTCACTTATGAAGTTAAGTAGGGGGAATATTTAATATTTGTTCATTCATGGGGACTCAGGGGGTAGGGGTATAGTCTTAGCAATTTGAACTGCTATCTATGTAATTCATGTAGTAGCGTAGTATGAAATTGCCTGCTGTAATTTGCTGTAATACTTCCGTAAGATTACTGTAAAAATCTACAAGGTAAACAATAAATATGTTATAATAACTTATACAATTTGGTGCCTTTGACGTACTAATGAGGTGCTTAGGGCACACTAATGAGGTGCTCTGGATACACTAGTGAGGTGCTCTTGATGCACTAATGAGGTGCTTAGGGCGCACTAATGAGTGCCCTAAGTTTATAAATTTTGCCTACAGGGCATTATTAGAGACAGTTTGAGCTGTGATCATATAAAGGAAATACATCATCTATGAACGTTGTTTTAAGTACATTAAATTCAAAATTTATACATTCGTCCTTAGCCCTTAGATATCTAAGGGCTTATGGTCGTACCCGTGGACAGGCATATGACATAGTAGAATATACTATTAATATGCCTGTTTTGGATATAATTAGCGATATTACAGAGCATAATGCCGATGTTATTGGTTTTGCTTGTTATATTTGGAATATTGACATGACGCTTCATGTGGCGCAAATTCTAAAGTCTATCAATCCTAATCTTATTATTGTATTAGGGGGGCCAGAAGTTAGTTATACAGCATGCCGTATTTTAGAAGCGAATCCTTATATAGACTTCATTGTGCAAGGTGAAGGGGAAGAAGTATTTACTAATTTTATTGAACGATTAGCTGCTAAAGTCTCTCCTTTTGAGCCTGCTGTAGAGGGACTACTTGGACGTGATCGAGAAAAAAATCAAATAGTAGGCTCTGAAGTAGTAGCCGAGGTGAAGGATTTAAGTGTTATCCCGTTTCCTTATGAAGAAGCTGATATGGAAGGCTTAGAACATAAAATTATGTACTATGAGTCCTCTCGAGGATGTCCGTTTTCTTGTCAGTATTGCTTGTCAGGGAACGCTAATACAGTGCGCTTTTTTCCATTGGAGCGAACTTTAAAGGAATTGCAGTGGTTTATTGACCATCAGGTAAAGCAGATTAAATTTGTGGACCGTACATTTAATTGTGCTTCTCATCATCATCTGCCTATTATGGAGTGGATTGTGCAGGCCCATACAACAACAAATTTTCATTTAGAAATGGAACCTGTTCTCATGGGGCCAAAGGAAGTGGACATATTGTCTACAGGTCCTAAGGGACGTATTCAAATTGAAGTGGGTGTACAGAGTACAAATCCGGATACCTTAAAAGCAATTAAACGTTATAATAATTGGCCTCATATTTGCGAGGTCATTGAGCCTGTAATTAAGGCGGGCCGCACTCATGTACATATGGACCTCATTGTAGGTCTTCCTCATGAGCCGTATGAACGTTTTGGTCAATCCTTTAATGATGTCTTTGCCTTACAGCCTCATGCGCTACAGCTGGGCTTTTTAAAATTATTACAAGGGTCAGGTTTAGAGCGTAGTCATGAATACTCCTATGTATATGACCAAAAAGCACCTTATGAGGTACTGTCTAGTCATGTAATGCCTTACGAAGACATACGATTTCTGAAGCATTTAGAAGATGTGTTTGAGCGATTTTATAATAGTGAGCGCTTGCGCACAGTGTTCGGATATATTGGAAAGCGCTTACTTACGGAGAAGGCAAGTCCGTTCCATTATTTTGAAACTATGACAAAAGCTTGGCTTGCTGAAAAATTGCACCAACGAAAGTTAAATGATAAGGACCAAATGGCCTTTTTATATGAATTTTTCAAGAGTCAAGGTGATATAGTGAGTCAGGAGTTATTACAATACGACTGCCTTGTGAGCTATAAGGGCAAGGTTCGTGGTGATGAAATAGGCTTGCCAAAACAGACGAAGGAGCTCTTGCAGCAAGGTGAAGAATTCTGGCGCAATGAAGAGGTCGTATCGCAATACATTCCGCACTATCGATTTGTAGAGTGGCGACGCATTCGTCAAGATTATTGTGAACATGAGGTGCATGTAAGCACTGCTCATATATTAGGCGCTATAACTGAAGAGCAAGCCTTGGAATTTGAACGAAACGGTACTGACACAGTAACACTGATTATAGATGTAAAAGAGCGCCAATCTCCTTTTGTGCGCCCTATGATATAAATAATTAACATAAACAGGATTTGAACCGCAGTGAATGGAGGCATATACGATTTATGAGTGATACGACGAAACCGAAACGGTATCGAGTGTACTCGAAATTTTTAAAAGAAACGTATGGTGAAAAGGTATACAAGCTCCCGGTGGCATTGCCTTTAACCTGTCCTAATAGGGATGGGTCAGCAGGTGTAGGGGGCTGTGTATTTTGTGGTGAAATTGGGGCGGGCTATGAGAACTTACCTGCTACTATGACTGTAGGGGAACAATTGAAGGCTAATATTGCTCATATTGCTCCTAAGTACAAGGCCTATAAATACATTCCTTACTATCAAAACTTTAGTAATACCTATTTACCTTTAGACCAATTTAGAGCCTATATGGAAGCAGGCTGTATTGATACAACGGTAGGCCTTGCTATTGCTACACGGCCTGATTGTATTAATGATGCCTATTTAGAAGTCTTACAAGATATACGAGAACAATATAAAGTAGATATTTATTTAGAATATGGATTGCAGTCCGTGAACTATCATACGCTTAAGAAGATTAATCGAGGTCATGGCTTAGCTGAATTTATTGACGCCGTTCTCCGTACGAAGCGCTATGGCATTAGCACTTGTGCACATATGATTTTAAATCTTCCGTGGGATACGATGGATGATACCATTGAAGGGGCTCGTATTTTATCGTCCCTTGGGGTGGACCAGGTGAAATTACATGCTTTATATATTGTGAAAAATACCTTGATGGCTAAATGGTATGAGGCCGGTGATTTTACTTTAATCTCCGCAGATGAATATATTGATCGCGTTATTGCCTTTTTACGTCATTTAGATCCACAAATTGTGCTACAGCGCTTGGTGGGCCGTGCGCCAGAAACGAATACCTTATTTACTAATTGGTCTATGGGGTGGTGGCGCATTCAAGAAGAAATTGATCGTCGCATGGAAGAAGAGGATGTAAGACAAGGCGACTTATGTACTTATTTAAATGGTGAAGCAGTTTGTAAATTCTTTTAAGGTAAAGGAGAGTTAAAGGAGACCCTATGAGTGAACGCACATTTACATTTCCACGCTATGAAATGGCAGGACCAATTTTAGGCGTACAAGAGCGTCATTTGCAAATTATTATTGAAGAATTACCTTGTCATGTGGTAAGTCGTGGTGATACCTTGCAAATTTCTGGTGACGATGAAATTGTGAATCAGTTTTGGCGCGTTATGGAGGAACTAGTATTTCTCTATAAGGAAAGTCGTTCGATTACAGAGCAACAAGTTCGCATTGCTGTTAAAATGGTAAAAAATAAAAAGGCTGATTTATTACATACCATGTTTGAAGATGCCATTAATATTACGGTGAAAGGTAAAATGATAACGCCTAAAACAGAGGGGCAAAAACGTTATGTTGATGCGATTCGTCATAATACCATTACCTTCGGGATTGGCCCAGCTGGTACAGGGAAGACATTTTTAGCCGTTGCCTTAGCTGCATTTTATCTAAAGAATCGCGATGTGGAGCGCATTATACTCACTAGACCAGCCGTAGAAGCAGGGGAAAAACTAGGATATTTGCCAGGTGATTTAAAGGAAAAGGTAGATCCCTATTTACGGCCACTTTATGATGCGCTAAATGATATGTTTGGCATGGAACAAGTGGAGCGCTTTATGATGCGGGGCATTATTGAAATTGCACCGCTTGCCTATATGCGTGGACGCACCTTAGAAAATGCCTTTGTTATTTTAGATGAAGCGCAAAATACGACACCTGAACAAATGAAGATGTTCCTCACTCGTTTAGGTAATCAGTCTAAAATGGTCATCAATGGTGATAAGACGCAAATTGACTTGCCTAATCGTGTGCAGTCGGGCCTTATGGAAGCAGAAAAAGTCTTGGCACGGGTGCCGGGCATTGAAATGGTACGCTTTAGTGACGAAGACGTGGTACGCCATGATTTGGTAAGTAAGATTATTTGTGCGTATGAATCCTATCAAGCTCGTATGGACATGCAAGAAGAGAAGAAACAAAAGCGTTTAGCTGCTAAGGCGGGGAAAGCAGAAACTCTTTCTAATGCTGAAAAGACAGAAATGAATAAAGATAAATAAAGACAAATTAAGATGAATAAATCAGCTTTAAAATATTCATATACATTACTAGAAGGGAAATGGAATGGAAGTAACAATTAGTTATATGGAAGGGATGAGTCCCAATCCTGATAATGAAGCCATCATTATGAAGGTCTGTGGCGAAGTCAGCCGAGTGTATGGCTTAGGGAATGAAGAAGAATTGAGCGTACTGCTTTGTGATAATGCGTATATTCACAAATTAAATAAAGAGTATCGTCAAATTGATCGACCTACTGATGTATTGTCCTTTGCCCTTAATGAAGGGGAAGACAATGGTGAATTAGAGTCTCACTTACTTGGTGATTTGATTATATCTTTAGAACGTACTGCTGAACAGGCTGAGGAATATGGACATCCTTTTGAACGTGAATTAGCCTATTTAACAGTTCATGGTTGTCTTCATATTTTAGGATATGACCATATGACTGAAGAAGATAAAAAGGAAATGCGTACGGAAGAAGAGTTCGTACTAGGAAATTTAGGTTATGTGCGGGAGGATGCACCATATAATGAATAAAGATGCTCATTTTAAATCTGGCTTTGTGGCCGTAGTAGGACGTCCTAATGTGGGGAAATCTACATTGATTAATGCTCTTATTGGCGACAAAATCGTAATTGTTTCTGATAAAGCGCAAACCACGCGCAATCGCATTGTTTGTGTATATATGGACGAGAAGAAACAAATTGTATTTATGGATACACCAGGAATTCACAAACCAAAGCATAAGCTTGGTGAATTTATGGTAAAGGCCGCTGTAGACTCCTTAAAAGAAGTAGAGGCGGTGTTATTCTTAGTAGCTGGCAATGAAAAACGTGGTCCAGGGGATAATTTTATTATTGAACAATTAAAGAATGTAGATGTGCCGGTCTTTTTAGTGATTAATAAAATTGACACCTTAACTAAGGAACAAGTATTGGAAACAATTGTGGAATATCAGAACTTATATCCTTTTGAAGGTATTATTCCAATTTCCGCGCGAGAAAAAGATAATATTCAAGAAGTATTGCATGTCTTAGAAGCTGTATTGCCAGAAGGACCACAGTATTTCCCAGATGATATGATTACGGATCAGCCAGAACGGTTGATTATTGCTGATATAGTACGTGAAAAAATTCTACTTAAAACAAGAGAGGAAATCCCTCATGCCATTGCTGTTGATGTGGATGAAATGAAACAACGCGATGATGGCACAACGTATATTCGTGCCACTATCTATTGCGAGCGAGACTCTCAAAAGGGTATAATAATCGGTAAAAAAGGTAGTATGCTCCGTGAACTTGGTGCTGAAGCGCGCACTGACATTGAACGTTTATTGGCAACTAAAGTGTATTTAGATTTATGGGTCAAAGTCAAAAAGGATTGGCGCAATAAATCGGGCATGCTTTCTGAATTTGGTTATGAATAGAAAGGAATGATTCATATCGATACGCCGCTGGAGGCTGGTTTTATACTGGGCGGTTTAGCCGTGCTCTGTATTTTACTTATTAATGTATTAGTATTGGCTAAATTTTCCTTTGCTCGTTTAAGTGAGGAACATTTAGATGATGTGGAAGATTTAAGTGACGGTGCTAAAGCCTTTTAAAGAACGTTGTATCGACGCCCAGAACGTTTTGTTAATACATCGCAGTTCTTAATTCTATTTTTTATTGTTCTTTTATCCAGTGTAGGAACCTCTTTATTAAGCCCTTATATTGGCTATTGGGAGACGACCCTAGGCTTACATAATGATGCATTAGCCTTACTGTTTGATGTTATTGTGATAGCCCTCATTGCGTTAGTCATTCTCGTGTTTGGGGAAATCATGCCGAAGGCCTTAGGTCTTTCATTCCCACTTCGTTATATTCGATGGTCTGCTAAAGTGGCTTGCTTCTTAGGCTATGTAGGGACTCCTTTTATCTGGGTGGCACAACGGGCCAGTGAAGTATTACTGCGCTGGGTTGGGGCACCTTATAAAAATGAATTAGACTTAGTACATACAGAAGAAGAAATTCGTATGATGGTTAATCGCAGTCATTTAGAGGGCCAATTAGATCATGTAGAAGGTGAACTGATTGACAATGTATTTGACTTTGTGGAACGGATGGCTAAAGAAGTTATGATTCCACGTCAAGATGTGGATTGCATTTATGTGGAAGACAGTTTTGACGATACTTTAAAGAGTATTGCAGAAACAAGCCATACGCGCTATCCGCTTTGCGTGGAAGATAAGGACCATGTGATTGGTTTAGTTCATATTAAGGACTTAATGGAGCAGAGGGAAAAAGCGGAAAAAGATATGCGTCTCATTCGCCGTGATATTTTGACAATTCCAGAAGTGATGAAATTGTCTGTATTACTTCAATATATGCGGACACGCCGTATTTATCAGGCTGTAGTAGTTGACGAATATGGTGGCATGGTGGGCCTTGTGTGCTTAGAGGATATTATCGAAGAATTAGTGGGCGATATTAAAGATGAGCATGAAAATGATATTCCTGCTATTGTGTCTAATACTGATGGCTCCTTTGAGTTTGATGGCAAAGTATTAGTGGATGAAGTAAAATATGCTATGCATGTAGACTTTGATGACCCTGAAGAGGATACCATTGGCGGCTTTATTTTTGGACTCTTAGAACGAACTCCAGTGGTGGGCGATACAGTAGAAGTAGCTGGATATACATTTACTGTTACAGAAATGCAAGGATACCGTATTGCACGCCTTAAGGCTACGCCTATGGAAGTGCCTGAAGAGGATGATGCAGAGACAGCAGAATAGGAAGCTAAAGGCTAACTAAATGGAACTGAGAGTAAAATCCAAAGACGTTTAGCCATGTTGATATACTGAATGGGGGTTACAGAGCCTATGGCTTTAGGCGTAAATTGTGAGGCCATTGTATTGTGGCGAAGAAAACATAAACTGTATTCTGTTATCACGTTTTTGACGCGTCAAAAAGGCATTATACGTTGCTCCGTACCCCATAAACGATTACAGGGAATGCGTAGCACCGGGTATTTACAGCCTTTTAGTGCCGTTGTGATTACAGTTGTGCAGCAAGGTGAATATTTTAATTTACAACAAATTGATGGCCGTTATTTGATACGCTCTATTGAAACGGATTTGAATTGCATTTGTTATGCAGCCTTTGCTGGTGAATTGATTAGTCGTCTATTTCCTTTAGAAGAAGTGGACCCTGGTTTATTTAATTTGGTGTATCGATTTTCACAGCTAATACGGCAAAAACCTGTGCCACTAGCGGTCATTTTATTGGGTTGGCAATTATTGAGCCGTGCTGGCTTTGTCCCATCTGCTACAGATTATGCCAAGGCTAATGGATTAGAGCGATTTTTAAAAGAATTTACGGGCAGTACAGGTCTTACATTTTCTAAAAAGGCACAGGAGGCGCTGGGACAGATTCTTTTATATAACTGGAGTACTCAAGAAAGTGTAGATTTAACGCGGCCTTTGTGGCTTGAGTTAGAACGCAATTTATTTGCCTATGCTACCATGCAATTAGGAGAAGAATTGGGGTCGTTGACTTTTTTACATACTATGAAGGCAAAGGCGCTATAAAGACATACATCTATTATGGGTTGACAATATAAGAGGGACTTGGTATGGTAACAGAGGTTACAGTCCTAATAAGAATAAAGTTTTAGGAGGAACGGACATGACATTTCAAGAGATAATTTTAAATCTGCAAAAATTCTGGGCAGAACAAGGTTGTATCTTACAGCAACCATATGATATGGAAAAAGGGGCAGGGACTATGAATCCTGCTACATTCTTGCGCGCCATTGGACCTGAGCCATGGTCAGTATGCTATGTAGAGCCGTCTCGTCGCCCTGATGATGGTCGCTATGGTGACAATCCAAACCGTTTATATCAACATCATCAATTCCAAGTAATAATTAAGCCGTCTCCTGACAATATTCAAGAATTATACTTAAAAAGCTTAGAAACATTAGGTATTCACAGCGAAGATCATGATATTCGCTTCGTAGAAGACAACTGGGAATCTCCAACCCTTGGGGCTTGGGGACTTGGTTGGGAAGTGTGGCTAGACGGTATGGAAATCACTCAGTTCACCTATTTCCAACAAGTAGGTAGTATTGATGTAAAACCAGTATCTGTAGAGATTACATATGGCTTAGAACGTCTTGCCATGTACATTCAAGGTGTAGAAAATGTATATGATTTGAAATGGAATGACAATGTTACTTATGGCGACATTTGGCATTTAAATGAAGTAGAACAATCTGCTTATAGCTTTGAACTAGCTGATACAGATATGCTCTTTAAACTATTTGATATGTATGAAGCTGAAGCGAAGCGCATTTGCGAAGAAGGTTATATTTTACCAGCCTATGATTATGTATTAAAATGTTCCCATACCTTCAATTTACTTGATTCGCGCAGTGCCATCAGTATTAGTGAACGCACCGCCTTCATCGGTCGTGTTCGCGCCTTAGCACGTATTTGCGCACAAGCCTATTTGGACAAACGGGAAGCTTTAGGATTCCCACTTTTGAAAGGAGATAAATAACATGGCCAAAGATCTATTATTTGAAATCGGGGCGGAAGAGATTCCTGCGGGAGCCATGCCTGGTATTTTATCTCAATTAAAGTCCTTAACTGAAACAAAATTAAAAGAACATCATTTAGGCTATCAAGCTATTCGTACACTAGGTACGCCTCGTCGTATTATTTTGTTAGTTGATGGTGTAAATGATACTTCTGATACATTAAATGAACGGCATAAGGGGCCATCTGCAAAAATTGCCTTTGACGCTGATGGCAATGCGACTAAAGCAGCCCAAGGCTTTGCTCGTGGTAAAGGGATTGATGTAGCGGACCTCGTTGTAGAGGATGGCTATATTTATGCTAATACAACTACTGAAGGCGTGGATGCGATGGATATTTTTACAAAAATCTTGCCAGAGCTTATTCATGACCTCAGTTTCCCTAAATCCATGCATTGGGGTGATTTAGACGATAAATTTATCCGTCCAATTCGTTGGATTTTAGCATTACTAGATACAGCTTTAATTCCTGTGGAATTTGCTGGTGTACGCTCCTCCACATTTAGCCGTGGTCATCGCTTCCTTGGTAAACGTGGTGTGCTTGTGCAACATCCAGTAGATTATTTAACAGCATTAGAAGAAAACTTTGTTATCGTCGACCCTGAAAAACGTCGTCAGATGATCGTAGAACAATTAGAAGCCATCGCAGCAGAAAAGAAGGCTACTATTGTGTGGGATGAGGATTTACTTGATGAAGTAGTATATTTAGTAGAGTATCCAACCGCTCTTTGTGGCACATTTGATACTTCCTATTTAGAACTTCCTGATGCAGCCGTTATTACGCCAATGAAGGACCATCAACGATATTTCCCACTAACTGATGGAGAAGGTAAATTATTACCTATGTTTTTAACGGTTCGCAATGGTGATGCTAAGAGCATTGATGTAGTAGCAGCAGGGAATGAACGAGTTCTTCGTGCTCGCCTTGACGATGCTAAATTCTTCTTTAATGAAGATCGTAAGAAGTCTTTAGCCGAACGTACCGATGGCTTGACTAAGATTGTCTTCCAAGAAGGTCTTGGCAATTTAGCTAATAAAACAGATCGCTTGTTAGAGCTTGGTACTATGCTTGGCGATATGTGCGGTCTTGAAGAAGATGAAATGGCTGAATTAGAACGCGCTACTGTATTGGCTAAAACTGATTTGACAACTGGCATGGTAACTGAATTTACAGAACTCCAAGGGGTTATTGGTAAAGAGTATGCTTTGCTAGATGGTGAATCTGAAGAAGTAGCGGAGGCTATTTTCGAACAATATTTACCTCGTTTTGCTGGTGATATGTTGCCAACTACAGCGGCTGGCAAAGTCTTAAGTATTATTGATAAAGTGGACAATATTGTGGCTACCTTCAGCCGTGGTTTAATTCCAACCGGCTCTCAAGATCCATATGCTCTTCGTCGTCAAACGATTGGTGTATTAAATATCTTAAGTCAAAGTGGCTATAATGTAAGTTTAGAGCCTTTATGGCGCGCTAATTTATCTTTACTTGGTGTAGACGAATCTAAGCATGACGAAATTGTCGCACAATTAGCTCATTTCTTTGTACTTCGTTTGAAAAATATCTACTTAGATCATGAAGTGCCTCATGCAGTGATTGAACTTGTATTGTCTAAAGACTCTACTACAGTAGCTGCCGCAGATGGTCTTGTAAAAGCGGTGATGAATCATCGTGTAGATGAAAATGTAGAATTAGTACAAGCTTTTACACGTATGTATAATCTTGTAAAAGAAGTAACATATGAAGCAGTGGATGCTAAGCTCTTTGAAACTAAGGAAGAGCAAGCTCTTTATGATTTGGCCCTAGGTGCATATGAAGAATCTAAAGCGGCTTATGAAGCAGGAGATTTTGCTAAAGTCGTAGCCTTGCCAGAAACCTTAGTACCAGCTATTAATGCGTTCTTTGAAGCCGTAATGGTTATGGCTGATGATGAAGCCGTTAAAGCGAACCGCTTACAATTAGTACGCCTTGCTTATGAAGTTATGTACGCAATTGGTGATGTAAGCGCTTTAAAATAGTCGTATATTATTAAAATTTTTCGAAATACTTTGAAAAAGAATCAAAAACTCTTGACAAAGGCTAAAAAAGTCCTTGTCAAGAGTTTGTTTTATATGTTATGATTATTCTGTTAATTTGAGATAGTCCGCTGCCTATGAAGTATGGGTAAGAATGTCTACAATAAGGAGGAAATAAAAGTGAACATTATTAACGTAATTGAGCAAGAACAACTTCGTGCAGACATTCCTGCATTCCGCGCTGGTGACACCGTACGTGTACACGTAAAGGTTGTGGAAGGTTCCCGTGAACGTATTCAGGTTTTCGAAGGCCTAGTAATCAACCGTCAAGGTGGTAGCGTTCGTGAAACTTTCACTGTTCGTCGTATCGCTTCTGGCGTAGGCGTAGAACGTACTTTCCCAGTACATAGCCCACGTTTAGCTAAAATCGAAGTTATGCGTCGTGGTGTTGTTCGTCGTGCTAAATTGTACTACTTACGTAATCTCACTGGTAAAGCTGCGCGTATTCGCGAAAAACGCTAATCTTTCCAATAAAGGGCTGCCTTGGGCAGTCCTTTATTTTTTTGTCATTTTATTGAAATTACGGAAAGTAAACCCTTTAAAATTCACCTTATTAGTATGATTGACTCGCTCCATTAAGATTAGTTTGATTGAGGCAAATAAGCTTTTTAAAAGATGCCGGTTTAATTTTAAGGGCTTGAATGAAAATTTATATACCACTAATTTTAGACTTAATTATTTTAGTGTATAATAAATTTGAATGTGTATGGCGCAAAGTTAAATGATTATGCTAGATTAATAAATTTGTGTTACCTATATAGTATTAGAAGGAGGCGGCGATTATGGCAGATATGAAACAAGATATATTTCCTGTAGTGCACTGGTTCCCTGGTCATATGGCGAAGGCCACTAAAATGATTAAGGAATATGTAAAAAAAGTCGATGTAGTCATAGAACTATTAGATGCTCGTATTCCGCGCAGTAGTGCGAATCCGGTGATTAGTGAAGTAGTAGGGCAAAAGCCTCATATTGTAGTGCTTAATAAGGCTGATTTAGCGGATAAAAAGGCTACTAAGGAATGGACTGAATACTTTTCAAATCAAGGTGTTACTGTGCTCGCCATTGACTCTAAAACTGGCAAGGGGAATAAGCAATTAGTAAAGGCTGTAGAGCAATTGGCCCGTCCGATTATTGATAAATGGTTAAAGAAGGGCATTCGTAGCCGTTCTGTGCGCACGATTATTTTAGGGATTCCTAATGTGGGAAAATCCACATTAATTAATAAATTAGCTGGTGCAGCAGCTACTCGTACAGCAGATAAACCAGGCCATACAAGAGGTCAGCAATGGGTTAAAATTGGTAAGAATTTAGAGCTTTTAGATACACCAGGCGTATTGTGGCCAAAATTAGAAGACCAAAGAGCGGCAGCTAGACTAGCTATGACTGGGGCTATTTCTGATGATGTATATGATTTAGAATCCGTCATGAAACAATTACTTCGTCAAATTAAGGACGCAGACCCACAAATTTTACAAACTCGTTATAAGCTTAGTGAAGCTGAACTTGAATCTACGGATACTTTATTAGAGTCTATTGGTCGACGCCGAGGCTGTTTAGTTAGTGGCGGTGTTGTAGACTTTGAAAAAGCACGCCGCATTGTATTAACTGACTATCGCAATGCAAAATTAGGATTTTTGACTTTAGATGGCGTTCATGAAGAACCATTAGACGCTTCCGCTGAAGAGACCGCAAGCAAAGATCCTTCACCTGAGGAGACAGGCCGCCAAGCTGTTTCAGCGGATGCTGCATCAGTAGTAGAGGAGTAATATGACACAAGAGGAATTTCACAAACTTAAAGTGGCTCAAATTAAAGAACTATTAGCGGGATCCGTGGCTTTTGATTATATTATGTGGGCGCAAGAAGACAGTCGGTCATCAGTAAAAAAATTAGCTCAATCATATATTTTAAAACAAAAGAAACAGCTCTTAGAAAAGCAACGTCTTGACGCTCTTTATATGTATGAAGAGAGTTTCTATGAAGAAGACTTGTACCATGTAGCCGGTGTTGATGAAGTGGGCCGCGGTCCTATTGCAGGACCGGTTACTGTAGCAGCAGTTATTTTGCCGCCCAATTTGTTTTTAGCAGGTCTTAATGATTCTAAAAAGCTCTCATCCCATAAGCGAGATCTTTTATATGATGAAATAATGGCGAAGGCTATTGCGGTGAGTTGTATTTCCTATGGCCCAGAGGTGATTGATGAGCTCAATATTTATGAGGCAACGCGTCAAGCCATGTATGAAGCCATTAATACTTTAAAGGTAAAGGCTGAAGCGGTACTCGTTGATGCTATGCCATTGCCGGATTTGACGGTGCCTGTTGAATCGTTAGTCAAAGGGGACTCAAAGAGTGCGTCAATTGCAGCCGCCTCCATTATTGCCAAAGTTATACGGGACCGCTATATGGAGTCTTTAGAGGACGAATATCCAGGTTATGGTTTTCCAGAGCATAAAGGATATTATACAGAAGTTCATAAGGCAGCGTTAGAAAATCAAGGAATTACGCCTTTACACAGACAATCATTTGAACCCATTCGGACAATGGTTGGATTTCAACCTAAGAAAAAATAAAATAATCTAAAATGAATAAGCACTGCATGAGATATATTTGTCTCATGCAGTGTTTTTTTATTTTGGGCAAAAATGATTGATAGAATAGTATAAATATAATTTTATAAGTATAAAAAAACTCATATTCTTTACTAATAGACCGAACAAGTAAGATAAAAATGTCAAGTTATGTTGTGATAAAAGTATCGTTCTGTAGGGATGTATACAGTTGTGCATATATTTACAACTTTAATATTTATTGTTAATTTAAAGTAGTAAGAGGTGAGTTATGCATATAAATATACAAACAATGAATCATATAGAACTAGGGGCTTATGGGGAAGAGCAAAGTCGGCACTACTTAATTAACCAAGGATACCATATTTTAGGGCAGAATATTAGAACGCCTTTAGGTGAGTTAGATATATTGGCACAAAAGGATAGCATATTGGTTGTGGTAGAAGTTAAAACACGTCGTACCCGCTTATATGGTTTGCCTTGTGAAGCGGTGTCCTGGCATAAACAACAACATATAAAAGGGGCCTTGCAGTGGTATTTGCAGTATGCGTCATTAAACTTTACCAGCATACGATTTGATGTTATGGAGGTTTACATACAGGCCGATAAAGTGCGTTTGCGCCATTTACAAGGCTGTTTTGAATAGTGTTTCGGACTAAAGGTATAAGGAGGTAAGACTATGTATGCCAAGACATATGGCATGGTCATTGTAGGAATTGAAGGCATTTTAGTGCAAGTGGAAGTAGATATTGCTAGAGGTCTGCCTGCTTTTGAAATTGTAGGCCTACCTACCGCAGCTGTGCGAGAGGCGAAAGAACGGGTACGGGCAGCTATTCGTAATGCGGGCTATGAGTTTCCCATGCAGCGCATCGTCGTCAATTTAGCACCAGCCGATATAAGAAAGGATGGGTCAGGTTTAGACTTAGCCATTGCTATGGGGATTATCTTAGCGTCTACTTCATGGTCTAGCGAGGGAACATCAAAGCGGGTTTTAATGGAAAAGACTGTATTTGTAGGTGAATTATCCTTAGAAGGAAAAATTAAAGCCGTTCGTGGTGGTTTGGCCATGGCTTTAAAGGCAAGAGATCTTAATATGATGCAAATGGCTACAGCCACTGAATTAGGAGAGGAAATGCTGTGCGGCTTTGGTAAACAGGTATTAGTCAGTTCGTCTTTGCAAGATTTAGTTTCTATGCTAATGAGCCAAAAAGAACCTAGATTTGCCAAACAAAGACTTATAAAGGGGGCTACAGATGATGTAAGTGAAGATTTTTCTTCCGTTCAAGGTCAAACTATGGCTAAAAAAGCCTTAGAAATTGCCGCAGCTGGCGGTCATCATGTGCTTTTAACAGGTTCTCCAGGGGCCGGTAAGACTATGCTAGCACGGTGCATGCCAAGTATTTTGCCACCTCTTAGTGAACAAGAGCAATTAGAAATTAGTCAAATCTATAGTGTGGCTGGCCTATTGCCTAGGTCAGGATTAATTACACAACGCCCCTTTCGCAATCCTCATCACACTGTCACATTAGGGGGCATGACTGGTGGCGGTAGCATTCCGAAACCAGGGGAACTAACCTTGAGTCATGGTGGCGTATTATTTTTAGATGAAGCACCAGAATTTAGTCGTTCCGTACTAGAAGTATTGCGGCAACCCTTGGAAGAAGGACTCATTCATCTCAATCGAGTACGTGGTAGTTATACATATCCAAGCCGTTTTATTTTACTTATGGCCATGAATCCCTGCCCTTGTGGCTGGCATGAAGGTGGGGAGGGCCATATTTGTACTTGTACTAAATGGCAAATAGAGAACTATACAAAGCGCTTATCTGGGCCACTCATGGATCGATTGGATATGACTGTGCAGGTTACTAGGCCTTCCTATGAGGAGTTGGTGGCAGAGCATAAAGGGGAAACATCACAATGTATTAGACAGCGTGTGATGGAGGCAAGAGCGCGCCAAGAATTTCGTTTTAAGCAATGGGGCTATAGTAAGTGTCAGTTAAATAGTGAGTTAAGCCATAAGCAATTAGTAGAGTCTTGCCAGTTAACGAACAATGGCGCACGATTGTTGGAGCAAGTGTTTAGAGAATTACATATTAGCGTTCGTAGTTATGACCGTATTTTGCGAGTCGGTCGAACCATTAGTGATCTAAAAGGAAAGGACGAAGTGGACTCCATAGAGTTAGCCGAAGCATTGACTTATAGAACGAATTAGGCTAGAAACGCTAGAGTCATAGGAATTATGATTCATTTGAGCGTTTGCGATGCCCTATGTATACGATATATGAGTTATATAAGTTATGTGAGATATATAAAATATAAAGTGAGATATATAAAATATAAAGAATATATAGAATATGCAGAGCATGTAGCATATGAAGAATATATGGATTATGTAGAATATATAAGTCATATAAGACTGTTAACCCTATAGAAAGAATGGAGTATATAGTTGTATAGTGTATAGGAGATAGATATGGCAAATCAAAAGGTAATGACGAATGGACTCAATGAACAGGACATACAGCAAGAAGAGTTAATTTATTGGGCTGCTTTAGGAAGTATGCCAGGTGTAGGAGCTGTAACTTGCAGACAATTAATTACGCATTTTGGTTCACCTAAAAGTGCGTGGCATGCATTGCAGAGCGAGGCCCTTAACTGGACTGATGTACCCATTACCAAGCGAAGTCGAACAGCTTTAAAAAATAGTATAGGCCATATAAGTCTTAAAAAGATTGAAGACCAACTAATGCGCTGGCACATAGGGGTCATTCCTTTTACCAGTTCTTTATATCCAAAGCAATTAAATGAGATTTTTAATCCGCCCGCTGTTTTATTTTATCGAGGAAATGCTAGGCTTTTAGAGCGCAAGTATATGGTAGCTATGGTGGGGGCCAGAGACTGCTCTCATTATGGTCGGAATGTAGCGAATGTATTAGGTGCTCAATTAGGTCGTGCCGGAGTCGTTGTGGTAAGCGGTGGTGCACGGGGGATTGATTCCTATGCTCATGAAGGGGCTTTGTCTGGTGGCGGAGAAACCATTGCCGTGATGGGCTGTGGATTAGAGCAAGCCTACCCTAAAAGTAATGGTCCTTTATTTAGACGTATTGAAGAATCTGGTGGTGTATTGCTTTCTGAATATGGTCCTGGCATTATGCCCATGGGGTACCATTTTCCGATGCGAAACCGCATCATCACTGGACTTGTTAAGGCCGTTATTGTTGTAGAAGCTAAAAAGCGCAGTGGTGCGTTAATTACGGCGGACTATGCAATTAATGAAGGGCGCGATGTGTTGGCAGTACCAGGGGATATTTTATCAGATAATTTTGCCGGCAATCATTGGCTTATTTCAGAAGGCGCTGCACTCATAACAAAAGTGGACGATGTATTTTCTCATTGCGGTTGGTCCTATGAAAAGCAGGCATCTACAAGGGCCTTAAAAAAAGATAGTAGCCATAATGGCAGTGGTATGATAAGCTTTACTATGGAAGAGCATAAGATTTTAGAGGCTTTGAATCACTCGGACGAAACCTCATTAGAATCGTTAGCATTGAGTACAAATCTTCCAGAAGGGGCGCTTCATCTCAGTTTACTAAATTTAGAAATGAAGCGATGTATAGCACGAACTCCAACTAAGGGGTATATTATCTTAGAACTTGGGAGGAATCAGTTTGTCCATTAAACGATCCATTGTTATTGGTGAAAAAGATAAAACAAATACAAAAAAAGAAGAACGCCGTGTAGAGGGGAAGGTGGCACTACCTAGTAAATCTGGAGATAAACCGGTAATGCAAGTAGTTGGCGAAAGTTTGAATACGACCCCACGCTCTTATAACCCAGACGGGAAAACCTTAGTTATAGTGGAATCTCCAGCTAAATCTAAGACCATTGAAAAGTTTTTAGGCCCTGACTATGTAGTAAAAGCGAGTATGGGGCATTTACGGGATTTACCAAAAAGCCAATTAGGCATTGATGTAGAAAATGGCTTTATTCCTAAATACTCTAATTTGACTACACGTAAAAAATTAATCCAAGAATTGCAAGATGAAGCAGATAAATCAAAAGCTATTTTGCTGGCTACTGACCCAGACCGCGAAGGGGAAGCCATTTCTTGGCATTTAGCGTATATTTTAAATGTAGATGGCGGTTCAAAATGTCGTATTACATTTAACGAAATTACAAAACATGCTGTGGCAGAAGCTATTAATAGTCCGCGCACCATTGACCAAGACATGGTTGATGCGCAACAAGCACGCCGTATGCTAGACCGATTGGTGGGCTACAAATTGAGTCCTTTGCTTTGGAAAAAAGTGTGTAAAGGCTTAAGTGCAGGCCGTGTTCAATCTGTGGCGGTGCGTTTAATTTGTGAACGTGAGCGAGAGATAGAAGCTTTTATTCCAGAAGAATATTGGACTATTTCGGGTCAATATAAAACAGCTAATAAAGAAGCTTTTGTAGCAGAATTAACACATAAGGATGATAAAAAAATTGCCATTGCTAATGAAGAAGAAGCAAGGGCTATTGAAGCTGAATTAAAAGGTGAAAATGCGCAAGTTATGAGTGTTGATAAGCGCAAACGATCACGTCGTGCACCAGCACCTTTTACGACGTCTACCTTGCAACAAGAAGGGGTTCGTAAATTAGGCTTTGGAGCTAAACGGACTATGATGATTGCTCAGCATTTATACGAAGGCCTTGAAATTGGTGGCTATGGTCATGTAGGTCTTATTACATACATGCGTACTGACTCCACTCGTATTGCTGCAGAAATGCAAAGTGCAGCCAAAGATTATATTGTTCATACGTATGGACCTGACTATTATCCTAAGAAGCCCAATGTATATGGTACTAAGGAAAGTAGTCAAGATGCGCATGAGGCGATTCGTCCTACATCATTAGAATTACCGCCTAATATGGTAGCGCAATTTTTAAGTCGTGATGAATTAAAGTTATATACATTAATTTGGAATCGCTTTATGGCTAGCCAAATGGCGCCGCAACAATCAGAAATTGTAACGGCTCAATTAAAAAGCGGAGATTATACATTAAGAGCATCAGGTAGTAAGGTTATTTTTAAAGGCTTTACGGAAGTTTACGAAGATAATAAAAAGGATGATGAAGTACGTCTTATTCCTACTATGGAAGAAGGCGAATCGGTGTCAAATGAAACAATTGATCCAGAGCAACATTTTACGCAACCACCAGCTAGATATTCGGAGGCAAGTTTAATTAAAACTTTGGAAGAGCGTGGCATAGGTCGTCCTAGTACGTATGCGCCAATCATTGATACCATTATTTCACGCAATTATGTAGAGCGCCAAGATAAACAATTTGTGCCTACTGAATTGGGCTTTGTAGTAGTAGACTTTTTAATTGCTCATTTTGAAAAAATTATTAATGTAGATTTTACAGCTCACTTAGAAGAAGATTTAGACTATATTGCCAATGGCAAGGAAAGCTATCGCGATGTATTAAACTCCTTTTACTCCGTTTTCTCTGAAGAATTAGAAGAAGCGAATGAAGTAGATAAGGTTAAAATTGCTGATACGAAGAGCGATGAAATTTGTGACCTTTGTGGTAGTCCTATGGTCTATAAATTTGGCCGCTTTGGCCGTTTTTTAGCATGTTCTAATTTCCCAGAGTGTAAAAATACGAAGCCTATTACTGTGAGTACGGGGATTACATGTCCTAAATGTGGTGAAGGGACTATTGTAGAGCGTAAGTCTAAGCGGGGTCGCATCTTCTATGGCTGTGATAAATACCCAGCTTGTGATTTTACTCTTTGGAATAAACCGATTAATGAGTTTTGTTCTACTTGTGGTAGCATCATGACGGAAAAGACTTATAAAAATGGAACAACTAAGAAATTCTGCTCCAATGAGACTTGTCCAACACTGCCTAAAAAACGGACACGCAAGAAAAAGGCTACAGCAGAAGTTACAGAGAGTGCTGAAGTTAAAACTGATAGCAGCACTGTAGAGGCTGAAAATAAATAGGGTCTTTAATGGCTAAAAGTAAATAGATATAATACAGTCGTAGATATTAATACGCAATGTAATGGCTGAAAGTAAATAGCGTATATTATAAATTGTAAGTATAAATGATTGAAGGAGATAGATTTTGAGTATTAAACCAATTACCATTATTGGAGCCGGTCTTGCTGGCTCTGAAGCGGCTTGGCAATTAGTAAAGCGTGGTATTCCTGTACGCTTATATGAAATGCGTCCGGTAAAACAATCACCGGCTCATCATACCGAGCAATTTGCTGAACTCGTATGCAGTAATTCGCTACGCGCTGGCAACATTGAAAATGCTGTGGGCCTTTTAAAAGAAGAAATGCGCCAATTAGATTCGCTCATTATGCGCTGTGCTGATGCTACAGCGGTACCAGCAGGTGGTGCCTTAGCGGTGGATCGCCATTTATTTAGTCAAATGGTGACTGATACATTAATGAACCATCCATTAGTAGAAGTGGTGCGCGAAGAAGTGACTGAAATTCCTAAGGAGGGCACAGTTATTATTGCGGCGGGCCCACTTATGTCAGAGGCCTTATCAGAGGATGTAAAGAAACTCACAAGTACAGGGGATTTTTATTTCTATGATGCGGCAGCGCCTATTGTAACGGCCGAATCCTTAAATTACGATAAAGTATTTGCTGCATCTCGTTATGATAAGGGCGATGCCGATTATTTGAACTGTCCAATGACTGAAGAAGAATACAAGGCCTTTTGGGATGCCTTGACTACCGCTGATGTGGTTAAACCAAAAGAGTTTGAAAAAGAAATGTATTTTGAAGGTTGTATGCCTGTAGAGATCATGGCTTCCCGTGGTATTGATACATTGCGCTTTGGACCTTTAAAGCCAGTGGGGCTTGTAGATAAACGCACTGGCACGGAATCCTATGCGGTGGTGCAACTTCGGAAAGAAAATAAAGAAGCCACCATGTTCAATTTAGTGGGATTCCAGACACATTTAAAATGGGGCGAACAAAAACGTGTATTCTCTATGATTCCAGGTCTTGAAAATGCTGAATTTGTTCGTTATGGTGTAATGCATCGCAATACATATATTAATTCCCCTACATTATTAAATGAACGATTCCAATTAAAGGCAGACCAGCGTCTGTATTTTGCAGGTCAAATGACTGGCGTAGAAGGCTATTTAGAATCGGCCGCATCAGGTCTAATGGCAGGCTTACAAGTATTCCAGCAAATCAGCGAAAAGGAACCAATTCATTTTCCTAAAACCACTGCAATGGGTGGCTTGAGTCAATATATTAGTGCCTATGAAGGTAGTGATTTTCAACCTATGAATATCAATTTTGGTATAATGGAACCATGGCCAACGAAAGTGCGTAAGAAAAAAGAAAAAAATGCTCTCATTGCTCAGCGTGCATTAGAAGAGTTGGCTAAAGTTAAGGAGGACTATTCACTATGAAAACAGAATTTCATGCCACCACCATATGTGCCGTAAAACGGGATGGCAAAATTGCCATCGCTGGTGACGGTCAAGTGACTATGGGACAGAGTGTTGTTATGAAAAATACAGCGCAAAAAGTGCGCCGTTTATATAATGGTAAAGTAATTTCCGGTTTTGCTGGATCAGTAGCCGATGCCTTTACTTTATTTGATAAGTTTGAGGCAAAACTAAATCAATACAATGGTCAACTCGTGCGCAGCGCTGTTGAGCTTGCTAAAGAATGGCGCAGTGATAAAATGCTCCGCAATTTAGAAGCCTTGCTCTTAGTAGCTGATGGAGAAACTATTTTACTTGTATCTGGCAATGGCGAAGTTATTGAACCAGATGATGGCATTTGCGCTATTGGCTCTGGTGGTAACTATGCTTTGGCTGCGGCTCGTGCCTTAGCTGCTAATACAGAGCTTTCCGCCCGCGATGTGGCTGAAAAAGCATTACATATTGCAGCAGATATTTGTGTATATACCAATCATAATGTAATTGTGGAGGAAATTTAATGGAAGTCAATAATTTTACGCCACGACAGATTGTGGCTGAATTAGATAAGTATGTGATAGGGCAAAAAGAGGCTAAAAAGATGATTGCCATTGCCCTTCGTAATCGTTGGCGTGCTAAGCAGTTGCCAGAAGATGTGCGCGAAGAATATATTCCTAAAAATATTCTTCTCATTGGCCCTACTGGGGTAGGTAAAACTGAATTGGCTCGCCGCATGGCTAAATTGGTGCGTGCTCCTTTTGTAAAAGTAGAAGCCACTAAGTTTACTGAAGTGGGCTATGTGGGCCGCGATGTGGACCAGATGATCCGCGATCTTGTGGAAAATGCAGTGCGCATGGTCAAAGAAGAGATGATGGAATCTCAAGAAGCAAAGGCTGAAGAATTAGCAAATCAGCGGTTATTGCAGATTTTATGGCCTAAAAAAGAAAAAGAAACTAAGAAAATGACCAATCCTTTAGAAATGTTGTTTAGCGCACCTGCTGAAGATGAGGAACATAAAGAGGAAGAGGCTAAAAAAGAAGAAGAAAGCGCTGACATGTCTGAAAAACGGGCACAATTCTATGAACGCTTAAAACATGGTCTCATGGATAGCCGTGAAATTGAAATCGAAGTGGAAGAACAAGCCAAAGCCTTTGCCATGCCGCTTACTGGGAGTCCAGATAATATGGGCACCGACATTACCGACATGCTAGGGTCCATTTTACCTAAGAAGAAAAAGAAACGCCATACAACAGTAGGGCAAGCGCGCAAGATTTTCATTCAAGAAGAAGGGCAAAAATTGCTCGACATGGATGCTGTAAATGATCGCGCTATTGAACTAGCTGAACAAGAAGGCATTGTGTTTATCGATGAATTTGATAAAATTGCTGGCAATAATGGTCGCAGTGGCCCTGATGTATCTCGTGAAGGGGTGCAGCGCGATATTTTACCAATCGTTGAAGGGGCGACAGTGAATACAAAATATGGTCCTATTAAAACAGAGCATATTTTATTTATTGCAGCCGGTGCATTCCACGTTTCTAAGCCATCTGATTTAATTCCAGAACTTCAAGGACGTTTCCCAATTCGTGTTGAACTTGATAGTTTGACTCAGGCGGACTTCAAAGAAATCTTGACTACGCCACAACAAGCATTGCTCAAACAATACCATATGCTTCTTAAAGCCGATAATGTAAACATTCATTTTAAAGAATCAGCCATTGATAAAATGGCAGAACTAGCATATCGAGTAAACAATGAAACGGAAGATATTGGTGCTCGTCGCTTACATACAATTTTAGAAAAATTATTACAAGACATTTCCTTTAATGCACCACCTAATGAACCAGTGGATGTAGAAATTACAGCTGAAATGGTAGAAGAACGATTAGGTACCATCGTTAAAGATGTGGACTTGTCAAATTATATCTTGTAATAAAAAATCCCACAGAGCTTAAGCTTTGTGGGATTTCTTTATATGGATTTCATTATATGTAATTATACGGGCTTACTAAGTAATTCATGGATAAAATGACGATTCTTCTTTAGGGAATTCACATAAAATGAAATAGCGGCGCCTGGCATGTGGATAGGAATGTCCATACGGTTTTCCACGGGCTCCATGTGCTGATGTGTCATATTAGTAGTAAAGCTTGGTAAATTGGATACTTTGATTAGTTCGTTAAAGGCATCGGTAGAGATTTGCTCTATAAACTTAGTATTCTTTAGGGATTCTACAAAGTCAGTCCAAATACCTAATTGGTTTTTTGCCCGTAAAAGCATAGTGAGTCCATCTAAATCTTCCGTAGTTATAGATGTTTTTTCACTTAAGGCATGGTCCTTTGGTATAGATAAATACAGCTGTTCTGTAAAAAATTCTTCGGAAATAATGGACGGATTGAGTATGTCTAAATTCACTGCTTCCGTGGTGATGATGATTTGATAGATCTCGTTTAACAAGCCTTTAGTTAATTCTTCGTGGCTCGCTAATTGGCAGTTTATTTGCTGTTCGTACTGTTTTTCTTTGAGTCGAGCCTCTACTTCCATAATAGGGCCTGGCGCGATGGCACCAACAAAGAGTGTAGATTGTTTTAATGAAAAATGATGTATATTCGATTCGAACTCATGACTATGACGCAATAATTGGCGTGCTTGAGATACAGCATAATAGCCGGTTTCTGTTAGGGTCATTTTATTTTTAGCGCGAATAAATAACTGTACGCCCAATTCATCTTCTAATCGCTGCATACTTCGAGTTAATGCTGGCTGTGAAATGAGCAGTTTTTCTGCTGCATTAGATAAAGTTCCATAGTCATTAAAGGCTACTAATTGCTCCAATAAACGAAGATCAATCATAGATGCTCCTCCATAATACAGAATAGATTGTTTCATACGTAGGGAAATATTTCACTATTCACTTTGATTATAGCACAGTAAAATCTTTATTTTGCATTATTTCATGAAACTAGCTATTGACTTGAAGTTGACTCAAAGTATTAAGCTAAAGATAGATTCTACATGAGACGGTAGAAGCCATAGGTTATAGAGCTATAGCATTATAAAATTATAGCCCTATGAAGTCATAGCAGTATAGCCTTATAGAGTCATAGGGTTATGGACTATGTGCTATGGTGTACAAAACGAGAAAGCGAGGGTATTTTATGAATATTAAAAAGATTTTGGGGCTCTTGGTCATTGTGGCAGTGGCTATAGGATTATTTTCCTATAACTATGTGGTAGGCCAAAAGGACAGTACTAAAATTACGACCATGAGTACTAATTCGGAAAGAGGGGGTAAGGAAGCGCAAAATTTAATTGGCACAAATAAAAAGGCATTGGTTGTATATTTTTCTAGTACCAAGGGGTTATATGGTGGAGATAAACCTGCCATAGGATATACACACTCTGTGGCCAATTATATTATAGAAGCTACTGGTGCGGATGAATATGAAATTGTACCAGCTAAAGAATATCCAGATAATCATCAACAAACTGTTGATATAGCAAAGGCTGAACAGGCGAATAATGAGCGACCAGCTATAAAAAATCCATTCCCTGATGTAAGTAAATATGATGTTGTATTTGTAGGTTCGCCTATATGGTGGTATGAATATCCTATGGTAGTGCGCACGTTCTTGGATCAAGTCGACTTAAATGGTAAGGTAGTGATTCCGTTTACTACGCATGAAGGGTCTGGCATGGGCAATACGAAAGAGCAACTAGAAAAACAGTACCCTAATGCTACTGTATTGGATGGCATCGCTATTCGTGGACGTGAGGCAACATCTGAGGATTCAAAAATAAAAGTAATAAATTGGCTTAAACAAATTGGGATTGCGAAATGAAATTACAAATAAAAATAACTAGTATAACTGCTCTTATAATTGTTCTATTATCATTGCCACTTATCTTTTTACTGCAAAGAGATATTGTGGATACAAAGATTAATATAGTTAGCTATAGCCTAGCTTTAATTGCCTATGTGAGTTGGCTTTGGGCTATATTGTTAACGAGCCGTTGGCCGTGGTTATTGCGCCAGATGCAGGTCTTAGGACCTGGCAGTGTGATACAAAGTCATAAAGTAGTAGGGCCTATCAGTATAGTTTTAGCATTGGTTCATTATATAATGTCTTTTTCAATGCATGAAAAGATTGTGTATACAGGTATAGGTGGCGGTATTGTGATTAGTATAGCTATTTTAGCTATGTGGCAGCTTAAACCTTCTACTATGAGACGGTGGCTCCATCGAGGCGCCATTTTGGGGGTCATTCTTATTTTGGCTCATGTACACCTAAGCAATCGCATAGCCGTGATAACACCATTTATGATGCTCTTTGATGCGTATACTGTAGCTGTTGTAGGCTTGTATATGTGGAAACGGTATTTAAAGTAGCTTGTGGATTGAGTGTACAGGCATAGCAGAGTTTGGCGGAGGCTATGACTTATATGGTGCGGAGATTTAAAGTGAATACAATAGGGGCTATACTGCATATAAGCGTAAAATTATGAATGTACAGTTTTAATTATAAAGTTATACGTGTAAAATTATATGTATAAAGTTATGAATATAAAATTATGAATATAAAATTATGAATGTAAATTTATGAGCATAAATTATATATTAGGGAGGTCATAGGTATGGCAAAGCAAATTTTAATTTTAAATGGCACGTCTAGAAAGAAAGGAAATACGGCAGCGTTAACCGCATCATTTCGCAAAGGGGCCGAAGAAAAGGGGCATAAGGTTCAGGAGATTTTTGTAGATGATTTAACAATTAATAGCTGTGTTGGCTGCAATCAATGTACTAAGCGAGGCGCAGAGCCTAATCCATGTATTCAAAAAGACGATATGATTAAAGTGTATGAAGGATTTAACGGAGCGGACATAATTGTCTTAGCTAGTCCCATTTATTACTGGGCCATTACAGGGGCCTTAAAAACAGTAGTTGATCGTACATATGCTTTGAGTCATTCAAATGGTGGAATTATGCCTAAGAAAGATGTGGCCTTTATTGCAGCGGCGGCAAGCGATGAGTTTGATGAAGTGGTAACTTGGTATAATGTAGTAACAAATTATTTACAATGGAATCGCCGTGGCATGGTTCTTTGTGATGATGTAGTCAATGTGGGGGACGCACAGGCAAGAGAGGATAAGTTAAAGGAGGCCTATGAATTAGGCATTTCTTTATAAATAGCAAGAGTATAAGTGGTATAGAGAACAAGTAAAATAAAATTGCTATAAAGAATAAAGTATAAAGAATAAAGTATAGAGTATAAAGAAAAAGTATAGAGTATAAAGAAAAAATAGTATACATTAAAAAGGTTGCCATTGCTTAATAGCAATGGCAACCTTTTCTTATAAGACATTACTTTCGTCGTTTAGATGACTTCGATGTTATTTTGTTAGTGTTGTTAGCCCCAGTTGGCTTATTAGATGTTGTCGATGAAGCTGTTGTTGAAGCTGTTGCACTATGCTTCGAGCGTCCAGTAAAACCGTTTTTAGCAGCTTCTTCGGCGGCTTCATGAGAGGCTATTAAATATTCGTCATAAGACCCTTTAATCTGCAAATATATAAAGAGAACGATGCCTATGGCTATGACAATTAGACTCGTCATTTGTGCAGATTTTAATCCCATGGTGAGATCGACATAATCACCGCGTAAGAATTCGAGACCAAAGCGAGCGGCAGAATATAAAATGGCATAGAGTACAAAGACTTGTCCTTTTTTGTGGCGTTTCGTGCTGAAGAGAAGAAGAAATACAAAGATTAAAATATCAATTTGGCCTTCCCAAATTTCAGCGGGCCATAAAGGCTGGGCCCCATAAGTTCGATAGGCTAAGGTAGTTTCAGGATATAAAATACCAAAATTACCGCCCGTAGGATGACCAAAGGCGTCGCCATTCATCAGATTGGCCATACGTCCTACAGATTGACCTAAAATAAGCGCTGGTGCAAAAATATCGGCAAAAGCAAGACTATCGATGCCATGCTTTCTAGTGTACCAAAAACCGGCGATTGTGCCGAGCACAACACCGCCTTGAATGGCCATGCCACCTTGCCAAACAAAGGGGATTTCTAATAAATGATTGTGATAATAGGCCCAGTCAAAAAAGAATACATCCCAAAGACGTGCACCGATAATGCCGGCAATGCCTACGAGAATAGAAAAATCTACAATATGTACATGCCAGCCGCGACCATCGCGCTTAAACAGATAATAGGCTACGATAGCCGCACTAATAATCCCTAAGGATAGGAGCAAGCCATAAGCACGAACGGGAAAATCACCGATAAAGAATAAATATTGATGCATAAATACCTCCTCAATTGTGTATAGCTATATTATATAGGAGGAAGCCTTGGTATGACAATGAAAATGCCGTATGTTATAATTAAAAAGTTAAGTACTTGAGAGAAGAATTTAAGGGAGCGACTATGATACAACGAATTGCCTTTTTAGGGCCTAAGGGGACTTTTACAGAAGAAGCATTGCAGCGCTATGGAGAGCATGAACAGTGGCAAATTGATGCTGTACCTGCTCATACTATAGAGGAAGCCATTGAACTAACGATGCGTGATGAAACAGATTATGCCTTTGTGCCAGTTGAAAATTCCTTAGGTGGTACGGTGCTGACCACGATGGATTATTTGACAGAGCATCGCCATATTGAAATTTGTGGAGACATTGCTATGCCTATTCGCCATTATGTGTGGGGCCTTCCTGGTGCTAAGCTGGGTGAAATTACCACCTTATATTCTCATCCGCAAGCGATTCGGCAATGCAAGCCATTTATTATGAAACAGGTACCACATGCTCATATTATATATACGGGCTCTACGGCTGAAGGCGGTGAAGTAGTAGCACAGCAGAAGGATATAAGCAAGGCTGCTATTGGCGGTAAAGCATTAGGTACTACCTATGGCCTTAAGGCAATGAGCGGGGAGGCACAAGAAAATTCATATAATTTAACACGCTTTATTTTAGTTCGTCATAATGAGCGGATTAAAGACCAGTTACGTAGTATGGATACAGGTGCCGTCAATGGCGGTAAATTATCTTTATTATGTGAATTAGATGGTCTTCGCCCTGGGTCCCTATGGGAAGGTCTGGGCATATTTGCGAAGCGACAGATTAATCTTGTAAAAATAGAATCTAGACCTACCAAAGGTCGATTGGGGGAATATAAATTCTTCTTTGATCTACAAATTGAGAGCAATGGTGAAGCCGTACGAGATGCCTTAACAGAACTTTACAAGGTGGCAACAGATGTACAGCTTTTTGGACTGTATCACACCATTGTAATTGAATAATAGAAAGGAATTCATAGTAGTTTATGAATAAGATAAGTAAATCATTAATACTAGCGGCGCTAGTGGCTACCATTCCTACATGGGGACAGGGGGCTCATATTGAGGTAACTAAAGAAGACAGCCCTATCTCTAAAGTAGAGGTAGTGAAGATAACAAAAGAACAAGACTCTGTTACATCTGCTTATGGAGTTAATGACAAAGCTGTAAGTACAGCAAATGTCAAGGCTGCGAAGAACGATAAAGGGCAAGTAGTTGCCACAGAGAAGGGTT
>NZ_CALJON010000050.1 GCF_937981445.1 uncultured Veillonella sp. | reverse complement strand
TCATTTCGTTTGAAATGATTACCTTACATTGTTCAGTTTTCAAAGATCTGATGTCCAGCGACTTCAATGTCTCACTGACGACTTTGTTATTATAACAAAGTTCTTTTTATTATGTCAACCACTTTTTAAAAACTTTTTTAACATAGTTTCTTAAAAGCTTTCAAAAAGACTGGTCATACCCTCACCACACTACTTACGTTTTGGACCTAAGTAATGGCGACTTGAATAGTATATCTAATTCTAAACTATTCGTCAACCCCTATTTTGCTTTTTTTAAATTTCTTTAGTTAGGCCCCAACAGGCTTCCCCTTCCCCTTCCCCTTACCCTTACTCTTATACTTATCTTATACCTATCTTATGCTTACATATATTTCTCCTTTATACTATTCTTATTTCTTTGCTTGCACTTAGCCTTATACGCTAGCTGTAGTTGATTACACCATTATACTCTCATATCCCCAAGTACGCCTAACAAATCAACTAACTTACAATTTTCCACAAAAAAAGCCATAAAGAATAGCCTTTTTGACTATTCTTTATGACCTTCTTCTGGATTCACTAACATACTGACAATGCAGTACTATTTTAGAAGTGTAGTACTAGTTTAGAAATGTTGTACTATTTTAGAAATATAGTACTGGTTTAGTTATTCAGTATTATTCACCTATACAGCAGAAATATAATACTATTCAACCGTACATTAAAATACATTCCATCTTACAACACAATCATTTTTTATAATATTGACGTACATAAAAATGATAGAGTAAAAATCCTACTAAAGCTACAGCAGCATCTAATAAATACATGTTATGAAAACCAATAGCACCTATGAGCAGGCTCAAAATAGCAGAACCTAAGCCTACGCCAATATCCAAGGACAAGAAATACGTTGCATTGGCCGCTCCGGCTCGTTCAGGTCGTGCTGCTTGTACGCCAATAGTCTGAAAGGCAGGACTAATAGCTCCATAACCAAGACCAATAATAGGAGCTGAAATAATAACCCACCAAGCATTACTAGCAAAACTAAGTATAACAATTCCTGCGATATAAATAATAAAGCCTGGATAAATGAGTACATTTGCTCCTAACTGGTCAAAAGCTCTTCCCACCCAAGGTCTTGTCACAACAATAGTAACAGCAAACAATATAAAGAAAATACTGGCCATCGTCCCTTCCCCTAGCTCATTTAACATGATGGGCACAAACACCAGTACACCGGCGTAACTAAAACTCATAAATAAGCCCATCAAAGCCCAAGGAAATGTTGCTTTTTCCAAAAAACGTTCCATGTTCCACTTCTTTTTACCTCGCAAGCCTGGCAATGCTAATTCATCACTTAAAGGCTTCCGATTAGCCGCATAGAAACTACAGATGGAACAAATTATCAAAAATATAAAAAAGGCTTCATTCCCCCACATAGATAAGATAGTAAGCCCCAAAAAAGGACCTATAACCATAGCTACATTAACAAATACAGAAAAGTATCCAATCCCCTCACCTTTTCGCGCCTTCGGTAGAACTAGCACGGCCACCGCCGCTACGGCAGTTGTACCAATAGCAAAAATCATGCCATGGAAAAAACGAAGTAAAAATATAAGATTTAACGAGGTCGTAAAGTAAAAAGCCACCATGATTAATAAAAATGCTAAAGTCGAAGTAAAAAGCACGCGACGTTTATTAAGCGCATCTATTAACTCCCCTGCAAAAGGTCTACATAAAATGGTGCCAATTTGAAAATATGTCATTGCCAGACCTGCCTCAAACGCAGTACCGCCATAGGATAAAGTAATAATAAGTGGTAATCCAGCAATCAAAACATACTGGCTTATGTAAAATAAACAACTACTTAAACCACAACCAATAAATTCAGGCGACCATATCTTAGTTGTCTGCCTTGCTTGCTCCACTTGTTCCAATAAAATCTCTCCTTCTCTAAAAATTAAAAGAAAACACAGTGAATACTGCCCCATTATATACTAACTAAGGCAATATACACTGTGTTTAATTTGTATTAGACTGCAACGCTCAAATTACGCACGAGACGCATTACGAAGGTCTTTCTTGTTGCGACTTTTCCAAATAGCCCAAATAGAAGTAGCTACACAAATCGCAGAATAAGCACCACTAATGAAGCCTACGATCATACAAAGAGCGAAGTTCTTAGTCGTATCCCCACCAAAGAAGTACAAAGAGCAACATGCAAACATAACAGTTAGCAATGTGTACATACTACGGTGAATACTTTGCTCAATACTTGCATTAGCAAGGTCGGCAAAAGTATCTGTACGTTTATGAGTATGGGTGTTTTCACGAATACGGTCAAAAATAACAACAGATTCATTCATTGAATACCCTACTACCGTTAGAATAGCCGCTAAGAAAGAGGAGTCAATTTCTAATTGGAAGAAAGAGAATACCCCTAATACAATGAGTAAGTCATGAAAAATAGCAGCCAAGGCAGACAGAGCAATTTTATATTCAAATCGATAGGAAATATAAAGTGCTAAGGCCACGAAAGCAACGGCTAAGTTAATCAATGCATGTTGTGTTACTTCAGAACCAATAACGGCCCCAACAGACTCTACACGCTTTACTTCATTAGGACCTACATTTTTGCTCAAACTTTCTACGATAGCCCGGCTTTCATTAGAATCTAGGTTACGCGTACGAATGATAATATCACTACCTACAGCACCTTCAGCTTGATTCGATTCCTGAATAATCGCATTTTCAAGGCCAAATTGTTTCAAGTCATCACGGACTTGAGATACATCTACTGACTGAGTAAAACGCACCTCTACAATCGTACCACCTGTGAAATCAATACCAAAGTTAAAGCCTTTAGTAAACATAGACACTAGGCTGGCGATAACTAGGATGGAAGAAATGACAAACCACCAACGATGGTGTTTAATTACATCAAAACTCATTTCTTAGCCCCTCCCTTCTTGAAGAGGTCCATAGTAGCACTTGGGGAAATATTAGCACCATACCAGAATGGATGATTGGTAATATTACATTCAATAAGCAAGTGTAACAAGGAACGGCTCATAGTAATGGCTGTAAACATACTTACTACTACCCCTAATGCCAGCGTAATAGCAAAGCCTTTTACTGGTCCAGAACCTAATAAAATCAAGATAATAGCCGTAATCATAACTGATGTATTGGCATCAAAAATAGTACCAAAGGCACGACGGAATCCGGATTCCATGGACATGCGAAGCGTTTTACCTTCAAACACTTCTTCTTTAAAGCGTTCGAAAATAAGGATATTAGCATCCACCGCGACCCCCATGGACAGGATAATCCCCGCAATCCCCGGCAAGGTCAATGTTGCATTTAAGACCCATGGCCCCAATACAACAAGTAAAATCATAACATATACAAGTAATGCCATAGTAGCTACAAAGCCGGAAAGGCGATATAGTACCAACATAAAGGCTACAATAAGGCCAATCCCTACAGCAAAGGCTGTAACTGACTTATCTTTGGAGTCTTGCCCCAGTGTTGGGCCTACAGTACGAACTTCCATGACATTCACTTTTACAGGAAGTGCACCAGAACGAAGTAATACAGCTAAATTCTTAGCTTCATCTAAGTTACGGCTCCCTGTAATAACAGCTTTACCACCTGTAATAGCTTGATTAACTACAGGATTCGTCAATTGTTCACCATCAAGATAAATACCAATGTGACGACCAATATTTGCTGCTGTTAATTGAGCAAATTTTTCAGCCCCTTCATCAGTAAATTCAAGGGCAACTTCAGCTTGTTTATTTTGTACAAGCTGTTCTTTTGCATCTTTTAAGTCATTACCAGTTAAATGAACCACACCAGCTTCATCACGGAATTCCATTACCGCTGTTTTACCAATGGTCTTAATAGCTTCATCAGGATCTTTTACACCTGGTAATTCAATAATAATACGTTTTTTGCCTTCACGTTGAATAAGTGGTTCCGTAAGCCCCATTTCATTAATACGGCGGCTTAAGATTTGAATAACACGCTCTACCGCATCATCGGTAACCTTATTATCCCCACTATCTTCGGCTTCTAATACAATATGTGTACCACCTTGTAAATCGAGGCCCTGTTTAATTGATTCTGCCAGAGGTCCAATAAAATAAATAAAAACCCCTACTATAATTGCAATGACAGCAAGAAACTTGGCAACTGCCTTACTATTCAAAGGATATTCCCCCTTTTTAAACCATGTGGTTTAAAACATCTTAATTCTACAATCCGTAACAAGCCCACCGAGTCGCTTATCATAGGAATTCATAGGCAAGTTTTCAGCACTCACCTGTATATCCCAACCTACGCCAATACATTTATTGCTTGGTACAGGTGCTAAAAAGCGATCATAATAGCCTGCTCCCATACCGAGACGACCACCTGTTTCATCAAAGGCCACCCCAGGCACAAGGATTAAATCGAGTGCTATAGCCTCAATTGTTTCATATCCTGCCTTGGGTATACGAATATTGAGAACACCTCGATCCACCGCTTCTAAAGAAGCCAGCTTAGCAGCAATCATGCGAGTTTTATCAATGCATATAGGCACATAAACAGTCTTACCTGCGGCTAATGCATCCTCTATAAGTGCATCTAAGTTCGCCTCTTTAGGCATCGCTAAATACGCCATAATAGACTCAGCTTGTTCGTATGCTGTTAGACTCTTAATATGAGTAACTAAGTGCTGTGCTCTTTGTGCACAATCTGCTTCCTGCATAGCTTGACGCCTTGCTTTATAAGCAAGGCGTAAGTTTGATTTGTCCATATTATTTGTCATCTTTACCTAACACGGTAGCAATGCTAGTACGAGCAAATTTCATTTCTACTTTTTCAGCTACTTGAAGCATTACATAGTCTTCATGCAATTCATTAATTGTGCCATAAATGCCACCAATTGTAACGATTTTTTGACCTCGTTTCAAATTGTTAAGCAATTCATTTCTAGCCTTTTGTTGTTTCTTTTGTGGACGGTACAAAAGGAAATAGAAAATAACGACCATTAATAGAATCGGCCAACCTGCTTGAAATAATTGTGATACATCACCCATTCGTATTCACCTCCAAAAAATATATCTTTCAGCACCTATTTACCGTATTGGCCCCAAAATTCATCGCGAAATGCTGGGAATCGGTCATCTAAAATTGCTTGACGCATGCGGCGCATGAAATCCAATAAGAAATACAGATTATGATATGACACAAGACGGAAGGCTAGAATCTCTTCTGCCTTGTATAAATGACGAATATATGCTCTTGAATAATTGCGACATGCATAGCATTGACAGCCTTCTTCAATTGGGCCCCAATCATGAGCATACGCAGCATTTTTCAAAGTCACTCGCCCAGTATGTGTCATAGCCATGCCATTGCGTGCTACCCGTGTAGGATATACGCAATCAAACATATCAACACCGCGAGCTACACCCTCTACTAAACAATCCGGTGTACCTACACCCATTAAATACCGCGCTTTATAAGTCGGCAATAATGGCGTCGTATGTTCCAATATATCATACATAATATCATGTGGTTCACCAACAGATAAACCACCAATACTATACCCATCAAAATCCATAGCCACTAATTCTTTAGCACTGCGCGTACGTAAGTCTTTGTACATACCACCTTGCACAATGCCAAACATGCCCTGCTTCTTAGAAGTATGAGCCTTAAGACAGCGCTCAGCCCAACGAGTAGTGCGCGCTGTTGAGCGATCCGTATAGGCATAATCAGCTGGATAAGGGATGCATTCGTCAAATGCCATAGCAATATCAGAACCTAATTGCTC
The DNA here is from genome assembly GCF_937981445.1 of uncultured Veillonella sp. Taxonomy (GTDB): domain Bacteria; phylum Bacillota; class Negativicutes; order Veillonellales; family Veillonellaceae; genus Veillonella_A. Next base: position 2,022 of record NZ_CALJON010000050.1, on the reverse strand, counting down.
TTGTACTTTAGTAGCAATTTCAGGAGATAAGAATTTTTTAGACCCATCAATGTGAGATCTAAACGCAACCCCTTCTTCCGTAATTTTTCTAAGATCGCCTAGACTAAACACCTGGAATCCACCACTGTCAGTTAAAATGCCGCCATCCCAGTTCATAAAACGATGTAAACCGCCTGCCTCTTCCACTAGTTCTGGACCAGGACGTAAAAACAAATGGTATGTATTGCTCAAAATAATCTGAGCACCCATTTCTTTTAATTCTTCAGGAGACATTGTTTTGACTGTAGCTTGTGTGCCTACAGGCATAAACATAGGTGTTTTAAACGTTCCATGAGGGGTATGCAATAAGCCGGCACGAGCACCTGTATGGGGACACTCTTTCTCTAATTCATAGGTAATAACCAAGCATATCCTCCTAACTATATTAATCTATCAAGTAAACATTATAACATAAATCACTTAGTCAACCTAGCTACTATAAGTAATTTATTAAAATTTTACATTATCGAATAAACATAGCATCACCAAAGCTGAAGAAGCGATATCGCTTTGCTACGGCCTCTTTATAAGCAGCCAAACAATGCTCCCGCCCCGCTAAGGCACTGATGAGCATAAGTAAGGTAGACTGAGGTAAATGGAAATTTGTAATCAACGCATCCACAGTTTTGTACTCATAGCCAGGGTAAATAAAGATTTGCGTCCAATCATGACCTGCCTGTACTTGACCCTCTTTAGTAGCTGACTCTAGGGTGCGCACTGATGTAGTACCAACCGCAATAATACGCTTGCCTGCAGCCTTTGCATTATTAATTAAATCTGCCGTTTCCTGCGTCACCACATAGTATTCACTATGCATTTCATGGTCTTCAATAGTATCTACCGATACAGGTCTAAACGTACCAAGACCTACATGAAGGGTTACAAACGCTAAAGTTACGCCTTTCTTTTTTAATTCTTCCAATAAATTAGGCGTAAAATGTAAACCTGCTGTTGGTGCTGCGGCGGACCCTTTCTCGCGGGCATACACCGTTTGATACCGATCCTTATCTTCTAATTTTTCGTGAATATAAGGAGGCAATGGCATTTCACCGATATCCTGAATAATATCATCAAATATACCATCAGCAGTAAATTCTATAATACGCCCACCAAAACTAGTTTTATCTATCACTACACCCGATAGGCGTTCATCAAATACGAGTTCTTGCCCAATAGGACATTTTTTGCCTGGTTTTACTAAACATTCCCAGCGATTTTCACCACAAGGTGTAAGCAATAATACTTCTACTTTACCGCCACTGCCCTTACGTTGACCGTATAATCGAGCCGGAATGACCTTAGTATCATTGAAAACGAGCACATCATTTTCTCCGAGCTCATCAAGAATTTCATAAAAATGTTCTTTGTGAGTGACTGCCCCATTGTGTTTATCCAATACCATCAAACGTGAAGAATCGCGCGGTTCTACTGGATGCTGTGCAATCAGTTCCTCAGGCAATTCATAATCAAAATCTGTCACCTTCATGGGTGTAAAACTTCCTTTCAAATCATAATTCAATTAATACTGATTTACTATGACTCAGCTTACTATAACCTAATATGAATTAATTTACTATAAGCACTAATAGATTTTATCAATAGTAATGCCTGAATAATAGTGCGTCAAGATTGTCTTATAATAATCCTTCGTCTGTCCTGCCTTTTGTGCCATAGCAGCCGCCCCCCACTGGGATAAGCCAAGACCATGCCCCCAACCATAGCCACGAATATATACCATGTCATTAGCTTTCTTAAAACTATGATAGGCTTTTGGATTTTTAAAGCTATCTGCAGAGGTTGGCGGTTTTACATTAACATAGAAATCAAATAACGTAGACTTTAGCCCCAATAGTTTCATAATCGTATCACCACTGAGGGTAAGGCTTTTTTTAGAACCTACAAATGTAGCATGCAATACACGGCCCGATACACCGCGATCCTCAGCTTTTATAGGTCGCTTCCGCAAAGTGCTAAGTTTAATCT
>NZ_CALJON010000049.1 GCF_937981445.1 uncultured Veillonella sp. | reverse complement strand
CTCCTGGGGGCAAAACTATGCATATGGGTACTTTAATGAAAAATAAAGGCCATATCATCGCCAATGACGTGCATGAACATAAAATTGCTTTAATGGAAGCTAATGCAAAACGCTTAGGTTTAACTAATATAGGCTTTTCAAATTTAGATGCCACTGAACTACCTGAAAAATGGTATAATCAGTTTGATAAAGTCCTAGCTGATGTGCCTTGCTCTGGTCTTGGCATATTACAACGAAAGTTAGATATGCGCTGGGAAAAAGAAGAATCACAATTAGATGAACTTCCTAGTTTGCAAGTGGAGATTTTAAATAGTGCCGCGAAGGTAGTCAAACCTGGTGGTATCTTGGTGTATTCTACTTGTACAATTAACAAAAAAGAAAATGAAAATGTCATAGACACCTTTTTATCATCTCATGATGATTTTATATTAGAAGATGCGGCCCCCTTGATGCCTTTTAAGATACAAGGACCTATGATTACCCTATGGCCTCATCGTGATGAAATGGATGGCTTCTTCATAGCACGTCTTAGAAAAAAGGAACTATAAGAATGGAACTATTAGGTAAAAATTTAGGTGAAATCCAAGCCTTAATGGTGGAACATGGTTTTCCTAAATTCAGAGCTAAGCAGCTCATGGATTATATTTACAAACGGTATATCTTTAAATTTGAAGATATGAAACAGTTGCCCGAAAGCATGCGCTTATGGCTACAAGACAATTGTCAAATTAGTATTCCTACGGTAGTCACTGAAAAAACAGCACCTGATGGGCAAACCAAAAAATTATTACTTCGTTTTGCTGATAATAATCAGGTAGAAACAGTACTTATGAAACAACATTACGGCAATTCCGTATGTGTTTCGTCCCAAGTGGGCTGTGCCATGGGTTGTATATTTTGCGCCTCTACAACAGGTGGTTTATACCGCAATTTAGAAGCCCATGAAATTGTAGGGCAGGTCTTATTATTTGGGGCTATTTTAAAAGAGCGCATTCACTCCATCGTAGTCATGGGGGCTGGTGAGCCTCTACAAAATTATGCCAATACAATTAAGGCCTTACGCTTTTTGCATGAAAAAGAGTCTTTTGACATTGGATACCGTCGCATGACCTTATCGACCTGTGGTATTGTAGAGAACATTTACTTACTCGCTGATGAAGGTATTCCTATTACCTTGGCCTTAAGTTTACATGCCCCTAATGATACGATTAGACGGGAAATTATGCCTATTGGCGGTTATTATGAATTAAAAGATGTAATGGACGCTGTTAAAACATATTATGAAAAAACAGATCGCCGCGTTACATTTGAATATATACTGATTGATGGCATTAATTCTTCTATAGCACAAGCACATGAGCTAGGAGAATTAGTTAAATCATTCCCTAACTGTAATGTAAATCTCATTCCTGTAAATGGTAATGAGCATATTCATTTATTTAAACCATCAAAACGAAATACTGAAGCATTTAAAAACATAGTTGCTTCATATGGTGTTTCTGTCACAGTGCGTAAAGAAATGGGCGATGCTATTCAAGCTGCATGTGGTCAATTAAAAATCCAGCACGCAAAAGAGGGCGCTAATGAAACAGCCAAAGAAGGCTCTCGCATTGCTGAAGAAATGGAAAAGAAACGCTAATTGGCCAAGCTAGATTATCAAAAAAAGGAGGCCCTATGAATATTGTAGGTATGAGTAAAATAGGTTTGGTGCGTCAACGCAATGAAGATCGCTTCTATATAGAAGGGAACTTCGCCATCGTAACAGATGGTATGGGAGGCTATAAAGGGGGCGAAATTGCCAGTACTATGGTAGTTGATTCCTTAGCTAGCCAATTGCGTCAATGCGAAGAACCTACGGTGGAGCAATTAAAAGAATATATCAATAAAGCCAATGAAGATGTCTTTAATCGAGTAAAAGAAACTCCCGCATTAGAAGGCATGGGCACAACGGTAGTAGTTGCTTATATATACAACAATACTCTTTATTGGGCCAATGTTGGTGATAGTCGTCTATATGTATGTAGTGACAACAAATTAAAACAAATTAGTACCGACCATTCTATGGTACAAGCTTTATATGAAGCAGGGGAACTGGAGAAGCAGGATATGATTAATCATCCGCAACGCAATTTATTAACCCGCGCTGTTGGCGTAGAGCCCACAGTAGAGGTTGATGGCGGTATCTATGAATTAGCGCCCAGTGACCGCATTATGCTGTGCTCTGATGGCTTAACTGGTTATATTTCAACAGAACGGATTGAAGCTGAATTTAACCATGAGCCTGATGATAAGCGTTTATTGGAGGACTTAATGAGCCTTGTATATGACGAAGGGGCCAAAGATAATGTGACGATTGTAGTAGGTACCATGGAGTGAGGTATATATAATGAAAGAAATGCAAACGAAGCTGCAAGGTCTAGTCCTTGACAATCGGTATGAAATAATTTCAAAAATAGGCGTCGGTGGCATGGCCGATGTATTTAAAGGTAAGGATACCTTATTAGGACGCATTGTAGCGATTAAAATTTTACATGCCAATTTTGCAGGCGATGAAGAATTCGTAGCTAAATTCAAACGTGAAGCTCAGGCCGCAGGCAAGCTTAACCATCCCAATATTGTTAGCATGTATGATGTGGGTTTTGATCAGGGCTATAATTACATCGTCATGGAATATGTAGAAGGTCAAACACTGAAAGAATATATTGTAAATCACAAACAAATATCAGTAGACCAAGCAGTAAAATTTACCATCGCCATTGCGGAAGGCTTAGAACATGCACATGCTATGGGCATTGTGCACTGTGATATTAAACCTCATAATGTGCTTATTACTACTAGTGGCCGTATTAAGGTAACTGACTTTGGTATTGCCCGGGCTATGAATGCAGGGAATACTATTATGTATACTAATTCCATAATGGGATCGGCTCATTATTTATCACCTGAACAAGCCAGTGGTAAACCAGTTAATGGTAGTACTGATATTTACTCTTTAGGCGCCGTATTATATGAAATGTTAACTGGCCGCGTTCCTTATGATGGTGATACGCCTATTA
>NZ_CALJON010000048.1 GCF_937981445.1 uncultured Veillonella sp. | reverse complement strand
AACCTCTGTTGAGTATATGAAGGATATTACAAAGTATGGTGCCTATAATTACATAACTAATAGCTACTTCAGTATTGCAAAATTATCAGGTCATAATAAAAAAGGGAACGTCGTTGAAGAGCTTAGAATATTTATGATTCCACTTATTGTAGTGCCGACCCTAAAGACTGAAAATGATTATATTGAATATATTAAGACTCAAATAGATAGTTCAAAATATAATCGAATTGAGTTAATTTATGAAAAACTAACTTTGGATACATTGGTGAAATACGATGGGTTTTATTACTATTTAGGTGGAAAATGTAACGATATGATGTATTTAAAACAAGCCGTATCTTTAATTCTGCCTATGACGATTATCACGACTTTAAAACATGTTGAATCTTATACGGCCCGCGTACTGGCTAATAAAGGATATAAACCAGATTCTAAATTTATTAATCACACGCTTCTAAACGAATGTTTCGATACACTTGTTAATAAGTTGCAAAGTCCAATCTTTAAGCATTTAAAAGGGAATAATCCAGAACTTTGGGCTTCGGAGGAGTTGAGACAGAAATTTATAGGTATTGAAGATATCTTAGTAAAAAGTAATACATTGTTAGAGATAGTACGTTTTATGACATTGGCTAAGAAAGAATATAAATTCCCAGCACTTGGAATAAAAACGATTTATCAACCAAAAGTACCTCAAAACTTAACTAAAGTTGATGAATTCTCTATTGTTACCCAATCCGTAACAGGAATTTACGAAGATGAAGTACATATTGTAAAAAAGAATTAATATATTAGTAGGAAACTAATACTACAAAGTTCTTTTGGTAATTAGAAAAAAGTGCAAGCTGAGTTTAATCAGTTTGCACTTTTTTTATAAGGGAGGAGGATATGTACATGTGTTGTTTAATGTAAATATAAGATTTGAACTGGGAGGTACCTATGGGATGGCGGACAGTAGTGATTAGTAAGCGAGCAAAATTAGATTTAAAAATGAATTATCTAGTCATACGGAGAGATTTACAGTCAGAACGAGTATATATTGAAGAAATTCAAGTCTTGATGATTGCATCCACTGCAGTTAGTATGACGGCAGCTCTATTAAATCGCCTAATTCAAGAGAAGGTAAAGGTAATTATATGTGATGAAAAGTACAATCCAGCAGGGGAAATAATGCCTTTATATGGAAGTCACAACACATCATTGCGCTGCCGAGAGCAAGTTAATTGGCCTAAGATAATACAGGAGAAAATATGGACGGAGTTGCTACGAGAGAAAATTCATAATCAAGCAAAACTATTAAAACGTGAAGGCAAAGAGGAATATAAATTACTAGAATCATATGTGGATACGTTACAACTAAATGATGAGTCTTCTAGGGAAGGGCATGCAGCTAAAGTGTATTTTAATGCTTTATTTGGGAATTTATTCTGTAGGGATGATAATAGTAATATCAATGCAGCTCTAGATTATGGTTATGCCATACTACTATCTTCGATAAATCGAGAGTTAGTGGCAATGGGATATTTAACGCAATTTGGCATTGGTCATTGTAATCAATTTAACCCATTTAACTTTTCTAGTGATTTAATTGAGCCCTTACGCGGCGTAGTGGATCAAGTGGTTGTTACTATGCAACATGATAATTTTACAAAAGAAGAGAAACTACTTTTAGTTGATTTGTTAAATAAAGAAGTTCGCATAGATGGAACTACACAGTTTTTGAGTACGGCCATTCGTATTTATTGTAAGAGTGTTTGTGATGCATTAACAAGGGGCGATATAGGATTACTACGATTAATTGAATACGAAATATAAACTATCTGTTCTATTACTTGATAGTAGTACATGTGTTATTAACTAGGTAAAGAGTTATATAAATGAGTTATAGATATATGAGAATATTAATAATGTTTGATTTGCCTGTTCTTACTTCAGCAGACAGAAAAGTATATCGTAAATTTAGAAAATTTTTGCTTTCTACTGGTTTTTATATGTTACAAGAATCAATTTATATAAAATTGGTACTAAATCATACAGAGGCAAATAAAGTGGCCTCCTATATAAGAGCAAATAAACCGGACGATGGATTGGTACAGATGCTAATTATTACAGAGAAACAATTTTCTAAAATGGAGACATTAAGTGGCGAGTCACATTCGGATTTAGTGACCACTACAGATCGGTTGGTTATCTTATGAATTTAATTTATTTAAGTCTTGATTTAAAAATCGAGCTCAAACGTGACTTGGTTAATACAATTGTAGTTGAAAGTCCGTTTATATATCGGACTCTAGTGGGAGACATGATAAAAAGCATAAATGGAGAAACTACTAATTGGGTGCTCGCAGATATTGGCGGTGAGCATAATTGGAAAAAAGATGTATACTTAGTAACTGATTTTTTTACACTCGATTTTAATAATCGAACCTTATTATCTAAATTGCAACAGCGCTTAGCTAATATTGCACAGGAAAATGTAGGGGATTTGTTTGATATTAATGGAAAAATACAGAAGTTTTTATATACTATAGAAGATGCAATACCATTAAATTTAGTACATAATGAAGATATAAATGCATTGGATCTAATAAAAATGGCAGGTGTGAGAATCGATGAAGAGGCGTTCGATTTGATTGATCAAAGTATTTCCTTTATCGATGTAGTGATGGAGCTATTACATCCGAAATTAATCGTACTATTACATCCGCGTTGTTTTATGACTCAAGATGAGTTGGGGCTATTTTTTAGTACAGTGTTAAGTAAAAAAATACCAATTTTATGTATAGAGCAAAATCTTGCCGATCAAATTCAAATTGTAGATAATAAAGAAGTAGTTTATACTATAGATAGTGATTATTGCGTCTTTTAGCGCATACTTTGCGATACTGTAAATTTTGCACTTGGTAGTAGGCCTGACAAATCTGCTCAACCTTAAATTGCATATGCTTTTATGTATATGCAATTTGGGTTTGAGAGTAGTGTGAAAGTTAGAGTATCCGAAACTTTAAATTCCTTTCTATTCCGTACATTGTAGTTTGAGAGTAGTGTGAAAGTTAGAGTATCCGAAACCGCCCTTAAGTATCCAGAGGCGGTTGGTCGGTTTGAGAGTAGTGTGAAAGTTAGAGTATCCGAAACTCTCGACCAGCACCACCGTAACCCTTAATTGTTTGAGAGTAGTGTGAAAGTTAGAGTATCCGAAACATCTATGGCGGTAGCATCTATTCTTTTATTGTTTGAGAGTAGTGTGAAAGTTAGAGTATCCGAAACTGAAGCCAATCGTTCTGCCATAATTTGTTGGTTTGAGAGTAGTGTGAAAGTTAGAGTATCCGAAACTTAAATAATGGAGGATATCCTTGTTGGCCAGTTTGAGAGTAGTGTGAAAGTTAGAGTATCCGAAACCTTCTCAAACTAAGTATACTCAATTATCTTGTTTGAGAGTAGTGTGAAAGTTAGAGTATCCGAAACATCAGCATGGTCGAATTATTAGGGGGACTAGTTTGAGAGTAGTGTGAAAGTTAGAGTATCCGAAACATTCGGGGGGGGGCAAATTAGGGGGCAAAAAGGGTTTGACAGTAGTGTAAAAGCTAGAGTATCCGAAACTTGACCTTCCGCTATTTTATAAGCGCTATCTGTTTGAGAGTAGTGTAAAAATTAGAGTATCCGAAACTTGATTTTGAGGCTTATTTTAAGGAGTTCTGCTATTTTTCATTAGCTTTGAATGTTTGAGCGTCGTGCAAATGTTAGATTACCTAACATATCAATTTCCAACGGCCTAGCTCCGTCAGTTTGGTTTCTGGGCAAAGTTTAAAGATTCTTGGTTTTTCCATATAAAGCTCAAATCGGTAGTTGGCTATAGTGTAGAGCAAACGGGGTTAAAGTTCATTTTCACATTTAAATATACAACCCTAAAGAAGGTCTGAGTCCTTCTTTATTTTTTATTCATCTTTATTTGTTATAATTAACATACAATGAAATTGTATGAATGATATTTTGTTGTATAGTTTTATGAGAGTAAATGCTGGCTTGCATTGGTTAGGACGTTTTAGCTAGTATAGGACGTTGCAGATTAGTTGGCATAGTTTCGTGGAGAAACGCAAGACGTGCACATGTATAAAAGTGAGACATGTAAATGTATAAAAGCGAGACATGTAAATGTATAAAAGCATGACATGCAAAGACATAAAAAAGGCATAAAAACATGACATGCAAAGGCATAAAAGCATGACATGCAATGGTATAAAAGCCAGACGCGTAAAGGTATAAAAGGGTATATTGTTTATATATGGGGGCATTATATGATTTATGTAACAGGTGATCTTCATGGTGAAAGGGCGCAGATTAAGACGTATATAGAGGCCTTGAGTGCCGGTGATATTTTGCTTATTGCGGGGGACTTTGGTTTGCCTTGGTGGCCGCGGCAAACTGCGCGACATTTTAAGGATGATAAGCTTTTAAAATTATTGTCTGAAGCACCATTTACGACTTGCTATGTAGATGGTAATCATGAAAATTTCGACATGCTCAAAAAGTTTCCCCTTGAAGAGAAGTGGGGCAGCATGGTTCAAAATGTACATGGCATATTTCATTTAATGCGCGGTGAGCTTTACACTATAGAAGGACATAAGGTGTTTACGTTTGGCGGTGCCACTAGTACTGATCAAGAGTATCGTACACCACGTATTTCTTGGTGGCCGCAGGAGGTTTGTTCTGAAGAAGAGCGCGCCCATGCTATTAAGACTTTGGAGGCGTGTAATTGGGCCGTTGATTATGTGATCACGCATACGGCGCCATTACAGTTTAAACCGGTATATGCACATACCTTATTGGGGCGGGATATGCCTTGTTTAACAGCCAACTTTTTAAGTGAAATTTGCCCTAAGTTGAGCTATAAACGGTGGTTCTTTGGACATTTTCATGATGATACATCACATGATGGACTCAAGGCACGTCTTATATATGATGATATTATTCCCTTAGAGGGAAATGAATAAAGTTTTATAGAAATTTTACATAAATGATTAAGTACGAAAGAGAGGCTTATATATGAAATTTTTAACACATGTAAAGAAATCTGTTGTATCTGCTATGGTATTAGGTTTAGTGGCAGTGCCGGTGATGGCTGGTGTGGCAGGGGCAAACAGTGTGGCCCAAGCTGCGGCTCCGGTTGATATGAAACCAGCTGCTGATGGTACGTATAGCCGGGAGCAATTGGAGTACTTAGCTAAATTAATCCAAGATAGATTTAACAAAAATTTACCAGCTATTAATAAAAAATTAAATGATCAGCTTCAAAAAAATAATCAAGAAGAGGCGCAAAAGGCTTTAGGGAATCGAAAGATGCCCATAGTGTTGACTAATAAGGCTAATTTGCCAGCTTCTTATACAAAAGAACATATTAAAGCTAATTTTACTGATGTATCATCCTATGTACAAAAAACAGGTTTTGTAAAACGAGATTTAAAAACCTATGTGCAGCCAATTAGTGAAGACGATGGTTTAGTAATTTTAACTAGCTATGCATTTAGAGATAATAAAAAAGAGTCTGACGGCATGGCTCGTTATATAGCATATGATTTAAACACCGATAAAATATACTATGCTAAGTACCGCTTAAATTATAATACCAAAACATTACGCACTAATAAGGTAGACCGTTTTGATTATGTCGAAGTGGCTGATGCACCAGATCTTCATGATGAAATGGAAAACTTGGCAGCTCAGGTTGGTTATCATAAATAATTTTTTGTAAGGAGTGAGTTTCATGTCAGTTGGTAATCGTGTATTTTTAAAACGTCCTATGGTAAGTGAGGCGTTATTGGATGAATTTAGACAGATTCCAACAGCAAATATTGCTGATTGTATGGGGCGCTTAAGCGCACTTCATCCGCGTATTTCCTTGAAATCATCCCCCACTCAGCCAATTACAGTGGGCCGTGCTTTAACTGTTAAGGCGCGAAGTGGCGACAATCTTATGATTCACAAAGCCCTCAATATGGCACAAGAAGGCGATGTAATTATTATTTCCAATGACGGCGGCAATGATTATCGGTCTTTGATGGGGGAAATCATGTTTGCCTATGGTATTTACAAAAAAATCGCTGGTGTAGTGCTTGATGGGCCGATTCGTGATAGTGAAGCTGTTAAAGCCTTATCGATTCCAGTGTATGCTACAGGCACTAATCCAGCAGGGCCGTATAAGGATGGTACTGGTGAAATCAATACGCCTATTGCCTGTGGTGGTATCGCTGTAGATCCTGGCGATATTATTGTTATGGACCGCGATGGCGTTATTGTAGTGCCGTATAATGATGCGGAGGAAGTACTGGCCGGGGCTAAGGAAAAACAAGCTCTTGATGCAGCCAATGTACATGCTGCCTTGACCGGGACAGTTGATAGAGACTGGGTAGAAACGGCATTAAAGGCTCAGGATACGGAAATTATCGATGAGGCCTATAGCCGCTAATCGAATTTAAACTAATAGCCGCTAATCGAATTTAAACTAAGGTGATAAAAAAATCGCCCTTAGATGTTTAATACACTCCACCAACCACGGCGATACGCTTTGATACCTTCAAGCATGGTTTTAGTCGCCTTTTGAGCTAGTTCCTTTGAAGCTGGTGGAATGCCATCTAAGCGATAGGTGAGACCTAGTTCCTTATATTTTGATGAGCCCATTACATGATAGGGTAAGCAATCAATCGTTTCTAGATGACGAAGGGACCCTAGAAAAAATCCGATACGATACCAAGTGTCGGGGCGATCCGTTATGGTGGGGACCACTACATGACGAATCCAAATTGGTACTTCATGGGCATCTACAAAACGTGCAAATTCCAGTATTGCTGCATTGTTCTGGCCAGTTAATGCTATATGCTTAGCCTCGTCAAGCTCTTTAATATCTAAAATGACAAGACTTGTTACAGCTAACAATGTTTCATATTCTTTAACTTGGTCATGATTAAAACAAATTCCGCTGGTATCTAAGCAAGTATGGATGCCGCGGGCTCTAAAATAGGTAAAGAGTTCAATTAGAAAGGGGAGTTGGAGCAGTGCTTCACCACCGGTTACGGTAAGACCGCCTTTTTTATAAAAACTCTGGTTTCGTTCAAATTGCTCCCATACTTCTTCAACGGTCATATTTTTCCCTTGCTGCACATCCCATGTATCAGGATTGTGACAATAGGCACAACGGAGGGGGCAGCCCTGCAAAAATAGTACCATTCGTACGCCAGGGCCATCAACAGTACCCATGGTTTCTAAGGAGTGAATTCGTCCAATCATACAATCGACCTTTCTAGTGATAGAAAATAGATAATAATTAACTTATATAGCAATTAACTTATATAGCAATAGGCTCCTCAAGATTGGGGAGCCTATTGTATTAGCAGGTTATAGAAGAAATTAGTAGAGACTAAACGGTAGTACCTAGATGGCAGTACCTAAATCGTGGCATCTAAACCGTAGCATCTAAACCGTAGCATCTAAACCGATTCTCTATTGATTACATTTGCTCGTGGAATGTACGAGAAATAACTTCATCCTGTTGCTGTTTAGTTAATTTATTGAAATGAACAGCATAGCCAGACACGCGCACGGTTAGTTGTGGGTATTTTTCTGGATGATTTTGTGCATCGAGGAGCATGTCACGGTCAAATACATTGACATTGAGATGATGACCGCCTTTTTCTGAATAGCCGTCTAATAATTCCACTAAATTGTCGATTTGTTGTTGATTGCTCATATTATTTGTCCTCCTTGGAATATAAGGTTACATTAGGTTCGTGGCACGCAAGATTTTCGTTGTTAACAGGGAGACCTGTAGGCATAGAGCTGTTTAAAACATCGGATAAATCTAAGTCTAAATCGCTCATACGAATCATGGTCTCGCCGTTTTTACCTAATGCATCAGGAATAATGGAGAAGGTATTGGAAATACCATCGCTACAATCGCGCCATGGCATTTTAGCTACTGACGCCATGGACGAAACAGCACCATGGGAATCACGGCCGTGCATTGGATTGGCACCTGGTGCAAATGGTGTTCCTTGTTTGCGCCCATCTGGTGTGGAACCGGTGGCATTACCATAGACAACATTGGATGTAATAGTCAACAAGGACATGGTAGGCACGCTATCACGGTAAGTAGGATGTTTTCGAATCTTATTCATAAAGGCCGATACAATCATCGCTGCTAAGTCATCCACACGATCGTCGTCATTGCCATATTTAGGGAAGTCCCCTTCAATTTCAAAGTCAATAGCAACACCTTGTTCATCGCGAATAGGTTTTACTTTGGCATATTTGATAGCAGAGAGGGAGTCTGCTACAACGGAAAGTCCCGCAATGCCAGTGGCAAACCAGCGTTTTACTTGACGATCATGGAGCGCCATTTCTAATTTTTCGTAAGCGTATTTATCGTGCATGTAATGGATGATATTAAGGGCATTTACATAGACGCCAGCTAGCCATTCCATCATGTCGTCGAAACGTTCCATCACTTCATCGAAGTCGAGATACTCAGAGGTAATTGGACGGTATTTAGGACCTACTTGTTTTTTTAGCTTTTCGTCAATGCCACCATTGATTGCGTAGAGTAGGCATTTAGCGAGATTACAACGGGCACCGAAAAACTGCATTTCCTTGCCAATTCGCATAGGGGATACGCAGCAAGCGATAGCATAGTCATCGCCACTGTTAGGGCGCATTAATTCGTCGTTTTCATATTGAATGGAAGATGTTTCAATGGAAAGTTTCGCGCAGAATCGTTTGAAACCATCAGGTAAGCGCGGTGACCAAAGAACCGTTAAGTTTGGTTCTGGTGCAGGACCTAAGTTTGTTAAAGTATGAAGATAACGGAAGGACATTTTAGAGACTAATGGTCGTCCATCAGAGCCCATGCCACCAATGGATTCTGTGGTCCATACAGGGTCGCCAGTAAATAAATTATTGTATTCAACAATACGAGCGAAGCGAACCATGCGAAGTTTCATGATAAAATGGTCAACCATTTCCTGAATCTCTGATTCTGTATAACGACCTGCTTTTAGGTCCCGTTCAGCATAAATATCGAGGAACACGGTGTTTCGGCCAATTGACATGGCAGCACCATTTTGCTCTTTTATAGCCCCTAAATAACCAAAATAGAGCCATTGAATGGCTTCTTTAGTATCTTCTGCAGGACGACTAATATCAAAGCCGTAAGAGAGCGCCATTTCTTTTAATTCTTGTAGTGAGCGGATTTGGTCGCGAATTTCTTCACGATTACGAATGACCTCTGCTGTCATGTCGCCCATGGTGATGCTAAATTCTAATTCTTTTTCCTGGATTAATCGATCCACCCCGTATAGAGCAACACGGCGATAGTCGCCGATAATACGGCCGCGACTGTAGGCGTCAGGTAGGCCAGTAATAATGTGAGCAGAGCGAGCAGCACGCATTTCTGGGGTGTACACATCGAATACACCATCATTATGAGTTTTGCGGTGCTTCTTAAAGAAGTCTTCAAGCTCAGGGTTCATATCAAAACCATATTCTTTCAACGCCATTTTAGCTGTGCGAAGACCACCATAAGGGAACATAGCTCGTTTTAAGGGCTTATCTGTTTGAAGTCCTACGATTTGCTCTAACTCTTTAATAATATAACCAGGTCCATGAGAGGATACTGATGTAGCAATATCAGTATCGGCATCTAGAATGCCGCCCTTATTTTTTTCCTCTTCGTATAAGCGTAATACTTCGTCCCAGAGTTGTAATGTACGTTCTGTAGGACCTACTAAGAAGGAATCGTCCCCTACATAGGGGTTATAGTTTCGTTGGATAAAGTCACGAATATCAATGGCTTTATCCCATACACCTGTAATGAAGCCTTGCCATGCATTGTGTTGCATTGTTACACCTCCACTAAGGATAATAAAGAATATAAAATGTACCCTAAGTGTAAACCGAAATGACGTACATTACAATACATTTAATGATACTTATTTTCGATTAAGAAAATGCTAAAAATAAAAGATGTGATGTAGCAATGGGTTTTAATATATATGAATATAAAAATATGTTTAAAAATAAAATGATTTAATATGATTGATTCTATATGGTTGATATAAAACTGGATGTAAATCATTAAAAGATTAATTTAATTCAGTGATTGTAGGCAAAACTCTAGAAGATAAAAGTCTCGTTTTGTATATGAAATAAAATATGTTAAAAATTAATATATTTTAAAATGTCTCTTTGGATTAAGTATATTATTTTGTACGGAAATATAAGCTGAACTGAATGGAGCTAAACTGCTCATAGACAAAATAAATGAAAAATGTTATCATTAAATTACGATAAAGATTGAAAAAATTAGATATAAGCAATGGAATAGTTTGCCTACTCAGGGGATATTTACATTGCCTAGGTAATTTTATCGTATATAAAATAAGATATATTTATTTCCCTAAGGGAAAGAGGAGGCTTAGTATGGCTTATACATTACCAGAACTACCTTATGCTTATGAAGCGTTAGAACCGCATATTGATGCAGAAACAATGCATTTTCATCATGATAAACATCACAACACCTATGTTGTAAATTTAAATGCAGCCATCGAAAAACATCCTGAACTTGGCAAATTAGACGTAGAAGCCTTAATCAGTGATTTAGAGGCGGTGCCAGAAGATATTCGCTTAGCTGTGCGTAATAATGGTGGCGGTCATGCAAATCACACATTTTTCTGGAATATTTTAGCACCTAATGCTGGTGGGGCACCAACTGGAGCGATCGCTCAGGCTATTGAAGCAGCATTTGGCAGTTTTGAAAACTTTAAAGCGGAATTTGCTAAAGCGGCTACAGGTCGTTTTGGTTCTGGCTGGGCTTGGTTAGTAGTTGCTAATGGTAAATTAGAAATCGTATCTACAGCTAATCAGGATTCTCCATTGAGCGAAGGTAAGAAACCAGTGCTTGGTTTAGATGTTTGGGAGCATGCATATTATTTGAAATATAAAAATGCCCGCCCAGCTTATATTGATGCATTCTGGAATCTTGTTAACTGGGATCAGGTAAATGCTCATTTTGCAGCAGCGAAATAATAAGTAAATATTAATAACTTATATGCTAACTCATGATTTGGTCTTATTGGACGAATCGCAGTTACATAGGTCTAATAAAAAGGAGATACCTTCAAAATAAGGAATCTCCTTTTTTGTCATAGAAAATAAAACCTCATGGATAAGAACATACATAGTTAAGTAGGACAGAACAGGTATATTCCTGCGTAATAGAATATGCATATGAAGGTAAGTCATACCTAAAATATGGAGAATAAAAGAGACAAAAGAGCCCATACATGGTAAGATGTAATGTGAAATGAATTTATTCGATATAATAGAGTGCAATTAAAATTGATATAAAGTTGAACTTTTAATTTACGTGAAGTTGAAAATTTAATTGAAGTGAAGTCGAAATTTTAATTGAAGTTGAAATATATGTGAGGCAATTATATGGATAATGAAAAAAAATTACAAATATTAAAAATTAATCCCTATGCCATTGCACAGATGGAACATCCCACGGAAGAGATGAAATTGACTGCGCTTAAGAAAAATGGCATGATTTTACAATATATAGACGACCCTACACCAGAAATGGTAGATATTGCCATATCTAATGCACCACGGGCCATTCAATATTTGAAGAATCCTACACCAGACTTATTGAAGGCTGTAGTGGCTAAAGGGTGGAATAATTTAGCCCTTATTGAAAATCCCAGTGAAGAATTAGTGCATATTGCCTTAGAACAATCAGGCTGGGCCATTCAATATGTGAAGGAGCCTAGTGAAGACTTACAGATTCAAGCGGTAGCATCTAATTATGATGCGATTAAGTTTATTCACAATCCTTCAGAAGCCGTGCAATTAGCAGCGGTTAAGCAAAACTATCAAGCCCTTAGTTATATTAAAGAGCCTACTGATGCGGCTATTGATTTAGCCATTGCATTAGACCCGCAGGCGGTGCGCTTATTGCCCCATGTGACAGTAGAGCAGGCCTTACATTTTATTGGCATAAGTAGTTTGATTACTAAATATTTGCCGCCAGATTATATGATTCCACCTACCTATTTAGAAGAGCAATTAAAAGCTATTTTGAAGGAAGATCAAGTAGATGATCAATATGTGCGTGATTTAATCAATTGTACTTATATTGGTAAGCATAATAAAGGGTTTGAAGCTGATGTGGTGGGCTTGATTGATGAATTTGGAAGTCAGCGCGTACGTCGGATTGCTGTAGATGAGTTATTAAAATACTAAATTGAAAAGAGGCCAGAATAATAAATGAATTTTGTAGAAACAATGAAAAGTGTGGAACTTGTTCTCGGTGCCGGTCAGGTGCCTTTATTAGTAGGGGAGACAGGGATTGGTAAAACATCGTTAGCCCATCGTTTAGCATCAAAACACCAATGGTCCTTAGTTACCATTGATGGTAATTTGCTAAAAGAAGGCGAAATTGGCGGATTGCCTACGGTAGATAGCTTTACACGTCAACTCGATGATGGCTCAGTGGTTACTGAAAAAGTGACAGTGTATGCGATTCACCATAAGCTAAAAACAATTGCTGATGAATTAGCTAAAGGCCGTAGAGTGTTGTTATTTATTGACGAAATTAACCGCTGTGAACATGCAGTACAGCAAGAGCTTATGAATTTGATTTTGAATCGTGAAATTAATGGTTTTACCTTAGGCCAAGATGTGCATATTGTAGCCGCCATGAATCCAACTAATAGCTATGACTATCAAACGGTTGAAATGGACGTGGCACAGCAGAATCGCTTTGTTTGGCTACAGATGGAGCCCGATTATATGCAATGGCTTGATTGGGCTGCTGAAGCCGGTTTAGAGCCAATGGTTATGGAGTTCATTAGTACGTATCCAGAGTATTTACATAAAATGAACGAAGACGATATTTACGCTACGCCACGTAGTTATGAGCGTGTGTCAGCTTTGTATAAAATGTATAAAGAAGCACCTGATCAAGTAGGTAAGGATGTATTCTTCAATGTCATTCGTGGTAATGTAGGTAAAGTTATTGCTCGCGAATTTGTCAGCTTTGTGGAAGCGGACCATGAACCTTTAATTACCTATGATGATGTATTTAAAGGAGAACATTTAAGTGATAATGTTCTAGGTCGCCTTCAAAAGGAAAGCCATACAAGATTGTATTTAACAGCTAAGAATTTAATGCGTGGCATTGAATTACGGGCGAACCAATTATTTGTTGATGACCATGAGGCGCAGCAGATTGTGAAGCGCTTTATGGAATTCTTAGGGGCTTATCCAGAAGATTTGCGCATGGCCGCTATGAAAGATGTGCGCAATACATTTCCGCGCCTATACGAAGAGGCCATTAAAAGTGACGAATTTGTAAATGCTTTTTTTGATTTACAGCGAAGCTTATAAGGAGCTTTTTTATGAATGGTGAAATTGATATTGTAAGACGACTCACCGCCAATCATCTTTCTGAGAACCAAAAGGCGTCAGCTACAGAGCATAAAGGTCTGTCCGGCGCAACCGGTCAAGTAGTAGGCGGTGCAGTAGGCCAAGGTGTTTCTACTGTGGTAGATCCAGTAGAACAGGAGCGTTTGGCCCTCTTAGGAGAGACGAAAGCTCTAGTGGCGGCTTGGCAAAAGAAACGTGATGCTGCACAGCGCGAGCAGGAAATAAAAGACAGTGCTTATACAAACTCGTTGGGATATGCTATATCAGAGGCGGCCGCCTTGGCAGCGGGGAAGCGGGACCTGGTGGCAGGGACGGCTGATTTTGTAGTGGATAAAGACTATGAAGACCGTTTCTTTAAACTCGTATCAAAATTGAATTTGAGCCTTATTGAGTCGGATTCTTTTTATGGCTATTTCTTTTTACAAGTCGGTCAAGAATTGCGATTTGCCATGACTAGTGGCACAGGCATTAACTTTAAAGGGAGCCGCTATGTCATGTATTTTAATCCGCTTATCTTTTTAGAGATGACTGGAGAGCAAATGTTGAGCTCCATTAAGCATGAGATTTTACATGTTATATCCTTACATTTGGTGCGGGCAAAACGTTTGTATAAGCGATATTCACCTTTGGCTATTAATTTGGCTATGGATATAGTGGTAAATAATTATATTAGTCCATTACCGCCCAATGCTATTGATGTAAACTGGCTTAATAAGAATTTTGGGACCCGCGTAGTAGCCTTTAAGCCTTTGGAATATTATGTAGATGAAATTCAAGGGCATATTGATGTAGCTCGCGATACACCGGGCGAAACGGAGCTCGCAGATCGATTGAGTGAAACACCTATGACGCCTTCTAAGGAGCCGTCTTTAGCGGATGCCTTTGATGCGGCACGAAGTCATGATTTATGGGCAGAGTCAGATCAGGTTGATGGTGATTCACAGCAACAGTTGACTAGTAAAATGGTAGCCAATTCTGAAAAAGGGGACATGGCAGGCTATTTAACAGGTCTTTTAAGTGATATGAAGAAGCACGAAGCAACCTTACCTTGGTCTGTGTACTTAAAACGACTTATTGGTTCTGTGGCTTGTGGTCATCGTAAAACGACGACGCGGCGGAGCCGTCGTCAGCCAGAGCGCTTAGAAATTCGTGGTACGTTACGCAAGCGCCGCGCAAAGATTGTTGTAGGTCTTGATTGTAGCGGCAGTATTAGTGATGCCGCGTTTCGTCAAGCCATGTTAGAAGTCTTAGAGATTACTAAGAGTTATGATTTTGAAATTACTGTTGTGGAATGTGATAGTATTATACGTCGTACTTATACGGTAAAGTCCATTCGTGATGTGGAGCCACGCGTAACAGCTCGTGGTAGTACTTTATTTTCGCCCGTAGTTAATTTAGCTAATCAAATGCAGGCAGATCTCCTTATTTATTTTACTGATGGTAAAGGGGAAAAACGTTTGCAAGTAGATCCTAAGCATTATAAAATCCTTTGGGTATTAGTAGGGGAAGAGGCGAAGTTATCGGTTAAAAATCCTAATGGCTTAGTGAAGCAATTAGGTCAAACGATTAAAGAAGTAGACCCTACAGCAGACTATGAACGGGTAGATGGCTTTTCGATGAACAATCAAGAAGGTTATTCTATGGCCAATCAGGAGAAGGATTGGTAATTAAAAAAGATTAGTAAACAATAAAAAGATATTTTGGCATTTTGTGTGAATGGGAACATACACTCTCATTCAAAATAATCTAAAAATGCTGAAATATCTTTTTTTGTTATATGAGAGGGTTGAAAAACTTTTATTATGACTTTAAGTAAACCATATAATTCGATATATACATATTATAACTAAAAGAAGGGAAAATATAATATGTTTATATGTTATAGATACTATATCTATGAATCATAGATTCGGGCTATAATTAGGTCAGTTAACAAGCACAGTGCATGAAAGATGGCTTAAGTTTCAGAGTTGACCCGATGTTCATAGGCCAAAACGTACTGTGCACGGAATATACGACATAATGTGTAGTGGTATGGTTTTTAGTATGGAGGCTATGAAATGAACACTTCTGAAAACAAGAACACCCAAACCCAAGTTGAGGGTTGTGGTTTCATGGATGTGGCTTGCAACGTAAAAAGAAAAACATGGGTACGTTGGGGCATCGTATGGTTATTGTTTATTATTACTGCAATTAACTATGCTGACCGTGCAACAATCTCTATTGCTGGTACAGCAATTGCAAAAGAATTGGAATTTAGTAATGTTGATTTAGGTTATGTTTTCTCTGCTTGGGGCTGGGCGTATGTAATTTGTCAGCTTCCTGGCGGTTGGTTATTAGACCGTTTCGGTACAAAACGCGTATATGCTTATAGCTTATTCTTCTGGTCTTTATTTACAATGCTACAAGGCGCGGTTGTATTCTTACATGGTTTCGTAGCAATGGCAACACTCTTTGCAATGCGTTTCTTACTTGGTGTAGCTGAAGCACCTTCCTTCCCAGGTAATAGCCGTATCGTTGCTGCTTGGTTCCCTAAACAAGAACGTGGTACAGCATCGTCTATCTTCAACGCAGCACAATACTTTGCAACTGTAGTATTCGTGCCTATGATGGGCTGGATTGTTCATACTTTTGGTTGGCATCACATCTTCACTGTAATGGGTGCTATAGGTTTAGTATTCGTTCTTATATGGCGTCATTACATTCATGATCCTGCTGAACATCCACATATTAACCAAGAAGAATTGGAATATATTAAAGAAGGTGGCGGTTTAGTAAGTATCGACAGTGGCAAGAAAAAGGACGAAAATTCTGGTCCAAAACTTGGTTATATTAAACAATTATTCTCCAACCGTATGTGCGTTGGTGTATATGTAGCTCAATATTGTATTAATGCGTTAACATTCTTCTTTATCACTTGGTTCCCAGTATATCTTGTACAGGCTCGTGGTATGACAATCCTTAAAGCTGGTTTCATCGCATCCTTACCTGCAATCTGTGGTTTCTTAGGTGGTATTCTAGGCGGTTTATTCTCTGACTTCTTATTACATCGTGGTTATTCCTTATCTGTAGCACGTAAAGTGCCAATCGTAACTGGTATGATCTTAGCTATGTCTATGATTATCTGTAACTACACCGACAATGATATGGTCGTTGTAGCATTGATGGCGCTAGCATTCTTTGGTAAAGCTTTCGGCGCTCTTGGTTGGGCTGTTAACTCTGATATTGCACCAAAAGAAATCGTTGGTCTTAGCGGTGGTGTAATGAACATGTGTGGTAACCTTTCCAGTATTGTAACTCCAATTGTAATCGGTTATATTGTAAATACAACTGGTTCCTTCGACATGGCGTTACTATTCGTTGGTATCCATGCATTCGTAGCTCTTGCAAGTTATCTTGTTGTGGTTGGCGATATCAAACGTTTTGAAGTTAAACCTATTGAAGAGTAAAAGTTTGAAATCTAATCTAATGATGATTATGTATTAAGAACAGGCAGCTATTTGACAGCGTGTAGCTGTTAAATAGCTGCCTTATTTATTTGGGAGGTTCCAATGAGAGAAGTAATTAAAGTTAATCCGAATGACAATGTAGCTATTGCCGTTGTAGAGACGGGCTTACCGAAAAATCATGTAGTAGAGGAAATTAATGTTACTACCTTAACTGAAGTTCCTTTTGGGCACAAAGTAGCGTTAGAAACAATTAAAAAAGATGCACCGGTGATTCGCTATGGTGTAGCCATTGGCTATGCCAAGGAAGATTTACTACCAGGCACTTGGGTAAATGAAAAAAACATTTATGTAAAACCAAGTGACGAAATGAACACTACGGTGGCACATAAGAAATTAGACTATCGCTTTGCTGATGCACCTAAACCTGAGACGCGTTATTTCATGGGCTATCGCAATAGCAATGGCACTGCAGGAACACGCAATCTTTTAACTATTAACACAACAGTTCAATGCGTTGAAGGTGTTGTAAATTATGCAGTAGATAAAATTCGTCAAGAATTATTGCCCCAATATCCTAATGTGGATGGCGTAGTGGCAGTCAACCATATTTATGGTTGCGGCGTAGCTATCGATGGTAAGGGATCAGAAATTCCACAACGCACCATTCGTCATATTAGTGAAAACCCTAATATGATTGAAGGGCGCATGGTAGTAGGTCTTGGGTGTGAAAAGTTCAATCCAGAACGGGCGTACCCTGATTTTCCAATTGACGATGTTATTATGCTCCAAGACTGCCAAGGCTTTGCGGCTATGGTTGAGACGATTTTAGAACAAGCAAAAACAATTTTAGAACGACTCAATCAAAGAAAACGGGAGCCTATTCCAGTGAGTGAATTGTCCGTAGGCATGCAATGTGGTGGTAGTGATGCCTTCTCTGGCTTAACTGCGAATCCATCTATGGGCTATGCCAGTGACTTACTAGTACTACATGGGGCTAAAGTTATTTTCTCTGAAATGTCTGAAGTGCGCGATGCGGTTCACATTATGAAAGATCGCATGCTCAATGATGAAGTGGTAAAACAATTAGATGCAGAAGTGGCTTGGTATGATGATTATTTAGCACAAGGTAAAGTAGACCGTACTGCTAATACATCCTTAGGTAATAAAGCCGGTGGTCTATCAACGATTGTAGAAAAATCCATGGGCTCTGTGGCTAAATCAGGTACCTCTGAAATCGTAGATGTTATTTCTGTTGGTGAAAAGATTAGAAAACCAGGTTTAACTTTTGCGGCTACACCAGCCAGTGACTTCGTATGTGGTACAGAACAATTGGCCTCTGGGATTACATTGCAATTATTCTCCTCCGGTCGCGGGACTACATATAACTTACCATATATTCCAGTATTAAAAGTAAGTACGAATCCTGTATTGTCAGCTAAATGGCATGATATTATCGATGTGGATTGTGGCCGTGTATTGACTGGCGAAGAAAGCATTGAAACTATGGGAGAAGCCATTTTTGAACTTATCATTAAAGTTGCTAGTGGGGAAGTAAAAACAAAATCTGATACCTATGGTATTTACAATGCCTTGGCCGTATTTAATCCAGCCCCTATAACCTGATGGGGCCTTGTGGTACTGATATGTTATTCGATGAATTGAAGCGATAATAGAGAGTCGTAGAGAAAGGATGATAGGCATGGCAAAAACACCAAAAGTAGTAGAAATGACAGTTATTCCAGTGGCTGGTTACGATAGTATGGAAATGACCTTAAGTGGCGCTCATGGCCCTTACTTTACACGTAATTTGGTTATTTTAAAAGATGAACTAGGTCATGTGGACGTTGGCGAAACTCATGGTGGCGACGATATTGCTAAGAGTTTGGAAAGTTGTAAACCACTTGTGGTAGGACAGGAAATTGGTCGCTATCGCTCCGTAGTAGACTCCCTTCGTCGTGGTGCTTGGCAAGCAGGTGGCAATGATGGAGAAGGGTTACAAGGTTTAGATCTTAAAAACTTAAAATTCGTTGTTCGTTCTGAAGGTGCTGTAGAATGCGCTATGCTTGATTTGCTTGGACAGTTCATGGACTTACCAGTTTGTGAATTATTAGGCGATGGTAAACAGCGTAATAGCGTACCAGTTCTCGGTTATTTATTCTATGTATCAGACAAGAATAAAACAGATTTGCCATATCTTGATGAATCGGATAGCAGTGATCCTTGGTTTAGAATGCGCCGTCAAGAAATGGTAACTCCAGAAGCTATTGTTGAACAAGCTCGCGTATTACAACAAAAATATGGTTTCAAGGATTTTAAATTAAAAGGCGGCGTATTTGAAGGGAAGGAAGAAATTAAAGCTGTTAAGGCTTTAAAAGAAGCATTCCCAGATGCACGCATCAATATTGACCCTAATGGGGCTTGGTCCTTGGCCGAATCGATTGAACTTACTAAAGATTTACATGGTATTTTAACCTATGCGGAAGATCCATGTGGTCCAGAAAAAGGCTTCTCTAGCCGTGAAATTATGTGCGAATTTAAAAATGCTACGCAACATCGTGTGGCAACGAATATGATTGCAACAGACTGGCGTCAATTCTATCATGCTGTATCACTTCGCTCAGTAGATATAGTGCTAGCTGACCCACATTTCTGGACTATGAATGGCTCCGTTCGTATTGCGCAAGTGCTCAATGATTGGGGACTTACTTGGGGCTCTCACTCCAATAATCACTTTGATATTTCCTTGGCTATCTTTGCACAATGTGCGGCAGCAGCACCAGGCAATATTACGCCAATTGATACGCATTGGATTTGGCAGGATGGTCAAGAGCTCACTAAAGCGCCTTATGAAATTAAAAATGGGCATATTGAAATTCCAAATAAACCAGGTTTAGGTTTTGAAATCGATATGGACAAAGTGATGAAGGCCAATGAATTGTACAACTCCATGGCTACACATGATCGCGATGATAGCGTGGCTATGCAGTACTTAATTAAAGATTGGAAATTTGATTCTAAAAAGCCTTGCTTAGTTAGATAATGAATTCTTTCGTTTCTATGGTAAAAAGAAAGAAAGGAAAAACTACAGAATATGTTATGGAGAACATAGCGGGCATAGAATCTACTATTTATAATATAAATATAAACTATACTATATAGGCATAAGCCAAGACGATTAGTTAGGTTGAAAAGAAAGGGTGTTATTCAATGAAAGTCGGTTTTATCGGTTTAGGCATTATGGGCAAACCAATGTGTGCCAACTTAATAAAAAAAGGGTATGATGTAGTAGTAAATACACTTAATGTAGAAGTTATTAAAGAAATGGAACAATTAGGTGCTAAAGGTGCTGCTACAGCTAAAGAAGTAGGCGAACAAGTTGATGTATTAATCACTATGGTGCCAAACTCTCCACAAGTTGATGATGTATTGTTCGGTGAAAATGGTGCTGCTGAAGGTCTTAAAAAAGGCGCTACTGTTATTGACATGAGCTCCATTAACCCAGTGGAAAGCCAACGTTTTGCAAAACAATTAGCTGAACAAGGCGTAGACTTTATGGATGCTCCTGTATCTGGTGGTGAACCTGGTGCAATTGCTGGTACTATTTCTGTAATGGTAGGCGGTAAACAAGAAACTTTTGATAAATTCTATGATTTATTAAAAGCCATGGCTGGCTCTGTAGTTCGCGTTGGCGATGTAGGTGCTGGTAATGTTACTAAATTATCTAATCAAATTATCGTAGCTGTAAATATTGCAGCTGTTAGTGAAGCTTTTGTATTGGCTAAAAATGCTAATGTAGATCCTGCTTTAGTATTTGAAGCAATTAAAGGCGGTTTAGCTGGTAGTAATGTAATGAATGCTAAGGGACCTATGATGCTTGAACGCAACTTCAACCCTGGCTTCCGCATTGATCTTCATTTGAAAGATTTACAAAATGCGCTTGATGCAGCTCATTCCTTGCATACGGCAGTGCCTCTTTGTGCACAAGCTATGGAAATGATGCAAGCTGTTAAGAACGATGGCTTTGGTGATCGTGACCATTCCAAACTTCTTCATTTCTATGAAAAAATGAACAACACTACATTAGATAAATAATAGTAGTTTACAACGTTGACTAATGCTTAATGCATTTGTTATAAGGATTAAATATCCTAACATGTATCCCTTTAGAAGAACCCTCTGCTTAGACGTAAGCAGAGGGTTCTTTGTATCTATAAAACATTTACGAAAGCGTAACTTATGGGGCTCTTTAGGCCTTAGGGGTATTAGGGGATGAATTGAGGGCAAGTAGAGTCCCTCTAGGGAACATTTTTGGAAATTGGTATGAGTAACAGTCTTTGAGGGAACAAGCTTTGCTTTTTTGTATCCTTGAATGTATCACTTAACACATACGCAGTATATAATAAAAGCATAGGTCAACTCATTGAATCTATGTTGAAATTAGGCGAGAAGCGCCTATTAACTAGTGTTTTGGGATACAGAGCGTGAAGCTAGTTAAGGCGGTTACGAAGTAGCGGTGGTTTAAATGTATTACTGTTAACCACGCCAACGGGCGTAAATACATTTTATATTATCGGCCTTAGTCAATGTGGATTACATTTTAGTTCTTCGCTGCTAAGCTAAGAGCAAAGCATATGCTTACATGTAGTAAATGGTTTTTTAGTAAAAGGGATAAAGCATTTAACACATGAAGGCATGCAAGGTATTACATGTATTAAAGAAGTAAATGAACGACAAGTATTTAAAGGTATTGTTGTACTAGAGCGAGTACAGCGATGAAGGACGTAAAGGAAGGGACATTACTATGAGTAAGATTGTAAAAATGGACGTGTATCCAGTAGCTGGTTATGATAGCATGCTTTTGAATTTAAGTGGTGCACATGGGGCATTCTTTACAAGAAATATTGTAGTATTAACAACTGATAAAGATGAAATCGGTGTAGGCGAAGTACCTGGTGGTGCTAAAATTACCAATACATTAGAAGAAGCTAAGAAATTTGTTATTGGTAGCACTTTAGGGGAATATAAAAATGTATTGACTCGCATTCAACATGAATTCGCTGATCGCGATAAAGGTGGCCGTGGCTTACAAACATTTGATTTGCGCACCACTGTTCATGCTGTAACAGCGTTAGAATCCTGTTATTTAGACTTACTTGGCAAGGAATTAAAAGTGCCAGTAGCGGCTTTATTAGGTGAAGGTCAACAACGTGAATATGTAACTATGCTAGGCTACTTATTCTACGTAGGTAACAAAGATCTTACTGATATGCCTTACATCGACAATGATGATGACAGCGATGATTGGGGTCGCATTCGCCGTAAAGAAGCCGTTACACCTGAAGCTGTTGTAGAACTTGCTAAAGCAGCACAAAAACGCTATGGCTTTAAAGATTTCAAACTAAAAGGCGGCGTATTCAAAGGGGAAGAAGAAATGAAGGCTATCGTGGCACTTCACAAAGAATTCCCAGATGCACGTATTACATTAGACCCTAATGGTTGCTGGTCCTTAGAAGAAGCTGTGGAACTTTGCAAAGATAAACATGGTATTCTTGCTTATTGTGAAGATCCATGTGGTGCTGAAGATGGTTTCTCTGGTCGTGAAATTATGTATGAATTCCGTAAACGTACGGGGCTTCCAACAGCAACTAATATGATTGCTACCGATTGGCGTCAAATGCAACACTCCGTATTATTACAAAGTGTGTCCATTCCATTAGCAGATCCTCATTTCTGGACTATGTCTGGTTCTGTACGAGTATCTCAAATGTGCCATGAATTTAACTTAACTTGGGGCTGCCACTCCAATAACCATTTCGATATTTCCTTAGCCATGGTTGCCAATGTGGCAGCTGCTGCACCTGGTAATATTACAGCAATCGACTCTCACTGGATTTGGCAAGATGGTCAAGATTTGACTAAGAATGCTCATAAAATTGTAGATGGCAAAATCCATGTAAAACCAACTGATATTGGTCTTGGTATTGAAGTTGATATGAAACGCATTGAAGATGCACATCGTTTATATGTAGAAAATGGCTGTGGTGCTCGCGATGATGCGAAAGGTATGCAATACTACATTAAAGATTGGAAATTTGATCCTAAAAAACCAAGCATGGTACGTTAAGGCATAAAAACTAGAGGGCCTTCTAAAGGTCCTCTAGCACTCCTAAAGCATGGTAGAAGGCATGTTTTGGGAATGCTTATAAGTAGTTCCTTACGAATTGATATGAAACTAATCTTATATTAAAAAGAAAAGAAGGCTAACTATGATAAATTTAGATGTTATAAAAGGCATTATGGTGCCAATTATTACGCCAGTAACTAAAGAAGAAGAAATTGATTTACCAAAACTTGATGAAATCATTGATCGCTGTATTAATGGTGGTGTAAGCGGC
This sequence comes from uncultured Veillonella sp., assembly GCF_937981445.1. Taxonomy (GTDB): domain Bacteria; phylum Bacillota; class Negativicutes; order Veillonellales; family Veillonellaceae; genus Veillonella_A. The sequence continues at coordinate 6,381 of NZ_CALJON010000048.1, read as the reverse complement.
ATTCTTCTCTTCGGTAGTAATGGTGAATTCTACATGTTCAGCGAAGAAGAAATGGAAGCCACTTTAAAACATGTGCTTGAATATGTAAATGGTCGTGTACCAGTGCTTTTCGGTATTGGCGCAATTCGCACTAAAACTTGTGTTCGCTTAGCTAAAATGGCAGAACGCAATAAAGCATATGGTATCTCTATTTTACAACCTATGTTCTTGAAACTGACTGAACAAGAATTGACTTTGCATTTTGATACCATTGCTAAAGCAGTCAGCAAGGACTTCCCTGTGCTTCTTTACAATAACCCAGGCCGTTGTGGCTATTCTATTACACCTAATGTAGTAGAAACAGTGGCTAAAAATAATGAAAACATTGTAGGTATGAAAGATTCTAGTGGTGACATTTCCTTGCTTCAAGAATTCCTTCGCCGTACAAAGTTCAAACCATTTAAGATCTTTGGTGGTAAAGACACACTTGTATATGCTAGCCTTTGTGTCGGTGCAGACGGTGGCGTTTGCTCCATTGCACAAGTTATGCCTGAAGAAACAGTGCGCATTTATAAAGAATTTGCTGCTGGTAATATAGCAGCCGCTCGGGAGGCACAAGAATTTATTAATCCAATTCGCTTGAGTCAAGATAAGGCAAGCTTCCCTGTAGCAACTAAAGTAATGTGTAATATGGTAGGCCTTGAAGTAGGCGATTCAGTTCGTCCTAGCTTGCCATCCCCAGAACCTGTAGTAAGTCTTTTTGAAAAAGAATTAACGGCAGCAGGCATTTTACCTAAAAAATAAATGATGAATAGGAGACGATGAGAATGACAAAGAAAGTTGTATTAGCCATTGACTCCTTCAAGGGAAGTGCATCTAGTATTGATATAGCTGCCGCTGTGCAAAAAGGTATTGAAACCATTGTACCTAATGTAGATTTTACTACCATTCCGATTGCGGATGGTGGCGAAGGAACGGTGGATGCCATTGTCATTGCTCGCCAAGGAGTATATCATACTTCAAAAGTAATGGGGCCCTTAGGGGATGAGGTGGAGGCCAAGTACGGCATGATTGATGGTGATATTGCCATTATTGAAATGTCTGCCGCCTCGGGCATTACACTAGTACCTAAGGAAAAGTTAAATCCTTTGAAGGCTTCAACATATGGCACTGGACAATTAGTGTTAGATGCTATTGATAATGGAGCTCGTGAAATTTATATGGGGATTGGTGGCAGTGCCACTAATGATGGTGGCATGGGCCTAGCCTGTGCTTGGGGTGTGCGATTCTTAGATGCAGATGGCAAGGAATTACCACCCGCAGCTGAATCATTAGGGCGTTTAGCACGCATTGATGATTCTCAAATGGATGAACGTATTAAATCAGTAAAATTTACCATTTTATGTGATGTAAATAATCCGCTTTGTGGACCACATGGGGCGTCACATATTTTCGGCGGCCAAAAAGGGGCCAATGAAGAGATGAAAGTGCAATTAGATGGCTATTTACATCATTATGCAGAATGTTTATTACGTGACCTTGGTGCAGACGTGTTAGATGTTCCTGGCGCTGGCGCAGCTGGCGGCTTAGGCGCAGGTATGATGGCTTTTGCTAAGGCACATAAAAAGAGTGGTATTGATGCCGTTATGGAGCTTATACAGTTAGATGAGCACCTAAAAGGCGCTGATTTAGTCATCACTGGTGAAGGTCGTATGGATAATCAGACGGCTTTTGGGAAGGCACCTATAGGTGTAGCTTTGGCGGCTAAACAATATGAGATTCCGGTTATTGCCGTAGTTGGTGGGGTCGCTTTAGAAACTGAAACAGTGTATGAAAAAGGTATTTCCCTTGTATTGGATATTATCAACGAACCGATGCAATTAGAGTATGCTATGAAGCAAGTGTTGCCTTTGGCTGCAGGGGCAGGACGCTCTATTGGGCGCATTATGAAATTAGCAGCCTTCCACTGAGGATTTTGTTCGGAGATTAATCCTTAGAAATCAGGTAAGATATAAGAACTTACTTGAACAGTAGATACATAAAAGGGCTTGAAGTAGACATACTTCAGGCCCTTTTGCTATGTGAATAATATTTGTTATGTGAATAATATTTGCTATGTGTATAACATTTGCCCTGTGTATACTATTTACTATGTGAATAATATTTGTTATATGAGTAATATTGGCCCTGTGTATATTATTTACTATGTGGACAATATGGGCTATGTGCATAAAAAGCTATGAATAGTTTGAAAGATACTATTCATAGCTTTTTAATATAATGTCATAATCAATGTAATATATGCAGTTAATTCTATGCCGTACTAGTTTAATGGCGTTAGGAGTTCACCTGCTTCAGAGAATTCCAGTGGCATAAGCTCGCTTATAGCTTCTAAATGTTCATATTTACCCGCTTTCACATCTTCGTAATAAGCCTCAGAGAGCATAATCTTACCAATGTGCAGGCTATTAGGAATGCGTATGACGCGCGCTGTTGTTTTATCTACTTTGTTGAGGGTGCGGATGCAACCTTGGATAACTTCTTTATCTGTGCTGAGTATCATGGGAATGACGGAGGAGCGGAGCACTGTGCTTGTTAATGAATTCGGATACATGGCACCTAAATCGAGCTTGTCAAACAGTCGTTTAGTAATAAAGTCAGCTAACCCAATGCCGAGACCATTGCCATGAGATTGCGGGGTTAAGTCTAAAAAACAAGTGCGCTGTACTTTTACACCGCCAGTGGCAAATGGAGTGGAGAAGGTGCCTGTTATATTAGGATCTACGCCAGTGCCACTGAAATTTTTGCCTATGGCATCGACAATGAGTACATCCCCTTCATTGACTAAAATTTTAGGCATATGTTGACTAGCAAAGGTTAGGGGCTCTGGCGCTCGTGTTTGGATGGCTTCTCTGTGTACTGCTTCATTCTGGCTCTCGTGTGAAAATGTCATCTCTGTGAATTGCTTCAATCTTACAAGTCTCGTCATACGCATTTTCCATGCAAGGTATGGCGAGGAGAATTGGAGCTTTCTCTAAAATAACTTTTGCATTGGCAGGTAAGTTTTGGGCAATTCGGTCCATGCCATCAGCATGAACACTTTCAGCCCCCATTTGTTTGCCTAGACCTACCACCATCATTTTGCAAGGCCCGCTTTCATAAGGACCGCGGAAGGCATTGTGCATTTTGAGTCGGCAAGACACGATAATACCATCCGATTCGTAGGCGATTTTATCAATATATACGGGGCGATTATGCTCTGAATAGCCTAAGAAGACTGTTTCCATAGATGATTTTATGGGGCAGCCCATAGTGGCTTCTGTAATATGATAACCCTTTAAGAGTTCTACTTGCCCCTCGGCGGTAGCGCCGCCGTGGCTACCCATAGCAGGGACGATAAAAGGCTTAGCACCACGCATAAGACAATAATCGACAATTGCTTTGGTTATAATATCTACATTGGCAATACCGCGACTACCAGCGGTAATGGCTATGGAGGCGCCCTCTTTGATTAGGGGCGCAATGTTGTCTTTAGATAATTCTTCAAATACGACTTTAGGTATATCTTCTGGTTCGATGCGCGGTCTAGGAAAACTTTGTTTTGCATAGAACATGCGTGGTATTTCAATGTCTTTTAGTAGATTGTGGATAATAGGAGTATCGCCAAACTTCATGTACATCAAGTCCTTTCTAAGAGCCTTTTAATTGAATGGTTTTATTTATATATTTTAAAATTTTGCCTTGTTTATGTAGTACTCACGTATTACAATAAAACAGAATGAATGCATTACAATAACTCAATATTACTATACCATTATAGCAAGGATGTAACTACCGTATGGAGACTAAGTTTAAGGGTGATTTTTATACTACTTATAGTCTACGGACTAGATGCTAAGAGCCGGGCGTGGTTTTTGATAGTACAGGGCGCACTACTGAAGGTTGAGCAAATTACTTATATATTTTTAAACTTATAGTCTTCGTACTAATAAAATGACTTAAAAAAGCTAAAAAGTTTGATATTATTCGTGTCCTAGTCTATAATCATACATATAGCTTGTGGAACAATGTATCCCATAGTGGGAAAGGGAGATGCCTATGAAAGTCTCAATTCAATTAGCTCAAAATATTGTGGAAAGTATGAAATCCATAATAAAGCAAGATATTAATTTTATAGATACGGATTGCAGAATTATTGCCAGTACAGACCCGAATCGGGTGGGCACATTTCATGCGGGCGCTAAGACGGTTGTAGAGAAGAATCAAATGCTCATCGTATCGCCAGAAGATTCTTATGAAGGCACTCGACCAGGTATTAATGTACCCGTTCATGTTAATGGTGAAATGATTGCTGTTATTGGGATTACGGGCGATCCACAGCAAGTGACTATTTATGGCAATATTTTGCGTAAGATGACGGAGATTCTTGTATTAGAGGATGAAGTGAGTGCTCTTCGTCAACGTGAAGTAGACCGTAGTCGCATGCTTTTAGAAGACTTAATCTTTTATCCTGAAAACTTTAAAGAGCGCTGGGAAGAGAATACACTGGAAAATTGGCGCTCAGAAGATGATTATAAACGCATTGTTTCCATTCGTCCGACAGGAAAATACTTTTCATTCTTTAAGGATTTACGCTGTCATTTAGAAGTAAAATTTGCTACCTTAGCAGCGCCTAGTTTGAGGAAATCTGTAATTTGGATGGAGCATGAGCAACAATTTGTTATTCTTTATAAGAGCAAAATTGAAAATCTTATTACCACTTGCTTAGAAGATTGTTTAGATATAGCAAAGCAGCATGATGTCTTTGTAACCGTTGCAGTGGGCAGCAAGGTGCATCGTAATTTTAAAAAATCCTATAAGGACGCCCTCTTAGTACTAGAAAATACTAAAAGTGGTGATGATCAGGATGAGAGTTTTATTGTGCACTATGATGATTTGACGGTGGAACTTTTATTTAATATGGAAAATACGTATCGGCAAGAGTTGTTCTGTCATAAAGTCTTGCAAAACTTATCACAAAAAGAAGTACAGGAATTTTCTCATATTTTAAAATTATTTGGGGAGCATAATGGTTCCATTGTAGCCATTGCAGGGGCCTTATTTATTCATAAAAATACCTTGCAGTATCAATTACAGAAATTAAAACGCTTAACTGGCTATGATATGAGACGCTATGAAGACTTTATGATTTTGCGCATTGCCTTTTCCTTGTATGAAAAATATAATTATGAACTCATTACGCGCGAACCTGATATAGATGAAGATCAAATTCATTGATGCCCGGTGATGAGGTAATACGGTGGTCTAATGATGCGATGTAATGTCGTGGCATGTAATTTAATAATATCATGTGCTAGTGCTAGATAATTTAGTAAGGAGATAATACAATAATCAGGCCCTATAATCATGAAAGAATGCAATAAAAGACTAGATACCTATGTATCTAGTCTTTTAGTATGTTCTCTTTTAGCATTTTCATATATAGTATGATATTCAGTTGCGGTATTACTTATTCTTTAAAATCCCAAAAGTTTAAATTAACTTCTTCATCATGAGTACGTTCAATGCTGGCCGGTAATACGGTAAGAATCATTTCAGCGGTAACACTGATAATTGCTTTTTTTAGGTGACCGCCCCAGGCATGACCGTCTTCGTCGGCAATGGTAATGTGGAAGTGGGAGTAGTAGTTGTCTTCAAAGGAGTCAATGGTGCCACTAATATTAGTAATCTCAAAATTGCCCTTTAGCCGATTTTCAAAGTATTGTTGCTCTGCTACGCGATACGTTTCTAAGGTAATATCATTAACGGCACCAAGACCTTGAATCATAGCGGAAGTAATGTGCTCTTTTTCAGCCAATGCTTTAATAGAACTGATGATTTCCTCACCGGGATTTAATTTGAAGGCTAAATATTCTTTGCCAAGCCATTTGTACTCCATAAGGGGCCTCCTTTGATTATAATTGGATTGAACAGTGTAATTAGCATATGTATTTTGATGCTTTATACATTAAGTGGGTTAGCTTGTATTACGTAAAGCTGTATGGTGCATTTATAACTTTATAAATCTTAGTGCTATATACGATTTAGTACTATATACGATAGTTTTTCAAAAAACGTATATAATAGGTTTTTCAAAAGACGTATATAATTAAAAAAACGTATATAATAGTAATAGAATTTGGCGTAAATGCAAGCTACACTATCTTACGCTTATTATAGTGTATATATAGGCGGTGGAGAAGTATAAAATAGGGAAGTATAAAATAACTAATAGTAATTTAAAAAAATACTTGACGAAAAAAATAATCTCATGTTAATATATGTAAGTACCTGTTACTCAGGTATCGCGGCCCCGTGGTGTAGCGGTTAACATGTCGCCCTGTCACGGCGAAGATCGTCAGT
>NZ_CALJON010000047.1 GCF_937981445.1 uncultured Veillonella sp. | reverse complement strand
GCGCCATCAATATGGTTGTGTATAAATCTCCAGGCACAGCCAATTTCTGGTTTACCTAGAATTATATTCTGATTCACTATAGTTCGTAATTCTGATTCAGAAAGTGAATCCCCCATAATAGCATCATAAAAAACGGGAGTTACACCAATTCGCTCACATTCAATTGATACATTTTTTCTACGCTCTATATTGTTTTTATTAGATATAAAGTAATAGTACATGTTTTTCCCTGTTTTAATATTAATCCACTATAAGGCACTTTACACTTTCTCAATTAGTATTTCTTTACCTATTGTATAACGATTCACATATAATTACCACTCTTATTATTCTATATTTTCTTCATACACCATGGCCAAGGTTCCCCCTAAAAGCAAGAAGAATAAGCGACTAACGGGTTTTAATGTAAGCCCTGCATCTACTAAACCTTGTCCATATAATACAAAGAACGCAGCAAACATAGCAATAATATATAAATTCTTTGGTTGTTGCCACACAGTTTTACATAAAAAACTGATTAGTCCTATAGTAAAAGCTAAAAACCCTACAGCCCCTACAGTTCCAGTAGTTGATAAAAACCACATAAACATACTATGCGCATGAGGTACGTTTTGCTCATGAGCAACCGGCAAAATATATTGGCTATAATATAAAGAAGACCAATTCTTAAGACCAATGCCAAACCAAGGTGAGTCTTGCCACATATGTAAGCTAGAGATCCAAAAGTATACGCGCTCCATATCATAATTCCGTGACATATCATCTACATAGGCCGGTGCCTCATAGGCCACGAAACCTAATACAGCCAAAATTATGATTAAAGGAATGATCTTATGTTGTTTCACGGCCAAGCGTAACGATAAAATAAGCGCAGTCATAACAAGGCCTAGGGCAACGCCTAACATAGCGCCACGTGATGCGGTCAGATAAAGAGATATAGATGCCAGACCTATTGTAGCAAGTGTTAGTAGCGCTCCTATATATAAATGTTTTTTACAATATATTACAAAGAAGCTCACTAAAAAAGGAAGTACTAATGCAAACATAGTGCCTAAAGTATTGGGGGAGCCATAAAATCCTTCTATGCGTCCTACTTCCCCCATTTTATAATACTCTAATAAAGAATTAACACCTAAAAAAATGGTCGAAGTAATAAGTCCAAACTCTATGGCCTTACCGCTTTTTATTTTTCTCCCCATATATAAAACCACTGCGCCTGGAAGCACCCATGACAGATAATTCAACGCCGAGTTAAGACTACTATAATCTTGTATCCCTAGGGACGCAACAATAATAAGGCCATAAAATAATCCCATACTAACATATACTAAAGGTGATATCTTAAATAGGGAAAAATCTCGATCTTTAAACAAGCAAAATGCTGTAAACAAACATCCTAGTGCCACTGCATTGCTAATAGCAGCATTATATGCTGAATTCCCTACAGCCCATACAACTAAAAATAAAATAAGACTACCAATTATATACCGATTAATCATTATAAACTCCAACACATAATTTTATTAAAACTACAACTATTACAAGCTATAGTCAACTATATTAATTATCGTAACCAATATTAGCTACAGTAACTAATATGTATCGTAGCAACCAATATGAATTGTAACAAACACTATTAATTACTTAACCATTTACTAATTAAAAGTATTTCTTTATTGAAATATCACTTACAAAAAACACTAGCTTCCTACAATATGCTGAATTAACTGTTTTTGACTATATACAGCATTCGCATCACATAATCCTTTTTCATATAAAGGTAATCGTTCTTTAAAACTATTTACAAATAACTCTAGCTGCTTAGCAAATATCTCTTCACTAGTAAGATCCACTACTTCACCAATGGCATAAGTAGAAATTACTTCAGGATTAATTTCTGGCGATTGTAATATAGGTTTAAAATAACCAATAGCATTAAATAGCATGGCACTCCAATGATATCGGTACCGTTCAGCCCCATAAGGTGCCAAGATGGCATCTACACTTAAAAGTGCCTGTTCCCATTCAGGGCCAATGAGATTTTTATGCCAAAACTCTATGTTCGGCGTATTTTCATACTCTTTTATAATCGCCTCAAATTCATTAGCATCTTCCTGCATTGCGGTAGCACCTTGAACAATTAACTTTACTGGGACTGTAAAATTAGCTTTTTTAAAGGCATTTAAGAAAAATCGTACATTCTTTTCTCGTCTATATTGACCAAAAAAACCTAAAGTAATAGGCTCTTTATACGTAAGTGACGTACTAGCCTCACCATAAACAGGCTTAAACACAGGTGGCTCTATTAAATCTATATTACGTAACTGCTCCTCTTCAAAATCATTGCGCAATGTAATAATTTTTATATGAATATTCTTATATGCTTCACAACGTTTAGCCTGCTTTACAAAGCGTGCTTTTTCACGGGGATTGATACCATGTACAATAAAATACACTGGCACAGGGGAATCCTTTAATTTTGTTTGTAATAAAGCCTTCAAATATCTAAAGGTAGAGGTAGGAATAATTACACAATCACATTCACCTTTTTGAATTTTCTCAAAAGCTGAATTAAACCAACGTCTTCGCCGTACTTCACGTTTAATAGACAAGAATAATTTTTGAAAACGACTAGCTCCTGCATAAGTCACAACTTCTCCACCATCCAAATATTCAACAGGAGCTTGGTAATCAACCTTAAAGGGAAATTTTTCAGGCACCCAAAATACAGGCTCATGACCTTGGTTCTTCAATTCATTTACTAAAATGCGATCAAATTCTACCTCATGCCCTGCGGGCATGATAATACTTTCTAAAATAGCAACTTTCATCCTATACTCCTAGCAAATTGATAAGTTAATCTCGTAATTAGCTAAACTATTTATAAGTATATTTTTATATACAGCTATAGGTCCAGATATCTGAATACGTCAAAATCAATATTAGTTCATAAATACACTTATTAATTTACAATACTCTATTAGACTATTAGACTTTTCCGCTACAAAGCCCCATCAGATGTTTCTGTTACAGTTCCCCATCAGACTTATTTAGATAATATAATTTAACGTATTTGTTCATAGTATAAAAATAATGATTCGTCGCTAAAATCCAGCCCATTTTCCCATCTAAAAATCCCTTGTTTAAAATATATACTTTGATAAAAGCCCATAGAGGTCTAAATAAAATATCTTTAAAAAAGCTACAAGACTTCCCCTTAGCATTATATTGTCTAGCGGCCAAAGTTGTATACTTGTTAAATTTATTAAAATATTGTTCCCAATTTTGATATGTATAATGATATAAGGCACCGCTAAGCTGCTCAACAGGGTAAGGGGTTATTACCTTTTCATGAACTAAGCCCTCCACATAGGTTCCGGCTTTAGGCATAAGTCGGCACACATAATCAGGCCGCAATACACCATGTGTAGCCTTATTATATTTGAACTGATTATGTCGTTGAATCTCATAGGCCACTTGCTTATTGACGACTACGGCTTTTTCAATATGCAAACTTAATTCTGCACTGCAATGCTCATCCGCATCAATTAAAAAAATCCAATCATAACTAGCTTGCTCTATGGCAAAGGTCTTTTGAGCCCCCCAGTCCCCATTCATGGAGCGGCTAATGACCCTAGCCCCTAAGGATTCAGCTAGCGTTTTAGTATTGTCCGTACTACCATCATCAACAACTATGACTTCCTTGGCAAAAGAACAACTTTTGATACAAGTTTCAATATTCTTTTCTTCGTTTCTCGTTAAAATTACAACACTAACATCTACCATAATTCTATCCTTTGCTAAGTTCACAGCTGATTTACATAATATATTTACATATTATATTTACATATTATATTTAAATATTATATTTACATTTAGTATTTACACTTAATATGTATCTGCATATTATTCTCTACACATTATAGCATAAAAGCATCTTCTATGGGCTTCCAATCCCTAAGTATAGAAAATAAAAGAGCAGCCAATTTTTAATTTAGAGTTATAAATTAAAATTCCTCATGATACATGAAAAAAGTGGTCCCTTAAGGGGCCACTTTTCTCACTACTTCTATTTATTTTGACCTATAAATGCTGTATTTAAACATTCATATATAACACTAAATATAACACTATATATAAATCTGAACTAATACGTACAGCTGCATTTACACCCTACGCTCCATCAATAGGGAGGTCAGATTTGCCTTGATTGTATCCAAGGCCTGTATTGATAGCTCTTTTCTTATAGCTTTCTTATAGCTTTATTATAGCTTTGTTATAGTTTTCTTATAACTTTATTAGATTTTATAAACTAATCTTACCCATCAATTCTTTTTCACGAGTATCAGCTAATTCTTCCATTTCTGCCATTCGCTTTTGTAAACCAGATACAAAATCCCCGTCTTTAATGGCACCTAAATTAATTTTTACATTAAGAAATGCTGATTTTACTGCAGCACGCGTATTAAGCACCGCAACAGCACCATCCGTTACGAGCATCGGATTACCTCGCTCAATAACTGCTGCTGCCAAATCAAATAAGCTCATAGCCACTTCACCAATTTTAAATGGTGCTAATGCGGCATTCTTACTTGCTTCTTGAATGGCAAGGCTACGGGCTGCTTTTTCTTCGTCTGATGTTTTTGGTAGCTTATACGCCGCCATAATTTCATTAAAGGCAGCGCAATCTTCATCAATCATGGTCAAAAATCGTTGTTTTAACTCTCCAGTAGTGGCCTGCACTTGCTTCATTTCCACTTCTACGGCTTGAAACTTTTCCTTGCCAATGGTTAAATTCGCCACCATCTCAATCAAGGCTGCCGCACTAGACGCCGTAAGTGCAGCCACACTGCCACCACCAGGCGTTGGTGCACTTGAGCCTATATCTTCTATAAACTGTCGTACTGTAACATCCTGTATTGCCATTCCCATATCCTTTCAAATCACCCATCAATAAAGATTTACTATAAATCAAAGTTCCGCTAAAAGCGGAACTCTGACTATCTTTACTCAAAACTATTATTATAGGCTTTTTTCTAACACCTTATGTCCTTTAGGCTAATATATTATATGCTTTGCTCTATCGTATTATATACTTTGCTCTATCGTATTATAGGTTTTACTCCAAAGTAATATAATCTTTGCGCACTAGAATAAACCTGTGATTTTGCCATCTGGATCAATATCCATCTTAAGAGCTGCCGGTGCTTTAGGAAGGCCTGGCATAACCATAATATTACTTGTGCGGCATACAATAAAGCCTGCCCCATTGGCAACGCGTACATCTTGTACATTAATTGTGAAATTAGATGGTGCCCCTAATAAATCAGGATTATCACTTAAAGAATATTGCGTCTTAGCAATACATACAGGCAATTTATCAAGGCCCCAAGCTTCTAGTTGAGCAATTTGTTTTTTTGCATTAGCCGTAAACTCTACGCCGTCACCACCGTAAATTTTTTGTACAATATGAGTGATTTTTTCTGGAATCGTTTCATTTACATCGTACATCATTTTAGCAGGTACTTCAGATTGTTCCACAATGGCTGCCACTTGTTTAGCCATATCAATACCGCCATCGCCGCCTTTTTCCCAACATTCGTTAAGGCTTACATCAACGCCGTATTCTTTACATTTCTTAAGAAGTAATTCCACTTCCGCATCAGTATCAGAGGAGAATTTATTAATTGCCACAAGCACAGGCAAACCATAACCACGAATATTTTCTACTTGTTTAGCAAGATTAACAAAGCCAGCATCTACAGCTGCCACATTTTCTGTATTCAAATCTTGTTTCTTTACGCCACCATGCATTTTAAGCGCACGAATCGTAGCGACTACTACAACAGCATTAGGGAAAATATCGCCATAATGACATTTAATATCGAGGAATTTTTCAGCCCCAAGGTCAGCACCGAAACCAGCTTCAGTAACTACAATATCGCCAAGTTTTAAAGCCATTTTAGTTGCTAAAATGGAGTTACAACCATGGGCAATATTAGCAAATGGACCACCATGTACAAGGGCTGGCGTATGTTCTAACGTCTGTACAAGATTTGGCTTAATCGCATCCTTCATAAGAAGTGCCATGGCACCTTCACAACCAAGTTGATGCACATACACCGGATTGCCACTTAAATCAGAGCCAATAACAATGCGTCCAAAGCGTTCTTTTAAATCTTCAAGGCTTGTAGCTAGGCAAAGAGCGGCCATAATTTCGGACGCAACCGTAATCATAAAGCCGTCTTCACGTGGGAAGCCGCACACCTTACCGCCAAGACCTACTACGACTTGACGAAGAGCGCGATCATTCATATCCATAACACGGCGCCAAGAAATTTGACGAATATCAATATTCAATTCATTACCCTGATGTACATGATTATCAATCATCGCAGACAATAAATTGTTAGCTGCTGTGATAGCATGCATATCACCAGTAAAATGTAAGTTAATATCATCCATTGGTACAACTTGCGCATAACCACCACCAGCAGCGCCGCCTTTAATACCAAATACAGGTCCTAAGGATGGTTCGCGGAGTGCTACTACTGTATTCTTGCCAATTTTGTTAAGCGCTTGTGCAAGACCAATAGACGTTGTTGATTTACCTTCTCCTGCTGGTGTAGGCGTAATAGCCGTTACTAAAACAAGCTTACCATTAGGCTTGTCCTTTAAGCGTTTTAAAATATCAAGTGATACTTTAGCTTTGTAATGACCATATTGTTCTAATTCTTCTGGTAAAACACCACATTTATCAGCAATCTTCGTAATTGGTTCCATCTGATTGGCTTGTGCAATTTCAATATCACTGTACATGAATATACCTCCTATAGGACCTTCAATAATACAACTGTATAGTAACTAATGTACACCACTTAAGAGTAAATATCAATGACAATTTTAACTTTTTCTTATTAAATATGCATTATAAATTACCCATACTTATTATGTAGTAGTTTACGGTAATTACTCTCTATATGCACAAAAGTCTATATATTTATCATACTACATTATTCTATATTCCTCTACTACACATTTGTTTTTATTCACTTTAAAACTATACTAAACACATTAATGCGCATCAAACATTATGACTTACAACAAAAAAGACTGTAGGCCTAGCAACGCTAACTAAGTGCTTAGTATTAAATTAGTATTAAATATATTATCTAATACTAAACGCCACTCAAAACCTACAGTCTTTATTTACTTACATACTATTAAATTATAAGGAACTTAATTCAGCATTTTCTTCTCGAATATGCTCTTTCAAGTCTTCAGGTGTCACATCATTCTCCCAACGAGCTACCACTACAGCAGCGATGCAATTACCTGTTACATTACACATAGTTCGTGCCATATCGAGCACGCGGTCTACACCAAGTAAAATGGCAATCCCTTCTACAGGAAGGCCAAAAGCTGCGGCAGTACCAGCAATGACAATCAAAGCTGCACCAGGCACACCAGCAATCCCTTTAGTAGATACCATCAAAGTCAATAGCATAACAATTTGTAATTCAATAGGAAAATGTATGCCATACACTTGAGATAAAAATACTACGGCAATGGCACTATACAAAGTGGAACCATCTAGATTAAAAGTATAGCCTAAAGGCAATACAAAGCTAACTACATGACTTGGAATACGGGCTTTTTCAAGTCGTTCCATGGCAATTGGCAAAGCTGCTTCACTGGCTGCTGTTGAAAAGGCCAACACCATAGGCTCTTTTAAGGTCTTTAAAAGCGGGAATAAATTGGTCTTTGTTACTGCTGATGCAAGCGCAACAGTAAGAACTAAGAACACCGCCACCGCTATATATAAACATACAACCAACTTAATAAGGGGCATTAACATTTCAAGACCATATTCACCAATCGTATACGCAATGGCCCCAAAAATCCCAATAGGTGACACATACATTACATAATGCGTCACTTTAAACATAATGTGGGCAACACTCTTTGATAAGTCAATAATATGATGCCCTTCCTTCCCCGTAGCAGCCGCCGCAATGGCAAATAAACAGCTAAAGAAAATAATTTGTAACATATCACCACGTGCCATAGCATCAATGATATTAGTAGGCACGATGTTAACTAACATTTGTACATGATCTAGACCATGGCTTGATGCTGCTTTAGTAACGGCTTCATTAGAGCCCACATGAGTCATAGTTACACCAACACCTGGCTCCATTAGATTAACTGCTACCAGGCCTACAATCAAGGCCAAGGTGGTCGCTACTTCAAACCAAATAATTGATTTGCCACCTAAACGGCCTAATTTTTTAAAATCACCTGTGCCAGCAATACCCATGACTAAGGAGCTAAAAATCAATGGCACTACGATCATTTTAATCATGCGAATAAAAACGTCCCCTAATGGCTTAAGTTGAACCGCTATATCCGGCGCCACTGCCCCCACAATTACACCTAAGACCAATCCAATACCGATCCAGGCGGCTAAACTAACTTTTTTTAAGATTGCCAACTTACTCACTTCCTTCTCATACTACACCTTGGCCAATACTTCTTTTCCAAAAGGAAGTAACTATTGTTTTAAGAATGTATATGTATTTAAATTGTATTTAATAAGCATATATATAGTATTTAACTTATAGTATAATATTTAACTTATAACACAGTATTTAATAAGATTATATATTTTATTTATAAATAATATGATACCTTCTATTCTAAAAACGACTTTACAATCCCTTGTAAAAGCAAGCATTACTCAAACTATAAAAATTTTTACGCTTTATTTTATCAAAAAATTAATTCCCTGGCAAATAATCTATAGAAAATTACAACGCAATTAAAAATTAAATCCACCTTTTTTCACAATCTATTAATATAGCAAAAGAAGTACTTAAATCATAGCTACAAGCTGCATTATTAAGCATGACTAATTAACAATTGTCTCTATGGACGAAACATGCTATGATGAATATACATTATATATCCTATGTTTTTAGTAGATTTATGCGATTTGTTAAACATGAGTATCCTACCATTGTCTCTAGGCTAGTTTTGACACCCCCCATGTTCCTATCAAAACCTAAGGAGGTTTTCCTATGTACGCTTTATCAGATATTAACCACTATACTTGTACATCCTATTCCAAACAAGATGGTCCTAAACAAGAGGAATTACACATTTCTCAAGAAGTGGCTTACAAGCTATATATAGAAGGCAAATCAATTACAACCCTCATTGCCTCCCCTCATGACTTCAAAGATTTAATCATTGGCTATTGTATTGTGGAAGGTCATGTAGAAGGTCCTGAGGATATTGCTCATATCTCCATGGATTCAGAAACACATCGCATCGACGTAAGCTTAACCCATGATGTAAGTTATTACCAAGATGCAGCACCCAAACCTAGGGCTCCAAAGAATATGGATTTTAGAGTCAGTGCTGACGAAATTTGTAGTTACGGCGGACTCTTAGACTCCATCACCAAAGCGCATCACACCTCCCATGGCGTCCACGAGGGAGCTATTGTAAAAGACGGTAAAGTCATTGCCTACGCAGAAGATGTAGGCCGTCATAATGTACTTGATCGATTACTTGGTATCATTGTGACACAAAAAATAGACACTTCAGATAAAATTCTAATCTTTAGTGGTCGTGTTCCTCAATCAGTTATTTATAAAGTAAATCGCATTGGGGTCCCTATTATGTGCTCCCGTGCCATGCCTACGGCTTTAGGCATCAGTTTAGCGGAGAAATACAATATTACCTTAGTCAACGTACTTCGTCCTGATTCCTTTAAATGTATGACCCATAAAGAGCGTATTACAGGCTTATAATAAAAAAACGAGGCATAGAACCTAAAGTCCTATGCCTCTACCAGCAATCAGTTCTCGGTTTTCTAAATTACTTAACTCATATCTAACTAATTTAATACCACTTTAATACAAAAAAGCGAAGACTTATGTCATCTCCCCCAAAGAGATTCTTTTATCATAAGACCTTCGCTTTTTATATGTTAATATACGGTTTCTAAGAGATATACAGTTTTTAAGAGCACTATTCCTCAAGAGCTTTACTTTTTTAACATCATTACAGGCACCATAGTGCCTGCTTCATAGCTATGTACGCCCTGCTCTAGTTTGGCTAATCCATTAGTATGACCTAAGCCTAATAACGCACTGGAGGTAAATACTCGATTAGGCACGAATACGGCCCCTGCATCATCGTATTGTATAACACCTTGCACATATCGATCAAAAGGATTTTTCTTATGAATTGCTGTGCCCAATCGCATAGGCACAGTGAGGGCTTTCGTAGCTGCATAACCTTGACACAATTTTAAAATAGGCAAGGCTACAAGATGAAAGGCATTGTAAGCAGCTGTAGGATTTCCAGATAGGCCAAAACAAAGGGTATAGCGTCTATTACTAGAATCACCAGAAGTAATGAGACCACCAAAAGACGCCGCCCCTGGACGCATCAAAAGACGCGTATACAATTCCTCACCCCCTAAGGCCTTATAAATAGCTGGCATGGAGTCGAATAAACCAACAGATACACCACCTGTACTAATAATAATATCCATGTCTTGACTCAGCAGTTTCACTCTTTCAATCTCTTCATGTAAACAATCTGGTGCATCGCTGACATGATAGGTTTTAACTAAATCAAAGCCATGAGTTTTTAGCAAATTAGTTAGCATAAACAAATTGGAATTATATATTTTACCTGCACCGAGGGGCTCATCTAAGGATACAATTTCTCGTCCCGAAGTAAGGACAAGCACGCGCAATGTTTTATACACCGGAATTTGACTATACCCCAAGCCCGCTGCCACAGCGATAGCACCGGCATC
This sequence comes from uncultured Veillonella sp., assembly GCF_937981445.1. Lineage (GTDB taxonomy): Bacteria > Bacillota > Negativicutes > Veillonellales > Veillonellaceae > Veillonella_A. Next base: position 31,135 of record NZ_CALJON010000047.1, on the reverse strand, counting down.
TAAATAAGTACCCGCACGCAAAATGATGTCATGGGCGGCACATTCTTCGCCTTTCGGGATAATATTATCGCCTTTCGTAATGGCCCCACGAACTGTAATATAGTCGTTTTCTACTAGGCAACGCTCCTGCATAATCATCGTATCGCAGCTTTCTGGGATGGGGGCCCCCGTCATAATGCGAACAGCTTCATCCTTTTGTACAACGCCATCAAAAGTCTCGCCAGCACCAATTAATCCCACTACTTTAAATCGACTTTGACCTTCACTATATGAAATAACATAACCATCATAAGGGGATTTGCGAAAAGGCGGCATATCTGTTTTTGCAGCTAAATCAGCCCCTAATACACGGCCTAATGCTTGTGATATGGGAATGTGTTCCACTGCTGGTATATGCCTTTCACTTATTTTATTCTGCCAAATCGCCTGGCATTCATCTACTGTTATGGCCTTCATATAATCTCCCATCCTTATAAATTGGTAAGGCGTAGCACTATCGCACTACGCCACCCAATACAATTGATGTACAATTTACCAAGTATATTCTTTGTCCAATATACTATACTTTTTTCTTTGCATCTGTTGCCATTGTAACGGATACATTTTAAATTACAATCAAACGCAATCGACCTAATTACAATCAAAAGCAGCCGACCTTTAGAGTCACGCTCTTTAAGCAAAGGTTTCACGCTTATGCCGAATTAATTCTTTAATCGTTTCGCTGGTTACCAAAGTTAGCGCTTTTTTAGGGCAACCCTTTACACAGGCAGGTGTGCCAGCTTCAGTATCTATGCACAAATCACATTTTGTTGCCACTACGCGACCTTCTTCAACAGGTGCCATACGCACAGCCCCAAATGGACAAGCAAGCACACATTCGCGACAGCCAATGCAAGTATCTTCATCTACATAAATCATATTGTCATTGCGCTTAGAAATTGCCTTCACTGGACAAGCCTTCATACAAGGAGCATTTTCACAGTGACGACAATGTACAGCTACCTTCATTTCCGGTAAACGATAAGACTTACAGCGAGCCCGTTGTAGCGGATTATCTAACTGCACTTCAGTCATTTTCAAGCCATGATGAGCCATAATACACTGCCGTTCGCACATGCCACAGCCAATGCATAGGTCTACGTCACAAAAAACAAATTGGTTCATACTTGTCCCTCCTTTGCAGCCCAAGCTTTACGAGCCGTTTGAAGGTTCTTTTGACTTACAATCGTTTGAATCGCATCATCTACATAGTAAGTCAATGCTTCTGTTGGACAATGAGATACGCAAGCTGGTGTACCCTCTTCGGTATGTGCACAAAGATCACATTTATTAGCAATGGTACGCACCCCTTGTTCATCATCAAGGGTCTTCATTTGAATCGCCCCAAATGGACAGGCCATAGTACATTGCTGACAACCAATACAACGTTCTTCATGAAGTAAAATGCTATCAACACCCTTTTCTAAGGCCCCTACAGGACAAACAGTAACGCAAGGTGCATTTTCACAATGATGACATTGTACCGTCATCGTTTTTGTCTTCGTCTTAATGACATGAATACGAGGATAAAAATCTTCACTATCTGGGTCAGTCGTAAAAATACCATTGCCTCTATGAGCAACTACACATGCTACCATACATGTACGGCAACCTATACAAAGTAAGGGATTTCCTTTTACAAATCGATTCATGCACCGGCACCTGCCTTTACTATACCATTTTTAGCTCTAATTAAAGCATATTGTGACTTCACATATTCTTCTGCTTCTGCTTGATCATCTAATTTTTCAACACGACATGCACAGTATTTATACTCAGGGGTCTTACTCTTTGGATCAAGTTCTCCTAAGGTAAGCTCATTACATGCACCAATCCACCATTGATACGTCATGTATGTAGCCCCTTCTTTAGCCCGTTCTGTTGGAAGACAACGGGTAATCAAGCTACCTCGACGAGAACGTACGCGAACAAGGTCGCCTTGTTCCACACCTAAGGCTTCACAATCTTTAGGATTCATCGCAATCCAGCCTGGTTCATCTTCTAATTGACGAAGCATACGACAATTGCCAGTCATAGTACGCGCTGAATAGTGACCTACTTCACGAACTGTACAGAAAGATAATGGATATTCTTCATCTACTTCCTCTTTTACTGGTTGATAATCAGTAAATACTAAATTACCGCGTCCGTCTTTAGTTGCAAAATGACCACCTTCATGAAGGAACATAGTCCCTTTATCATCCATACTTTCATCGTAACAAGGCCATTGAACACCACCTAGGGCTTCAATTTTTGCATAAGTGGCACCGGTGAATTTAGGCGCTAATTTACGCATTTCATCCCAAATTTCTTCCGTATTATTGTAATGCATTGGATAGCCCATGGCCGTAGCAATTTCACAGAGAATCGCCCAATCAGTTTTAACACCTTCTGGAGGCTCAATTACCTTGCGCACTCGTTGGAAGCCACGGTCGCAGCTAGTATAGATAGCATCATGTTCGCCCCAAGCAGTGGCAGGCAATAATACATCGGCATACTCAGCCGTACGATTCATAAAGATATCCTGGACAATAACGAAATCAATCTTTCGTAAGGACTCTCTCAGTTCTTCTAGATTTGGGTCTGATTGTGCTGGATCTTCCCCAATAATATAGTAGGCATGAATTTGTTTTTTAGGGTCTTTTTCTTCTAATACATATTCAGGCACTTGTGTTAATTTAATACCCACATTAGGCGACAATTTAACGCCCCAAGCGTCTTCAAATTTTTCACGTACCGCCGCATCAGTAACCGATTGATACCCTGGATATACATCAGGTAAAATCCCTATGTCACAAGTCCCTTGTACATTATTTTGTCCACGTACAGGACCTACGCCAGTCGCATAATGACCATAGTTCCCAGTTAACATGGCTAAATTAGAACAAGCAGCTACACTATCTACACCTTGGGAGAATTGGGTAATCCCCATGCCCCAAAGAATTACGGAATGTTTAGAGGATGCATACATACGTGCTGCGTCACGAATTTGCTGTGCTGAAACACCAATTAAATGAGCTACCGCTTCAGGTGCATAACCTGTTAGTTTTGGTACAAAATCTTCAAAACCATTTACATGGTCTTTAATAAATTGCTCATCATATAATTTTTCTTCAATAATTGTATACGCAAGAGCATTGAGTAATAGTAAATTTGTTCCGCCTTTTTGTTGTAAATGAATATCGGCAATACGAGCTGTTTCAGAAATCTGCGGATCTGCGCAAATAATCTTCGCCCCTTTTGCCTTAGCTTTTACTATACGGCGTGCCACGATAGGATGCGAAGTAGCCCCATTATAGCCTATATTAAAGATAACTTCTGCATCTTCAATTTCAGGCACACTCACTGACATAGCGCCTTCACCAATAGTTTGCTTTAAGCCAGCAACGGAAGCAGCATGACAAATACGCGCACAATGGTCCACATTATTTGTACCTATGACAGCACGCATAAATTTTTGAGTAATATAGCCCGCTTCATTCCCTGGTCCACGGGCTGAACCAGCGCCCATAACCGCATCAGGACCATATTCTTTAATAATCGCCTTTAAGCGATCCGCTGTGTATTGTATGGCTTCCTCCCAACTTACAGCTTCTAACTCACTGCCCTTACCGCCCTTGCGAATCATAGGCTGTGTAATACGACGCGTTAAAATTTTAGGATCATTTAAGTAATCCCAACCATAAAAACCTTTTAAGCATAAGCGGCCTTCATTTGTTCGTCCAGGAGCCCCTTTCGCCTCAATGATACGATTGGCTTTTTTGTCTACAGTAAACTCAATTTGACAACCTGAACCACAATACGAACAAACAGACACAATTTTTTCATAGTTAGTTTGCATATGGCATCCTCTCATTCACTTGAATCGCTTCTACTTTATACCTAATCCTATTATTGTTGTTTCTAATCTGGGTTACTCATATGATGTTTTCTATAACGCAACTTATATAGCTTCTTCACAAAGCCAATCCGCCAAGGCCTCTATTTGGGACTTTGTAAAATAACACCTTGTACATAAGCCGTCTTGCTGTGGTATCGCTTCTTCTGTCATGGACACAATGGCTACTACATCTGTGTCTTTTATAGGCACATCCGTAGAGTCTACACTTGTAACTACATCAGTAAAACTAGGAACAACCTGAATAATAGGTAATACACCTCGACTGCGTGTTTCTAATACAACAAGGTCTACTGATAAATTCTCCGCCAAACTTGCAATATCCTTCTTTTTATTATGCGAAACAATCATAGCATAGCTCGTAGGCCCACTAATGGCCACTGCTGTGGCACCGGCCTCGGTTGCTTGCCAAGTATCACTCCCCTCCTGGTCCATGGTAAAGCCATGGCCATCACTTTTTACAAAACCTACGTCAAATCCTTTTTTTGTTAAGGCCTTAATCAGCGCCGTAGCAATCGTTGTTTTGCCAGTTTTAGACTGGGCGGCACAAACGGAAATAAGCGGTACCTTACGTTTAGTATTCTCTGCCTTAGCTCTAGCTAATTTAAACTCTAATGGCGTATTTACATTTTTATACTCCAATGCCTTATCATCGACAACAATATACTCCGTTTTTACAAGGTCAAACAAAGCCCGTACATGGTACTCCTCTTGTTGTAACAACTGCTTTATAGCCTCAATACAGCGTTTACTATACAAAGCTCCCATAGGTTCTATGCGACTATGCAATGTAGGCACAACGCAATCAATAGGTGCTTCACCCAAGCGATCTAACATATGGCAAGTAGTACCAAAATCAAAATTTTCAAAAAACGGCATATCGATGGACACAGTCATATATACTTCGCTTCGTCCCTCTTGCAAGCCACTTAGTATACCACTTAAGGGGCCATGACTCCCGCCTACATCAGCAACTACATATATAGTTATAGGTGTAGATTCGCCTACCTTCCATTGAAGGCAATGCGTTTCATGAGGATCAATAGCCCTCAACTCTTCGTTACAAAGCTTTTTATGTCCCTTGCAATCACTTAAAGGATGTGATTCATACAAATCGCCGGAAAGCAAACGCAAATCAATGGGGGTATTAGTGGAAATCACAATATCATTAGGATCGCTCAATCTAGCCCTGTCCAACATATGCGTCAGCAAAGTGCCCCCTTGCCAAGGCAAATCAGCCTTACTCTGCCCCATACGAGAGCTCTTTCCACCACTTAAAATAAGCACGCCTCTTTTATATGCATGATGACCGTCTGTTCGTTCGAGAACAAGTCGTTTCACCCTATCACCTTCTTCAATTCCATTTCATTCCTTTTAATACTCAACATACTGTACTAAAACAATTACAGTTCCAGCTCAGCTATTCCCCCTAACAGGTAAGCAGAATGTGCCCAGGCGCTAAGAAATAAACCAACTCCACCTAGAGCTACCAGAAAGCAAATGCCTCCTAGGCACCACCAGAACGCAAACGCCTCCTATTAACGAGTGCTCATTGTAATACCCCGCATAATGCGATTATAAAATAGTAAAATTACGAGGGCATTAATAATAAATTCAGGAATCATATAAGTGGCATTATATGCCATGGAATAAATCCATGGATTTTGCCCCACCGGTGCATATGCAGCAAATACGACAGCCCCCGATACTACGGAAGCAAACCACCGAAGTAAAGAGCTAATCCCAAAGCCCATGAGCACACCTAAATGACTCGTTCTAAAAAATCCTGTAATCCCCATAACACCATAAGCTACTAAATAATCTAGTAAAATGCTCAAATAATGCAAGGAGAATTTAGCCCCCAATAAAAAGGCAATCACACCATACATAGTGCAAGCCAAGATACCCTGTTTTCCACCCCAACGCATGGAGAAAATAACCAGTGGCACCAAATTGGCCGCATTTACTGAGCCGCCTTGGGGCATTTGAAATAACACAATAAAATGAAGTACATAAGCAATAGCGATACATAAACCCGCTTCAACAATCATGCGAGTTCGCTGTCTTTGAACCATAATGAAAGCCTCCTCAAAAATGCTAACCCATTATTACATCCTTATGCACTATTTACCCAATACCATCTATAGTAATACATACTATTAATAATAACTTTATTATAGCACATTCACAGTACAATCGTTGAGTATAAGTAGACAAAAAGAGTAGAAATAAGTAAATCTTGTCTCTTGTCATATACTATAGAGCAAATACACCTTACAATATATTGTAGTTGTAATATTTATTTCATCTACATCTTGCTTATTTTTAAATTTTTCTATATAATATCTAATGGATTATTATGTGATAACCATGAGAATAGGAGGATTTCCATGATTAATACAACAAATATTTTTGACTATGAAGATATCCAATTAATTCCTAATAAATGTATTGTAAACAGCCGTAGTGAATGTGACACAACTGTAACATTAGGTTCCCATACATTCCGCTTACCAGTGGTTCCTGCTAATATGCAAACAATTATCGATGAAGAATTAGCTGAAAAATTAGCCCGTGAAAATTATTTCTACATTATGCACCGCTTTGCACCACATACTCGTTTAGACTTCATTAAACGCATGAAAGAACAAGGTCTTTACGCATCCATTAGTATTGGTGTTAAAGACGAAGAATTTGCTTTTGTAGATGAAATCAAAGCCGCTGGTCTTTCCCCTGAATTTATTACCATTGACATTGCTCATGGCCATTCTAATTCTGTAATTCAAATGATTCAACATATTAAGAAACAATTACCAGACAGCTTCGTTATTGCTGGTAATGTGGGTACTCCTGAAGCAGTACGTGAGCTTGAAAATGCTGGCGCCGATGCCACTAAAGTAGGCATTGGACCTGGTAAAGTATGCATTACTAAATTAAAAACTGGTTTTGGTACTGGTGGTTGGCAGTTATCTGCTGTTCGTTGGTGCAGCAAGGCTGCTACTAAACCTGTAATTGCTGATGGTGGCATTCGTGACCATGGCGATATTGCTAAATCCATTCGCTTTGGTGCTACTATGGTTATGATCGGTTCCTTATTTGCAGGTCATGTAGAATCCCCAGGCAAAACTGTAGAAATCGAAGGCAAACCATATAAAGAATACTTCGGCAGTGCCTCTGAATCCCAAAAAGGGGAAAAGAAAAATGTAGAAGGTAAAAAAATGTACATTCCTTCCAAAGGTAGCTTGTTTGACACATTAACTGAAATGGAACAAGACCTTCAATCTTCCATCTCCTATGCAGGTGGCAACAATCTAAATGCCATTCGAAAAGTTGACTATGTAATCGTTAAAAACTCCATTTTTAACGGTGATCGTTAATTCTAAATAAACAATTCACACTATAATATAAAGAACACAGGTAGCATTTCCTTTTATTAGGAAACACTACCTGTGTTTTTTTCTTTCTTCTTATAAATCTAAATCTTCACGGTCCTTTACCAAGCCAATGAAGAAATCCACTGTTTTTGGATCTTGATGACTAAAGAATAAACTTTCTTTACGGTCTAACGATTGAATGCGATTCATCTCTTCTTTGCTTAATTCAAAGTCAAATACATCAAAATTCTCGGCCATTCGTTCAGGTCGTACAGTCTTAGTCAAACAAACAATGCCCCTTTGTACTTGCCAACGAATCATTACTTGTGCTGCTGTTTTACCATGAGCCTTACCAATTTCATTTAAAATAGGATTATTAAAAATATCGCCGCGCCCTTCAGCAAATGTAGCCCAAGACTCAATTTGAACATTATTTTTTTCCATGTTTTCCTGAGCCTCAATTTGTTGATTAAAAGGATGCGTTTCCACTTGATTCACTTGTGGCACCATACGGTTAAAGGCGGCTACATCACTTAAACGATCTGGATAAAAATTGCTTCCCCCAATAGCTCTCGTTTTACCTTCATCATAAGCTTCTTCTAGGGCGCGATAGGCACCATAATAATCACTGAATGGTTGGTGTAAAAGGAATAAATCTACATAGTCCAACCCCATGCGTTGTAATGAACGATCTATAGATGATTTTGCTGCTTCATAACCAAAATTGCTAATCCAAATTTTTGTCGTAATAAAGAGCTCTTCTCTCGGAATCCCCGACTCTTTAATGGCCTCGCCCACTTCTTTTTCATTGCCATAAGCTTGCGCCGTATCAATATGACGATAGCCTGCTTTTAAAGCCTCTAGCACAGCTTGCTTCGTTTCTTCAGGTGGTACTTGATAAACACCAAAGCCCAAAATTGGCATTGTAACACCATTATTTAACTCTACTGTATCTTTATTATAATTATACATACTCATGAAACTTTCTCCTTCATTATAAATTCAAGACAATATTTACCTTTCCCATACATTACATACAAGGGCAGGTAATAATCACTTCACAAGTATTAGTATAAAGAGCATTAAATAAAGTGTACAATACCACTTATCCATAGCAGTATAACCTTCTCACATACTGAGCTGTATAAACTTCTCATACCGATGACGGTCTCATTCTTTGTAAGTACATTATCTATTTCTACAAATCTGTTTCTACCAAAAAAGATGTCACATATACGAAGCGAACATTTAGTTTGACTAACCTGAGAGCGCGTATATATGACATCTTTTATATTTTTCCTAAAAATGATATTTATTTTTCAAAGACGAGACCTAGTCTATTTAACTACTTCCCTTGGAACTTAGGTCTTCTTCGTTCTGCATAGGCCCGAACGCCTTCTTTGAAGTCTTCAGAGAAACCTAAGTATGTTTGTAACTCCACTTCTAATTTAGCATATTCATCCCAATTGCTAAAGAAGGCGGCCCACATTTGTTCTTTCATCGCTTTGAAGGAAAGTTCAGGACCTTTTGCTAAGCGTGTACAAAGACGATCTGTTGTTTTTACTAATAATTCTGGCTCACATACTTTATATACAAAGCCGTATTCTTTTGCCTTTTCAGCTATAACAGCTTCCCCTGTCATAGCTAAATGCATAGCTCGATTCATGCCAATGGCACGAGTCAACAAGAACATACCGCCAGCATCAGGTGCAAGACCTACATTTACGAAAGCCTGAATAAAACGGCTATTTGTCGATGCCACACAAAGATCCGCTGCCAATACCATGTTAAAAGCTGCGCCTGCTACAGCACCATCAGTACTCATAACAACAGGTTTACTCATCTTCTTCATAGCAAATGAAATTTGCATAACCAATTCAGCAATAGCCACTAAGGCTTGTTGATCATCTTCTTCAACAGCACGCTTCATTTCTGCCAAGTCGCCCCCTACCGAGAAGACCTTACCATTGGCTTTGAATAATAATACGCGCGCTTCTGGATCAGCCTCTGTGCGCTCAATAGCATCTAATATTTCCTTACACATAGGCACATTAAAACCATTTTGTACTTCTGGACGATTAAAGGTAATCGTAGCTACATGATTCTCTACTGAATATAAAATACCGGTATATTCCATCTGTTACTCCATTTCTACTGCTATGAGCTATAAAAAATAAGCTCACCAGGTCAAATATTTTGTAATCTTCATTTACTACTTTTCAATTATTAGTATAGCGAATTTTTTCGATATTGAAAAGGGTCAATGCTAAGGCCCCATAATTAAGTATAAAATCTAGCTCCATATAAAATCTAATTCCATATAAAAAATCTAGCTAAGTATAAAAAACTAAGTATAAAGAAAATCTAGCCCTATAGTATAAGGTCAACTACAGGGCCAGATCCGTAATGAGAGTCCTCATTATTTATTTAAAAATTCCTTTTTCTACAGATTCAAGCATTTCTTTGCTAGGTTTACCATGTCCATAGAAATACGCCATGGCAATGAATAAAATGCCTCCAATCATATTACCCAAAGTAACTGGAATTAAATTCTTAAGAATAAAATTACTCCATGTAAGCGAAGCAATCCCTTCAGGACTTACCCCTATAGCCAAGGCCTTAGCCGCAATGGCAGGGTCTTGAGCTGCCATAATACCTGCTGGAATATAGTACATATTAGCTACACTATGTTCAAAGCCCGACAATACGAACATGAAAATCGGTAAGAAAATCCCCATAATCTTGGCTGGCATAGACATGGTAGAAAAACTGAGCCACACAGCCAGACAAACGAGCCAATTACAAAGAATCCCTAAAATTAGGGCCGAACCGAAGGATAAACTAATTTTTCCTAAAGCAATCTTCAAGGTCATAGCGCCTAAAAGATGTCCACTACTCCCCCACAAGCCGGACTGGCAAAGACTCCAAGCGATAAAGAGAGAACCTAAAAAATTACCTAAATATACCCAAAACCAATTACGAAGCATTCGAGCGGCTGTCACTTCATTGGCGGCCATACTCGCTGTAATAAGCACATTTCCAGTAAATAATTCACACCCTGTAAGAACTACAAACACGAGCCCACTGCCAAAAATGAGACCTGCCACAGTACGACCTAAACCAAAAGTTTCTGGCATGGCGAGCAAATTATAAGCCCCCATGTTAGACGCTTGTGCTGCAAACGCTATGTAAGCACCCGCTAAAAAGCTAAGAATCAGCATTCGCCCAATAGGTAAATTTGACTTTCGCTGCCCGATTAAAACCGCTGCCGCTGTTGTTTCAATGGGTTTCAATAACATTGGTACTTGCATATACATATCCCCCTTTAAGCGCCTTACTTAACATTTACAATTCATCTTACTTAAGATAATCACACATAGTGTACCTAGCTATAACAACGGCATCGTTTAGGTCTTATTTGGTCGATATGGAGTCGGCTACGTATATTCGAATTAATTACCCCTCTGTACCTTGTTGTTACAACAACATAAACTAATACGGACCCTAGAAGTCCATTTACATAAAAACTATGTATAAAATCCGCCAAAACGTAAATTCTATAGTATAGTTTATAATTTCATTATAGCAGATAAAAAGGCACTTACAAGCTTGTATTACAATTTTGTATATTGATTATTAATTTTGAGCATAAGTCATAATAGATTTATTTTTTTCGATGTAATCCTATCATCGTTTTCAATGCGCTGTCTTAGCATGATTCTATTCCCCATAGTAATTTCTTATTAATACATATAAGCCTCCTTATACTGACTATACATAAACCATCCATGACAACGGCCTTATTACGCAATATATTACCTATAATTACAAAATCGTTACAAATACTTTACAGTATTTTTTCTGTATCTTTTCAAGGTTCTTTGTTAGGATTAGGGCAAGAAGAGTATCTTTATTTATAGGAGGATTTCATTATGAATCAGAAACAGCGTCTTCGTCTAACCATTATGTTAAGTTTAGCCAGCACCTTGGCATTTTCTCCCATCATTGGCCAAGCTGCTAGCAATGCAGACGCACAAGCCGCACCAGCTAAAGTCGTAGCGGCTCAAGAACTCAGTGCTAATCAATTACCACAAATTAGCAATGATATTAAAATTTTACCTATTAATCGGGCCAAACTTTGGCGCGGTCAACAATTTGACTTTGAAGTAGAACTACCATCAAGCACCAAGGAAGTGGCGGTAACAATCAATGGTACAGATGCAGCAAAAGTGTTACAAGAAAAGCCTGAAATTATCAATCAAGGCACGCATCTTTCCTACCGCATCAACGATGTGCACTTCTCAAACACTGGCTCCCAAGTTGTAAAAGTAGTGGCATCTAATGGTAACTCGAGTATTACGCGTACAGCCAACTACGAAGTCGTAAATGAACAAGCTCAGAAAAAAGCGAAAAATGTAATCCTCTTCGTCGGCGATGGCATGAGCCTTCAAGCAAAAGAAATGGCCCGTATTTTATCTAAAGGCTTATCCGAAGGCAAGTACAATGACGTGCTCAACATGGAAAAAATGCCAAACCTCGCTTTAATCACCACATCAGGCTATGACTCCATCGTAACAGACTCGGCTAATAGCGCTTCTGCTTACAATACAGGTAACAAGTCAGTAGTTAATGCTATGGGCGTATATGAAAATAGTACGCCAGATTCACTTGATGCTCCTAAAGTGGAAACCATTGCTGAAATCGTCTCACGGTCTAAAGGCATGTCCTATGGCATGGTAACAACCGCTGCTGTAACAGATGCTACACCAGCAGCTGTTACAGCTCATACAAGACGACGTGGGGAACAAAACTTCATTGCCAATGATTTTATTAATCGCCAAAATCCTCCAGCCGTAGTTCTTGGTGGTGGTTCTCAGTTCTTCCTACCACTATCCACACCAGGCTCCAAACGTAAAGATAATATCAATGTTATTCAAGAATTTAAGGATAAGGGCTATCAGTTCGCCGGTACTAAAACAGAGCTTAATAAGCTCACTGGGGATCAACCAATCCTTGGTCTATTCACCTTAAATACAATGAATGTATACATGGACCGCGCCTTCTTAACACCAAATGAAAAAGTATTAAAAGGCTTCACGGACCAACCAGGTCTTGTAGATATGACTAAAAAAGCAATTGAAGTATTAGAAAAGAATCCAAATGGCTTCTTCCTCATGTCCGAAGCTGGCTCCATCGATAAACAACTTCACACTATGGATTGGCAACGTGCCACCTATGACACCATCGAATTTGACCAAGCCATTAAATACGCACAAGACTATTCCAAAGCACATGGCGATAATACCCTTATCATCGTAGTGGCCGACCATGCTCATGGCGTAAGTATTACTGGTACTTATAGTGAAGCAGACGGCAAAGTAGGTCGTGAAGGGGTACGTGTATATGCTGATGCTAAATGGCCAACCTTCATCGATGCTAATCGCGATGGCTTCCCAGACAATCCTGATGCCGATGTGACGCTTGCTGTACAATACGCCAACTCCCCAGATCATTATGAAAACTATCGTTTCCAACCTACTCCAAATGACCCAGCTAGAGCTGGCAAAGACGGTCTAGTTATTGCCAACCCAAATCGTGCGCCACAGGGAGCACGTCTAGTGCAAGGTACATTGCCAACAACTACAGGTGAAACAAGCGAAGTACATTCCGCCGATGATGTAGTGCTTATGGCTCAAGGTCCAGGCTCTGAATACTTCCATGGCGTTATGGATAACACAGAAGTCTTCTTTGGTATCATGCGTGCATTAGGCGTTGATGCAACCAAGGATGTGGCTAAAAAATGAGAGTTCTTAAGTTAGTTTGTCGTTACCTTCTTCTTTTAGTCGTATTGCAAGGAGCAGCACTAGCTGCTCCTTCAGTACAAGCACAATGGCTATCCTTTGATGAAATGTATGCCGGTGCCACCTCACAGGGGCTTATATTATCTGACACACTTCAATCGTTAAATGGGAGCACCGTTACTATGCAAGGCTATATGGCACCACCATTGAAACCAAGCATTAACTTCTTCGTACTTACCCAAGTTCCCATGTCAATTTGCCCTTTCTGTTCGACTGATGCTGATTGGCCAAGCAATATTGTAGTCGTCTACTTAGATGATTCAGTAACGGCTTTGCCATATGACCAGGACATTACTGTAACAGGACAATTAGAACTAGGCAGCTATATTGATTCAGAAACGGGCTTTGTAAGCCTCGTTCGAATCAGAAATGCCACCGTTGAATAATCCTGCTCTGCAGCAAATCTCCTACTCAAAATGGAGTGATTTTATGATTGAAATTAAGAATTTAATTCATCGGTACAAAGATGGGGAGCAGTATATTGATGCTCTCCATGTACCACATTTTAAAGCTGACACAGCTAGCCAATGGTGTCTCACTGGTGTTAGCGGAAGCGGTAAATCTACACTGTTACATTGTTTAGCCGGTTTACTGCGCCCTACCGAAGGAGAGATTATCATTGATGATATGAACTTGACGGCTAGTAGCCCTAAAGACATTACAAATTGGCGACGGGAGCATGTGGGATATATCTTCCAAGATTTTAATCTCCTTCCCTTCCTCTCCGCTAAGGAGAACATCACTACAGGTGCCTACTTTAGTCATCTGTCTGATAAACTGTTATACGAAAATGATTTAGAGCAATTAATGGTATCTATGGATATTGTAGGCTTTGCTCACAAAAAGCCCGCCCAGCTTAGCAAAGGGGAACAACAACGAGTGGCTATTGCACGAGCATTAATAAAAAATCCTACCCTTTTATTAGCTGATGAACCTACAGCTAACTTAGATGCCCACAATAGTGAAATTGTACTGAATCTGCTCACCTCCTATTGCCAAAATCAAGGTGCTACCTTAATAATCGCCACTCATGATACAACAATTATGGAGGCTTTTACTAACCAATTGCATTTAGAAAAACAAGCTTTACACTCTGTTGTAACAAGCACGCCTCCTACCAATGGGGCCGATGTAAGAAAGTCAGGTGCTCTATGATTTATCGCATAGCATGGAAACAATTGTGGTCTAAGCCCTTGACTACCTTCTTACTACTCTTAGTTATGGCCACCTCCATAGGACTAAGCGTCCTCGTAGGTGCTTTAGGCTTAGGCTTTCAACAAGGGTTAACAACGGCAACTGAACCCTTTACCCTATTAGTCGGTGCTAATGGGAGCAGTCAACAAATGGTTATGAATACGGTATTCTTGCAAGATCGACCATTAAGTAATATTCCTTACGCTGAAGTTGAAGCCCTCCGCAATCAACCTAAATTAGTGCTCTCTGCGGTGCCAATCGCCATGGGTGATAGTGTGCAAGGTTTTAAACTCATTGGCACGGAAGCTGAAATTTTCAATATCCGGCCAAAACCTAAAGCGCCTGAATGGTTGCGCATTGACAAAGGGAATGTGTTTAAAAAGCCTTTCGAAGCTGTTATAGGTTCTGCTGTAGCAGAAAAAACAGGCCTTAAAGTTGGCGATACCTTCTACTCCACCCATGGTCAACTAGCTAAGGGGAAAGCCCATGAAGAGCATCAATTTACTGTGGTAGGTATTTTAGATACCACCAAGGGGCCTTATGATCAAGCAGTCTTAACTGATATCCAAAGTATTTGGGACTTACATTCTGCCCTTAGTACTGCTAATACTAAGGCCAAAGGTGCTGTTACAACTATTTTAATCGAACCAATGGGATATAGTCAGGCCTACCAATTAGCTAGTACGTATACCAATCGCAAGGATGTACAAATCGTATTCCCAGCACAAACTATTGTACAACTATTTAACCTTATGGGCCGGGGTGAACAAATTTGGCAACCAATCGGTTATTTAATCATTGCCCTCTCTGTATTGGTTATGATTGTAACCATTTACTTATCCACCATGAGTCGTTTACGAGATTACGCGATTTTAAAAACTTTAGGTGCCTCATCTAAACAACTCTATGCTATTCTTTGTTGTCAATCTACAACCATCTTATTGCTAGGCGTTATTCTCGGCTCTATAGGGGGCTTTAGTGTATATGCTACCATCGCCAATTATGTAACGAGCACCTCTGCTATTCATGTACCTAATAGTATTACTTTACTCCCTTATCCTCTATTAGGACTCATCATTATCATAGGGCTCTTAGCTAGTTTAATCCCTCTTTATGTATTACAGCGCCGCATCAACGGCTTGTTAAACAATATGTATTAAAAACGTATTAATGAATGTATCATTTTATTGCATACTATTCTCCTTTAGTGTTATCCCTACACTAGACCTATTGTACACTTTAAACCTATACGCAATACTACACAAAAGAGCAACGCCACGGTTTAAGACCGTGGCGTTGCTCTTTATACTAACTCTTTATACTAACTCTTTATACTAACTCTTTGTAAGATTACATTTATAAGCCCAAAATATGTTACTAACTAATTTCATAACTATATATTGTATTTCTAATCAATTTGATAGCTATGTATTCCATTACTAACTAATTTGATGTCTACTACTCTCATGTATAGCTTATTTGATGTCTACCACTCTCATGTATAGCTTATTTAATGCCTACTTCAGTGGCATTATTAAGCAAATCAATCATATCTTGAATCGCATTCGCTTCATAGGCCAATACATCATCTTCAATAGTAAGAATAATTTGGCGCATATTTTGACGTAAGGCCGTAATAATACGTACAATAGCGCGTTGCTCTAACTCATCTGCCTGTTCTAAGACATAATCAAAATTCGTCACAATTAAGCGATCTATTTTGACAAAGCGTTCCATGAAATCTGCCACATGACCATAAGTTACACTGTCTGTATACTCTTTTGCCAAGATGTCTCCGGTAATCTCCATAATATTCCAATTAGCGATTGTATCTGCTTCATAAACTTTTAATTGCTCTAAGAATTGCCCTGTTCGATCCGCTTTACCGTGTAAAATCATAGGATTATAATCTAGTTCTCTTAAACGGCTTGATACATCAGCTACTGCATCCTTCATATTATCTTCTAGGGCCACCTTCGATACCATAGTAGATTCTGTATTTTTATTTGTATTCATTATAGTCTCTCCTCAAATCACAAATCACATTCTTACTAAAAATACGCCCCACACTAGTAATAATTACTAACATGAAACCTGTAAGAATACTATATAACGGCAAAAAGTCGATAGCCAAAAGGCTATCGACTTCATTGTACCACAAGTTAATCTTTTTTACGAAAAATTAACAATTACTTACCTTTTTCCTTGGCTGCTAACGCAGTAGCTTCGGTTCTCTTACGAATTGCATCGATAAGAGGCTTTACTTCTAAGAATTCTGCATCAGTCAAACGAAAGGTCCGGACTTTTCTATCAAATAATGATTTTTTGCGGCCAGCTCCGACACGTTTTCCTCCCCATTTGTTATTCTTCATAACATCCCTCCATCTTGGGAAAATGAGTACCTCTGTCTTGCTAAAACAAAATCACTTACTTAGGTCTAACTACAGTATATACTATATAAATAGGAAAATTCAACTTTTTATTTCTAGAAACACCAATAAAATTATAACTTTTTTGTATAATTACTTTATTTTTCAAATTTTTGCGTTATTTATCTTGTTATTAAACATAATTTATCAAGTTAAAGAGCAAAAAATCATTACTGAAATTGCAACAAAAAATTAGCAGTAGTTAAAAAGTCAAATGACCAAGTAACTACTGCTATGAAAATTTACTAATTTCATCATAATTTGCCATTTACTAATTAAATCCCCATAATATAGCAATTTATACATGAAAAAATAAACCCTATCTATGTTAAAATAAAATACTGTATATAGAACTTATAAACGATCTGACAACTCCATCCAACGCTCTGTTTTAGCTTCCCATTTTGCTTCTACTTGCGCCCGTTCCTTCATAGTAGTTTGCAACGCTTCAAAATCCCCTGAATTTTGATTTATCATAGCGTCATATGCCTTTAATAGGCCTTCTAATTCGGCAATATCATCTTCTAAGGCACAAAGTTTTTCCTGTTCCGCTAAATTTAAAGGCTTTACCGCTGCTGGCTCAACTACTTTAGAAGGAATTTGAGCATTAGCACTACCAAGAGAAGCCGCCTCAATGCTAGAACTAAACACAGTTTCAGGTTCGGAAGTATTCATAGATTCAGCCTTAGAAATGACCGCCGCCTCAGATTCAGACGTCATAGCCATTCCATTTTCAGAACGCCCCTCCCGTTTAGAATGCTTTGTCTCACTAGCGCCACCATAAAGCTCTATTCTCCCAGCTTCTAGAGCATCTTTATACTCGGAATAAGCGCCATGAATAATCTCAATTTGGCCCTCACCAGTAAAGACAAATAATTTATCCACTACGCGGTCTAAGAAATAGCGGTCATGGCATACGGTAATTACAACGCCACTAAAAGTATCTAAAAAGTCTTCTAAAACCTCTAACGTGGGAATGTCTAAATCATTAGTCGGTTCATCTAGGAGCAACACATTCGGTGCACTCATAAGCAATTTAAGGAGGCATAAGCGACGTTTTTCGCCCCCTGACAATTTACGGATAGGCACACCATGAAGTTCTGGGGTAAACAAAAAGCGCTCCAGCGCCTGACCGGCACTTAAAGTACTGCCATCAGCCAATACAATATAGCGATAGTCTTCCCGAATATAATCAAGGACACGCTGATCTTCATCAAAAGCTGGCAATTCTTGCTTAAAATGAGCGATGCGCACAGTTTCACCACGCCCTACAGTACCATGTAAAGGCTCGTAGGTACCATCTAATAGGCGCATAAAGGAGGATTTACCAATCCCATTAGGTCCCACTATACCAATGCGATCATGACGTCCCATATGGTACGTAAAATCATCAACTATAGGACGGTCATCAAATGCAAAGTGTAAATTCTCTATATCAAATACAGTTTTACCTAAACGGCTTTTTAAGGCAATCGGGTCCATCGTATCAGCGCGACGTACCACCTCTTGTTTCTTGAGATTTTCATAACGCTGTAACCGAGCTTTTTGCTTAGTTGACCGCGCTTGCGCTCCACGGCGTACCCAGGCGAGCTCGCGCTTTAAAAATTGGCGACGCTTTTCAGCACTCGCCGCTTCGCGCTCTTCTCGATCCGCTTTTAAGGCTAAAAATTTCTCATAGTTACCCTCATAGGTATAAAAATGATGATTAGACAATTCTAAAATTTCATCGCTCAAAGCATCTAAGAAGTAACGGTCATGAGTACTAATCAATAAGCCACCTTTACGGGCCAATAAATATTTTTCGAGCCAGTCAATACTTGCCTCATCCAAGTGATTGGTAGGTTCATCTAAAAGAAGTAGATCTGAAGGATATAGTAAGGCTTGCCCTAATGCCAAACGGCGGCGTTGCCCACCAGACAAAATTTTTACCGGACGACTTAAATCAGCAAAACCTAATTTAGATAAAATCGTACGGCCCTGTTGTTCCACATCCCAGCCCCCATCAGTATCCATGCGCTGCAATAAACGCAAATGCTCTGGACTACCTGGTGCTTCTTGGGCAACTTTTTCATACTGCCGCACCAAACCTAATACAGGATGATGAGCTAAGAAAATGTTCTCCAAAATCGATGACTCTTCCTCAAACTCTGGGGCCTGTGGCAAATAATAAATTGACGCCTTGCCATTTCGTAAAATACTACCTTTTTCAGGCTCTTGTAATCCTGCTAATAATTTTAAAAAACTAGACTTCCCCGTCCCATTAACCCCAATTAAACCAATTCGTTTGTTATCTGTAAAGGTCATATTGGCCCCTTCAAAAAGGCGCCGCGTCCCATAGGAATGTCCTACATTTTGTAATGTTAAAATATTCATAGATTACTTTAAAAATTCCTTTTTCATATCATCAAAGGTAAGCGCGCCAGATAAAATAATCTTACCATCTTCTTCAATGGTTGGCACATATTCAAGGCCTATTTTCATGCAATGATCATCATGAGCTAAAATCGTATCTAAATAACGCCCATCGGCCAATACCTTTTGAGCCTCTTTTACACCTGCTTTTTCGGCAAGTTTTAAAATAACCGCATCATCAGCAATATTTACTTGTTCCACAAAATACGCTTGGAATACAAGATCTACATACTCTTCTTGTACGCCCTGTTTAATCGCTTCTTCAAGAATTTGAAGAGCTTTTTTCGTATTGTAAATCTTAAACATATCCCCTGGTGTAGCCCCTACCGGCTTACCTAGTTCATTGAGCTTCTTTTGATGCTCATAGGGATCGCTTAAATTGAAATCGATACCTTCTAATGCAGTATCAGGATGAATTTCCCAGCTAAAATATTCTACTTCAATAGGTTCTTTAGTTTCTTTCTTGATGACCTTTAAAAATTCATGCTCATTGTAGCAATAAGGGCAGCAAAAATCAAAATATACGCGAATATGTCTCATTGTGTGTCATCCTTTCTATGAAATAAAATTAATAAACTATACTAAAGGCTCACCTTCGATAATAGCCTACCGTCAGTCATCGCCTACTTCCAATAATACTATTCTACCTTCAATAAGGTATATCCTGCCTTCAATATACAACAAAAAGTCCGCCTTAGAAAAGGTGGACTTTTTTCTTAACCTGTGTTCGAGCCCCTTACATTTCTTCGTCGTAACGAGCAATATTTTCTTGTCGAATGCCTTGTAAATGGGATAATAATTCCTCTGTATCTTCTACACGAGTAAATAATTCGCCAAAATAATGTGAGTCTTCAATAGTTACACTCCACTGAAATGAATCATTTTCATCATAAAGGGTAAAAATAATTGGTTCATCTAAACCCGCTGGTACATTTCCATTATCATCGGTAATAGTAGCATACTCGCCGCTATCACTGATTTGATAAAACAAAGTATCTCGATCATCAATTTCAACTAACTCAAACCCTAAATTTTCATAAAATGACTCTAACGTGTCACTGTCCATATGAATCCTCCTCTAAAACTACAGCTAACTATATAAATTACATTTATTTTACAAAATATTTTGCCCTATTGCAAATACTTACTTTATTAGCAAACAGGTATTACTTTATCTCCTTAGGAGCTTCGCTTTTTAATAATTGTTTCGCAGCCACTACAATATTGCTGGCCCCATCAATTTTCCATTGCCCTTCCAGTTCGGCCATTTTATGAAGACGTTCTGGATTATTTAATAAGGCGGTTACCACATCTTCAAGATTGTGAATGTCCCGGGCCCAACGAGCATAGCCCTGTTTCTCTAAGAAAGAAGCATTGCTCTCTTCCTGTCCTGGAATGGCGCTAAAAAACACCATAGGAAGCCCTACAGTGATGGCCTCCATACAGGTTAAGCCTCCAGGCTTAGTAACTAGCAATGTAGCGTCCTGCATCAATTTAGCGATATCTAAGGTATAACCATATATGGTCGTTGGCTTATGCATATGCTTTTGCATAGCTACAAGACCTTCATATAGGTCCGAATTGCGTCCTGTTACTACGATGAGCTGATCAATCCCTTTTACCTCATCGAGACGTCGTAATGCCGTTTCTAAACAGCCTAGGCCTAAACCACCACCCATGATAAGAACTGTAACTTGTCCACTCGTATCATAAGGTGTTTCACGGGGTGCAAAAAAACTCCGCCGCACCGGTATGCCTGTAACTGTGATTTTATGAGCAGAAATGCCAGCTTCGCAGAGCTCTTGAACCATCCGTTCATTACCTACAAAGTACGCATCTACTTGTTTATATACCCAAAACTGATGCACTTCAAAATCAGTAATAACAGCTACTAGTGGTACATCAATTAAGTTTTGTCGTTTTAATATACAGGCTGCGCCACAAGGGAATGGATGCGTAAAGATTACTACATCTGGTTGTTCCCGTTTTATGAGCTTTAGCATACGACGTTTCAACATCCATGCCAATGCAGTTTGAACAGCACTGCCCTTCCGATCTCCTTGCGACAGACGATAAATTACATCATATAGCATAGGAAATACGTCAATCATCTTTATGTAAGTTTCTTTTAATAAATTATCAAAAGAAAATGTATCTGTATCTAAAAAATCAACATGAGTAATATGAGCTGCTGGATTCTTTTCAGCCCAATACTCTTCGATAGCGCGCGCTGCTTGCGTATGGCCTGTGCCAATTGAAGCCGATACAATCAGTATGCGTTCTTGCTTTTGATCGTCCATTCACAGTCTCCTTCCCTATGAAGTATTATAACATACTTTTTCTTTCATAAAGAAGAAAGTATGCCCCTTATAATTGCAAGTATGGCTTGATAAAAACGCACGCTTCAAAAGGGCAACTAGGTAAGTTCAATACTAAGTCGTCTAGCTTCAATAGGAAATCATCTACTACGTTCTCTTCAAGGCAATAAAAAAGAGACCCCTGGTGTAGACCTGATAAAGTCAAGTCTACATTGTACCAAAAGGGTCTCTTCTTCAATGCCACATCGTAATTATTTTTTACGAGGCTTAACTTTTGCTTCTTTTTTTGCTGCGTTAACTAATTCTTTTAATTGTTTACCAGCTTTGAAAGCAGGGGATTTGGAAGCTGCAATCTTAATTGGTGCATTTGTTAAAGGATTGCGGCCTTCACGTGCAGCACGGTCACGAACTTCGAAAGTACCAAAGCCGATAACTTGTACTTTTTCACCTTTTGCTAATTCATCAGCAACGGTTTCAAATACAGCTTTTACTGCTTTTTCAGCATCTTTCTTACTAAGTTCAGTTTTTTGTGCAACAACTGTGATTAATTCTGTTTTGTTCATGACAGAACCTCCTTAAAAAATAGAATGTATTTCATTCAGATACAATGTGACACAATGCCCCATTACAACGAATGCTTGTTTTCTAACACCTTCGCCGCGTCCCAAAACGCATCGAGTTCATCTAGTGAAAATTCCTCCCAAGACTTTCCACTTTCTTTTACACATTTTTCAACGTATAAAAAGCGACGTCTAAACTTGTTATTAGTGCGGTTTAGTGCATTTTCACCGCCTATTTTATACCATCTGAAAAGATTAATCAAGGAAAAAAGTACATCTCCTGCCTCTAATTCCATATTTTCTTCGTCTTTTTCTCCTATAGCTTCCTTAAATTCGGCCATTTCTTCTTCGAATTTGGCCCACACAGGCGGCTCTGTATCCCAGTCAAATCCAACCTTTGCAGCTTTCTCTTGAAGCTTCTGAGCCCCTAGCAACGCCGGTAAACCAACTGATACAGAATCGAGCACACTGCTCTGTTGATGCCCTTTTTCCTGGCTTTTTAATTCATCCCATGACAAATTAGTAGCCGTCGCTCCATCGCCAAACACATGAGGGTGGCGACGAATCATTTTTTCAGACACATCATTAATCACATCTTGTATTGTAAATAATCCATTTTCTTCAGCAAGTTGCGCATGAAAAATAATTTGCAATAACACATCGCCTAATTCTTCTCGTAAATTATTAGTATCGCGATTATCAATGGCATCTAATACTTCATACACTTCTTCAAGTAAATAACGCCGCAAACTACTATGAGTTTGCTTTAAATCCCAAGGACAGCCCCCCTCAGGATCTCGTAAAGCGGCTACCACTTTGCGAAGAGGAGCCAGTGAAGCCCCATCAAGGCCTTTTAAATCCCTAGTATCAGCATCTGTACTAGCATTAGGATTAACATTCGTCTCATCTATTTCATTTTTATTCATACAATCACCTTCTTATTGTAATTCTTTTTTAGCCCTAAAAGCCGCTATTCGTTTTCCTATAAAAGGCATAGCAGCCCACTCATCGGCTTTAATAGCTTTGGTAATAAGCAAGCCCGCACTATAAACGATAAGAGCTACTATAATAGCACCTAATACCCCCACTACATTGCCTGTTAAAGAGCTTAAGAAGTAATATACTACTACTGTAGCACCACCCATAGCTAAGGCGGAGAAAAATATTTTTATTGTTTCTACCCAAGGAATGGAGTATTTAATATAGCGCTTTACAAAAATCATATTTAACAAGGCCGCCAAGCCAAAATCTATATTAGTAGACCAAGCAGCACCATTGATGCCCCATTCAGGTAGCCCTGTTAAATACCAACTAAGTGGAATTTTAATAATCGTACTCACCAATAAATTGAGCATCGGAATTGATGTATGTCCTAAGCCCTGTAAAATTCCCGTAGTCACTTGTTGCATGCCTAAGAGGAAAATACTTAAACTCATAACCGCAATGGGGCCCCCTGCATTAGGCGTAGCATACAGCATGTCTGAAATAGGCGTTGCCAATACGCAAAGTCCTACAAACGCCGGTACTGTAATAAGACTTGTAATTTTTAAGGCCACATGGCTGCGATTTTGAATCTCCTTCATGTCCTGTTTGGCATAGGCCTCAGAAATAGCTGGTACTAGACTCGCTGCTAAAGAGGTAGTCAAAATGACAGGCAAGTTCACTAAAGACGTGGCCATGCCCGTTAAATAGCCAAATAAGGTGGTGGCCTCTCGCATCGTATACCCCACTTCAAGAAGCCGCCCTGGCACAACTTTGAGATCAATACCTGACACAATAGGCATCATAATATTAGCCATGGAAACAGGAATAGCCAATACAAATAAACGCTTCATAATTTGCCAAGCCGATTCGCTAGCTTGTGCTTCATCTTGAACCGCAATTAAAGAGGCTCTCAGATGCCGTTGGCGATAATAAAAATACAATAACACCAACAGCCCCCCTGCTACCCCTGGAAAGGTCGCTAATGTGGCGCCTGCAGCAGCCATAGGAAGGCCATGAGGTAGTAAGAATAAAGCAAATCCTACCATACAAGTAACGCGCAAGGTTTGTTCTACTACTTGTGATACACCGGTTGGTAACATATCTTGAAAGCCTTGAAAATACCCTCTAAATGCCCCCAGTAAGGTAACCACAATAATTGCTGGCGTTAAGGTCATAAGAGCATAACTACTTCGTGGGTCAGCCAGCCATCCTGCTTCAATGAGCCAGGGCGTGCTCAGAAAGAGTGCTAAGCTAAAAAATGAACCGAGTAAAAATAAAACAACACCAGATACTTTGAAAATTTTATGAGCACCGCGCATATCTTTATGGGCTAATTTATCTGCCACCATAATTGATATGGCAACGGGTAATCCAGCTGTTGCTAAGCTCACTATGATTTGATACAGCAAGTAGGCCATTTGATAGAGGCCAATGCCCTCACCACCTAAAATACGGGCGATAAGAACTTTACTAAAGGCGCCAATAATTTTAACGATAATGCCAGCTAAGGTTAAAATCATAGCCCCTTTTAAAAATCGATTCATCGGTCCCTCCTTAATGACGTACTGGGCGATTCGCCCCTCTGTTAGACTCCGCCGCCTGTCCTGTAGCCGCCTTCATATGAGCATCTTTACTTAATTCAACACCACTGGCTTCCACCGTGGATTCACGCTTACTTAATTCATTTAATACATTGTCACAGACCACCTGAATGGGTGCTGTTAACCCCGCTAGCTGATAGGTAAGGCTAGCCGGTTTTGTATCAAGTACCTTCATGCGATCCCATTCTTTAGCAGGCACAGCACCCATATCCCATTCGCTCATCTTTGAATCATCAGCCCAGACAAATGTGAGTAATTGATTGCGTTTAACAATACTTTTTATGCCAATAACCCGGGCCTTTTCCTTAAGCATAGCTAATTGCAACAAGCGGTTTACTGGATCTGTAGGGGTGCCAAAACGATCGATTAATTCATCAGTAAAATCTCGTAATTCACTAAGACTATGAATTTGTAATAGTCGTTGATAAATTTGAATTTTTCGCGCACTATCTTTAATGTACGCATCATCTATAAAAGCATCTACTTCCAGATTAATACTTGGCGCTGCCAATTCTTTTGGTTTTACCTCTCTATGTTGTGCTTTAGCAATGGCTTCTTCGAGCATAGAACAATATAAGGCAAAGCCTACGGAAGCAATATTGCCATGTTGCTGAGAGCCCAATAAATTACCGGCCCCACGAATTTCTAAGTCTCGCATAGCTAGCTTAAAGCCAGCCCCTAACTCAGTAAACTCTTCAATCGCTTTTAAGCGCTTTTCCGCCGTTTCACTGAGCATTTTATCAGGTCTATACATAAAATAAGCATAAGCTCGACGACGAGAACGCCCCACACGACCGCGCATTTGATACAGTTGCGACAAACCTAAATGATCTGCATCATATACAATAATGGTGTTCGCATTCGGTATATCAAGCCCTGTTTCAATAATGCTAGTACAGAGCAATAAGTCATACTGCCCTTCATAAAAGTCCACCATAATACTTTCCATCTGAGCCCCTGTCATCTGACCATGGGCAATGGCAAAGCGCAAATCTGGCATAGCCTGTTCTAGTAATTCCGCCATATGTCCAATAGAAGCGACCCGATTGTACACAAAATAAACCTGTCCACCGCGCTGTATTTCTCTTCGAATGGCATCAACAATAAGCTTCATATCGTATTCAACAACATAGGTTTGTACTGGCAATCGTTCTTCTGGAGGTGTATTGATAACGCTCATTTCTCGAACCCCCACTAAACTCATATGCAAGGTGCGCGGAATCGGTGTAGCACTTAAAGTCAATACATCAATAGACTGTGCCCAACTCTTCCATTTTTCTTTCTGAGCCACGCCAAATCGCTGCTCCTCATCAACTACCAGTAAACCTAGATTTCTAAATGTTACTTTTTTATTTAATAAGGCATGCGTCCCAATAAGTACATCTAATTCGCCTTCACTGGCCCTTTTAATAATATCTTTTTTCTCTTTTGCACTACGGAAACGGTTGAGTACATCAACACGTACACCAAAAGCACCTATGCGATCTAAAAAGGTCTGATAATGTTGCTGCGCCAATACTGTAGTAGGGACTAACACAGCTACTTGTTTGCCACTCATAACAGCCTTAAAAATAGCTCTCATGGCCACTTCTGTTTTACCAAAGCCTACATCGCCACATAAGAGGCGGTCCATAGGAGTTGGTTTTTCCATGGATGCTTTAATTTCACGGGTGGCTTGCAATTGGTCTTCCGTCTCTTCATAAGGAAAGGCTTCTTCAAACTCTTGCTGCCACGGTTGATCTGGTAAAAACGCATAGCCCTCTACCACTTCACGCTCCGCATAGAGCTGGACCAACTTCTCGGCTAAATCATCAATGGATTTCTGTGCTTTTTGACGCACTTTGCCCCATTCACGGCCGCCCATTTTATGAATTTTAGGCACATCACCTTCATTGCCAATGTATTTTTGTAATTGGTCTAGATTATCTGCAGGCAAATACAGTCGATCAGTACCTGCATAGGCAATTTCAATGTAATCCTTATGAATCCCCTCAGTTTCAATTGTTTTTAGCCCCACATATTTACCAATACCATGTACGGTATGCACTACATAATCGCCAAGGGTCAAATCACTGAAATAGGTAATTTCCTGCCCTTTGGCCGCTTTCTTCCGAAGTTTCTTCTTTTGCTGACCAAAAATATTGCCTTCTGTTACGACCACTAAATCACAGTGAGGCAATTCAAAGCCATCCGTTAATAAACCTTCCACAATCAGTACCTTGTGGTTCGTAGCAGCTAGCTCGTCGCCTCTTTCATATTCTATTTGAGCCTCTGTTAAAGCTCGCTCAATACCGTCTAGACGTTGACGATTATTCATTACTAAAATAATTTGACGGCCTCGCTCCTGCCATGCCTTAATTTCATCAGTTAAGAGCGGAATTTGGCGTTCAAACGAAATCATCGACTTACCTTGTAGCCCCACAGTGTGACTAGTACCAAAAGAGCTAATGCGTTGCTGTAAGAAGTTGAATCCCACTTCACTATAAGCCTGGGCCGTATTTAACAGTTCCGACCAAGTCATATGATGTGCCCTGTGGGTAGCATCTTCCTTTAAAAAACCCTTTAATGTATCTTGTAAACGATTTGGTTCATCATAAATCACAAGCCCTTCACTACCATAGGAAAGTAACGAATCCGTCTCCTCTATAGCATCAGCACTTACTTGATTATCTCCATGCACATTAAAAGGCATAATAGTACAGTCTTCCACGACTTCAATAGATCGCTGGGTATCACGGGAGAAAATGCGAATCGTATCTATTTCATCATCAAAAAATTCAATTCGGTACGGATTATCACTGTTAACTGGATATATATCTAAAATATCTCCGCGCACACTAAAATGACCACGTTGTTCCACCTGGTCTGTTCGCTCGTAACCGCTAGCCACTAATTTTTCTAATAATGTTTCACGATTTACTTCCTCATGTAAATCAAGGTTAATAATATATTCTTTTAATTCCTTAGGGCTCAATATATATTGCGTAGCCTCTTCAATAGTGGCTACCACAACAACGGGCTTCTTAGTTAATAATTTTCCTAAAGCTCTCATTTGAAGAGCTTGATTCTCTAGGCTTCGCGCAGCCGTTATGAAGGCAACCTTTTCAGTAATCGGAAACGGCACTACCTCAATTTGAGGCAATAGGAAGGCTAAGTCCCGCTCCCATCGCTCTTTATGCTCTTTATCATGCACAATAATGATGGTAGGCTTCATCCCCATGCGGCGAATGGCCTGACTGTAAATAAAGGATTTTTGAGAACCTCCAAGGCCATATATAATATGCTTGCCCTTAGTCTCAAAAGCCTGCTCTGCCTCTTTATAGGCAGGATATTTATATAATAATTCTTGTAATGATTCCATGAATAACTCCATTTGATTTGATGCAACGACAAAACGGGCTTTAGCAATGCCAAAGCCCCTGTCTTACGTATGTATTTAGTTTATCACAGCTCGTATGTACATGCAATGAAGAGTCTTCTCTTAAGAAAACTGCATCTAATTTATTCGATATATTTTCTATTTTATGATATAATATAACTATTATATATGCTTTTAATAGCTATTATTCTACGTAATATTGTAATATTCTCGTATTTAAGTATTATTTAAGTATTATTTAAGTATTATTTTATCTATTGTACCTTTAGGAGGCTCTTATGATTAAAGAAAAATTAGTAGAAATGGCCAGTTCTTATTTTAAAGTCGATCAAGAAAAATTTATGAATGTAGTAAACAACATTGAAAACCTCGATGTAAAAAGTGTTGATGACATAAAAAATCTTGACCAAGCTCAACTTACAACATTAGTTGAAAGCTTAACTAGCGCCTTCGGTGACACTGAAGCTGGTCAAGGTCTTGTAGGCGGCTTAACCGACCTAGCAGGCAAATTCTTCAAATAAGCTGCATCTAACCAATCTATAAACGATTTATAATAAATATATTAAATCGTACATAAAAAGAAGCCCTGAGAGTTAATACCTCTCAGGGCTTCTTTTTTTATGCTTACGCGCCTTACTAAACGGTTTCGTCTTTCTGCGCCTATGCGTTTCTGCACGTATACGTGCGTTTTTTGTACTTACACGGCTTTCTGAACGTGTACGCCTTATTAAGTATACACCTTATTGAGTATACACCTTATCGAGCATACACCGCTTTCAGCGCCCATGTGTTTCTGCACTTACACGTCTTTCTAAGCGTATTCATATTTCTATGCATATGCTACCTTCGTGTACTTACTGTGCTTACTGCTTCTACTGTTCTTACTGCCTTTACTCTTCCTATGGAGCTAAGTAAATTTACTGATCCTTTTGGATTTTACCACCATAAACATCGCGGAATACTTTATTAACTGTGTCATCTTCATTGTTAATGCGTACACGCTCAACTTTATTACGATCGTCATCTTCACCAGACACGCGATCCACACGGCTATGATCAAGATTGCTTAACAAAGTAATTTCCGAATTAAATTCTTGAATCCCTTTTAGCATATCTCGGTCCATCGGTGCGCCATTTTGAAGGGCACGATATAAAGCCGCCGCAAATTCATAACGAGTCAAGTTACGATCACCTTTAAATTCCCCATCAGGATACCCCTTTAATAAACCTCTATCTGCTAACGATTTAACATAACCGTAGGCCCAATGATTTTGAGGTAAATCAGAGAAGTTTACATTAGCCATTTCATTTGGCATTGTGCCAATAGGAACAGAGCCGCGTTTTAATTGCTCAATTTCAGCGCTTTGTGCCTGTAATTGTTCGCTTTGAGCTTTAACAATCTCTTTTAAAGCTTGTACATCTTTAGCTAAGGCTACTTTAGAATTGTTTACACCACTGCTTTGTCCTAATTTGAAGCTTACACCTGCATTGACCATATTTTCGCCACCGCCGAAGCTACCACCAAGACTAAACATAGTATCTTCATTAGGACGATAGTATGCACCTACAGCAGCTGCATTAGCACCACGGTAGTTACCATAACCAGCTGCAAAATCCCATTTATCATCAGGATTGAAATCTAATGGATGTAACGCCGCCAAGGCAGCAGATGCAGCACCTACTCGATTAATGCGATTGCCTAATTTTGAAACAGCACCGCCAATAGCATTGACTGCTTGATTTGTTTCAAATAATTGGCCCCCATTAATTGCATCAGTGGAACCTTCTTCTACAGCCCCTGGAGCAACTGAAGTAATTCGATTACCGCCGGCATCAATACCATCTCTAGTTATCGAAGGACCTTCAGTTAAAGACACACCATCACCATTAATTGTAGTATTACCTATAGCAATAGAGCCTTCACTGCCTAAATCGATATTTTGAGCTAATTTAATAGCTAATGTATTACCTTCAGCAACTACACCTAGATTGCCATCAGTCAATTTAGCTGTATCGGTCGCACCACCAGTGACATTTAAGCTTTCACCAAGGGCCACTGTAACGTTACCAGTATCACCCGCAAATACACGTCCCCCGTTAAGTTTGTCATCAATAACTTTCAATTGAGACTCTGTAGCTGCACGACCTGGAACTATACCAGCTTCACTTGGATTCCAAGTGGTGTTGCTTAAACCAGTCACATAATGACCTGTTTGTGGAGCACCTACAGCATTACCACTGTCATCAATAGCTTGTGTTGATTGATTACCCACTGTAATACCAGCTTGGCCACCTACTGTAATGGTTCCGGTATCTTTACCATCAATAGTAATTGCCCTATTTCCTTCACCTAATGTAATAGAATCATTAAGATTTACTGTATTAGTTGTAGGGTCCACGGTAATATTCTTACCACTTTGCGCTCGAACAGCATCTGCTGCTTTTGTTGCTTCACTACCAGCAATGTTTTTCACATCCCCAATATTAGCTGCATTTGTATTCGCTGCATCAGAGTAAACTTGATTGCCTTTTGAATCTGTTTTATACGTGCCATCAGCATTTTTATCGCCACCACTAGCTACATCAGTAATTTGTGTGTTACCAGCCTTAATGCCATCTTTAGTAATACTAATATCAGAACCTTTGATAGCAATTTCACCAGTAGTTACTTTGTTAGTATCTACACCCGCATTATTAATGATTGTCTCGCCAGCCTTAAGGGTATCTGCAGTAACGCCTGCATTATTGATAATAGTATTACCTGTTTTTACAGACCCAGCGCTACCTAAATCTATGTCTTTATTTAGGCTAATTTCTAAAGCACCATTATTTACTTTAGTTGTAATATTAGAACTGCCCGTAGTATTCTCACTCGTAACGGTTCCTTCAGTTACGCCACCTTTAACTTGGATTGCTTTGCCAAGATCTTGTTTGGCTTCTATCAATTTGCCATTAGCATCTTTATTTTCACCAGCCAAGGCAAAACCACCTGTTGCATTAGGTCCTGTACCATTAGTTACAGATTTTATAGCATCAGATACGGTTTTAAGTTGATCTTCCGTAGCACCACGACCAGATACAATGTC
>NZ_CALJON010000046.1 GCF_937981445.1 uncultured Veillonella sp. | reverse complement strand
ACTAATATGCTCCCCAGCAATAATTCCATAAGAACTAATTTTATCTGCCAGTACCTCTTGTGTACCTAATACAGTCCCTTCATGAGTTTCATAAGTGTCAATCAACTGCTTTAGACATGGATTTCCTGGATTGTATACTACATCATCACCCAATAGTACCGCAAATGGTTCATTCTCTACAAATGCTCGGGCACACATAATCGCATCGCCCAAACCTCTTGGTGCCTTTTGGCGAATAAAATGTACTTTTATATCCGCCAAGCTTCTAACCATATCTAATTGTTTAGTTTTACCTTGTTGTTGCAAAAGTTGCTCTAATTCAACGCTCGTATCAAAGTGATCTTCTATAGCTCGTTTATTACGCCCTGTAATAATAAGAATTTCTTCAATTCCCGAGTCTAAGGCTTCTTCGATAATATATTGAATTGCTGGTGTATCCACAATGGGTAACATTTCCTTTGGTTGTGCTTTTGTTGCTGGTAAAAATCGCGTACCAAAACCAGCAGCAGGGATAACTGCTTTTCTTACTTTTGTCATAACCGGCACCTCACCTAAACAAATTTTTCTTAATTAAAATTGCATTTTTTATTAGCAATTCTTTAAGTAAGCTTATTATTTTCAAATTAGTTATCTTAATAGATTTACTAGCAATACTTTAACCTGACTAAGTATATAAGATATATTTCAATTTATACATTTACATTTTATTATAACATGTATGAATGAAAAAGGCATTGAATATTAAGTCTAGTACCTATTCCCCCATAACATTCAAACACTATTTATACTATATATAAATCAAAAAAACACCAACAAGAAAGCAGGTATCTATTCCCCACATCTCTCATTGGTGTCTTACTATATTATTTGCTTTTATTACGCGTTTTTAGCGATTTCAACGAATTTAGCAAATGCTGCTGCATCGTTTACTGCAAGGTCAGCTAACATTTTACGGTCAACTGCTACGCCAGCTTTAGTTAAACCAGCGATGAAACGGCTATAGCTTAAGCCATTCATGCGGCTTGCTGCGTTAATACGAGCAATAAACAATTTACGGAATTCGCGTTTTTTCGCACGACGGTCACGACGAGCATAGTAACCAGCTTTCATTACTGTTTCGTTTGCTTTTCTGAACAAACGGCTACGAGTACCGCGGTAACCTTTAGCTAATTTTAAAATTTTCTTATGACGTGCATGAGCTGTAACGCCCTTTTTCACTCTTGCCATTCTATTGTTCCTCCATTATCTACTTCTATAAATTAACGATTATGCGTATGGTAAGCATTTAGAAACGCGTTTGTGGTCAGCTTTAGCAACTAGAGCTGCTTTACGAAGATTGCGTTTACGACCAGGAGCTTTCTTTTCTAAGATATGGCTCTTGAACGCTTTAGCACGCTTGAATTCACCGGTACCAGTTACCGCAAAACGTTTAGCCGCTGCACGGCGAGTTTTAATCTTTGGCATAATTAATTATCCTCCTCAAATTATCCTTTTTTTGCTAATATCATTGTCATATTTCGACCTTCAAGCTTAGCAGCTTTTTCAACTACAGCTTGTTCGCCAAGTTCACTAGCGAAACGGGTTAAAACATTTTGACCTAATTCAGGATGGCTCAATTCACGGCCACGGAACATGATAGTAACCTTTACTTTGTTACCTTCTGCTAAGAATTTAGCAGCATTTTTCATTTTTACATAGAAATCATGATCCTCAATATGTGGACGAAGTTTTACTTCTTTTAAAGTAAAGGTCTTCTGCTTTTTCTTTGCTTCCTTTTCGCGTTTTTGTTGCTCGTAGCGGAATTTACCGTAGTTCATAATACGGCACACTGGCGGTTTGCCATTTGGTGCTACTTCTACTAAATCTAGCTGATGTTCTTCAGCCAATGCTAATGCCTCGCGAGCAGACATAATCCCTAATTGCTCATTATCGGCACTCACTACGCGAACTTCACGTGCGCGAATTTCTTCATTAATACGCGGCGTATCTTTGCTAATAATAGTCACCTCCAAATACAGAATTTAACAAATATGTTATTCATTATAATAAAAAAACGGATGGCAAACGCCATCCGTAATAAGCTAGTTAATAAACCGTAGGAAAACGGTCTAACACTCTATACAACCTATTATTTCGAGACAATAGGTGAGAAGCGGATGGCCTCTACTTCTTAATGGTATTCCTCAATGAATACTATAATAGTATACCGAAGTATTAAATATGTGTCAAGGATTTATTCTCAAAATATATAAAATTTATCTTCAGTCATATGACTCGTTACTTATTATAATACGCCTTATACCATTTGGCAAATTTTCCAAGCCCCTCTTCAATGGTTGTTTTAGGTTTAAAATCAAAGTCTTTTTCCAGTTCACTTACATCAGCATAGGTTTGATACACATCCCCTGGCTGCATAGGCAAGTACTCCTTCACAGCTTTTCTCCCTAAAACCTCTTCCAAAACATCAATGAAATGCATCAACTGTTCCGGCTTATTATTACCAATATTATACACCTTGTATAAATCGCCTATTTCATTAGCCTTAGGCGGGTTACATAGCATATGTTCAATGCCCTCTACAATATCATCTACATACGTAAAGTCACGATACATATCACCATTATTATAAATTTGAATTGGCTCTTCATTATAAATTTTATTAGTAAATTTATAATATGCCATATCAGGGCGTCCCAAAGGGCCATAAACAGTGAAAAAACGAAGTCCAGTAGCTGGTATCCCATATAAATGACTATAGGTATAAGCCATAAGCTCATTTGATTTTTTTGTTGCCGCATAAAAGCTAATGGGATGATCTACATTGTCCTCTGTTGAAAATGGCGTCTTTTTCTGGTTGCCATATACAGACGAACTCGACGCAAATAGTAAATGCTCTACTGGATTATGACGGCAAGCTTCTAATATATTAAAGAAACCAATTACATTAGACTCTAAATAAGCTTGTGGATTATCAATGCTATAGCGAACACCTGCTTGAGCTGCCAAATTCACTACAAGTTGTGGCTTATATGTAGTAAATAAAGAGTCTACTGCGTTTTTATCCGCCAAGTCTCCTTTTATAAAAGTAAATTTAGAAAAGGTATTAAGAATTTCCAAGCGGCTCTGCTTCAAGGTTACATCATAGTAGTCATTAATATTGTCAAAACCAATAACTGTACCACCTAATTCTAACAAGCGTTTAGCTAAATGAAAGCCAATAAAGCCTGCTGCGCCTGTTACTAATACAGTTTTCAAATTATCATATGGATTATATGTTGCCATAGTACACCTTCTTTACTATTTTTCGCTATCTCTTTGCTCTTTACATGAATGCAATTCTTGATGATTGCATTTTTTGTGATTACATTTTTTATGATTTCAGTTCGATACTTTTCAGTTATGGCTGCTCAAAGCGTATTCTCTAGAATTCCTTATTATCCTTACTTCTCTATGGTGTCCTCTGACACATCTTCAGTCAAACTTTTGCGACCTAAATCAGTTTTCAAAGTATCTCTTGTAAATTTATAGCTAGGACTAGCAAAATTACTTGTTTCATCTAAATGATTTGACTTAATATTTAACACACCACCAACTAATTCGTACATTAAGTCATTAGTAAAGTATTGATTTTCATGACTTTTTAAAGCGGCCGTAGTGTCTGGATATAAGCTCTGATATTCGTCGGACAAATAAATAATCAAAGGAATTCTAAAATTAATAAATGGCACATTATCTGCCACCCGTTTTCTATATGGGTTAGCTCCATGGTCGGAGAAGAACATCATAGCCTGTAAGTTTAAATGAGACTCCGCATATTCAAATACTTGTTGTAAGAACCAATCATCATAAGCCATAGAATCTTCGTAATTAGAGACTAAATCAAATACACCTGGCTCACTGAATCGAGTAAATTCCGGTGGGAATCTATGTAAAGTCAATTCGTGACTTCCCATAACATGAAGGACAATAAAATTATTTTCATTAGGATTTACGCGTTCTAACATGGGCAATAAATCCCCATCATAGAGGATACGCTCTTTACCTACAGGTTCATCTTCTATCCAATGATGCACATCAGCAGTGCGCGCCACTAACTGAATTGGTGTATCCGTTGTATTCTTAACACTTTGATTACTAAACCAATAGGTTTTGTAACCCGCTTTCTTTGCTAAATCTATAATAGTAAAGGCTTGACTAAACTCTTTATCATTATATTGATTTTTCTCTGTCAAAGCCTGTTCTAATGCCTGAATAGTAGAACCATAGGAAGAATAGGCGTGATTAAACTTCAAGAAATTATTTCCATCATTCGTTACCATTTCACGAAGCCAAGGAGTCGTATCATTACCGACATACCCATAGACACTCATAAAATTTCGGCCCGCTGATTCACCAATAACTAAAATAATAGTAGAAGGCTTGCTAAACTGTTTATTACCTGTAGAAACCTGCAATTTAGCTAAATTTTCATCATGATACACTTCAAACTTCTTAGCATTTGCTAAATAATTCTTTGCTTCCATCATAGAGTGCATAACACCTGTATCAGGAAGACTTTTCGGTATGTATACTAACGCACCAAGTAAAAATAACACATTTAAAATCAGCACAGTCTTACTTACAGAGTGAGTACTTATATGCCCTTTGTCTCTGTGATCCATCTCAGTTTTATCGCGGCCTATACTTTCTACATCCTTAGAAAAAGTCATACCATGAGTGCGTTTATTAAGTACATACAAAGCAGTCAATACGAGTACTGCACCGATGCCTATAGCAACAATACCACCCCACCCTATGTTTTGAATTAAATATTCCTTCATTTCACCCGGATTGGTTTGAAGTAAGGCAATAGCCGCGGCATTACTAATTACTGTTCCATAATTAATAAAGTATGCAATCTCCGTAAATGGAAGCAGTAATAAAAGGAATTGTGCCAAAGATAGTATCATTGTATATATTGATGGAATCTTTTTCCATTTATAGGCAATAAAATTAGTCACGCCCATGGTAATAATAAAAATATATCCACCAAAAGCGACATCCATGTAATTGTTATTATTCACTTCAGTAGCATGATAGGCTACATAACTCAGCACATTATGAACGGTCATCCAAACTAAGGTAACTAGTCCATACGACAAAATACCTTTGAGAGTTAATCCAAGTCGACGCCACATAAAAACGGCTAAGGTCATCCCCAACGCTACAGGAAAATACCGTCTCATATTAAGCAGCAAACGATAGGTCTCCGTTCCTACAGAGGTAAAGTAAAACATGCCAAGCATAAAACAATAAATAAGTAAAAATAAAAGAATATATTCCTTCTTAAAAGAAGGCATTTGTAAGCGATTTTTAAAACTCAAAACAAAAACACTCCCACTACTCGTCACTACCTACAATACATTTAATCACATATATGCCCGCCATAATTAGCTACTAATCACGTGCAAATAAATCTCTCGTATATACTTTATTTTTTACATCCTCTAACTCTTGAGACCAACGATTCGTAATAATCACATCACTTACAGACTTAAATTCATCTAAATCACGGATCACTCGGGATCTAAAGAAATCATCTGCTTCAAGTGTTGGTTCATACACCACTACTTCAATGCCTTTAGCTTTAATTCGTTTCATAACGCCTTGAATGGCAGAGGCTCTAAAATTATCTGACTCGCTTTTCATAGTCAAGCGATACACCCCTACTATATTAGGCTGTTTTTGAATTATCATATCTGCAATATGATCTTTACGCGTACGATTAGCCTCTACAATAGCGGTAACCAAATTCTGTGGCACATCATGATAATTAGCTAATAGCTGTTTTGTGTCTTTA
This sequence comes from uncultured Veillonella sp., assembly GCF_937981445.1. GTDB lineage: Bacteria > Bacillota > Negativicutes > Veillonellales > Veillonellaceae > Veillonella_A. Next base: position 33,755 of record NZ_CALJON010000046.1, on the reverse strand, counting down.
GGTAGACAATAACCGCCATAGCCAAAGGATGGATTATTATAAAAATCGCCAATGCGCGGATCTAAACTTACACCTTTAATAATTTCATCCGTATGAAGTCCACGCACTTCAGCATATGAGTCTAATTCATTAAAATAGGCAACGCGCAAAGCCAAATATGTATTAGCAAACAGCTTTATCGCTTCTGCCTCTGTAGAGCCAGTAAACAATACGGGGATATCCTTTTTAATCGCCCCTTCTTCAAGTAAAGAAGCAAACTGCTTAGCTCGTTCAGACCGTTCGCCCACCACTATGCGAGAAGGATATAAATTATCATATAAAGCCTTTCCTTCTCTCAAAAATTCTGGCGAGAAAATAATGTTTTCCGTATTATAGTTTTCGCGCATTTGCTCTGTAAAACCAACTGGTATGGTGGATTTTATAATCATTACCGCTGCCGGGTTAATACGAAGCACTTCCTCAATCACGTTTTCTACAGAGGATGTATCAAAGAAATTTTTCTTAGGATCATAATTAGTCGGTGTTGATATAATTATAAATTCCGCATCAGTAAACGCATCTTCAGGCTCTAATGTAGCCCTAAAATTAATATCATTGCGGCGCAAAAACTCCGAAATTTCCTTATCAATAATCGGAGAAATCCCCTTATTTAATTGTTCTACTTTTTCAGGAATTATATCTAATGCCACTACTTCATTATGCTGCGCCAATAATAAGCCGTTAGATAGGCCCACATATCCTGTACCAGCAATTGCGATTTTCATATTCTACCTTCTTTGCACCATAAACTAAACCATGTAAGTTCATATAAGTTATGTAACCTTACATAGCCATACAACCTCATACAAACTGTGTATCCCAATATAAACTATACAACCTCATACAAAGTTTGTAACTGCATATAAAAATTACAAGTATATAACAACAAGTAAGTTAGTTTTTCTTATTACCACCTAGTTTATAAATCGTACGAAGTACGGCGTACCAAAAAATACCTTGCATATATTTTCCATAATTGCCTTTAGACTTCTCATAGCGTCCCCATTGTTGAAAATCATGGTAGTTTTCAGGTTTCTTAATTGGCAAGATATTTGTTATGGATTCCCATGGCGACAAATCATTATAATAACGCCATTGTGCATCAATATCGGTTACCACCATCTGCCAAGGCTTACGACGTCCAGTCCAATGAGCGATAACGGGCTCACCATTAAAATTAACAGCACCACCAAATGCATTATATTTGGCTGGCAAGAAATAATTTGTCCCATCAAACACTAAGTTCAAAACATCCTGACTTTGTCCTAAAAATCGTTCACGTGGCTCATTTTGATACGCAAAGGATTTTTCAGTAATTTGCTCCTTTTCCCACGCGTCAATATCAATTAACATAACGCCATCATTGAAATATTTACCATTTTTTAATTTTAAATGTCCTGCTCTATAGGTAACTGCCTCAGGATGTTCTGATACAGCCCCCATAGGTGCTCCATTCATATCTAAATGCCATAACTCCTTAAAATCACCGCAACACATTGTGTCAGCATCTAAATAAATAAAGCGCTTTGCTTGCTTTTTAATAACTTTAGGCATATAAAGACGCGCATATGTAATACGTGAAAAACGTGCTACCTTAATGTGGAAATCCTCAAAAGGCTTCATATCAATTGTGTATAAAATACAGTGGCAATGCCATTTACGAGCTAACTCTTCAATTTTCTGGCTATTTTCTTCACTATGTCCATCAGTAAAGATATGCACTACAAATTTCTTATCTTTATTATTTTCTAATACAGAAATAACTGATGCCCCCATGATGTGTATAAACCCATTATTTACATTATATGCAATGTGATATACCTCATCCTGATTCTTTATTTGATTATTGCTGCTACATATGTCACCCTTATTAACTACGGTATTACTATCATATTCTCTTTCAATAGGTGCTTGATTATCTAAATAGTTAAATTCAATTTGACTCTTTATAAAATTACTTTCCGCAAAAAAATCTTCTGAAAATGTTTTCATTCATAGTCTCCAGACTTGTTATAAATCACCATTCTAATCCGTGCTATCTAATTACATCAGCTTAAATAACCTATCAAATTATTATAGCATATAAGCACGGTTCAAATTAAGAGCACTACACACCTAAATAGTACAAGATATATCACTTATAATCTCAAAACATCATTTTACAATGTATTGAAATCTATAATTTATGATGGGCACTCAAGATGAGTGATAGGGGAAACTCCCGCCTGTACCTCTTTTCGTGCTTGCTTATTTTCAATAAAAAGAGACAAGTCTATATAACTTGTCTCCTTAATGTTTAATGCTCAATATTATTTAATGCTCAATAGTTTTAATGAGTTTCAGTCAGTAATCCTACTCTCCTTCTTTCGCCGGCAAGCTCCGATGAGCTATGGCCACAGCGATTTCATTTAAATGAAGAATGCCCACGCCAATATAAATAGCCACACTAAGATGCTCACGGTAACGAGCAATGCCAATTTTACCGCCCACATTAAGGCCTGTTGCTTTGCGTTTTAATTGTTCTAAGGCTTCTTGTGTTGCCCCAATAACAGCACCTTCACCGATGTGATTATCAGCCACTACTTTTTGACGTTGCGCCGCCACAACGGCATGCTCAATAATTTTAGGAATGGACTGAATAAATTGTCCGCCAAAATCGACGGCCACTGACCGGATGCCTTTATCTTGTAAATTTTTACGAAGCTCTTGTTCTTTTTCTCTGGTTTCTGTTATCGCTAACTGCAATGCAGAGCGACCAATTGCAATACTATTGTATTCCATATAAACCTCCTACCATGCTACTACTATTAACACACTTAAAAGATACTACAATTATACTTTGTCCTTCAAAATCTTACAATGATAGCTTTTGTTTACCATGTAAAGTTCTAAGATTATGTATATCTCTATCATATTTTAAACTCGTAAAATCTAAATTTGGCTCTACAACAGGAGCCCCTTCTATGCCCATAATAGAGAGCATCATATTATACATCAAATCATTAGTCCAAGCTGAATCTTTATGGCTTCTCAATACATCTACTATCGATTGATTTTTAGACAAATAGTTGTCCGAGAAATTTATTATTAACGGTATTTTAGACATAACAGGTGTATATTTTGTACTTTCATGTGAGTTTCGAGTCTCTACATCTTCTCCATGATCAGAAAATACTATAAAAGCCTGTAAATTTGGACTTCGCTTTACATCATCAAACAATTTTGATAGAACAAAATCATTATATAATATGGAGTTATCATACCTATCAATTAAACTATTATCACCAGAAAACACTTCATAGCTGTGTGGATATCTATCATCATATGCCCCATGACTTCCCATTACATGAAAAACAATCAACGCATTATCTAATGTATCAATATCTGGAATTTGACCTAGCAAATGTTCATCATAATACATTGCATCACTTCGTTCCCCTACAGAACCATTAACCCAAACTTGATAATCTGCTGTTGATGCAATCTCTGCAGTAGGTGTGTCCCATGCACTATACTTCTGTTGATTACTAATCCAATAGGTTTTCATCCCTGCAGCCTTTGCAATCTCTATAATAGAATTAGCACTGTCAATTGGAATATCATTATATTGATTTTTTTCACTTAATGCATAAGTTAATGATTGGACGGTATGTGTATGATTGGAGAAAGCTTGATTAAATACTATAGTATTTTTATTCTCACTAAGCTTTTTTAACCATGGAGTCGTATCTCTTTTATATCCATAAACCCCCATATGTTCACGAGTTTCTGATTCTCCAATTACTAATACATAAACCCCTTTATGATCAGGATTAACAGTAAGTCCTTTAAGGGATAGTAATCTCTGTTCTCGCATAGCTTTATTTTCACCATATGCTTTATAAGAATCTAATAATTGTCTTATTGATTTATACATAACAAAGATATCAGTATTTTTACTTATGCGAACAAAACTAATAACATTAAGCAAATAAAATACTATAAATAAGCCAATTGATACTTTTTTCTTCGAAATAACTCTGGCATAGGATGTTGTTGGCATAAATTTAGATATCAAACAAACAACAATACTATAAAATATAATGGCTATAAATAAACAAACTAAACTGCTAATTGATTGCCCTTTCAGATAGCCTACTATTTCATCAAAATTAGTCTGACATATAGCCAGCACGATATCCGCCTGTAAAACTTGCCCACTGATAAGCCAGTAGCCCCAATATGATAAAGGAATTAAATAAAAACTAAAAACTAATATACCAAATAAAATTCTATTAAGCCGATTTTTACCAAGTCTATTACTATCTGTAATATTATAAAGAGAAATCAGTATGGAAACTAATAAGCTACTACTATTAATCATATAATGTATATTTGAAATAGGAAGTGCTGTATGAGTTAAAAATTGTATCAACAAGATTGAGCTCATAAAACTTATCAACCATACAACTACTGAAACTATTCGCTTATTAAAATTCCATAAATAAAGAGCTATACCTACAATACAACTAGCGAGGAAATCGTGCCCTTTTAACTTCCATACTATTTGTCCTGATAGTATATCTTGTATCACTAACATTCCTAATAAATATAAAACAACTGTATATATTATACATTTGTCAAATTTCTTCATCAAAGTCATCGAGTATAATTCCCTTCTCACGAGCTCTTCACATCACAATCCCCCAAAATTTATTCACTAATTTTTTCATCTAATACTCATTCAATCATATGTCCTTTATTCTGTCAAATAATATTCCAAAACAAAAACTGCGCCCTCATAAGCAGCATCTCTCATTTTAATAAACTATCTTTACTATGAGAAGACACAGAGCCTACAAAGACACAGTTTCTTTTAATTATTTTATTTTTTAGATAACAACTCTAGCGATACGTCTCCAGCGCCCCTACGACTTCGCTAATATGCTCAAATCCACTGTTTTCACAGTATTCATGCATTTCACGAGCGATTTGCCCAATAGCTCTTGGATCTACCATAGAAGCTGTACCAACGGAGACGATATCCGCACCAGCGAGCATGAATTCTACCGCATCAGTGCCCGTCATAATGCCCCCCATGCCCATAATTGGCAACTCAATAGCCTGCGCCACTTGATGAACTAAGCGAAGGGCTACTGGTTTTACTGCTGGACCTGACAAGCCACCATAGAGATTGCCTAAAATAGGGCGGCGTGTTTTTACATCAATGGCCATCCCCAACAGTGTATTAATCATGCTGATACCATCTGCGCCAGCGTCTTTTACGGCACGGGCAATTTCTACAATATCAGTTACGTTCGGAGATAATTTCATAATCACTGGTAAGTCAGTGTTTTCTCTCACTATTTTACAAACAGCGGCTGCACTTTCTGCACATACACCAAAGGCCATACCGCCATTTTTAACATTCGGGCAACTAATATTAACTTCAAAGCCTGCAATGCCATCGACAGATAAGGTCTTAGCCATGAAGGCATAGCCTTCCACATCAGCAGCTGAAATATTAGCTAGAATCGGCACATCATACTGTTTAAGTTCTGGTAGAATATGCTCTACAAAGGCTTCTGCGCCAGGATTTTCAAGGCCAATACAGTTCAATAGGCCCGACGGTGTTTCTGCAATGCGAGTACCTTCATTACCATTCCGCGCCTCAGGAGTTAAGCCCTTTACTGAAATAGCCCCCACTTCATTGCTAAGGTCGAGATAGTCTGCATATTCAAGACCAAAACCAAAGGTACCAGAAGCTGCCACAATAGGATTCTTCATTTTAATGCCGCAAAACTCTACCCCTAAATCAGGATAGGTAGGCTTTTGACCATTAAGGTCTTTGCTCTGATCTCTATGCTTGTAACCAAGTTCACCATGATTTCCTAGCTGAGCTAATTGTTCGTGACTCATTCGAAAAACACCTCCTCAGCAGGGAACACAGAGCCTTCTTTACATACTTTATAGCGTTTACCGCCACGGCCATGACAGCCGCAACCTAGGCACCCACCAGTGCCACAGCCCATGCGTTCTTCAAGGGATACTTGACATGGCACAGCATACTCTTCCGCTACTTTGGCAACGCCTTTCATCATCGGTGTAGGGCCACAAGTAAGAATTGACGTAAAGCCAATATTGCTCACTTCATTCGCTACTGTAGCCGCTTTAGCTGCCACCTTTTCGACACTAATGCCTTCAGGACTAGCGGCTAACACCTCTTCAATAGTACCAGTAGCAGCTTTAAGTTTAGCATCTACAGCGAATTCAAACTTAGCCCCTACCGTGCCGGTAGACTCACGCCCACTGCCGCTTACATAAGGAGTTAATACTCTTTTTATGTCCCCTCGTTCACTAGTAATGAGCTCTCCCATAATAGCCGTTGGGAAGCCTTTAGTACCAACACTGCCATCATCAGTCGTAACATACACATCAACAGGACAGTGTTTGAATAAATCGGCCCAGAAGGTTTCGCTTTCATTTCTAAAACCTAGTACTACCGTAGCGCGTTTAGGCGCTACTGGCTCCATATGTATTTCTTCCTCTTCGGTTGTATAGCAAGTCGTATCTTCTACTTCATTTAATTTCGATGCAATGCAGAGCATTGGCGCAATACCAACACCACCGCCAACGAGAAGCATATTATCTGTTAGTTCAAATTGACTGCCTAAAGGGCCTAAGCAATCTAGCTCATCGCCCTCTTTAAGCTTAGTCATAATCTCCGTACCACTACCTACTACACGATATAGTAAGGTAATAGTCCCTTCATTACTATCAAAACCAGCATAGCTGATAGGACGGCGCAATAAAGGCGCCGTACCACCAGTTACACGAACATTACAAAATTGTCCAACCTTTGCTTCAGCTGCTTGTTTAGGGGCGTATAAATCCATAATCCACACATCGGATCCGATTTGCTCATTGCGGAGCACTCGCGCCATTTCTACATATCCACTCACGGATTAATCACTCCATCTCAAAATCTTGTAACGCTTCCACTTCAATTTTAATTTCTTCATTAGCTCGACCAGCTACGACACGCAATACTTCGCGTGCTGTATCTAAGGAAGTCAAGCAAGGTGTGCCCATCTCTACGGCTAAACGACGAAGCTGGAATCCTTCGCGTTCAGGACGCTTACCATAAGTTAAGGTGTTGAGCATTAAGTCTACTTCACCGCGGCGAATTAAATCAGCACAGTTGTTTTCACCTTCGTGAATTTTATTAACAATCACACATGGAATACCATGTTCTTCAAAATATTTACCAGTGCCACCAGTCGCTTGAATGTGGTAGCCAAGGTCGATAAAGCCTTTGGCAAGTCGTGCTGCTTCTTCTTTATCGCGATCTGCTACAGTCATAAGGATATGGCCTTTTTCAGGGATACGCATATTGGCTCCATGGATAGCTTTAAATAAAGCTTCTGAATAATTGCGACCAATACCCATAACTTCACCAGTGGACTTCATTTCAGGTCCTAAGGCAATTTCTACGAGGCCCATTTTGGAGAAGGAGAATACAGGTGCTTTTACAGCCACATAATCCTTCGCTGGTACTAGACCAGTTGGTAAGCCCATGGACTTAATTGTTTCCCCAAGGGCAATGCGTGTAGCATACTCAATCATATTGATACCAGTTACTTTACTAATAAATGGCACCGTACGGCTAGAACGAGGATTTACTTCGATAACATTAAGTTCACCATTAGCCACGATGTATTGGATATTAACAATCCCTTTTACATTAAGACCTTTAGCGATACGGCGTGTATAATCTACAATTTGATTAGTAATTTCTTCGGATAAATGTTGCGCTGGATAAACTGCAATGGAGTCACCAGAGTGTACACCGGCACGTTCAATTTGTTCCATAATGCCAGGAATACATACATCTTCGCCATCAGCGATAGCATCTACTTCTACTTCCATACCTACCATGTAGCGGTCAATAAGAACCGGATGATCTTTAGACGCCACAACAGCTTCTTTCATATATACATCAAGTTCTTTATCATTATATACAATTTCCATAGCACGGCCACCTAGTACATAGGAAGGGCGTACAATCAATGGATAGGATAAGCGAGCTGCTGCTTCGATAGCTTCTTCATGGCTTGTTACTAAGGCCCCTACAGGACGAGGAATGCCAAGTTCTGCCAAGAGTGCATCAAAGCGTTCACGGTCTTCTGCCATATCGATGCTATCCACAGATGTACCGAGGATTTTAACCCCGCGAGCTGCTAGAGGACCAGCCAAGTTAATCGCTGTTTGACCACCAAATTGAGCAATAACGCCAATTGGATTTTCCTTGCGAATGACTTCCATAACATCTTCTACTGTTAATGGTTCAAAATATAAGCTATCTGATGTATCAAAGTCTGTACTTACTGTTTCAGGATTGTTATTGATAATGATAGATTGTTTGCCTGCTTTGCGAAGAGCCCAAGAGGAATGAACAGAACAGTAGTCGAACTCTACCCCTTGGCCAATGCGGATTGGGCCAGAACCAAGAACGATAACACTATTTTCACCACGAGGTACGACTTCATCTTCAGATGCATACGCACTGTAATAATATGGTGTATGCGCTTCGAATTCAGCAGCACAAGTATCTACATATTTATAAGTTGGGAATAAATTAAATTCTTCACGCTTAGCTTGAACAGCGTCAGCAGTTGTATTAGCATAGCGAGCAATTACTTTGTCAGGCATGCTATAGCGTTTAGCCATGCGAAGATTTGCTTCAGTCACACCATTAGCGGCTAAGTCTTTTTCTACATCTACGATATTTTTAATTTTATTAATAAAGAATGTATCAATCTTCGTAATGAAGTGAATTTTTTCTACACTAATACCTGCACGAAGAGCCTGTGCTACTACATAGATGCGTTCGTCATCAATAAGACGAAGGCGTTCAATTAACTGCTCAGGTGTTTCGTGAGTAATCTTAGCTAGTTCAATATGGTCTAGTCCGATTTCTAAGGAACGAATCGCTTTTAATAAAGACCCTTCCAAAGTACGGTCAATAGCCATAACTTCCCCTGTAGCCTTCATCTGAGTGCCAAGAGTACGGTCAGCTAAATTAAATTTTTCAAATGGCCAACGTGGGAATTTTGTTACCACATAGTCTAAGGATGGTTCGAAGCATGCCTTAGTTTCCCCTGTTACAGCATTGGTAATTTGATCCAAAGTCATCCCCAGTGCCACCTTTGCTGCCACCTTCGCAATAGGATAGCCTGTTGCTTTAGACGCAAGAGCGGAGGAACGAGATACACGTGGATTAACTTCGATTACATAATATTGATTGCTATTAGGATCAAGAGCGTACTGTACATTACAGCCCCCTTCGATTTCAAGATAGCGAATAATATCAACTGATGCGGTACGAAGCATTTGGTATTGAATATCGTTTAAAGTCTGGCTTGGTGCCACTACGATGGAGTCACCAGTATGAACCCCTACTGGGTCAATGTTTTCCATATTACATACGATGATGCAGTTGTCTGCACTATCGCGCATTACTTCATATTCTACTTCTTTCCAGCCCGCTACAGAACGTTCTACAAGAATTTGATGGATTGGGCTCAACTTGATACCACGAAGAGCAATCATGTACATTTCTTCTTCGTTATGTGCAATGCCACCGCCCGTGCCACCTAAGGTATAGGCTGGACGAATGATAATAGGATAGCCAATTTTATTAGCAAATTCAACAGCTTGTTCTACATCGCTGAAAATATCACTTTCTGGTACAGGTTGGTTAATGCGTTTCATGGCTTCTTTGAAAAGCTCACGGTCTTCGGCTTGCTTAATAGCCGCTAAGGTAGTCCCTAAGAGTTTTACACCATATTGTTCAAGAACCCCTGCTTCAGATAATTCTACGGCCATATTAAGACCTACTTGACCACCAAGAGTAGCTAATAAACCATAAGGACGTTCTTTTCGAATTACTTCCGTAACAAATTCTAAGCTAATTGGTTCAATATATACGCGGTCTGCAATATCGCGGTCCGTCATAATTGTAGCTGGATTGGAGTTAACCAACACCACTTTGTAGCCTTCTTCACGAAGAGAACGACAAGCCTGAGTACCGGCATAATCAAATTCTGCTGCCTGGCCGATAATAATCGGGCCGGACCCGATAACGAGGATTTTCTTTTGTTCCATTGTCACAGCCCTTTCCTATTTATGTGCATCCATTAATGCTTCAAATTCATCGAATAAGTACAAATTGTCAGTTGGTCCAGGAGATGCTTCTGGATGATATTGTACAGACATAATTGGCAAGGAATTATGTACCATGCCTTCTACTGTATTGTCATTTACACTGCGATGTGTAATGGTAACATCAGCATCTTTTAAACTATTCTCATCCACTGCATAGCCATGGTTTTGCGATGTAATATATACGCGACCAGTGCGAAGATCTTTAACGGGATGGTTAGAGCCACGATGGCCAAAACGCATTTTATAGGTGCTGCCACCATAAGCAAGGGCTAATACTTGATGGCCCATGCAAATGCCAAAGATTGGCTTTTTACCTAAAAGTTTCTTTACTTCAGCTACGGCAAAATCTAAATCTTGAGGGTCCCCAGGACCATTGGATAAGAAAATGCCATCTGGATTAACTTTTAGTATATCTTCCGCTTTTGTATCAGCTGGGAAGATTGTCAAACGGCAACCGCAAGCCTCTAAGGATTTCAAAATGCTTTCTTTTACACCAAAGTCATATACTGCTACATGATACTTCGCTTGGTCACTGCCGCGATAGCCTTCCCATTTAGTCGTTACGCGCATCACTTGGTCAGTTGGCAAGCTTTGCCCTAGTAAGGCATCAATGCGTTCTTGAGGCGTATTGATGGGGCAAATAACACCTTTCATAACCCCGTGGTTACGAATGCGACGCGTAATAGCACGCGTATCTACATCATATAAGCAAGGAATGCCATAGGAGCGAAGGTATTCTTCAAAGGTACCTTCATTTTGCCAGTTGCTAGGGAAATCACAAAGTTCCCCTACAATCATGCCACGGCAATATGGTGTTGGAGCCTGCGCAATGTTGCGATAGGTGCCATAATTACCAATTAAAGGATAGGTTAATGTAATAATTTGATCTGCATAGGATGGGTCTGTCAAAATTTCTTGATACCCTGTCATGCCTGTATTGAAAACAACTTCCCCTAAGATGGGTGCGCCACCGAGAAGTTGGCCTTCATATACACTACCGTCTTGTAATACTAATTTACCTTTCACTGGGTCACAACTCCCTCTTTCATAACAACTTCGCCATTTACAACAGTTAACTTAGCTTTGCCAGTCAATGTCATACCATCAAATGGACTTGTTTTGCCCTTTGTATAAAATTGATTGCAATCAACTTTCCATTCTTCATCAGTGCTAAATACAGTAATATCTGCCGCTTTCCCCACTTCGAGGATACCTGCATCAACGCCCATAATCTGCGCTGGTTTTACACTCATTAAGTTTACAATTTCATCTAATGTTAAAATGCCTGTTTTGTAGGTATGTGTAATAACGGCCGCCAACGAAGTTTCAAGGCCACTAAAACCATTAGGAGCACAGCAGAATTCCACGTCTTTTTCCTCTTCTGCATGTGGTGCATGGTCAGTAATAATGGCGTCAATGGTGCCATCTTTTACACCTGCTAATAAGGCTTCACGATGATCTTCGGAGCGAATTGGTGGTGCCATTTTAAAGGCTGGATTGTATTCTCGTAAGTATTCATCAGTAAAGGATAAATGCTGCGCTGTTACTTCACAAGTTACCTTAATGCCCTTTGCCTTAGCACGGCGAATTTGATCTACCGTATCTTTACTGCTTACATGGGCAATGTGAATATGACCACCAGTCATTTCAGCGAGGAGTAAATCCCGTGCTACCGCCATGTCTTCCGCTACAGCAGGACGACCTTTAACCCCCATTTGATAGGCTACAAAGCCTTCATGCATATGGCCTTCACAAGTAAGGCTCACTTCTTCTGCATGGTCGATAACGGGCTTATTAAACATGCTTGAATATTCTAATGCGCGACGCATGAAGGCAGCGCTTTCTACATAATGACCGTCATCAGAAAAGCCCACTACACCAGCTTCTGCCATGTCGCCCATTTCAGCTAGTTCCTTGCCTTGAAGGCCTTTACTTACGGCACCTATAAATTCTACTTTTACTACGCCTGTAAGCTCCGCTTGTTTGCGAAGACCTCGCACAAGGGCTGCATTATCTACAACCGGTTTAGTATTAGCCATCGTAGCTATACGAGTGAAGCCACCAGCAGCTGCTGCTTGGGTGCCACTATGAAAATCTTCCTTCGCTTCCTGACCTGGTTCACGAAGATGGGTATGCATATCAATAAGACCTGGCGCCACAATGAGGCCTGTGGCATCATATACGTCAGCACCTTCAGCACTTAAATTTTGACCTATAGCGGCGATATGACCGTCCACTACTAAAATGTCTGCTATTTCATGTTGTTTTCCAGGGTTTACAACCGTACCACCTTTAATCAGCAAGCTCACTGCCGTCACCTCCAACAATAGTTAAGTATAATACTGCCATGCGAATGGCCACGCCATTACGAACTTGTTCTTGAATTACTGATTCATCGCTATAAGCTACATCATGAGCAATTTCAAGACCACGGTTCATTGGGCCTGGATGCAATACCATAACATCGTCTTTCGCTTCTTTTAAAACATTTTTATTAATACCAAAAATGCGTGCATATTCACGATTTGTTGGATATAAAGCAGAGTTAATTCGTTCTAGCTGGATGCGAAGTACATTGACTACATCAGCATCTTTTAAGGCTTCTCGTACATCATGATGAACGATTACGCCCATTTTTTCCATTTCTGGATACACTAATGTGCGAGGACCTACTAAGTGCACATGAGCGCCCAATTTAGTAAAGCCATAAATGTCAGAGCGCGCTACACGGCTATGCATAATATCGCCAGCAATAACAATTTTTAGCCCTTCTAAACTTCCTTTGCGTTCCATAATGGAGTATATATCAAGTAACGCTTGCGTTGGATGCTCATGAGCACCATCACCAGCATTGATAATAATTGGAACAACTACTTTAGTCGCATACAGTGGTGAGCCTTCAGCGCTATGGCGCATTACGATGGCGTCAGTGCCCATATAGGACATGGTGAGTAAGGTGTCGCGGAAGCTTTCACCTTTTGCCATGGAACTACCACTTTTAGAAATATTAATGACATCAGCACCTAAATACTTACCTGCTAATTCAAAGGAGCTTCTCGTACGAGTACTATTCTCCATAAATAAGTTGATAATGGATTTCCCCTTTAGTAAGGGATGTTTCTTATCATCGGAAAGAACAATTTTTTTCATTTTTTTGGCTACTCGTAAAATGAGTTCAATCTCTTCTCTTGAGATATGCTCAAGTCCTAGAAGATGCTTGCCCTTTAAACTTACTTGTCCCATTGTCAGCCTCCTAACTGATATCAAAAAAGACCTTTTGCCAGAGGCAAAAGGTCTATAGCAGACGTAGTGATATACCCATGGCCACACGGGTTCCTACTATGTTCCTTTACTAGCCTCACAGGACTAACTTAAAAGGTTTAGTTAAAACAAACAGTCTCTCGTACTGTTTTTGCTGTTTCTTACCTCTTTATTTTACCTGCCAACCTGAAGGCTGTCAAGGTAAAACGCAAGAGGACTTTAGAATTTCATCTCCGCCCCCACGCGCCAGATGCGGCCATACATATTAAGGTCATCTACTTTTTTGTCAAAGATATTATTCACTGCTACAAAGGCAGAGAATTCTTTATTAAATTTTCGTGTTAAGGACGCATTAAAGGTATTGTAAGAGTACAAATTGTAGCCATTGCCACGGTGGCCCGATGCTGGACTGTAGGCATAATCATGAGTGAATGTATTCCAAAGAGATGCACTATAGCCTGTGTCTTTATTGTCGTCATATACAAGCTGTACCGTAGTCACAGATTTAGGTCGATTCAACAAGCGATCGCCGGTGCGCGCGTTGGTGGCATCAATATAATTATAGGTAGCTTTCGCTGTTAAACGGTCAGAGAATGTATACCCATAAGTTAATTCCACACCATTAATTTCAGCTTTATTAATATTTACATAATCTGCATGAATCACGCGTGTCATAGGGTCCGTCCATTGATTGTAATCAATGAGATTGCTAATTTTGTTGTTATAATACGTGGCTTTAGCAAAGGATTTACCCCATTCCCCTTCTAAGGACAAGTCATAATTGACTGATTTTTCTGGTTCTAAATTAGGATTCCCATTTACATTTACCATAATAGGCCCTGGACTATGCCACATATTCATATAAAGTTCTGATACAGTTGGCGCTTTATAGGCACGACCATAATTAGCTTTAAAACGGAAATTATCTTTAATACTATAGTTCAAGCCAATATGAGGGGATACATTGGAGCCAAAGGAATCACTATGTTCATAACGGAGTGATGATTGTAACATCAATTTATCCGTCACTTGCCAAGTATCTTCAATAAAGGCTGCATAGGAATTAATATCATGGGCTTCTTGATTTTTTACACCACCGGCACTCGCTTGACCACCAAGACGTGTACCGGAGTAATATACACGACGATATTCCCCACCAAAGGTCAAGGTATGGTCATCATTTACATACATCGTATTCTGTGCATCTGTTACCCAAGTATAATATTTAGCACGGTCATAATCTGAACCTGGATATAGACGCTCCATCATTTGCTGCGCTATCGGTGAAAATCGTCCTAAGAAGGAGAAGTCAGCACTATTACTCATGTCATAGTCTTTTTTTAGTTGACTATAATAAGTGCGTACCATGTAATCATTTTTCTCAGTCTTCCCAGTGTAGGTAAGGCCTAAACCATAGCCAGTATTATCGTAATGCTCCACCTTATCCTTTTGTTGGTCATATATCATGCCCCGTTGAATGCCCTGCTGATTAGCCAATTCAGTACGCAAATGTTCTTTAAAATAATTGGCATCAAAACGCAATTTGTTTTTATTAGCATTTTCAAAATCATATTCAGCACTCAAGTCAAAATTTTGACGCGTACCAAACATATACCGATTATAATCGTCCACCCCTACTGCTGTGGCCGATGGTGCCACATATTGATGAATATTAATAGGTCTTACTTTAGTGAACTGCTCCCCTGTAGTCAAACTCCAACGACCCTGTTTTCCTGAATCATAACGGTAGTAATTATTTACTTGACGAGTTCCTGTGTTAACGCCCACAGTTACACCTTCTGTATCAGGCACTTTTGTAATAATGTTAATAACACCACCCATAGCATCCGAACCATAGAGTGAACTGGTAGCACCGCGCACAATTTCAATGCGGTCTACTGTATCAAGGCTCATACGCCCTAAGGTATACACATTGGCTGTGCTATCCGTATCTTCCCCGGCCAAGCGCTTACCATCTACTAAAATAAGCGTATGTTTTGTATCCATACCACGGAGCATTACCTGGTTGCCTGTCATAGACGACTCAGATAAATTTAAATTATCCGCTAATTGTAAGGCACTCACCACATCAGTAGCCCCCATATGTTTAATATCTTCATTCGTAATCACTTCTACGGCTTGAGGTGCCGCTTTAATCGTTTCGGCCATCTTTGATGCGGTTACAACAATGCGGTCAGTCTGTTGCACCCTCTCACTCTGTTGCAACTGATTTCCTAGTTGTGCCCCTTCATTCATTACACCATTCCCAAATACAGGTGCCGTAATACTTGCCAATACCAACGTGCTTAACACAAGTTCTTTTGTCTTTACCTTATACATAATCGTACTCCTTACACACAACACACAAAAATTTCATCTTTATTAAGAACTTGTCTTAGATTACACAAAATCACTTGGTAAATATAAAAAGACATAATAAATAAGCCCCTTATGACAGTCTAGACATGGTATAACATCCCCATATTGCAAACTAAAGCAATACAAGAAATATACCGTCTTTTATGTATTAGGTCCTTACCTATTATGTCTCTTATTAAAAATATGTTCACTATAACAAACAAATTATTCAGTACTATTTTGCAACTCCTTATCGAGCACTGTTTTACAATTACCTATTGAGCACTGTTTTACAATTGCCTATTGAGCACTGTTTTGCAATTCCCAAAAGAGGCCTAAAACTGATAGTACTATCGATTGGATCTTAACCCAACTTTGCCAAAACATCCTTTGCAAAAGCTTGTGCATTTTGAAGGTCTGTCGCATCTGGATGAGATGCAGCTTGTTTATGACGCTCCTCACGCTCTGGCGTGCGTCCATGAGGATGACCGTCAGGGAACATTTTAAACATCATCTCAATGACCTTAGGATCTACTTTGCCTTGGCACATAAAAGTTCCCACTGGTTCCTGACCATTAGGCAATAGCTTAGTTGCGGCTACCATCGTTTCCTTCGCATGAGGAAGCATTGGTGGCACACCTAAAGTAGCAAAGAGTGCTACATGCTTTGCATTTAATTTAGTGAGCATGGTCTGTGCTTCCTTATTAGCATTCCCTTGGTCAGCCCAAAAGCCCATAAATACAAGATCATACTCAGACACATCAGTTGGTGCTTCTTTAACTGGCACACAAGCTGTGCCTTCTGGCAACATCTTAACGATTGCTTCCGCCACTTGTTTTGTATTCCCTGTACGAGATGAGTAAATAACAATACTTTTCATTAATACAACTCCTTTTCTATATTAACTTTATACAATTTCACCATAGGGCACACAAAGGGTATGTGCCTCCCCCTCTATTTGAAGGGTAGTAAATAGCATTTTTACATCATATAATTTGCTTAGCACCGCTTCATTAAAAATGTCAGGCACCGCCCCATCAGCTACAATCTGCCCTTTTTTAACAGCAATCAAGCGATGGCTAAAATGCGCCGCATGATTCAAATCATGAAGCACCATAATTACCGTAATACCTCGTGTTTTATGAAGCTTCACCACTAGTTTCATAAGTTCTAATTGGTAACGCACATCTAAAAATGTAGTCGGTTCATCCAGCATCAAAATGTCGGGTTCTTGCGCAATGGCCATAGCAAGCCAAGCTCGTTGCCGCTCACCACCAGATAAATCACGCAATGGCCTATGTTGTAAATTTACTAAGCCCGTTTCCTCTAATGCAGCCTCCACGGCTGCTACATCAGCATCTTTTAGAGAACTAAATGCATTCTGATACGGTAGTCGTCCACATTTTACTAAATCGCGAACCGTCATATCTTGCGGCGCTTGCGCTGATTGTGGCAACATGGAAATAATGCGTGCCACCGCCTTAGCATTCATGTGATGAATATTTTTACCATCTAATAAAACGGTGCCACCCATGGGCTCTAAGAGCCGCCCTAGAGTCTTTAGTACCGTGGATTTACCGGACCCATTAGGACCAATAATACTCACGATTTCAGGCTTTTGAAAGGTCAAATTTACCCTTGCACCTACGGTCCGTTCGCCATAGCCGATGCGACCTTGTTCAATCTGTAATGTTCGTGTCATCCTCGGCTCCTCCGTTTCAAGAGATATAAGAAAAATGGCGCTCCTAAGAAGGAGAGAAAAATGCCTACCGGTATTTCCATAGGACTAAATGCCGTGCGGGCAAATGTATCAGCACCGACTAATAAAGCCGCTCCAAACACAGCCGATGCAGGCAATAAATATTCAAAATCTGAGCCCACAATAAGGCGCATAATATGTGGCACAATAAGGCCTACAAAGCCCAATAGTCCCGCCACACTTGCTGATGAAGCAGCTAAAATAGCCGCTAAGAAAATCAATATAAAGCGTGTACGTTTTAAATTAATTCCTAAACTCAAGGCCACTTCATCGCCCATTTGCAGGGCATTTAATTTACGATAATTCCATAAAGTACCTAAGAGGCCAATGACACTATACGGGAGTGCAATCCACACATAGGACCAACGCGCCCCCGCAAATCCGCCAGCGAGCCAATTCACAGCGCCTTGAATGCGGTCTGGAAAGGCAACCCATAGTGCTGTCGTACCACCACCGAAGAAGGCTGCTACAGCAACGCCTGCTAAAATAAGCCGCAAAGGATTAATACCGCGATTCCAAGCCAGCAAAAACACAATGGCCAAGGCCACTAATGCACCTACAAAAGCAGCTAGAGGTACCCAATAAATAAAGGCAGGTGCTAAAATCATCACTGCCATAGCGGCCACACCAGCACCGGCCGTAACGCCAATAATGCCAGGGTCAGCTAAGAGATTATGCAATACACCTTGCAAAATACAACCTGCCAAAGCTAAATTCATGCCCACTAAAGCAGCACAAATAACCCGTGGCAGTCGCAAATAATATACTATGCGCTCCGTATCGCTTGTTCCTTGCCCCTGTATGAGCAAGAGTAATTCATGCAATGTAAGGGGAATGGCCCCATACAAAATGCCCGCCAGAGCCACAACAAGTAAGAGCAAACCTGTTCCAGCATAGGCTAATTTTCTTCGTCCATAACGGGCATCCTGAAGTATCAACTCGTCTTTTGAAGACACTAGGTCACGCTGATTCATCATAAGGGACCTCCTTTCCATATAAATCCTTATACATAATATCCAAGGCTTCGTTAATTGGCGTCCCTGGATTTAAGGCAAATAACCCGCCTGATAGATAGTAAATGCGACCACTTTTAACGGCAGCCACATCTTGCCACGCAGAACTTTCTAGCATATCCCGCTTAAAGGTTTCAATACTATCTGGTTTGGGTGTCATGGAAATGAAGAATATGACTTCTGGATTTTCCTTTATGATGAACTCCATACTTAGAGGCACATAATCACCAACAGCAGAACTATCCGCATCAGCAATATTATAAGCGCCTAAGGTCTTTAATAAGTTACCACTAAAGGATGTATTCGTGGCCATGCTAAAGCTTCCAGGGGACCCGAAGATTATGAGGGACCGAGGCCCCTGTTCCTCTTTAGCCAAAGCCACTACTTTATTATAATGATCTTCTGCGCGTTTGGCTGTTACATTGGCAACATCTTGGTGATCCGTCAGTTCTCCAAAAAAACGCAATGTATTTACTACATCGTCATAGGTATTTAAGTTATTAATATAAAGAGGAATATTTGCCTGACTCAACATATGCCTCAAATTAGTATTAAAAGGTACATTAACGCCGATAACTAAGTCCGGATGCATGCCGATAATCGCCTCTACACTAGGACTATGAAGACTTCCAATAGAGGGTACATCTTTAGTAGCATTCAGTAAGTCTTTTGAGTAATAGGACGATTTAGGCTTGCCCACTACCTCACCGCCAACAGCGTAATACATATCAAGATTGGCTATATTTAAAATAACGACCCGTTTCGGATGGGTGGGAATTTGAATCTCTGTCCCCGTTCCATCCACAACAGTCCTCATAGGTACAATCTGAGTCGACTCTTGGTCATGAAATTGCATCCAACCAGCTAAAAAGGCTAAACAAATAATGACTATACCCACGGGAATCATTAAATATCGCTTCAAACCATCACCTCACTTTCCTTTTAGCTCTTATTTGCTTTTTAAAGATTACTTACTATTTAAAGATTACTTACTTTTTAACATGGCCCATAGGGCATGCACTAGGATGACCCGCCATAGCTGTTGACTTATACATGCCTTGCGTATCCTCTAGCTCCTTTGCCATCGGCACTGATTGCTTAGCAAATTGTGCCTCTGCCCTATAAGAATGAGGCCCTGTTACTGCACTTATAGGATGACCACCTAAATGGCCTTTCGGTACACCTGCTGGATGAGCATTACCATGAGGGTGTCCACCTAAATGGCCTTTCGGTACACCTGCTGGGTGAGCACTACCATGAGGGTGTCCACCTGGATGCCCTTTCGGTACACCTGCTGGATGAGCACCGCCATGAGGATGACCACCTGAATGTCCCTTCGGTACACCTGCTGGATGAGCACTGCCATGAGGATGCCCACCTGGATGCCCCTTCGGTACACCTGCTGGATGAGCACCGCCATGAGGATGTCCACTTACTTTGCCTGCATTTTGTGCTGCAATTTTTTCTTTCATCATAACAGATTCGCCAGTCAAAATATATTGTGCCATTTCAATAGTAGACTGTGTCAAATTCACATGCCAAAACTCGCCAGCTAAGGTCAATTTATACATAACACCATTAAAAGTACAAAGACCTCGTTCACACCACAAATCAAAGAGCCAAGTCAATTCACTTAACCGTTCATCAAAGGCAATGAGCGGTCGCATATCAAAATGTCCTTGTTCTAACTGAGACACAATACGATTGACCATCTCTTGCAATGGCGATTGTTTCATCAATACCATAAATGGTTTTTGGCCGGCCTCAACCATGGCCTCATAAGGGCCAAGCGCACGATGAAGCATAGTCATATACCCCTCTAAATTGCCACCGGCACCACAGCCAAATGGTAACATCGGATAGCCACTCTTAGCCATGGTGTTATATAAACTACGCTCTCGCGGTGAACGGCTCCAATGGGCCGCGCTTAATCGCTTAAAATTATAAGCATCTACAAATTCTCGAGCCATAGCAAACATTTGAGCCTGCTCACGTGTAGTAGCGGCTGGTGAAATACGGCCTTTTTGAATTTGCTTATTTAAATCACTATTTTCAAACACATTTAGCTGATATAAATCCATGCCATCAATAGGCGCCGTTTCTAAAATTTTTAAATCTTCCATCCATTTTTCTGGTGTTTGATCTGGCAATCCATAGATTAAATCTACAACCAAAGAGCATTGATTATATTCTTTAATTGCTGCCAACCGCTTTAATATGGTCTCTTGGTCGTCTAAACGCCCTAATTGCCGACGAATGTCCGTATGAAAAGACTGCACTCCTAAGGACATGCGATTCACACCATGAGAAAACCAAGCGTCCATTTTTTCAGGCACCACATCATTAATACGGCCTTCTAAAGTCAATTCGTAATCATTAGCTAAGGGAAGACAATTTTTTATAGTCTTAAGTAAGCGTGCCACATTGTGAGCCGACAAGGAAGTCGGGGTGCCACCGCCGATAAATACAGTTTGAATTAAGCCGTCTTTAACACGCCGATGCGTCGCATCATGTTCTAATTCCTCAATGAGCAAGTCAATATAGCGATCTTCTGCGGACTGGTTAGCAGCATTTTGAAAAAATCCACAATATAAGCATTTTGTCTGACAAAATGGAATATGAATATACGCTGATTGAGGCTGCCCTTTAAAAGGCTCTACCTCCATCAATTGGGCCCAAGTCGTTTGAGCCTCTTCAGGGCTCAAAGGTCGACCGTTTAAACCGGCATGAACCACTCGTTTAGCATCAAATGCCTCCATAAGTGGATTGTCCGTAGGGCGCCCAAATTGCATAATCCGCTCGTCTTCAGACATGCGAGCAAATAATTCTTCAGGTTTCATCATAAATTTGATTCCTTTCATGTATTGATACTACGTTTCATAAAACGTTCAATCGCTGTTATTTATTGGTGGCTCCAATAGAAAATTTCTTAATCCCTGCACTGCGCACCATATCCATAATAGCTACGACTTGACCATGAGATGACCGCGCATCAGCTTGTAAAATAACGGCCAACGCCGGATTTTCCTTGGCCTTAGTCGCTAGTACAGCTCTTGCATCATCGGCACTAAGAGCATTTGAATCAATAACAATATGACCTGCTGTATCTAATGTTATTATAACAGGAACTTGTTTCTGTGTCTGTGCCGCTTGTGCCGTTGGTAGCTGCACATCTAGGGATTTTTGAGTTACCGTTTGTAAGCTATTCATCATAAAAAAGACGAGTAAGAAAAATATAATATCAATCATAGGCACAATCATAAACATTGGTTTTTGTTTAAGACCTAATTCTTTAAACATTTATACCCACTCCTTCTTTAAACCATTTACCACCATGGCACAAGTTTTTTCAGAATCCACAATAAAATGTGTTAAACGATGACTAAAATAGGTATATACAATAAAAGCCATAATCGCCACACATAAGCCCGTGGCCGTCGCAATAAGAGCTTCCCCAATACCACCAGTGATAGCGGCGGCACCGCCACCATTATCGAGAACGCCAAAAGTACCAATCATTCCCGTCACAGTTCCTAAGAGTCCTAGCAAGGGCGCTACGGTAACAATAGCGCTTAAATAATCTAAATATCGTTTAAACGAAGACATCTCTAAAGTCATTTGCTCCATAAAGCTATTCTTTATATTTGATTCTGACTCTCGACTGCGTAGCCCTGCTTGTAGCACCCGACTTAAGGCCGATGGATATTGCGTACAAAGCTCATCTACAGTGTGCCAGTCATGGGACTTGATGCTATGATAAATGCCATGAGTCAAGCCCTTCACTTGGCGCGTATTATGCTTAAAGTAATACCACCGCTCTATGGCAATGGCTATAGTCACTAATGACAAAAACAACAGTGGATACATGACTAAACCACCTGTTATAAATAAATGAATTACATAC
Organism: uncultured Veillonella sp.; assembly: GCF_937981445.1. Lineage (GTDB taxonomy): Bacteria > Bacillota > Negativicutes > Veillonellales > Veillonellaceae > Veillonella_A. The sequence continues at coordinate 11,215 of NZ_CALJON010000046.1, read as the reverse complement.
ACTATGGCATCCATTGTTTACCTCCTCATACTACTTTATACCCTGCATCTAAATGATAACAAAATCCAATTTCATTAAACTACCCCAAAGCGCTCACTAGACTCCATTAAGACAAAGAATTTATCTTTCCTTATAAAGTATCAAACGAACTACTCCATAACAAAGCTCTAAAAGCCAGCGACGCTAGGAAGAATGGTTCATAACTATATAGGTTAAGGTAAAATGTCCAACACTGAGAACTCTATAAGACACAATGTTATGAAACACGATGTTGCAATCGATACTCTCTAGGATTACAACCCATAACCTGCTTAAATGCGCTAGAAAACTTACTACCATTTTCATAGCCCCACCGGTTTGCAATAGTTAAAATCGTATCATCAGACGCCACCAATTCATTAGCAGCGGCACGCATACGACAGCGTTTTACATACTGATAAATAGTAATGCCATACACACCTTTAAAACAGCGCTTCAACGCTGTCATAGATAGACGATGCGTAGCTGCCAATTCTTCAATCGTATAGTGCCGACTTAAATCATTTACAATTTTGTCATGAATCGTCTTAATCAGATCGACCTGAGATTTTTCAAAATACACGCGCTCATGATGCTCCACGCAGGTCAAGGTCCCTAGAAGAACAAAAATCTCTATACATTTAACTCGTAAAAATACATCCGGTAATACAACTGGTACCTTATAGAAGTCTAAGAATAACTCTTTTAATCGTCCATCATCACTAATAAGTCCAAAATCTCGATTGATACAAAAGCGATTGCATATGGCTTGCAAGTCAATGCGCCCACTACCTACAAAAGTATCCACTGCCGCTTGGGCCCGCGGTAAATGAACCGCCAAGGATAAGCCCTTATAAAAGCCAGAGGGAAAATAAGAGGAATGACGATACCCATCACTTTTTTTCCAGCCAATAGACACATCGCCCCGATTCATGTACAGGCATTTGCCATTTTCAAAGGCACACTCAATGCGTCCATCTTCACAAAAATGAATTTCAAACAAGCCTACTAAGGAGCTAGCTGTGTGAGTAATACGCTCCATTACTACATCATTGTAAACCAGTTCAACTCCATCGAATATGCTGTAGCTTGCCATCTTTGCATGACCTGCCTCAGAGCTGTGTTCATAAACCTTATGCGTTTGCAACACGTCTAATAGCCGAGTCCCTTCATCCTGTACTTTATCCCTAATGGACTCCATATATGCTCTACTCGTATCCAAACTTAAATCTTGAATCTTGTCTTGACCTTGATTCTTATCTTTACCTTGTATCTTGTCTTGACCTTGATTCTTATCTTTACCTTGTATCTTGTCTTGACCTTTGTTCATACTTAAATCCCTATTAGTATCCATACTAATATCACCAAGCTCACTCATGCTGAAATCCTCGCTCTTATTCATACTTAAATCCCGGTTCTTAACCATACTTAACTCTCTATTCTTAACCATACTTAAATCGTTACTCCTCTTTATGTGATACCAACTCGTAAATATCCTCTTGTCCCTACAGTTTTTTACCAAAATATCTACAAAAAAAGACCTTCCCATACGTACCCTACATAGATTCTTAAAAATCTATATACTGTACCTACAGAAAGGTCTACTAAAACCATTGGTCATTTATAATTGCTATACTTCATGCGCTGTGTATACTTCACTCATCTCATACTTCATATGTAATGTGACTTATTTATTCTTAGACTAAATCCTTGCTATGTCTTTGTCATTACAGATGATATAAGAAAATGGCTCCATTTAGAGCCATTTCATTATACTGTTTATGATAATAATTGTCAATAATTCTATTATAAGCCCTTAACTTCTTATAAGTCTGAGACTGCATCTATCTCTTATAATCAGAATCTATCTGAATCTATCTGAATCTATCTCAATCCCTTATCAACGCTTAATCAGTTAATCTAAAACTAATCGGCACATCTATTGTTTGAGCTACACCACTTTCATTGGGATACGGCGTTGCCTGTTCCACTGCCTTTATGGCGGCCCGATCTAAAAGGGTCGTTCCGGAAGAACTTACAATATAAGCGGATATTAAATTTCCTTCCCCATCTAGCTCAACTCGGACCGTCGCATCCCCTTCCATACCACGCTTAATAGCTTGCGCTGGGTACGATTTTTGGCTATTCACAGCACTCCAAAAACCATCACCATCAAAATAACCGCCAGCTCCTTCAGCACTGCCCGAACCATCACCAACACCTTCGCCTTGACCACTACCAAAGCCATCACCAGTACCAGTTCCCTCACCAAGCCCTGTACCAGCCCCCTCTCCAGCGCCTGCAACGCCATTCCCTTCACCCACACCAGTACCTGATGCAACAGCTAATGTACCACTTCCAGGCGTAGCGCCATAAGCCGGTGCCGTAGTTTCTGCTAACGTATGGCTCGATGTACCACCGCCCGCTTCACCATTTCCTCCGCTAGCTGTACGTCCTACACTCCCTTGTAAGTTCTCCATTCGCTGATTTAGCACATCCTGCGCTAAGGGTGGCGCAAAATGTACCGCTTCAGCCTGTACAACCTGATCCATCTGGACAGATAAGTCAATTTCATACGCTTCATTTTGCATGGATTGACTCATTTGCCAGCCTATCAGTCCGATTACACTCCCCAAAATTATATGAAATGCTATGGAGCCTATGGCTGCTTTTCGCCACGAAAAAACTTGTTCCATTTATACCACCTTATATCCCTTGTATCCCTTTAAGCTTTTAACTATTTACATAATATGGCTATTCGTACGAAAAATAGCACACGCTTTTCTCTTGAGAATATCCCTCAATAAGATAATATTAACAAGGAACGCTTTTTACTTCTGCTCCAAAAAGTTAATTAAATATAAAAACAGGAGATATACGCTGCTATCTCCTGTAATCAATATATTTTATAGTTCTGTATTGCCTATTTGCATTTTTTATGCTTCTACTTTATTTCGTCTCTTATATTCCTCAGTTACTTTTTATGTTTCAATGGAATCAATAAGAATTGCACAGGCAGATTAGACGCCCCTGCTGGAATAAACTGAATATTCAAGGTTTGTCCACCTTTAAAGGTATCTAAATACTGCGTATCATAAATAGTACCATTACCTAAATATGGTGCCGCCGTATTTGGCACAGTGTACACATCTGTTTGGTCTCCATAAGTCAAACGGAAGGAACCAGAATAAGCGCCACCTAATGGATTAAAATATACTGCAAATTCATCAGTACCAATAGTTGGAATCGACACCATATAAGTTACACCATAATTACCACGATTAGTAACCATTAAATTGTTCGTCAATTCATCAACACCGGATACAAATGGATCTTCTCGGTCATTAGCCACCATAATAGATACTGGACCAAGCAATGTATCATACGGTTGGCAAAGCATTAAACGACGCTGTGCCCCATAATAAGTACCACGCAATTCAACCTCATCTAAGGGTAATGTTTCGGCAATAATAGCCCCATTGAGAGCGGGCATATCATGGGGAAGCATCATAACCTTAGTCCATACAGGACCGTCTGTAGTAAAATCGACAATCCCTGAAGTTAATTGGTCTTTAAGAACAAGAATCTTATCGAGCTTAGGGAATAAATCAATGCGCCCCAATGCTGGAACCTCATAAGTAGCGACTACCGTTTCATCCATATGAGCCCGTTTATTTAAAACTTTTTGATTATAGTGAATTTGCGATTTTATTTGTTTATACCGTTCTTTATCCACTACAAGCTGTACCTTACTATTACTGGACGCGCCAATATCACTACTACTGTCTGTACCATTAACTTGACTGCCTTGAATGGATGTATTTTCCTGAGTGGAGGCACTGTCCTGAGTGGCGTCGCCAGAATTCACAGTATCACTCACCGTGGCCTCTTCAAATTCAGGAACGGAACCAAAGGTAAAGCGTTTCTGTTCTTTTTCGTCCCCCTCTGATTTAATAGGCACGCCTGCAGACACTAAAGAGCGCACATGCTGATTAGCTAGCTTCCATTTGTAATTACCTTCAATCATAGGCGTAGTTAACTCTTCTTGAGAGAGTTCGCGACCCACTGCAAAATAGTCTGCATTAGGCGTAGCATAAATAGCCCTATGAACAGTAACTTTAACAGGCTTAGTGTCCTTATTTTCTAACACAATGGCCATCTTTTGGGGTGTATCCATTTCATTTACATGATAATAATACACACGCCCCGTACCATTGACGGTGCCCGCTGCTACAATGCCGCTTTTTTGTACATATTCCGGACTATCAGAAAAAATTAATGTATCTTTTTCTTCAGTTAATACGGCTGGCAAAGGTGTTAAATTTGTCGTATCCCAATCCACTGTAGTGGGAGGTGCCCCAAATACCATGGATACGCCGCGAAGCCACACTGCACTCGCTAGGGCTAACCATTTATAACGTTTTCCTACAGAACCTGCATATTTAGTGACAAAATTTTTCACGATAACGACATCCTATCTTCCACACTCACACTTACACCATAAGGCCATGGTGTAATATGTATAACTACCCTTTGAAGATGTCTAAATTCTTCTATTAGTAAAATGCCCATTAAAATTGATAGGTACTGGAAGAATTCGCCTGCCCCTCCAGTTCAAAACTACACTCCTAATTGCATTTATAAAAAAAATTTAGTACATTCTATACTTATATTATACTATATTCATTACATTTTAGCATTAGCCATTTACACTTCATCAAGTCCTAAAGGCTCATATTCAAGGGCCATTTTTTCTAATTTTCTAAACCGATGGCCAATACCTGATTTTGATAAATGACCCCCCATCATATCAGATAATTCTTGTAAACTCGCATCAGGATTATCTAACCGCGCTTGCGCTACTTCTAAGAGCTTAGGCGGCAAATCACTGAGTGGTTGATGTCGTTCTATAATACGAATTGATTCGAGCTGTCTCACCGCAGCATTCACAGTTTTTTGTAAATTAGCAGTCTCACAATTCACTTGGCGATTAATCTGATTGCGCACATTTTTTACAACCCGCACCGTTTCAAACGCCATCAACGCTGATTGTGCCCCCATAATTTGCAAGCAACCCGTTACAGAATCGCCTTCTTTAATGTACACTACATACTCTTCTTTTCGTTCTGTCATGCGTGCCACAATGTGAAAAAGACGCAGTACACGCACGATGGTTTCGGCAAGTTTTTTGTTGCCCATCATAAACTCCAAGTGATAATCGCTTTCTGGTTTATTTACAGATCCACCGCCTAAAAACGCACCACGTAAAAAAGCACGTCGCGTCTCCATGGTAGTTAGCCAATCTTCAGGTATATCTGTATCCATAGGCCATAAAGCTAAGTCTTCTAGAGCCGCCTTCCCCTCTATAGTGGGGTCCACCATCAAGGTGTAGACATTTTTCTTTCGTAAATTAAGACCACGCCGTATGAGCACCGACGTATGCAAGGCATAATGAGCACGCAATATAGATAATACACGCCTTGCTACAGCATTATTAGCCGTAGCTAAGCGAATGCCGACACGACCTTGACTCCCCAATAAAAGGGAGCCCCCCATGCGGAGCAAACAAGATGCTTCCACCTTTGCAGACAAAGCCGTTTCATTTTTAAATTGACACAGTTCATTTTTTACATCTTCTGCAAATGACATTTAATGCCCCCTCTCTTTTACTCTCTTTATTAATATAATTAATATACGTATCAACCGTCTCGTACTGAATCATGTATCAAGCTTACCATTACTGATTAGCTTAGCAGTCTTCTCGTTACTAATTAGCTTATCAATTTTCTAGTTACTGATTAGCTTATCAATTTTCTAGTTACTGATTAGTCTATTGCGTTTCTAGTTACTAATTCGGTTATCGATCTTCTCGTTTTAAATAATATTCTAATATTTGTGGATCTAACCCGGACTGTAAGGCGTAAATTACATCCATTACAACTTTGGCCAAGCGCTTAGAATCATGTACGGCTGTTTCTGGATGTTCCAGTAAACTAGCACGAACTGTTCGTACCCCTAATTCATCCAACCGGTCCATATCCACCTTTACAGGCTCTGCGCCGACTGCTTTGTATTTGGCAATAACAGACTCATCAAAAGGCACATCATTAACAAGAACTGTATCGATTAAATCAGGGCCTCCCACACGCTGCAAGGCCGCCACATGATCGCCTGCCGTATACCCATCTGTCTCACCAGGTTGCGTCATAACATTACATATATAAAATTTAGGCGCTTTAGTCGCCTTAATATGGTCCGCAATCTTATCAATAAGCAAATTAGGCATAACACTAGTATACAAGCTGCCTGGGCCTAAAATAATTGCATCGGCCTCATCAATAGCCCTCAAGGCCGCCCCTTGTGGCTTTGGTAAGGCTGGTTCAGTGAATAGGCGTTTAATCCGTTTATGGACAGTTGGAATTTGACTTTCCCCTTCCACAATGGTACCATCTTCCATTTCTGCAATAAGTGAAATATTTTCAATAGAAGCAGGAATAACACGACCTTGCACTTTTAAAATCTTACTAGCCGCTTCAAGCGCCTTATCCACATCAGCATCGAGAACTTGAGTTAATCCGGTTAAAAATAAGTTCCCAAAACTATGTCCTGCTAAATCCCCTACACCACCGAAGCGATAACGAAATAACTGTTCCATAAGGCCTTCTTTTTCCGCTAAGGCCACTAAACAGTTACGTAAATCGCCAGGAGCAATCATTTTAAAATCTTCTCTAAGACGTCCTGAAGAGCCCCCGTCATCTGCAACAGTAACAATAGCGGTCAAATTGGACGTGTGTTTTTTCAGCCCCCGAAGTAATGTAGATAAACCTGTGCCACCACCAATAACTACAACCTTAGGACCTTTAGCCATGCGGATATTTTCAAAAATATAATCCCCTACCTTATCAGTATCAGAAGGAATAATAGCTTTCACCACGGCACGCCCAACTTGACGTGTGCCGATGACCATCAAAATAATCCCCACTAAAATACTAATAACACCCATAGTTGCGAGCACAGTGTAATCATAGGCCCCCGTTAGTTCAAAGACCATTAACAAAAATAAATCTTCAAAATAGGAAAGCCATTGGTAATTTAACATCAATGCGACGCCAGCAATGACAAATAACATGCCAAGTCCAAATACGACGAGCCAACGTTTGAGTTTCAAGCCTGGTGTTAACCATCTAAATCCAGACATATGTATCATAAGATTCTCCCATCTACGGACTTATTTAACTTCCTCTGCCGTCACTTCACGAGGATTATAATCTTCCTCTACACTATTTTTAAACATATCACGATGCTCTATGGATGCGCGATACCCTAAAGTTTCTACGTGCTTAAACAGCGCCTCTGCCATAGCTACACTGCGATGCATGCCTCCAGTACAGCCAATGGCCACAACAAACTGACTTTTCCCTTCTTTTTCATAATTAGGTAGTAAAAAGTCCATAGTGCTAAATAGGGTACTTAAAAATTGTTCTGTTACGTCAAAAGAGTAAATATAGGAATTAACCTCTGGGACGCGGCCCGTTTTATGACGAAAATCTGGATTATAATATGGATTTGGCAAAAAGCGTACATCCCACACCATGTCTGCATCAAGAGGAATACCATGTTTAAACCCAAAACTAACCACCGATACAGAAATCCCCTGTTCTTTGCCATCTAATTGAGAGAACTTCTTGCGCAAATACGATTTCAATGCACTGGTCTTCATATTTGTGGTATCAATAATATAATCCACCTTAGGTCGAATGGAATCTAAGATTTTTCGCTCTTGTTGAAGCCCTAATAAAATGCGTCCATCTGGAGCCAACGGATGGCTACGACGGGATTCCTTATAACGACGCACCAAGGTTTCATCAGTAGCATCCATAAATACAATTTCATAAGGAACTTTCATCTCTTTAAGCGAATTCAAGGCGTCAGATAAGCTTTCAAAGAATTCGCCACCACGAATGTCCACTACTAAGGCCACGCGATTGGTTTTATCGCCGGCCTGACGACAGAGATTACTGAACTTAGGAATTAATACTGGTGGCAAATTATCCACACAGAAAAACCCCATATCTTCCAATGCCTGCATAACCTGAGTTTTGCCGGCTCCAGACATACCAGTTACAATAAGTAAACGAAAATTGCCTTCCACAATATAACTCCTTTCCATTCATCTCACGAAGAGACTTAAAGTTACATACTATATACAGGATAGAGGACCAATTAATAGTCCATAATCAATTTATAGTCCATAATCAGTTTATAGTCCATAATCGATTTATAGGTCTTTATACCCCACTAATTAGTTAGTACATGAGCTTCAATCCATTTAGCCACGCCATCAACTTCATTAGCTTCACAAATTTCATAGGCCAAAGCTTTTACCGGTTCTTCTGCATTAGCCACCGCCACAGCAGTGCCTGCATAGGTAAGCATAGGCACATCATTTTCTGAGTTCCCAAAGGCTACGACTTGATCCGCCGTTAAACCCAATTCATCCACCATTTGACGCAACGCATTGCCCTTGGTACTATTAGTCCCATTAATCTCTAAGAAATTCACCTTACTGCGCACAATTTCTAAGGCATTGCCAAATCGTTCGTTCAGTGTAGCCCCGATATGAGCCAAAGTGTCCCCATCATTTATAAACAGTAGCTTATTAGGCCCTTTTTTAGTTGTATATATATCATCGCCTACAAACACGGCCTTAGCCCCTGTATTGCGTTCGTACAATTTAGATTCCTCAGTTTCATGATGAACTAAGAGTACATCATCTACATAGGACTGTACATACCATCCATGTTCTTTCGCTAATGCTAAAATTTCATTCGCCACAGCTGGTTCAATGACGCGCTCCCAAATAATTTCACCGGACTCAATGCGTTGAATCAATCCTCCAGAAAATAAAATCATAGGTAAATCACCAATGCCCAGTGTCAGTCCTACCGGCCTTGCAGTCTGATACATGCGCCCCGTAGCAATCACAATATGAATGCCTGCTGCCTGCGCTCGTTGCAATACATTACGGGTATAGTCCGAAATCGTGTTATCATCACGAAGTAAGGTATCATCCAAATCAATGGCTAATAATTTTATATCTTTATTCATATCTTTATTCATATATTTCCTCATAACGCCATAGGGCTTAAAAATATTAATATTTATTATTTAAGTATACCATATATAGGGCCAATTTGTGTTACTATAAAAGTGCCACCATACATGCATTAGTAAATCCGATGTTAGTTTATTTCGTAGCCCAAACCGAAGCCTTTCATAAAGTAGTTCTTTCTTTATGACAGCTATCCCATGCGTATGTTTTATTCAATTTGTAAAATCCATGTCATATGAGGAAAGGAGGTTGTCGAAGTATTCATCCTAACTATTAACAACTTCTAGGATTTCGACAAAATTATTTATGAAACGAGTTGCTCTTTATATTAGAGTTTCAAACGAAGAGCAAAGTATGCACGGTTACTCACTTCAAGCACAGGAGAATAGATTACGCGAATATGCTACTACTCACAACTATTGCATAGTAGATTGTTATCGTGATGAAGGTATATCAGCTAGAAGTTGCCCTGGTCGAAGAAAAGAATTTTCTAGAATGCTAACACATGTCAAACAAGGGCGTATTGACTGCATTTTATTTATTAAACTAGATCGCTGGTTTAGAAATGTATCTGATTATTATACATATCAGTCCATATTAGATACATATGGTGTAGAGTGGGAGCCCACTGAAGAGGATTATAATACGAATACGGCTCAAGGGCGTTTATATTTAAATATAAAATTGTCCATCGCCCAAAATGAATCTGATACTACATCAGAACGTATACATTTTGTTTTTTCTGACAAGAAAAATCGACGGGAAGCCATCTCTGGTAAATTACCCTTAGGTTATAAAATTGAGGGTAAGCGCATTACCCCTAATGAGTTTGCCCCCATTGTAAAATCGATTTTTGAATATTATAAAGATTGTGGCTCTATAAGGCAAACACAGCAATTTTTACAAGCCGCCTATCAAATACGGCGTTCCTACCCTGCCATGACGAAATTGCTTCGAAATACGAAGTACATAGGCACCTTTTATAATATAGACCACTATGCACCGCCCCTGATTTCCCAAGACCTTTTCGACGAAGTACAACGCATTTTGAATGGTCGAAATCAAAGACTCACCGGCAAAGAGAATGCATTTTTATTTGCTGGACTGCTCCGCTGTCCAGTATGCAATCACTCATTAGTGGGGCTTGCTCGTCACTATAAAACAAATAAGTATATGTATTATCAATGCCCCAATGCTATTCATAATCCCCTTCAATGTAGTAACAAAACACTCTATAAAGAAACATACATAGAGGACGCCCTTCTTAAGGTATTACCTATTTTATTAAAGAAGTATTTTATCCCTCACAAATCTAAAGAATCATCATTTGTGCTCAATCATCAAAATTATAGGCAATGGTCAAATATGACAAAAAAATCATATTGGCAATATTGTATTGAATCTATCATACTGCCCCTCATTAAAACAAAAGTAAAACACACAGCCTATACACTTCCTTTTAAAAGTATAAAATTAAAAGACAGTTTCTTATGACCAATGAAGGTAAATTAGCATATTAAAGCTGGCTTCTTATAATTGGTCAGATTAAATTAAGCAATACTATAATAATGTATTTTGCAAGACCCAAAATAGAAAATAAATTTGTGTGCATTTTAACAAATAGATTGATAAACCAATAGATGTTTCTCATCAAAACGAATTTTCAATAATTGTACCCTAAGGGGTAATTACAATGAAAAAACGTTTTGCAACTATGCTAGCAGCAACTGCTGTATTAGGCGTAACAACTGCATTCGCAGCAAATCCTTTCTCTGATGTAACTCCATCTGACTGGGCATACCAAAGCGTAGCTCAATTAGCTGAAGCTGGTGTAATCAATGGTTATCCAGATGGCACTTTCAAAGGCCAAAACAACATCACTCGTTACGAAATGGCTCAAATGGTAGCAAAAGCTATGGCTAACCAAGCTCGTGCTAACGCTGAACAACAAGCTTTGATCAACCGTTTAGCTAACGAATTCGCTAGCGAATTAAACAACCTTGGCGTACGTGTATCTGCTTTAGAAGATAAAGTAGGCAACGTAAAAGTAACTGGCGACGTTCGTCTTCGTTACCAAGGTTCTGA
>NZ_CALJON010000045.1 GCF_937981445.1 uncultured Veillonella sp. | reverse complement strand
TAAGATAATTCCCCATAAGGATTATCTTCTAGTACAACTACATTGTATTGACTTACTAAATCCATAAAGTGTTTGCGTCTTTCTTCTGACCAGCAAAGGCCCGTAGGATTTTGAAAATCGGGAATAACATATATGGCTTTAACAGAAGGATCGTTAGCTAATTTGCCTTTTAATACATTTAAATTCATTCCCTCTGTATCACATACAATCCCCTCTACTTTAGCACCTGAAAAGCGTAATACATTCTGTGCATCAATAAAGGTAGGGTCTTCCACAAGTACTGTATCGCCAGGTTCTAAGAATAATTTAGTCAATAATTCTAACGATTGCATGGATCCCGTTGTAACTTGGATTTGATCCACATTACTGTGAATGCCATACTGCTCCATTAATAGACTCAATTGCTCCCGTAAACCTACATAACCTAATACAGCGCCATATTGTAATATTTCGGGCCCCTGTTCAGTCAATACTTTTTGTGCTACTAGGCCCAATTCCTTAGCAGGAAAGGCTGTCTTATCAGGACAGCCTTCACCTAAGGAAATAATATGTTCACCTTTTACTTTCTCTTTTAAAGCACCAATAACAGACCGTTCAATAGCCTTCGCGCGCTTAGCATACAAAGTATCTAGTATCATATAATTTATTCCTCTTTAACAATCATCTAATTATGTAATAATAATCTAATTATGTAATAATAATCTAATTATGTAACAACAATCTATGTATGTAACAACAACCTACGTATCTAACAATAATCTTCTTATGTCACAATAATGTAATTACAATTTATTTAATATCGCCAAACCATTTTTTCTGAAGCTTATCATATTCGCCATTTTCTTTAAGCTTCTTTAAGGCAGCATTCATTTGATCTAATAATTCTTTCTTATCCTTGCTAATGCCAATGCCAAGGAAATGTTCTTGTAATCCTACTGGTACAACTTTCAAATTCTTCATACCTAATTTATTAATATAATATTTAGCCACTGGCTCATCAAGCATAACAATTTGCACTTGGCCATTAGATAAATCTTCTAACATATTAGGAATGGCATCAAATTCTTTTACTGTTGTGCCTGGCTTTTCCTTTGCCAACATAGCGCCAGTTGTACCGATTTGAGCAGCCACTGTTTTACCAGCAATATCATTTTCGCTGTTTACATTTGTTTCACTATCTTTTACAACCATAACTAAGTCTACTTGGTAATATGGTTCAGTAAAATAAATCTTTTCTTTTCTTGCATCCGTAATAACCATGCCCGATGCAATAGCATCAATTTGTCCACTTTGTAAGGCTGGGATTAACGCATCAAAGCCCATGCTTACAAATTTAGCTTCATAGCCCATTTCTTTAGCAATAGCCTGACTTAAATCTACATCAAAGCCTTTATATGTATCTCCTTCGGAAAATTCAAAAGGTGGATAGGTTGTTTCTGCTGCAAAAGTCAACACTTTCTTATCACTACTTGTATCACTGCCACAACCCGCTACTAAACCCATAATAACTAAGGCAGAGCTCACAATGGCTAAGCTTTTCTTCCAATTCATAACTAACACCTCTCCTTTTTACAATCAGGTCCCTGCCCATTCAATTGGCATATCAGCAGGGGCATCTGTTTTAAACCATTTTTGGTAAATAGAATTTAACTCACCATTTTTCTTCATTTCTTCTAATGCTTTGTTTACTTCTGCTTGTAGTTCTTTATTATCTTTTGCTACAGCAAAACCAAAATATTTTTTAGTATTTGGATATGGTATAACCTTAATATTTGCTTCTGGATGTTTTGATGCATAATATTGCGCTACAGGCAAATCGAGCACAGAGGCATCAACAGCACCATTACTTAATTCTAATAACGCTTCACTGCTATGATCAAATTGTTTTAAAGAAGCACCTGCAATATTAGAAGCTAAATCGGCACCAGTTGTACCAATTTGTACAGAAATGTTTTTACCTTCTAAATCTTTTAAATCTTTTATAGTAGAATCAGCTTTTACAACAACGCCCATGGCCGATTCATAATAAGGTTCTGAGAATAATACTTTCTCTGCTCTTGCTTTAGTAATGGTCATACCAGATGCGGCAAGATCAATATCTTTATTGCCGAGACTAGGAATTAAAGAATCAAACGCCACATTTTTAATTTCTACTTCCGCATTCATATGTTTAGCTACAGCGTGGATTAAATCTATATCAAATCCAGCTAACGATTTTGATTGATCGTCTGTAAACTCAAAAGGGATGAACGTAGGATTGGAACCTACATGAATTATTTTCTTCCCATTAGCAGCTGTTGCTTGCTTATTGTCATCAGAACCACAACCAGTTAATACAGCACCGACAGCTAATACAGCGAGGCCGGCAAAAATAAATTTTTTAACTTTCTTTGAAACCATATTTGTTCTTCCTCTCTTTTCTCTCAATGAATTTCTATTCACTACTACCTTTGCACTTCATGTATACAATATCTGTTGTTGTATAAAATATATAGTAATAATTCCCTACAGACATTGTGTTTTGAGTGCTGCTTTATCAAGCATGTTGTAATTATACATAAACATGAATATATAGTCAATAGCGAATTGTATATTTTCTTATAATTTTATGAATATTAATACATAATATATATATTTATATTTTTAAAAGCTCTATCAGTATCATTTTTACGCCATTAAGTAATGCTTTTACCAATACCTTTTATCCTTTTACCCTATAAGAGGATACATGCATAAAAAAAGGACTATAAATATAGTCCTTTGTACGGCTGACCTGGTCTTTGCCCCCACACTCGCCTGCTGGAAGGTTCGCTCCTAAGTCTTCTGACTCCCCACTACTACTCCTCTCGAATTTTCGGCAGGTCTTACTTCTAAGCCGCACCATGCTCATAATTACTTTGAATTACTTACGTGGATCGTTTTGCCTGCGACTGGCCTCGACTTTCAACCACAGACCCGTACTCTGTGATTATATGAAATGTATCGAACTTTGTCTATAGCAAAATGGTATTATTGCATTTAATTTTTCCCTTGATACTTTTATACACTAAAGGATTTATTATATACTACTACCGCCACCATTAAATTCTCATTTATACTCTCATTATAGGTGAATTCTTCCTATACATATATAGCAAGATTAAGGTATACCCATTTTTACCATTATATTGTATAATATCTATACTTGTTAAGGTGAGGAAATAAATTAGGGAAGGATTTTTTTATTATGTTTATGTTATCTTTAATGCAGCCATCAGGCTTATACGAATTAGAAAAGGACAGCTTAGAAGCCATTAGTGCACAGCTACTTCAAATGATTCGTATGAAAAGCTACGAATTGTATAAGCACTCCTTGAACGTGGCTAACTACTCTGTTAGTATAGCTGCTAAATTAGGATTACCAGCTAATGAAATCGTACAAATTCGTCATGGTGCGTTATTGCATGATCTAGGCTTGATT
>NZ_CALJON010000044.1 GCF_937981445.1 uncultured Veillonella sp. | reverse complement strand
CACGTTGGATATTGTCTTTAGGAATATTGTTTTCACGCGCTTTTTGAAGTGCTAATTTTAAACGCATATTGCCTACAGGGTCACCGCCGCCCACGCGCGCAGCTACCGTAATTTCACGGCTAATCTTAGTCGTTACTTTAGCTTTGATAGCATCAGTTTTTCCTTTTTTATGTTTAATATTGGCCCATTTTGAATGTCCAGACATCGTATTACCTCCTATAAAATGTGACTGATAGGCATCAGTATAGCCTAAATTATTGGCGCTCAACTATTCATACTAATAAACATCAGTATAGGATACGTTCTTAGCACGCAATGATTCAAACTAATGAACATCAGTTATAAAATGTTGTATACCAGCTATGAACTCTAAATTACTCCTTCTCCCACCACACTTCGCCACGCAATCGATCAAGAATAATAGACACGGCACCTCGCACTGACAAGTGATTGTATTCACCATGACCATAAACAGGTTCTAATATATAATCAAAATCTTCCATTGTTTCTTTAGTCATACCATACCCGGTACCAAATAATACTAACACAGGAAGGTCCCCAAATTCAAGGTTTTTACGCAATTGACTATATGTAATCGTATTATCATAGGTCCTTGCATCAGTAGTGCAAACAAGCGGGCGTTGCCCTTCAAGAGCTGTCACTTCATCAATTGCCGTTTTAATAGAGTTTACTAATTCCACGCCTTTAAAGGCCTCCTTGCGATCTGGATTGTAAGAACTGCCAAAGCCATGTTGCCAATGTTCCATAATCTTAGCGACTAACTCACGCTGACTAGGAATATTGTGAATCACAAAATAACGGCTCACATCATAAGTAATGGCCGCTCTGGCTATATCGTGAATATCATAATTAGTAATGGCTGTAGTAATAACGTCCATATGTTTATTATAAATAGGGTAATGAACTAAACCAATGTATAAATTAGGCAATCTCCTACCTCCTTCAAAGTTAGTGGGTCTATTTAGTAAAGCCTTTTCTATTATACTCCATTTACTATAAAAGTGCTAAAAAAATTAAAACTGCCTAGATAAGCTGTGTTGCCCCTAAAGAGGAACAACGCCTGCATCTAAGCAGTCTTAATTATAGATGTAACATTCAACTCCAAAAGAACAGTAACTAGCTACAATTCCTAACCCCTTCCTAGAAAGCGAGCCTAGTGAAATGCGCTACTTTATAACTCATTATTTATGTTTCAAGTTATAGAATACATCAAGACCACGATATTGCGCTGTTTCAGCTAAAAGGTCTTCAATGCGAAGTAATTGATTGTATTTTGCTACACGTTCGCTACGAGCTGGTGCACCAGTTTTAATTTGACCTGCATTAACAGCTACGGCAATATCAGCAATGGTATTGTCTTCTGTTTCACCAGAGCGATGGGAAATAACGCAAGTATAACCAGCCCGTTTAGCCATTTCAATGGCATCGAAGGTTTCAGTTAAAGTACCAATTTGGTTAACTTTTATCAAAATAGCATTACCTGTATCAGCTTGAATACCGCGGGCTAAACGTTCTGTATTAGTAACAAATAAGTCATCCCCTACTAATTGAACTTTTTTGCCAAGGCGTTCAGTTAATAATTTCCAGCCGTCCCAATCTTCTTCAGCAAGACCATCTTCGATGGAAATAATTGGGTATTTTTCTACTAATGCTTCATAGAAATCAACCATTTCAGCTGCTGTTTTTACTTTGCCTTCGCCAGCTAAATTGTATTGACCATCCTTGAAGAATTCAGAAGATGCCGCATCAATAGCAAGTTTGAAATCAGTACCTGGTTCATAACCGGCTTCTTTAATAGCTTCGCAAATAACTTGTAATGCTTCTTCATTGGAGCCAAGGTTTGGAGCAAAGCCGCCTTCATCACCTACACCAGTAGCAAGGCCTTTAGCTTTCAATACATTTTTAAGGGTATGATATACTTCGGCACAAGCGCGTAACGCTTCTTTGAAGGACTCAGCACCTACTGGCATAATCATAAACTCTTGAATGTCTACATTATTATCAGCATGGGCGCCACCATTTAAAATGTTCATCATTGGTACTGGTAATTCCTTACCATTAGTACCACCTAAATATTGGAATAATGGCAAATCATAAGAAGCTGCTGCTGCTTGTGCTACAGCCATAGATACGCCAAGAATTGCATTGGCACCAAATTTACCTTTATTAGGTGTGCCATCAAGTTCGATCATCAATTTATCAATAGCTACTTGTTCTGAAGCATCAAAACCAAGAATAGCAGGTCCGATTAATTCATTTACATTATGAACAGCTTGTTCTACGCCTTTACCTAAGTAACGACCTTTATCTCCGTCGCGAAGTTCTACAGCTTCAAATTGACCAGTAGATGCACCAGATGGCACAGCAGCACGGCCAATTGTGCCGTCTTCTAAATATACTTCAACTTCCACAGTTGGATTGCCACGGGAATCAAGAATCTCTCTTGCGTAAACATCTGTAATAATTGCCATAATATGACCTCCTTAATACGTTAACCTTTTATATCTACTCATAATGATAGGTTTCATTTTGCACTGTAGATATGTTTATAATTTCATTATACCCTACATAGAATTGTCTTGCCTTTATTACAGGGAACAAGTTATACCTATGTGGGACTTATTTCTTATATGCGACCATTTGTTTCATAAGTTTCATCAAGTGAAGCGCACTTATTTCTTATGAACTAAATTTTGCCCTGTCATTTCACTTGGCTGCTCAATACCACCTAAGTAAAGCATGGTAGGTGCTAAATCACAAAGACGCCCGGACTGTAATTCATAGTCCTCTTTAGTATATATATCACTCACTAAAATGAGTGGCACTGGATTGGTTGTGTGTGCTGTATGAGGAGCCCCTGTACTGTGATCAATCATCATTTCAGAATTGCCATGGTCTGCTGTAATTAAGAGGTGGCCCTGCACCTTTTTAATAGCTTCAGCAATACGGCCTAAGCAAGTGTCCACAGTTTGTACGGCCTTCTTAGCTGCCTCAAAATCACCTGTATGGCCTACCATATCAGGATTAGCAAAATTGAGCACAATCATGTCAAAAGCTTTACTTTCAATGGCTGCTACCACCTTATCAGTTACTTCATAAGCACTCATTTCAGGCTGCATATCATACGTAGCAACTTTAGGAGATGGTACTAAAATGCGCTCTTCTCCTTTGAAAGGTTCTTCCTCACCACCATTAAAGAAATAGGTTACATGGGCGTATTTCTCTGTTTCTGCAATGCGAAGCTGTGTATAGCCCCCATCAGATAAGACTTGACCCAATGTATTAGTAAGGACTTCTTTTTCATATACTATATGAACGGGTAAGCCTTCTTCATATTTTGTCATAGTGGCAAAATAAACTGGTACAACACCTTTTTTGCGAGTAAAACCTGTAAAATCTGGGTCCACAATAGCGCGGGTTAATTGACGTGCTCGATCAGGTCTAAAATTAGCGAAAATCACGCCATCATTAGCCTCAATAGACCCTTCTTTGTGTACCACTACAGGGACTACAAATTCGTCCACCACATCTTGTGCATAAGACGCTTCCACTGCGGCAGTGGCCGTTTTGGCCATTGCCCCTTCACCATCTACAATCGCTTTATAAGCCTGCTCGACCCGTTCCCATCGTTTATCGCGGTCCATGCCATAATAGCGACCTCCAATGGTAGCAATTTGACCGAGTCCCAAATCGCTCATAAACGATTCTAAATCATGAACATAAGTTAAGGCGCTTTTTGGCGGTACATCACGGCCATCTAGCAAAGCATGCACATATACAGATGTAATACCTGCATCCTTAGCTCCTTTAATAATTGCCTTAATATGATCTAAAGAGCTATGCACGCCGCCATCAGATAGCAAACCAATAATTTGCAAACGGCTGTTCTTCGCTTTTGCATATAATTCCTTAATAATTGCCTTTTCAAAGAATGTGCCCTCTTCAGTATCTTTAGTTATACGTGTTAATTCTTGATATACGATGCGCCCCGCACCTATATTTAAATGGCCCACTTCGGAATTGCCCATCTGACCTTCCGGAAGTCCTACGGCCAATCCTGAGGCTTGTAGCTGTGTATGGGCATAACCATCATACAAAGCTTTAAAATTCTCTGGATGAGCTTGAACAACAGCATTTGTTATGTCTTGTATGTCACCAAGACCAAAACCATCTAATATAGTGAGCATAACGGGGCTCTTTAATATTGCCATACCGTCCCTCTCTTCTATGTAAATTATGCAGTATGTTCTATATGCCACACTGCAGCCTTAGGCTGTAATAATAGCCATAAAATCGTCAGCCTTCAAAGAAGCACCACCTACAAGGGCCCCATCAATATCGGCTTGAGATAAAATTTCCTTCGCATTACTACCTTTTACGCTACCACCATATTGGATACGTACGGATTCAGCTGCGTCCTGACCAAACAAATCAGCAATTTTCTTGCGAATGGCCGTACATACTTCACCGGCTTGCTCAGCAGTAGCTGTTTTACCAGTGCCAATAGCCCAAATTGGTTCATATGCAATGACCATCTGACCTACTTGTTCAGCTGTAAGATCAAGTAAGCCATTAGCTAATTGACTATCAATGAAGGTTTGAGTTTCATTAGCTTCACGCTGTGCTAAACTTTCGCCTACACAAAGAATAGGCACTATATCATTAGCAAAGGCTGCTTTGATTTTTTTATTAATCAACTCGTCAGTTTCGCCAAAATATTGACGTCGTTCGGAATGACCTAGGATAACATAATGGCAACCTAAATCAGTGAGCATGGCTGGAGCAATTTCACCAGTAAAAGCACCACTTGCTTCATAATGCATATTTTGAGCACCTACACGAATCTTCGTGTCTTCTACTAAATCGCTCACTGTAGTAAGACCTGTAAATGGAGGACATACTACGACTTCACGGTCTGTAGTAGCCGCTGCAAGTGCTGCTTTTAAACCTTCTACTAAAATCGTAGCATCTGCCAAATTGGTGTGCATTTTCCAGTTTCCTGCAATGATTTGTTGTCTCATAGTGCCTCCTATGCCTCTTGTAAGGCCATAATGCCTGGTAATGCTTTACCTTCTAAATACTCTAAGGAAGCACCGCCACCAGTAGAAATATGGGAAATCTTATTAGCAAGACCACTCTTTTCAATAGCTGCTACAGAATCACCACCACCTACGATGGTGATTGCTTCGGCTTCTGCCACAGCCTTAGCTACTGCATTAGTGCCGCCAGCAAAATTATCCATTTCAAATACACCCATTGGCCCATTCCATACAATCATGCGCATAGAATGAAGTGCTTCAGCAAATGCTTTTTGGCTATCTGGCCCAATATCAAGAACCATCCAACCATCTTCGATACCATCAGCAGGGACTACTTTATGATTGGCCTCATTGCTAAATGCATCAGCTACAACAAAGTCTGTTGGCAACAATAGATTAGTATGAGTTTCTTCTGCTTGTTTAATTAAAGAGGCTGCCAATTCAATCTTATCTGCTTCCACTAAGGAAGAACCTGTAGGATAACCTTTAGCTGCTATGAAAGTATTTGCCATACCGCCGCCGATGATAAGAACTTCTACTTTTGGCAATAAATTAGAAATGACTTCAATTTTATCGCTTACTTTTGCACCCCCAATAATGGCCGCAAATGGATGTTCCGGATTAGCTACAGCACCACCTACATACTTAATTTCTTTTTCCAATAAGTAGCCTGCTACCATTGGTAAGTATGCTGTAATACCTTCTACAGATGCATGCGCACGATGAGACACACCAAAAGCATCATTGATGCCCACTTCAGCTAAGCTTGCTAAAGCTTTAGCAAATTCTGGGCCATTTTTTTCTTCTTCTTTATGATAGCGAAGATTTTCTAATAATAATACGTCTCCATCATTAAGCTTAGCAGCTGCAGCTTCGGCTTCAGGACCTACACAATCACTGGCAAATGCTACCTCTTTACCAAGTAATTCACCTAAGCGTTTAGCACAAGGAGCTAAGGTAAATTCTGGTTTGCGTTCTCCTTTTGGTCGTCCCAAATGGGAGGCTAAGATAATCTTAGCACCTTTGCCAATTAGGTAATTAATTGTTGGTAAAGTAGCACGAATTCGTGTATCATCCGTGATTTGACCATCTTTTAAAGGTACATTAAAATCCACACGTACAAATACTTTTTTATGGGCTACATCAATTGCTTCTAATGTCTTTTTCATATATTCCTCCACAGTATGAATCCTTATAAAGTAGAGCCCTACAATAGCACTTACTATAACTACTTAGCTCAAATTATAAGTTTTTAACCTGTACGCTCTTAATCAGCTAATAAATTATAAAATATGTGAAAAAAGGGGACTATACAGTCCCCCGTTTATTATAGGCCTTTTTCACCAATGAACTTAGCTAAATCAACTACACGGTTGGAATAACCCCATTCATTATCATACCAGGAAACAACTTTTACCATATTGCCTTCCATTGTCATAGTTAAATCCGCATCTACAATAGAGCTTCTAGAATCACCATTGAAGTCATGAGAAACAAGTGGTAAATCAGACACACCAAGGATGCCTTTTAATTCCCCTTGAGCAGCTTCACGAAGTGCTGCATTGATTTCTTCTTTTGTTGTTTCTCTGTCTAGTTCTGCTACAAGATCAGTAATAGAAACATTTGGAGTTGGCACGCGAAGAGCAAAACCATTTAATTTACCTTTTAATTCAGGTAACACAAGTGCTACGGCTTTAGCGGCACCAGTAGTTGTTGGAATAATGGATAAGGCAGCAGCGCGCGCACGGCGAAGATCTTTATGTGGTGTATCTAAAATGCGTTGATCATTAGTATAGGAATGAACAGTGGTCATTAAGCCGCGTTTAATACCGAATTTATCATTAAGTACTTTAGCAAAAGGTGCTAAGCAGTTAGTTGTACAGCTAGCATTGGAAATAATATGATGTTTAGCTGGATCATATTGGTCTTGGTTAACACCCATAACGATAGTGATGTCTTCATCTTTAGCTGGTGCAGAAATGATAACTTTTTTAACTGTACCACCTAAGTGTTGAGCTGCTTCCTCACCTTTACGGAAACGACCAGTTGCTTCTACAACGATGTCAACATTTTCTTCAGACCAATTAATATTGGATGGGTTTGGATCATGGAATACGCGAACTCGTTTACCACCTACGATTAAATAATCGCCATCAACAGTCACTTCTTCTTTTAAATTGCCATGCACAGAGTCATGTTTAAATAAAAGCGCAGAACCTTGAATGTCGCCTAAATCATTAATTGCTACTACTTCCACATCAGGATTATTCAAAGTGGCACGCATAACACATTTACCAATTCGACCAAATCCATTAATACCAATTTTTACTGCCATGATTCTTTTCCTCCTAAGATTAATACCCACATATAAACCACTATGTAATTTATAAATTTATACTTACTAAGTCACTATCCTCGAAAAATGACCTAGGAAATAACAACTAATTAAGATGTAATAGCGCTGACATAGCCTCAGCGGCCCCTTCGTCTATAATTAAGGTACCTTTTCGGCAAGCACGCATAACGCCAATAATGGCTTTCGCCTTTTCGGCACCTCCCGCCACGGCTATGACATGGGGGATATTAGGCACATTAGCTAGGGCAATGCCCACATTGTTAGTAGCATATACAATATTGCCTGCTACATCACAATAATAGCCCAAAGCTTCACCAACGGCTCTTTTATTTTTTAGTACTGTGCGCTGTTCATCACTAATATGGCGTTGTGCCGCCATATGCATGGCCTCGCCTATACCAAAGATCAATACTTCAGTCTCCTTAGCTAGGGCCATCACTTCTTTAATTTGAGGCTCCATATTCATAAGAATATTTAAGGATTCTTGGGACAAGCCATCAGGCAAATGAATCATACGATATGAGCTATCTAATTTTTCTGCAATTACAGAAGCTATTACATTGGCCTGATACTCTACGCGCTCACCAATACCACCGCGCGCCGGTATAACTGTAACATCACACTTCTTAGCTGGTAGTGATTCGGCCATCACAGCCATAGTACTACCACCACTGACGGCTAAAACAGTGCCATTTCGTAAGACTCTTTGTAAGGTCTTAGCCGCTTTAAAGCCTAATTCCTTACGATCTTTTGGTGTGTCACTATCTGTACCAGATATGATGACTTCATCAATTTGAAGCGCCTGTTTGATTTTAGTCTCCAATTCACTTATTTTATTGAGTTCATGCATCGACGAATTTAACTCTGGTAAAATGCGTTTGCCTTCCTCAGTCAATACCATACCTTGCTGAGTAAACGCTACCAAACCATTATCCTTCATAATCTCTACATGAGAGCGAACTACCCGTTCTGATAATTTACTCAAAGTAGCCAACATGCGACGCCCAATAGGTTGTGCATAGGATATATGGTTAAGAAGTAAATAGCGTTCCTCCACAATACGCATTAACTCTGGCGCTATTCGCTGATACACTTCTGATAAATCTTTCACATTGTACCTCTTTCATCCCGCCGGAGCAAAAATCGTCCCGCACTAAACAAAAAAATATCCTCGCCTATATAATAACTCATAAGCCGCACAATGTGCAAGTCATTTTATAAAAGATTCGAAAGAATCTGCGCATTGTAAAAGGTTGCATGCACTTTACGCTAAAATAAGGTCCCCATTGCCAAAGGGAGGAAAAGCACAAAGCTTCATCCCCTTAGCCTAGGGACCTTAATAATAAATTGATCATTTAATCAATTTATTAGAACTTAATCAATTTAAAACTTGGTCACTTTAGAATTAGAACTTAATCACTTTAGAACTTAATTTAGAAATTAGTCAATCATACCTAAGTTTTTAAGAACAGTTAAATAAATTTTTACACCATTTTCTAAAGCCGATGTGTCAAAGCTCATATCTGGATGATGAAGGCCTGGTTTTAAGTCACAGCCTAAGCCAAAGAAACCAGCCTTTAGATTTGGATAACGATTCGTATATACCCAGAAGTCTTCACCACCTGGCGTAATGACTTCAGGCACCATATTTTCATCCCCTAATACTTCAGAAATGGCTTCTTTTAACAAATCAATACATTCTTCATTATGTTCAGCAGCTGTTAGCATTTTGCTATCATCATATTCAACAGTACAGCCATTAGCTTGGCCGGCATTAGTAATAGCCGTAATTACCTTTTCATGCAATTCCTTCATCGTTGGATTAAGTTGAGCACGTAAATCCCATGTAACAAAAGCCTTGCCTGGAATGCTATTTGTCACACCACTATCAGCATGGAACTGAGTTGCTTTTACACTATAAGACTCAGTAGGCCGTAAATGGATTGTATTGACTGCATTAATAGCTAATACAGCCGCATCTAATGCATTAACGCCTAAATGAGGACGAGCTGCATGGCTAGTAACCCCTGTGAAAGTTGCTTGAATCGTAGCAGACGATGCATAATAAATAGCTGCTACAGCCTGTCCATTGCTAGCCTCTTCAATAGGTCGAACATGAGCGCCAAAGGCATACTCAACGCCTTCAAGAACGCCCGCATCAGCAATTGCATGCGCACCTGTACCTAATTCTTCAGCTGGTTGGAAAAGGAAAATTAATTTACCGGAAGACACAGGATAATATTTGATTACTTCTTCCGCAGTGGCAAGTAACATAGAGGAATGCCCATCATGACCGCAGGTATGACGAAGAACAACTTCACCATCAATATTATGAGCCAAGCAGTCCATATCAGCGCGCAATAATACAGTAGGACCTGGTTCCCCACTGTCCATTGTAGCTACTACACCCGTTGTGCCACCTACACCAGTTTGAATATTAGTATAACCAAATTCAGCCAATTTTTCAGCAATGAATTTTGATGTTTTCACTTCTTCAAAGCCTAGCTCTGGAATGGTGTGTAGATGATTATAATAATCTAATACGTGACTCATAGTAATTCCTCCCCAACAAACTAATTCTTTATAACAATAAATTCATCTTTCTTCGCTTTTCACTCAGATTCTTGAAATTTCATTAAAATAAAATGTATTCTATATACTATACAATTTATTTTAATTCTTTATTAAATATTTTTAATGAAAAGTATTGAAAGTCCTTCTAGGTATATATTATAATAAAAACATCTACTGTACAAGTACATATATACTAAGGAGGGTAACAAATGAACGACCAAGAAAGAACACAAACAGATTGGAACCCCAAAACGAAGTGGACAGACTACATTGCTCTCATCGTAGCCATTCTCTTCTTCTCAGGGGTATTTATGAAAGTCCAAGGCCATGAATGGCTCGGTGCTTTCGACTTCACGACCTTAGGTGGTAAATTCGGTATTGTTGGTGGCGAAGGTAGTAAAATCAACTTCCTCGGTGCTGGTGGTAATGGTGCTCGTCAAGGCTTTATCTTTGCTCTATCACTTATCCCATCCATCATGCTGGCCTTAGGGGTTCTTGAAGTACTTACTGAATATGGAGCCATTCGCGCAGCTCATAAATTATTAACACCGCTCTTATATCCTATTATGCGTGTTCCTGGCCGTACGGGTCTTGCGTTAATTACAGACTTACAAAGTACTGATGCAGGTGCGGCTCTTACTAAAGAGTTATTCGATAACAAACAAGTAACTATGAAGGAATTGATCATCATCACACAGTGGCAATATAGTGGTGCTGGCATGATTTCAAACTACTTCTCCAATGGTGCAGCTCTTTTCGGAGTTCTCACCTTGCCATTATCGATTCCATTAGTACTTATCTTTATTTTCAAATTCGTAGGCGCCGTATTCTGTCGTATCGCCTTAAATACTATTTACAAGGGGGATTTTACTGATGAGCAACAATAAGAAAAGCAAGAATCCTTTTGATATATTTATTGCCGGTGCGCGCAAAGGTTTTACCGTAGGTACTACTAATCTTCTACCTAATGTATTGATGGCCTACACTTTAGCTTTAATTTTAAAACTATTAGGCGTACTCGATTTTATTGGCGTTGTCTTTGGTCCTATTATGGGGATTTTCGGCCTACCTGGTGAAGCCATTACTGTTCTCCTTACGTCTTGGCTCTCCTCCTCCGCTGGGGTTGGTATTGCGGTAGGCTTAATGAGTCATGGCACCCTTGATGGCACTGGTGCTACAATTCTTATGCCAGCTATTTTCTTAATTGGCTCCCAATTACAATATATGGGACGCCTCCTCGGGGTTGCTGATGTACCTGTAAAATATTGGCCTCTACTCATTATTCTAAGTATAATAAATGCTGTATTAGCCATGTTTGTAATGCGCTTCTTAACCTTAGCATTATAATATAATACATAACAAAAGAGCCGAGCAATGCTCGGCTCTTTTATTAGTCGCGATCTACATCCCACTCAGTAATTTGACCGGTAGCAGCATCAATTTCAAATTCATACTCTACACCATCAAAGAAGATTTTGCCTTCATATACTTTACGACCATTTTCATAGTCTGGATGTACTTTATACAAATGAGATGCATTGGCACCTGGTACTTTAGCTAAGGCCACAGCTGTTGCTTGGTCTACTGTAATTTCAGTATTAGCCTGAGCAAAAGAAAATACGCCGGCAGCTACAAAAGATAATGCTAATGCTTTAATAGTCTTGTTCATAATTTACCTCGCTTATGTTACTAATACAACTATCATCATTAATTCCAACAATCCAAGCGCTAGTTAGCCCCAGGCATTCAGAAAATGACCTTGTCAGCTCTTGAATTGTTCTCTGTATTTCTATATCTATTTTATTAGATATATCGATATTTGTCTAATTACTTTTTATCATATTGCATGCAATTTATACATAATATAATTTTTTATGATAACAATTTAATACATACTGTAACCAAAAAGGACAGCTCATAGGCTGTCCTTTTCGTATATTCTTTACATTATATATAATTATTTTGTACGAATATGTAATTATTTTGTACCGAAAATACGGTCACCGGCATCTCCAAGACCTGGAAGGATATAGCCATGTTCATTTAAGCCTTCGTCTAAAGCAGCTACATACACGCGAACATCAGGATGTTCCTTATTTACAACTTCCACACCTTCTGGAGCCGCTACAAGACACATAAGTTGAATGTCTTTACAGCCTTTTTCTTTTAATAAAGTAATGGCTGCTGCAGCACTGCCACCAGTAGCAAGCATTGGGTCTGTTACGATAATGCGGCGTTCTGACAAATCAGAAGGTAATTTGCAGTAGTATTCAACAGGCTTCAATGTTTCAGGATCACGGTAAAGACCGATATGACCTACTTTAGCCATTGGCATAAGATCTAACAAGCCACTTACCATGCCAAGACCAGCACGCAAGATTGGAATGATGGCCAATTTTTTACCAGCAATTTGTTTACCAATTGTTTTAACAAGTGGTGTTTGCACTTCTACTTCTTCAATCGGTAAATCGCGAGTAATTTCATACCCCATGAGCAAGGTGATTTCTTCTAATAATTCGCGAAAATCTTTGGAACCAGTCTCCACATTACGAATTAAAGTTACCTTATGCTGAATTAAGGGATGTGTCATAACATTTACATTCATTTGTAAACCTCCTCATATACTCTATCGTTTAGTCAATTGCATTACTCATGCCTTTAACACTGTATCATCTAAACGATTATAACATATTACCATGAGTGTATCTACTATAAAACTTTATAATAAGTTCTCTACCTTAGGCATAGTTACAAACATAGGCCCAATATGTCTCTCTCAATTCCCGTATAAAAGGATTATAAATTAGGGTACATTGGGTACTTTTCACAAAGAGCGGCTACGCGCTTACGAGCTGCTTCATGAATGGCCTTATCTTCGGAATTTTTAAGTACATCAGCAATGATGGAGGCGATTTCTTTCATATCCTCTTCCCCAAGGCCACGAGTAGTTAAAGCCGGTGTACCAAGGCGAATACCACTTGTTACAAATGGGCTTTCTGGGTCAAATGGAATGGTATTTTTGTTGCAAGTAATGCCTACTTCATCAAGTAAGAACTCAGCTACTTTACCAGTTAAACCACAGCTGCGTACATCGACAAGCATAACATGTGTATCAGTACCACCAGATACAATAGTAAAGCCTTCTTTAATAAGTGCATCTGCTAACACTTTAGCATTCGCTACAACTTGTTTAGCATATTCTTTAAATTCTGGTTGTAATGCTTCACCAAAGGCCACGGCCTTAGCTGCGATTACATGCATCAATGGACCACCTTGAATGCCAGGGAAAATTGCTTTATCAATAGCTTTAGCATATTTTTCTTTGCAAAGAATCATGCCACCACGTGGACCACGTAATGTCTTATGTGTAGTAGTTGTTACAATATCAGCATATTCCACTGGATTTGGATGCACACCAGCTGCTACAAGACCTGCAAAATGCGCCATATCTACCATGAAAATAGCGCCTACTTCATGGGCAATGTCTGCCATTTTCTTGAAGTCAATAATACGAGAGTACGCACTGCCACCACCAATAATAAGTTTAGGTTTTGTTTCGAGGGCAATCTTACGCATTTCATCATAATCGATTTCTTGCGTTTCTGCATTTACGCCATAAGGCACAATGTTAAAGTAGGAACCAGACACATTAACCGGTGATCCATGAGTCAAATGGCCACCATGAGATAAATTCATGCCCATAATGGTATCGCCTGGTTGTAATAAGGCAAAATACACACCAAAGTTTGCTTGGGAACCAGAGTGTGGTTGCACATTAACATGGTCAGCGCCAAATAATTTCTTAGCTCGTTCAATGGCCAATGTTTCCACCATATCAACATATTCACATCCGCCATAATAGCGTTTGCCAGAATACCCTTCAGCGTATTTATTAGTTAAAACACTGCCCTGTGCTTCCATAACTGCGGGAGATACAAAATTTTCAGACGCAATCATTTCAAGCTTATTGCGTTGACGACCTAATTCTAATTCAATATACTTTGCGATTTCTGGATCTTGTCCTTTTAATGTGCTCATCACATTACCTCCTACAATTGTTATTAATTGATTCAAAACTTATTTAGTTTCTTCCAAAGCTGAAATCTTAGCAATGCGGCGCTCGTGACGGCCACCTTCAAAATCAGTGGTTAACCAAATTTTTACAATATCACTGGCTAAACCAGGGCCAATAACGCGTTCACCCATAGTTAAAATATTAGCATTATTATGCTCCCGTGAAGCATGTGCTGAAAATGTATCATGACATAAAGCCGCGCGAATACCTGGCACTTTATTAGCAGCAATGCCAATACCGATGCCAGTGCCACAAATCAAAATTCCTCGATCGAATGTCCCTGCTGCTACAGCCTGAGCCACTGGTGCAGAAATATCAGGATAATCTACAGATTCTTCTGAATGAGTTCCAAAATCTTCATATTCAATACCTAATTCATCTAATACGGGCTTAATAGCTTCTTTTAAATGAAAGCCACCATGGTCTGCCCCAATCGCTACCTTCATGCGTCCCTCCTAGTACATATGATCATCTCGCTACAAAATTTGTAACATAATCTTTTACTTTTCTTATTATACTATAGTTATCACTATTCTACTATCTGTAATTTGCACATTTGTCCATCCTCTTTATATATTATTTATATACTACATATGTCTAATAATAATGTCCTATTATATTGCCAACTAAACTAATACTCTCTCTAAAGCACTGACCTAAACCAAAATTACTAGCGTAAACAAAAGTTACCTATGTATCATAATTAATCCAAGCTAATCTCTAGCTCTATAGCATAAGAAAAAAGGATATAGTCTGCAAAGCTACTATATCCTTTTCATAAGACATATCTATATTATTTATTATCTATGTATATATTTAATTATCTATGTACGTATTTAATTGTCTCTGTACGTATTTAATTGTCCCTGTACGTATTTAATTGTCTATATATTTATTTATCCAAATTTTCAACAATATGAGGCCAACTCTTTTCAATAAGCTCCTCAATTTGCTTAGCGCAAGCTAGATATTCCTCCTGTGTGCCACCAAAAGGGTCTTGCACATCTTCACCTGTACCAGCCAATTCACCTAGCGTAACAATTTTATCCTTCATGTGCGGAAATTGTCTAAGCAATGTATTTTTGTGATCAGAAGAAAGACCCACCACCAAATCAGCAGCTTCCATCAATGGAATGGATAACGGTCTCGTTCCATGGTCCGAAATATCTACAATATCCTTTACCGCTTCACGAGCATAAGGCGACACTGAACCTCCTGGCACGCAAAATAAACCAGCAGATAAGGTGTTTATTTCTTTCTGCTCCACTTCCGCCTTATGTCTCATTAAGCCTTCCGCCATAGGACTGCGGCAAGTATTACCGGTACAAACAAATAATATATTCATAATTAACCTCTATATCAATAAACTTTAATAAATTCTTCTACAGCACTCCACAAACACTACAGCCAATCTCACCACATATACGGCTATATGCTTCCACTTTTTATGAGGTATATGGCTCCATTTTTTATGAGGTATATGGTTCCACTTGTATCACATGATGAGCACTGGCTTTATCTAAACGGTTCATAATAGCTTTGCCTAAGCCCTTCGCTTCTACGCCAGTAGCAAAAATACGAGTTACCTTCTGTTCGTTAAATTCTAATAAAGAGCGATATAATATGCGAGCTAAACTTTTATATTCATGAGCCTTGCCATACACAATTAAATGATAAGGTACAGATAAATTTTTCAAAGTACCTTTCAATTCATGAGCTACTTCTTCACTAAGTAAAAGGCCAATTTTTTCATCAGCACCAAAAGGTATTACTAACTTTCTTAACTCTACTAATGCATCGCTAATAGGGTCAGTCATAATGCAACAGCCCTCTGGTTCATAATAATGTTTCAAACAGGATGCAAAGCGCCCCCTAGTCTCTAAAATTAAGCCTAAGGTCCTAGTCACTTCAAGTACAGGGCCTACTAATGTAATTAAATTCGCATCAGGTGCATAGTGTTTATACTTCATGCCCGGCGCCTTAGGTGTTACATCAGGTGCCGTCAAGGCTTCATCAAAATCCACCTGACCTACTACCTCTTCTAACATGTCTTTAGTAATGGCACCAGGTCGAAGAATCGTTACGCCCCCACTATGGCATTCCACTATGGTCGATTCTAGGCCTACCTCACAAGGCCCTGCATCCGCAATAGCTTCAATACGCCCCTTCATATCGCGATACACATCCTCGGCCGTAGTTGGACTTGGTCTCCCCGAAATATTCGCACTCGGTGCCGCAATGGGCACCCCAGCAGCCTTTAATATATTATGGCAAATCTCATGGTCTGGACAGCGCAGTGCCACATTAGGTAAGCCCCCAGTGGCCCGAAGTGGCACCCTATCAGATTTAGGCATAATAATTGTCAAAGGACCAGGCCAAAATGCCTCCATCAAGGCCTGCGCCACCGGTGGCACATTCTTCACTAAAGGAATGACAGCCTCACTATTAGGCACATGCAAAATAAGTGGATTATCTGAAGGTCGTCCCTTAGCTTCATAAATGCGGCTCATAGCGGCCTCATCTAGGCCATTAGCGCCTAAACCATACACGGTCTCGGTCGGAATAGCTACTAACTGCCCCTCTCGAAGGCGTGCACCTAATTCATTGATAGTTTGGGCATTAAATTCCTTATAGATCTTTGTGTCAATACACTTTGCATCAATAGGAAGCCCCTTTTTAGCATCACTATTATGTGTTTCCTTAGCTTGCTTTTTATTCATATCACTAGCATGTTCTTCCTGTGCCACTCTCTTTCAACCTCCTTATGCCAGTCGCTTTATGTCATCCCTATGAGCTGTTTACTTTTTAGTCACTTACTTTTTAGTCCATTTTATTAGTCTCTTACTTTTTAGTCCATCTTAGGGCTCGTACGATGCCACCTAAATCTTTAGTCATCGTCACATCCCCATAGGCACCATTGGATTTTGCCAATTCGATAATTGCCTCTTCTTGATGAATGCCTATTTCAAAGGCTAATAAACCACCGGTCTTTAAAAATCGAGGGGCCTGTTCTATTAACTGACGATAAAAATCGAGTCCATCTTCACCGCCATCTAAGGCCACATGCGGTTCATTTAATACTTCCGGAGCTAATGTTTTCATATCATCACTAGGAATATACGGTGGATTAGACACAATCACATCAAAGGCCTCTTCATACGTTGTTGGATCTTGTAATAGGGCCGTAAACATATCAGACTGCCATAATTTAGCCCGGTCTACTAAATGTAATTCGTCACGGTTTAAGGCCGCCATTTGCAAAGCCTCTTTAGAAATATCTAAGCCTAATCCCGTAGCCTTAGGTAAATAATGAAGCAAACTATATAAAATAGTGCCAGGTCCCGTACACATATCTAAAATATAGGGCGCTTCATCAACCGATATTTGACTAAGCAAATCTTCGATAATCGTCTCTGTATCAGGGCGAGGAATTAATACATCCTTTGATACATTGAACATGAGGCCCATAAATTCCTTCTTCCCTATGACAGCTGCCACACTATAACCACTGGCGCGCTCTATAACTAAAGGGCGAAATTTATCTAATTCTTCTTTAGTCATAGGCTTATCATAATGCGTATATAAATATATGCGGTCAACCCCTAGAACGTGAGAAAGCAGTACTTCCCCATCCAAGCGACTCGATTCGACGCCTTTACTGTGAAAATACTGCTCTGTCCATTGGAGCAGTCGACCTATTGTCCAAAGCTCCTTAGGCATTGTTATCCGTCTCCTGCATCTTAGCTGCTTGATCTGCAGCGATTAAAGCTTGAATTAATTCATCTAAATCGCCATTTAGAATTTGATCTAATTTATAAAGCGTCAAATTAATGCGGTGGTCTGTAACACGACCTTGTGGAAAATTGTACGTACGAATACGTTCGCTTCGATCGCCAGTACCAACTTGACTCTTACGATCCGCTGCTACGCTAGCCGCCGCTTCTTGTTCCGCTTTATCTTGCAACTTAGCACGTAAAACGCGCATTGCCTTATCTTTATTTTTTAATTGTGAACGTTCATCCTGACAAGCTACTACAATACCTGTTGGTTTGTGAGTAATACGCACGGCTGATTCAGTACGGTTAACATGCTGTCCACCAGCCCCACTTGCACAATAGGTATCAATTTGTAAATCCTTATCATTAATTTCAATATCCACGTCTTCTGCTTCAGGAAGCACCGCTACCGTAACTGTAGAAGTGTGAATACGACCAGATGATTCGGTCTCTGGTACACGTTGCACGCGATGTACACCAGATTCAAATTTTAATTTAGAATACGCACTATTCCCATCAACGGAAAATACGACTTCTTTAAAACCACCCAATTCAGGTGCATTGGCATCAATAATTTCACAACGCCAACCTTGTGCTTCTGCGTACTTCGTATACATGCGGAATAAATCCCCAGCAAACAAAGCCGCTTCATCACCACCAGCACCGCCACGGATTTCTACAATAACATTCTTTTCATCATTAGGATCTTTAGGCAATAAAAGAATATGTAGGCGCTCTTCTAATTCGTCTTTCTTTTCCTTTAACTCCTTTAGTTCCTCTTGTGCCATTTCACGAAATTCTTCGTCCATGGATTTATCTTCTAACACTTCAAGAGCTTCATCAATCCCTGCTAGGGTTTGTTTATACTCTCTAAATGCATTAACTGTTTCTGTTAGACTTGCGTGTTGACGCGTTAGTTTTTGCCATTCTTGTTGACGGGCAATCACCTCAGGGTCACTAATGCGCTGTTCCAAGTCCATATATTTATCTTCAATTACTTGTAGTTTATCAACTAATACCATCGAAAAAGATACCCCTTTCAGGTTAAACTAAAGTCTAATTTTCATACGCTTCTGCTTCACTAGGTCGCACCGCTTCTAAAGCCTTAATAGCCACTTCAATTTGATCATCTTCTGGCTCACGAGTAGTCATATATTGCAACCACAAGCCAGGAGTGATGAAAAACTGCACCACTGCACTCTCACTGCGCCCTGCTAAACGAATTAACTCATAAGCAATCCCTGCCACTACAGGCATGAGAATAACGCGAGATACAATGCGTTCCCAAAGACTTGGCCAACCAAGAAACGCAAAAACAAAAATGCTTGTTACCATAACAATTAACAAAAAATTAGTGCCACAACGGGCATGTAAACGCGAATGACGTCGTACATTCTCCACCGTTAATGGCATATCGTTTTCATATGTGTGAATCGTCTTATGTTCAGCGCCATGATATTGAAATACACGCTGAATATCCTTAGTTTGTCCAATGCCCCAAATATAAGCTAAGAACAAAACTAAGCGAATCAAGCCTTCAATTATGTTTAATAAGAAATGATTGTCCCCAATGCCAGGAATTAATTTCACAGCATAGGTCGGGAGAGCTAAAAATAAGCCTATCGCCACCACCGTGGAAAACACCATCGTTAAGGCGATTTCTTTATTCGTCATTTCTTCTTCCTCTTCACCGGCCGCTTTAGCTGAAAAAGCTAATGCTTTCATGCCAATAACTAAGGATTCATATAGGGCTACACAGCCGCGCAACATAGGTTTCTTCAAAATAGGATACTTGTCACTAATAGACGAAGTCGTATATGAATCAACCACTATATTACCGTCTGGCTCGCGCACTGCTGTAGCTGTATATCTTGGGCCGCGCATCATAACACCTTCAATGACTGCTTGGCCTCCAACAAATTTCTTTACTCTTTTTTCTTCCAAAGCGTCTCCTCTCATAAACAAATATAGGCAGAGCCGAAGCTCTGCCGTATTATTTGTATAGCTAGACTACAGTAATTATTTACCGTAACGCTTGTTGAATTGTTCGATACGACCGCGAGCTTGAGCAGTACGTTGCTGTCCTGTGAAGAACGGATGGCAGTTGGAGCAAACGTCAACGCGAAGATCCTTTTTAACAGAACCAGTTTTAAATGTATTGCCACAGCCACATGTTACGGTAGCTTCACCATAATTAGGATGAATTCCTTCTTTCATTCTATACACCTCTTTCCACTGTCCAAAACTATGCTTATTGATTATATCATGGAGAATCAGTTAATGCAACTATAGATACAAATTTATTCTTTCTCGCTATCTTGTTCAGCTGCTTTTTCAGCGGCCTTAGCTTCAGCGCGTTCTTTTAATGACTCTTCCATAGCTTCTTCCAAGTCTACTTCATTTAGTAAATCACGTAACGCAATGATTTCTTCTAAGGATAAGGTAATCCCTTTAGTCATACCATTGTATTCACTATCCCAAGAACGAAGGTCAAATTTAGGATTATAACGTCCCCAACTTGTACAAGTTAACTGTTTTTTCCAACCATCTTTATTTTCAGACAAAGTGCCTAATACTTTATAAATTTCAAAATTTACTACTGCCATACTATCCCTCCTCATCTACTGTTATACTGTAGCTTAATTACGTAGGTCTGTCAATTTAGTTTTTTAATTATCAAAGCGCATCGTATCTGGAATAATCTCTTCACTAAAGGAATCCATACGTGCTTCATGAGCCGCTTTTACTTTAGCAAGCTCCCTATCATAAATGAGCGCCTCATCTTTTAACGCCGCAACCAGTGAGTCCAGGGCTTCGCCCTTAATAATTTGACGTCGCACACTCCCCATCAGTTGTAAGAGAGCCGGCGTAGATACGACCATTTGTGCTAAAGTCTTTAAAATACGCTGTCCCTTTTGGCTAGTAAAGAAGCTATACCAAATATACGCGGCCCGCTCATCTGGGAAAAACCAAAATGCCTCATCTTCACGCATCGTTGGCAAATCGGTTTTAACAAGCTCTTCATACTCTTCTTCACCCATAGAACCAGAAAGACTAATAGTCGGTTCTAAAGGAACTAATGCTACACTAGGGGTAGTGCCTTGGCGCTTAACCACTAATTTCATGCCCCCCGCTGCATACATGAGCTTTTGACGATAGGCAGGTAGTTTTGTATCCACCGCCATATAGCCATCTTCACCTAAGGTAGGTAGCTGAGCTTGTAATGCCGGCGCTATACCACATAAGGATAAGCCATAGGCCACCAAAGAGAAGGTGTCCATACTGGCCAACACTTCATGAGGTAAGGCAATAAAGGATGTATCGCGTACCACGCCTTCCTCTACAGGACCAGTACTCTTAAAGCCTGAACTTAGCACTTCAGTAATAAGCAATTTAACTTTCTTTACTTCTTCAGGCATATATACAAATTCATACACACCAAGGGGCGCCCATTCACGCACTAAGTTCAAACGTTTTTGCAAGAGCATAAACTGAATAGCCATACGATTAATGCCCATTTGGTCCTGTACAGCACTAATAGGAATTAAGATATGAGCCGTTCCGTCTTCCGTAGTATTACCTACACGTGTAGCTAATTCTTCCATAATCGTTACAGGCGCTCTAAAAAGTCCTGTCGATGCCGCTACGATATGGTCAAAAATAACATCATCTGGCCATTCTGTAGTAATTGGTGCCGTAGGACATAACTCTTTTACCATGCCCGCCGTTGTGTCGGCAGGAATGTAAAAAAGTAATCGCTCTGGAGAAATTTGAGTCATAATCCAAGGCAATAGATTAATATATTCTTCCACATAGGCAAATAAAATTATACCCTCTTTGTGAGCTAATTCTGTGACAATATTTTTAATAGGCAAGGCTAAAAATTCACTACCAGAAATCCCTTCACCATAGCCCATTTCACTCACAATCATAGGTAAGGCCCCACAATCAGTGGCCCCTGGCACAGAGTTTACATACAAGGCCTTTACAGCATCTGGGTCTACTAGCAATTCATTATAAGGCAATGGTCCAAAATCGCCTTCCGTAACCTTCGCCGTGTCTAATAAAAGCTGTGCTGGCACAGCTGCTGGATTCGTTTTAAAGGACTCATCCGTTCCATCTATAATTCGCTTCATCGCAATGGCACGGACAATTTCATTTATAATTGCATCCCCTTTGATACCTAATGCCTCATAAGGCTTTAAAATTTCTCTTTGAAAATATGATGTATTGATACTTGCCATCTTACGCTTCCTTTCCTGCTGACGGACACACCTGAGCTAATGGACACTCACCACACAAAGGCTTGCGAGCCTTGCAGACTTTTCGTCCATGCCATATAATCCAATGATGTGCGGCACTCCATTTATCCATAGGAATGGCCTTCTTTAATTTTTCCTCCACTTCATCCGGTGTTTTCCCGCGAGCGAGGCCTAAGCGATTGGATACGCGAAATACATGGGTGTCCACTGCAATAGCTGGTGTGTTGAATAAAACGGAAATCAACACATTCGCTGTTTTACGTCCTACCCCAGGTAAAGTAACAAGTTCATCAAAATTCTCTGGTACCTCCCCATGGTATTGATCGACCAAGATTTGACAAGTTTTAATTAAATTAGATGCTTTAGCTCGATATAGGCCACAATCTCTAATTAAGACTTCTAGTTTAGGAACTCCTAAAGCTAACATTTTAGCTGGATGATTATAGGTTGGAAATAAACGTTTCGTAATAATGTTAACCCGTTCATCCGTGCATTGTGCAGATAGCACAACAGCCACTAGGAGCTCAAAAGGATTGCCATAATCTAACGCCACCTTCGCATCCTTATATACTGTTTCTAATATATGAATTTGTTCATTTTTTATCGCTTTTGTTACGCGCATAAGTCACTCCAACTTTTATACTAACTCATTCTAACTTTGCTGCTTTATTATAGCATTATATTACATTATCTCCAAAAACATTCTCACCATACAATAGAGAATAGTCCCTTTATCTATTGCAAAATATGATATAATACAGTATATACATGGGAGGTATCTATGAACATAAATGAAACTTTAAAACGAATTAATGAACTAGCACATAAAAAGAAATCTGGTATTCCCTTAACTGAAGAGGAATTAGCAGAAAAAAAAGAACTCTATAAAGTGTACTTAGGCTTCATCCGCAATCAAGTAAAAGATCAATTAGATCGCATTGAATTTGTAGATGAAGAGCCTACTCCTAAGCAGAGTAATACACAAGCTACGCAATCAAACAAGAAGCACTAGAGCCTAGCCTAAAGCCACAAAAACAAAGCTTATAAAAACAAAAAGCTATAAAATAAACTAAAAACAAAAGCTATAAGAATAAACTAAAAGCAAAGGCTATAAGAGTAAACTAAAAACAAAGGCTATAAGAATTACAATATTATAATAAAGAGCATAAAAATGAGCTCCCTAGTTACTACTAAGTAAACTAGGGAGCTATTTTTTATAAAGCGCCTAATTCTTTCATTGTATTATAAATAGTGGTAGCTAATCCTTGCATCTTTGCCTTAGTAACACTGCAAGCCGCTACACGGACACCATGCCCTAGAGGTACTACAAAGATATGTTTATTGGCCAATGCCTCCACAATTGCCATGCTATCTTCTGTAGGAATGGTCAAGAAAAAACCACCACAATAAGGCAAGCATGGTAAGCCCACAGTCTTAGCTTCTTCTACGAAAATGCGTGCCCGGTCTTGAATCAACTCGCAGTATTCATTGCGCTCTGCCTCATAAGCAGCGAGCTTAGCTGGGTCATTTACAATATTCGCCATAGTGCGCATAGCGGGACGACAAATATTAGACCAAGTAGCACGAGAAGTAATAGCATTGATTTCTTTAAATTCATGCGCTACCTCTTCATCAGAACTAACGCCAATCATAGCGCCTACACGTTGGCCATACATAGTAAAGCCCTTTGATAAGCTATAGCAAACAACCACTAAAATTTCCTTTGGTAAATGGCTGAATTTTTTAAAGAAACGGCGAACCGTCTGTTTTTCACCTGAATAATCAATATAGGCTACGTCACAGGCAATAATTACTTTATTCTTGCCCTTTTGAACCAATTCTTTAGAATATGCAATTACCTTATCCCAGTCAGCATCAGTCAAGCTAAAACCTGTTGGGTTGTTACCTGGCGAGTTAAAGATCAATACTACATTCTCTTGTGCCGCTGCAATAGCATCGGTTTCAGCTTTAAAGCTTTGAAAATTAAACTCTCTATTTTCATCAAATAATTGATATGTTTTTAGATAGCGATGATTGTCATTGCAAATTTGATTATACGCGCCCCAATACCAGTCAGCAGTGAGTACTGTATCTTCAGCATTAGTATAATTATGTACTAAATGATGAATGCCACCGGTGCCACCAGCTGTAGCAACAGCTTCAATAAAGGCATCAGGCTTAGATTCGCCAAAGCACTCCTTTACTACGGCCTCTAAATAATCTGGCAAACCAGCAATCGGAGCATAGGCTACATATTCATTTCTTGGTAAATTTAAATATTCCTTCTCTACTGTTTTTAAGAAAACAATGTCTCCATTTTCATCCATGATGGATCCAATTGTACCATTTATTACCTTATCTTTCCCTAATACTTTAGCCTCTTCTTGCGCTCTTGAATTCAATGCAAAAATGCAGTCTTTTGATTTTTTTCCTCGTGCATGCGAGGCTGCCATACTCATAGTCATATACGACACCTTCCCATCTGTCATAAGTAAATTACTCTTTTATAATAACGAAAATAAACGTCTCTTACAAGAGGAAAAAGCTCCAAACGAGCAAGATTTATGTGTTTTTAGAAAAGAATATTGTATACACTATGGTATTTAAAAATAAAAAAAGGAGTATCTTCATAAAGTATATTTTATGAAGATACTCCTCAATTATAATAGCATTGTATCTATACTACAGTCTAATCAAATTAGAAGTTATAGCCTACACCAGCGTGGAAGCCTTTTACAGTAGTATCATTGCCATTTAAATCGTATTTATCATATTGATAATATACATTTAAATCCCATTCATGAGTTAATGCATAGGAAGCACCTACTTGGTAAGTGTTTTTAATATCATTACCGAAGCCAACTTTTGCATAACCATTTAAGCGATCAGTGAAAGGCATGTAGCCAATAACACCAGCTTGGAAACCAGTTTCATGGTCGCCATCTACACGTACATAAGTACCGCCTGCATAAAGATTGAAATTAGGGTGAATATTGTAAACAGCAGTTAATTCATGATCTTTTAAATCGCTGCCATTGTCAACATTTACACGATTATAAGAATACTGCAAACCCCATTCATCAGTCAAACCTGTTTGCAAGGAAGCACCGAAGCCATCAGCATGACCACTTTCGCCAGTCACCTTTTGATCAAAAGAGTATTCTACAGCCACTTTATTTTGGC
This sequence comes from uncultured Veillonella sp., assembly GCF_937981445.1. Lineage (GTDB taxonomy): Bacteria > Bacillota > Negativicutes > Veillonellales > Veillonellaceae > Veillonella_A. Next base: position 106,852 of record NZ_CALJON010000044.1, on the reverse strand, counting down.
CTTCTTCGATTTGAGTTACAGGTACGGAAGCTGCAAAAGCTGCCCCAGTTACCATCATAGCTGCTAAGGTAGTTACTAAAAATTTGTTCTTCATTGTAATTCCTCCCTTTTACTTATAAATCAATCATATTGAATACTTATTCTGTATATAGTGTATCAAAAAACAGACTGCAATAAAAGTTTTTTTTAATTCAATACTAAGATAAAGCTACCAATACTAGGTCTATTTCACCACTATGAGGCAATCAGCCGCCTATACACTTACAGGCGGCCCGAATGGTATTTACAAGAAATTAACTGATTAGCGTTTTGCTAAGAAGCTAGGAATTTCATTGTTGCTCATGCGATCAAATGGAGATTTAGCTACGCCAGTTTTTGGTTGATTGCCAAAGCCTGTAGCGATAACTGTAATTTGAATACGATCGCCAAGATTTTCATCAATAACAGAACCAAAGATAATATTAGCTTCTGGATCTGCTGCTTCAGAAATAATTTCAGCCGCTTCATTGATTTCAAATAAAGCTAAATCGCTGCTGCCAGTAATATTTAAGAGAATGCCTTTAGCCCCTTCAATGGAAGTTTCAAGTAATGGGCTATTGATTGCCATTTTAGCGGCTTCCACAGCACGGTTTTCGCCTTCCCCAATACCAATGCCCATAAGAGCTTCCCCTTGATTGGACATAATGGATTTTACGTCAGCAAAGTCAAGATTGATAAGACCATTTACAGTAATCAAATCAGAGATGCCTTTAATCCCTTGACGAAGTACATCGTCAGCAGTGCGGAATGCATCTTGTAAGCTAGTCTTTTTGTCAACAACTTGTAATAATTTATCATTAGGAATCACGATGATTGTATCAACCTTGCTAGTGAGCATATCTACGCCACCTTCAGCTTGGCCTTTGCGTTTTTTGCCTTCAAAAGTGAATGGCTTAGTCACAACGCCCACTGTTAACGCGCCGAGCTCACGAGCGCATTCAGCTACTACAGGAGCTGCACCTGTACCAGTGCCACCGCCCATACCAGCAGTAACGAATACCATGTCAGCACCTTGTAATGCTTTCATAATTTCTTCGCGGCTTTCTTCGGCTGCTTTTTCACCAACTTCTGGATTACCACCAGCACCAAGGCCTTTAGTTTCTTTTTCGCCAATTTGAAGTTTAACTTCTGCTTTAGAGCTTTCTAATGCTTGAGTTTCTGTATTTGCTACTAAAAAGTCCACTCCTTGTAGACCACTATCAATCATGCGATTAACGGCATTGCTACCGCCGCCACCTACACCAATAACTTTAATGTTTGCGAAATCTGACATTTACGTTCCTCCTCCTGTTGCCCGTAAGTTTTCTATGTATAGTAAGTAATTCGTATTCTTCTTTATTATAACTAGTTTCATTTCATTTTACACTATTTTTTTGAAATTATCTACTCTTTATATAAAGCCAAAGTATTTTGTTGCGCAAAAATTAATCTAAATTGCTCTTATTTAGTACGACGTGACAAAACTAAGCGACGAATGGCCGCCATATTTTGGAAAAGGCGTAAGCCAAAACTAATAAGTGCCACATAGTATAAGTCGATGCCTACAATATTTCCTAAGAATACTAATAAGGCTGCCAATAAAGAATTTGAAAAGAAACCGGTTAAAAAGATAGACAAATTGAATACCCGTTCTAAAGCAGCTCGGGTACCACCAAATACACTATCCAAAGCTGCAAGTAAAGCGACTGAAGTATATTTAGCATAAATAGGAGATATTTCTATAGGCGACATCACACCTAAGAGAATCCCTATAATTAATCCGCCGGCGATAAATACATAAATCATGACTTCCTATCGCCTCCTTCAGCCGTCACTTTTACATGCTCTTCTCTAAAAGTACCTGAAAAGGCTGGTATAGCAATTTGCTCTTCTTTTTGAATTTTAAGTTCAATCCCCCAATACTTTAATGTATCTACTACGCCACCGCGCATAGTAAGGGAGGCGGATAAAGTTTTTGGATCACCAATAGCTTTAATTACAAAAGGAGGGCCAAATACTTTCCCATTGACCATAATGGTAGGTCCTGCGCAACGAACTTCTGAAGTACCTAGTAAACGTTGATCGTTTACTGCAATTGCTTCTGCACCACCAGCTCTCAGTTCGTTGAGGACTCGCAAAATATCTTCATCATGAATTAAATATAAGTTAGGATTTTCATTATCCTTCACGGGAACCTTACTATCATTTATCGTAATGACCACCCCTGGGCCACTCACATCAGTAAGGCCTGCTCTTTGTTTCAGCAAGTTAATGTCCTTCATGGCACTGGCCGATACATCGCCTTGCTGAATTTTCTCTAATTGTTCTCGAAGTTCATCGCGCTCCTTCTGAGCTGCAGTTAATTCACGTGCCAAGTCACCAGCACGTTGTAAATTTACATTGCTCTGCGCTATAGTCTGTGTCATCCGATATTGACTCACAAACATCAAGCCCATGAGCATGCTAACGGCCGCAATGGCCCAACGACCTTGCTTTAACATGATTCCTCTTCCATTAAGGCGTCTTTACAAAAGGCGCCTTTACATTAACGTCAACATATTCAGCTGCTACCCCACGAGCCTTAATATCGCGCAGCATATTTTCAGATAAAGGCCCTTTTTTATCTAAATCCGTCATATCGCCTAAACGAAGTGGCAGTCCATCTACAGTATATGCAACTAATTGCTTAGTATCGCCTACATTAATTTCTGATATACTCTTAGTGCCCTCTTCACTTAAAGAGGATAAGTAGGTCAACGCTCCTTTAATGGCTTGGTTTTCAATCATATCACCAAGCAGCACATTCCCTAGTTTAACACCAGAAATAATGGGCGCTGTCGTATCTTCGATGGCGGGTCCTATATTGATTACACGACCAGCTTTATCCAAAGTGGCAAATCCAAATTGAGTCGCCACCACAGCAGCCGCCTTGCGATCTTTAATAGTAACCTCTAAGGTTAACGGAAAGGCATAGGAAACTTTCGCCGTCTCTACCCGTAAATCATGCTGTAAGCGCTCTTCCAAGTGATTCGGATTAATTTGTACTAAATTAATAGGATTGCGAATATTTCCCGCTGCCATTACATCAGCCACCGTAACCTTATCGCTACCTATGACCTGAATCGTACCAAAGGGAATTGGTAATACCAGCAATAAGAGCCACAAGGCTAATAAAGAAAGTCCAATAAGGGCTAACCGTTTACGCCAAGTACGCCTTGGCCCACTAGAACCATTTGCCCCACCAGGACGTTTTACCACTTTTCGCCGTGGCGCTATCTCTTCCTCATCAGAAGGCTCTTGATCAAAATCATATAAAGGACGCGCCCTGCGATTTTGCTCTAAATCCTCTGCAAAGGATCTCATTTGTTTGGGCTCTACAATATAAGAGTTTGACGAATCACGACCATGTTCTTCACTCATATATGTGTCTCCGTATTAAAATTTACCTAAGCCTGCGGAGAGTAAAATTCGTTCACAAAGTTCTGGGAATTCAATACCTACGGCCTTAGCTGCTTTTGGCACTAAAGAAGTAGCTGTCATGCCTGGAATCGTATTGTATTCAAGAACATATGGCTCCCCTGCATCATCCGTCATAATATCTACGCGGATTGTACCAGCACATTGAAGTTCAGCATATACAGTCTCTCCAATGGCCTGCATCTTTTTAGTCAATACCTCATCAATTGGTGCAGGCACTAAATAATCAGTAGCACCAGATGTGTATTTAGATTGGTAGTCATACTCACCAGAATGAGGGCGTATTTCAATAACTGGCAATGCTTTGCCATCTAAGACAGATACAGTGAATTCACTACCTGCCAAGTATTGTTCAACCACTAAAATAGGGTCATATGAAATAGCCTCTCTAATGGCTTCATCAAGTACAGCCTCATCACGTACAATGGTAACGCCAATGCTAGACCCCTGAGTGGCAGGTTTTAACACAACAGGCAAATTAAATTGCTCTTTAATATGTGCCACAATAGCCTCTGTGCTAGTCAATTTAGCATTATACGATACGGAGCGAGCTGTAGGAATCTGTGCCCCCATGAATACATCTTTACTGATTTTTTTATTCATCCCCACCGCTTGTGCCATAATGCCAGAGCCAGTGTAAGGAATGCCAGCAATTTCTAAAAGACCTTGTACAGCTCCATCTTCACCAAATTTACCATGAATGGCAATAAATACAACATCGCCCTTCAAGCGTTTAATATCTTCAATTAACGTAGCTGGCTCAAATTCTAAGGCCGTTACTTTGTAGTCTAAACTTTGTAAAGCCTCTGCAATAGCGACCCCTGTGCGTCTTGATACTTCTGCTTCTTTTGATGGTCCCCCCATCAATACAATAATATGTTTATTTTTCATTTCAAGCCTCACCCTTTAATACTTCAAGTAGTTTAGGACCGTATTGATTGATATTGCCAGCCCCCATAGTCAACACTAAATCATCGCGTTTTAATAAAGGTGCCACCACCTTTGGTACATCATCTATATTAGCAATATAATGTACCTTTTGGCCTGTAGTGGCTTGTACCATATTAGGTATGGAATGCCCATCAATACCTCTGATTGGATCTTCCCCTGCACTGTAAATATCAGTGATGAATAGTACATCCGCTTTCTGAAAAGCAGAACCAAATTCTTTTAATAATAAACTAGTTCGCGTAAAGCGATGTGGTTGGAATATACATACTACGCGATGTGATTCCAACGCTTTAGCAGCACTTAATGTGGCATTGATTTCTGTAGGATGATGAGCATAATCATCAACTACCCAAATACCTTTTTCATGGCCTTTTGTCTCAAAACGACGTTTAGCCCCAGTAAACTTACTCAAGGCATTTAAAATATGCTCCATAGGGATGCCACATTGACGAGCTAACAATAACGCTCCTAAGGAATTTAACGCATTATGAGTGCCTGGCACACGAAGGCGCACTTCACCAAGTATTTCTCCCGCAGCAGTAGTCGCTTCATATACTAAAATGCCTTTATCATAATGTATATTTTTAACCACTACATCATTGCCTTCTTCTAAACCATATGTCATGAACTTACGGTCTACTTTAGTCATAATATGTCGAATATTTTTATTATCACCACATACTACAGCCGTACCTTCTTGAGGCATTTTTTCTACAAATTGAGTAAAGGCCTGTAGTAAATTTTCCATAGTACCATAATGGTCCATATGGTCATTTTCAATATTCGTAATCACAATGTACTGAGGATTGAGTTTTAAAAATGAACCATCACTTTCATCAGCTTCCGCAATGCTGTATTCACCTTTGCCCCATGCACTGCTGCCGCCTAGATAGTCAACTTCCCCACCAATAATAACTGTAGGATCTAAGCCGGCTTCCACGAAGATTTGACCTAACATTGAAGTCGTCGTGGTTTTACCATGAGCACCTGCTACAGCAATGCCTTTAGTAATATCTAATACAGCTTTTACAATATCCGAGCGATGTAGCACAGGAATACCAGCCGCTTGAGCTGCCACAAGTTCTGGATTATCTTTATGAATAGCCGTAGAACGAACTACTGCATCAACACCATTTACATAGTCTGCATTATGACCGATATGAATGGTAGCGCCCATTTTACGGAATTTTTCAGTCGTTGCTGACTCTTGAATATCAGATCCTGATACATCATAGCCTTGACTGATTAAAATATTAGCAATAGCTCGCATACCTGAGCCAGCAATGCCTATGAGATGAATTTTATGTATGCCTTCTAACATGGATGAATACTCCTTACAATTTTTATTTACAAAGTCGCCGCTTATTAGCGATGTCTATTATTTCGCAATTTCAAGGGCCAGTTCCGCAATATGATGGGCTGCCTCAGGTTTACCTAATTCTTTGGCGGCCTTAGCCATGCGCACTAACTCACCAGGATTTTGTTTATAATATTCTATTTCACTAATTAAATCTTTACCGCGAAGCATCTTATCTACAATCATGCGTGCTGCCCCAGCACTCACTAAGGCTCTCGCATTATAGGTTTGATGGTCCTCAGCGGCATAAGGATAGGGAATTAATAATGAGGGAATGCCACGCACCGTAAGCTCTGCGAGACCCACAGCACCGGCTCTAAACACCGCTAAATCTGCTGCAGCTAAGGCTTTCGGCATGTCATGCATGTACGGCACAATGAGAGATGATTCGCTATAACTATCACCGCTCGTAGCACCTAATGCGTTTAACACAGATTCGTATTCATTCGTCCCAGTCACATGAATGAGTTTAATACCTTTTACATCCTTAAAGTATTTGTGAACTTCAATCATCGCTGTATTAATGCTGCGCGCCCCTCTAGAACCACCAGCAATTAACACTGTAAACTCATCATCACGTAAGTTAAAAAACGCGCGTCCTTCCTCACGTGAGTCCACTAATACTTCAGGTCGTACTGGATTGCCCGTATATACTACGCGCTTAGCACGATGAAAAGCTTTCTTTGCATCTTCAAACCCTACTGCCACCACGTCTACAAAGCGACTTAATATCTTGTTGGTTACCCCTGCAATAGTGTTTTGTTCTTGAATTAAGGTAGGCACTTTACGCAATGCAGCCGCTAATAAAATAGGGCCACATACATAACCACCCGTTCCGATTACAATATCAGGTTTAAAATCAGAAATAATTTTATTCGCTTTTACTAAGGAGCCCATTGTTTTGCCTAAGGTCACCAACGCACGCCAAGACAAATTGCGATCTAAGCCTTGCACAGGTAGTGTTTTAAAAGGGATGCCTTCCTTTGGTACAATATTTGCCTCTAAGCCATGGTCTGTACCAATGTATAAAAACTCTGCATCGGTCATGGCTGCTATTTCTTTGTAAATCGTAATGGCTGGGTAAATATGTCCCCCTGTGCCACCACCAGAAATAATGATTCGCTTCATTATAGTGCTCCTTTTTCTGTTGAAGCCACCGAACGCCTCATGTCTTCAATAGACTGAGCCAAGGTCTTTACTTCATGTTTAAAATCATCACCGCGTTCTTCAAAACAATGATACCAATCAAAGCTTGAGCAAGCTGGCGATAGTAATACAATATCATCAGGAGAGGCTAATTCAAAGCCTTTAGCCACCGCTTCTCCCATAGAATTTACATAATAAATCTGTGTCACACCGGCAGATTGAGCCGCTTCACCAAAACGTTTGGCTGCTGCCCCCATAAGAACCAATGCTTTAGTACCATGCGCTACGGCTTTCATAAAGTCCGTTAAATCCGTCATTTTATCATACCCACCGGCTAATAAAATAACGGGCTTAGTAAAGGCTTCTAAAGCCTTAATGGCGGAATCCGTATTTGTTGCTTTAGAATCATTATAAAAAGTAACGCCTTCAATGGTGCTCACTTTTTCAATGCGATGTTCCACCCCTTGGAATTGAGCAATTACAGTATGTAATTGTTTCGCCTCCACGCCCAAATGATAAGCCAAGGCAATAACAGCCAAAATATTTTCAATATTATGATGACCTGGAATGTGAATCTCTGAAGTGGTAATAACAGCTTCCGATTCACCACCTCGTGCAGCATAGCAAGTTTGGTCTAAAAAATACGCTCCATCAGTGACGCGCTTTGTTTGACTGATGCAAAGTACTTTTCCTGGCACTCGATTCGCCATGCCAGCTACAATCGGATCATCTATATTTAAGACAGTAACATCTTCAGGCCTTTGATTTTTGAAAATCTGTTCCTTCGCCGCTTGATACGCTTCCATCGTCTTATGACGTTGCAAATGGTCTGGTGTAATATTTAGAACAATGGCCCCTACGGGTCTAAATTCATTTACACTTTCCAATTGATAACTCGATAGCTCTGCTACTAAATAACCATCCGCGGGAATTTGAACAGCTTCTTCACTAAGAGACTGTCCAATATTGCCACCCACTTTAATAGGCTTGCCCGTCATAGCCATGGCTTCTGCCAACAAAGTGGTGGTAGTAGTTTTACCATTAGTGCCAGTAACGCCAAGAATCGGGGCCTTTGACACTTGGTAAGCAATCTCTACTTCACCCACAATATCTATGTGGCGACGCTTAGCTTCTTCTAAAATAGGAATTGTAAGAGCAATGCCTGGTGATACTACGACCAAATCAGTAGTATCGAGCAAATCATTTTCTTGATATCCTGTAATAATGGTAACACCACTCTCAGAAAGCAAGGTTGTATCTTCTGGGGACAATTCAATTTTTTTATAGTCATTTAATGTCACCACCGCACCTAATGAGCCTAGTACATGAGCAACGCCCATGCCACTTCGACCAGCCCCTAGTACGAGGATTTGCTTACCCTTAAAATTCATAATAACGCCTACCTATCGCATAGCAAATAATAATAAACCTAGCACTGCACAAATACAGCTAGCTAACCAAAAGCGAGTAACAACCTTTTGCTCTCCCCAACCGGATAACTCAAAATGATGATGAATTGGACTCATTTTAAATACCCGAACACCACGTGTTTTAAAGGAAATAACCTGAATAATAACCGACAGTGCTTCCATAACAAACACCCCACCGATTAAAATGAGGAGCAATTCTGTTTTTGTTAGAATCGCCATACCCGCAAAGGCGCCACCTAGTGCTAAGGAACCTGTGTCCCCCATAAACACTTTAGCAGGATTTGAGTTGTAGTATAAAAAGCCTAACACTGCACCACAAAGGGCAATGCTAAAGAAGGATACACTCGCACCTGCTGCATTATCTTGAAATACGAGCATGCCGATTACTGTATACGCTATAGCCGCGGCGGCAGACGTACCAGCAGCCAAACCATCTAAGCCATCTGTCAAATTAACGGCATTAGTAGTACCTACAATGATAATAAATACTAAGACATAATAGAACAATCCTAAATCAACGGATATATTTACTAGAGGAATCCACAAGGATGTCGATAAAGTCATGACTTCTGTTGCTAAGTAACAGAAAATAGCAGACATAATAATTTGACCCAAGAGCTTTTGTTTTGCTGTAAGGCCTAGATTACGCTTCTTAACTGATTTAATAAAATCGTCAGAAAAACCTAATAAGCCGTGACCAATAGTGAGAAATAGCAAGATCCAAGTACTCAATGTCCAAGGAGCAAAAATAAGAACCCCCACTACCAATGCTAAGAGTAAGAAAATCCCACCCATTGTTGGCGTACCAGCCTTTGCTTGATGCGCTTTAGGTCCTTCCTCACGAATACTTTGCTGCGCATGTAAGCTCCGTAACATGGGTATTCCTATTTTTCCTAATACTAACGTTATTACCAAAGATGTAATAAACGTATATAACAATTGCATGGTCATTGCACAAATCGCTCCTTACTTTCTATATATAAAGGCATATATAATTATAGGCCGTTATCTATGGTAGTACATTACACTAAGTAATGCAAATATATTTCCTCACTTTTTGAAAAAAACAGTATATTAGCTTATTTTCCTGCTTCACGCTCTTTAATTTCAGCTACTACCCGTTCCATCCGAAGACCGCGGGACCCTTTAACTAAAATGACATCACCTTTTTGTCTATTATCAAAATACATATTAGCCATATCGAGATGACTCGAGCACACATACGAGGCTTTAAGGCCCGCGGCCTTAGCTTCGCGGGCAATCCAACGAGCGGCTTCACCGAATGTATATACTTCACTATATTGTTCTTCTACGAGTAATCGACCAATTTGACGGTGACTCTCTTCTGTAAATTCGCCTAATTCCAACATATCGCCTAACATGGCAATTTTTCGCTTACCTTCTAATTGGCCCAATGCTTTAATCGCTTCGCCCATAGAAGCCGGATTCGCATTATACGAATCGTTTAATATAACAATATCAGGGAAGGATATAATTTCTTGACGCATAGGCATGCCACTAAAATGACCAAGACCTTTAGCAATTTTCTGCGATGATATGCCCAACGCGCGCCCCGCTGCAATAGCTGCTAAGGCATCGTACACATTGTGTTCCCCAATCATAGGTAAGAACACATCGAATACTTCATCAAAGGCGCGGCAAGTAAATTTAATGCCATCTTTTTTATAGCGCAAATTAAATCCAGAAATAGTAGCGGCCTCTTTAATGCCATAAGACATTTTCTTACCCTCAGTAAACTGTCCCATTTGGCTCACTATATCATCATCTTGATTTAAAATAGCTACCCCATCGGATTTAATATGATGGATTAATTCGGCCTTTGCTTTGCCTATATTTTCGCGAGACCCTAGCAATTCAATATGGCTATTGCCTACATTCGTAATAATCCCCATAGTCGGTTCAGCAATGCGCGCTAATTCATCAATTTGGCCCAAACTACGCATGCCCATTTCAACTACGCAGGCTTCATGATCTGGAGTAAGTTGCAATAATGTCTTAGGCAAGCCAATTTCATTATTATAATTTTTCTCTGTTTTTAACACCTTAAATTTAGTGCTAAGTACAGCTGCCACCATTTCCTTAGTTGTCGTTTTGCCCGAAGAACCAGTAATAGCTACAACCGGAATATCAAAGCGTTTGCGATGGTAATTAGCTAATTGTTGATAGGCCAGTAAAGGGCTTTCTACTTCTACGCAAATAAGGCCTTCTACAGCTTTCCCTGTCTTTACAATAGCCCCGATAGCACCATGTTGTTTAGCTTGATCTAAAAAATCATGTCCATCAAAAGTATCACCAGTGAGAGCTACGAACAAAGAATCCGCTCCAATGGTGCGTGTATCCGTTGATACACTAGTAAAATTTGTTGTACCTTCTGTTTTGCCTTGATAGGTGCCTCCGGTTACTGACAACACCTCCTGAAGCGTAAACTCTGCCATATTATCTCTCCTTTAATGCCTCTCTAGCTACTTCACGGTCATCAAAATGAATTGTTTTATCTTTAAGAATTTGATAGTCTTCATGGCCTTTCCCAGCAATAATGACTACATCACCTTTGCGCGCATCTTTAATAGCTTCAAAAATCGCTTCACGGCGATCTGTAATCACCTTGTAAGACGACTTATCTCGCAAATGCTCTTTCACACCTGCCGCCACTTGCGCCACAATTTGTTCTGGATCTTCTGTCCGCGGATTATCGGATGTTACATAAATCTTATCCCCATATTGAGCGGCAATACCACCCATAATTGGTCGCTTTGTAGCATCCCGATCGCCACCACAGCCAAAAACTACTAAAATTTGATTATCTACAATCTTCTTCGCAGTTTCTAAAATATTTTCTAAGCCATCTGGCGTATGTGCATAATCTACAACTACCGCAAAATCTTGCCCTTCTTCTACTAGTTCAAAACGCCCTGGTACAGCTGTAAAATTAGCCAAAGCATGAATAATTTGTTCCATGGATACACCTTCAAATAAAGCGGCTCCAATGGCTGCCAATGTATTATATACATTAAATAAGCCAGTAATCTTCATATGAATGGGATACGCTTTGCCTTTATACATCACATCATATTGCGATGTTTTAGACGTAATCGTTAAATGTTCCCCTTCTAATGTGCCCTCTCCTTTAGTGCCATACGTAATAAGGGGCGCACTATTTTTCTCCATGACGCGCTTACCATAAGGGTCATCGATATTAATAACAGCACCCTTTTTAGCTTTACTCTGATTTGGGGCACTAACTTGCTCAAATAATTTGCACTTCGCAGCTAAATAATTTTCAAATGTTTTGTGAAAATCTAAATGGTCCTGCGTCAAATTAGTAAATACCGCTGTATCATATTCCACTCCAGCTACGCGGCCTAGGGCTAAGGCGTGGGACGACACTTCCATAATGCAGTGAGTTACCCCTTCCTCAACCATTTGACAGAGAATATGCTGTAAATCCACCACATCAGGAGTCGTATTATGAATAGGATAGGATGTATTGCCAATCAGCGTGTGAACGGTACCAATAATCCCCACCTTATGTCCTTGACTGCGTAAAATATGACCAATAATATGTGTCGTTGTAGTTTTACCATTTGTACCAGTAACGCCAATCATGCGCATTTTACTAGCTGGATAGTCATAAAAAAACGGCACACATTCCTGCATAGCCACTCTTGTATCTGCCACTGTAATAACTGCCACATGATTAGGTACCGAAACAGGTTCTGATACTAACAATGCAACAGCCCCAGCGGCTATAGCCTTATCGATAAAAGTATGACCATTTACATGTGCACCGGTTAAACAAATAAATAAACTCCCTGCTTTGACTTCTCTTGAGTCAGCCGTTATGTCCTTTACTTCTGTTGTGCCCATGCCACTCGTTAGGTTTGCACCAGTTATACTCTGTAGTAATTCATTTATAGTTTTCAAAATTAGTTCCTCCACTTCAAACAAGGAAAAGCAGCTCCCATTTAGAGCTGCCTCTTACCATAGCTAATCAACGATTGGTTTCGTAACCTTAACCTCACGTTCTACAGTAGTACCTTTGCTATTAAACACAAAAGCATCGGGCAAAACCATTCCCAATTTATCTTGCGCTATTTGTTGAATCCGTGTGGGCGAGCGAAGCTCAGCTACACTTAAACTTAATTCATCATTATCTCGTGAAAGTTGGACAATTTCATTTTGCATTTTTACTAATTCATAGCCCGCATCCACTTTTTGATGTACCATATAGTCTTTAATTGACATAAAAATAGCCAACATGGCCAATATGGAAAAAATTGCACGCAATTCCCGACTTACAGCACTAAAATTAATCGTACCCGCTCGTTGCTTAGCACCAACTTGTGCCGGTACATAAGCTTTTGCCTGTGGCTCTAAGGCTCTCATGCCTATAGTCTTTCTCGCCAACATACCATCATCTCCCACAACTTTCATATATCTAAAAACTCATTTTTTAATTTTATGAGTTATACATACTAAATCATTTTTGTAACTTACCTTAGCGCTTATCTCTTTTCAGCTAGCTTTTTCAAGCATTTCTATTATCTACTCAAAAGGTTTTGCTATGCACTTACGCTTTTGTAAGTCACTTAAATTTTTTCTGCTACCCGCAACTTCGCACTTCGTGCTCTCGGATTGTTTTCTACTTCTTCAACACTAGGCTCAATAGCCTTATTGCGAGCTTTCACAACAGCCTTGTGATGACATACACACACTGGAATATTCGGTGGGCAAATACAGCCTGTACTTAATTCCTTAAAAGTCTGTTTTGTTATGCGATCCTCAAGAGAGTGGAATGTAATGACCCCAATCCGGCCTCCTGGCTTCAAGAGGCTAACAGCGTCTACAAAGCTATCATGCAAAATGCTTAATTCTCCATTAACTTCAATGCGAATGGCTTGGAATGTGCGTTTTGCCGGATGAGGACCTTCCCGTCTAGCCCCTGCAGGAATTGCCTTTTTTATAATTGCCGTCAATTCACTAGTCCGCTCGAGAGGCTTTTCTTGGCGCCCTTCAACGATGAACTGGGCAATGCGTTTAGCCCATCGTTCTTCGCCATAATCCCAAATAATACGAGCTAAATCAGCCTCGCTATACGTATTAACAATAGTAGCGGCGCTGATTTTTGACGTCTGATTCATGCGCATATCTAAGGGGCCATCATGCATATAAGAGAAACCCCGATCAGCTGTATCCAGCTGATAACTCGATACGCCAAGGTCAAAAATGAAGCCATCCACTTCATGAATCCCCTTCGCTACTAAAGCCTCTTTTAAATCACTAAAATTTGTAGGAATCGTCATGACCTTACACTTCAATGATTTAAGTCGCTCTGTAGCTACCGCCAAAGCATCTTGGTCTTGATCTAAGCCGATGAGCAAACCATCTTCGCTCAATAAGGATCCTAAAGCTAATGAATGCCCCGCTCCACCGAGCGTACAATCTACATAAGTGCCATGAGGATTCGTCATGACAGCCTTAACAGTTTCTGTTAGCAATACACTAACATGATTAAATTCCACCTTGGCACTCCTTTCTAAAACTACCTTGCACAGGCTAACCTATTACCCTACACATAGGTAAAGCTCAGACTACTATTCACATAGGAAAATCAGTCTCATATGTAAAAATCAGTTTATAAAATACGTGTGAGATTCAAATTATAGCTGTATAAATTTAGATATTAAAAATCTAAATCTTCCATGCTTTCTGTAAGCGCCTCTATACTTCCTGACGTAGCACCATTATATGCTTCCCACTGAGGGCGGCTCCAGATTTCAATAAACCCACCTTGCCCCACTACGATAGCTTCTTTGTCTAAAGAAGCATGCTTACGCAATGGTGCGGGCACTAAAATACGGCCCTGTTTATCAAATTCTACTTCGGCTGCATTACCAAAGAAATGACGTTGTAAGGCACGTACATTAGCCTTGGTACTTGGCATAGCATTCAGTTTATCCGCTTTCTTTTGGAAGGTTTCTAGAGAATACACGGCGAGACAATTATCGAAACCTTGGGTAATTACACAGCGTTCTCCCAAATCTTCGCGCATTTTTGCTGGGATAATCATTCGTCCCTTCGTATCAATCGTATGTGAATGATTGCCTAAAAACATAATTGTCTCACCTCCTTACAAGCCCTCTTTCTAATCCTCCACTATATGCTAAATTCTACCACAATTCCCCACTTATTAACAACAACATATACAAAATTTTCTGTAATTTGTCAAAAAAAATATTTTTTTCTTACTTTTTTCTTATTTTTTCTCTTTATTGCCGATGTTTTGTACTATTTTAAAGAGTGTATGTTCGACTTTTAAAGTAATAAAAAGAGTGGCTTCTGCCACTTTACGTTATTGATAAAATTTTTAAACCACTTTCTACCACCATAAAAATTTTTGAACCACTTTTTACCACTATAATTTTTTAACTACACTTTAGAACTACAAAATTTTTGAACCACTTTTTACCACTATAAGTTTTTAAATCACACTTTAGAACTATAAAATTTTGAAGCCTATCCCCCTATACTCTTTTACTGTCCTCCACCATCCGTCCCTAGCACATTTATGAACACATTATTATTCCTACTCGTCCTATGTTATACTGTGTATATAAAACAAAAAGAAAGGATTTATTCTCATGGGTAGAACAACTGAATGCTCACCAGCACAAGTCTTTAATCATCCCTTTAGGGAAATTCATCGAAAAATGGATTTATTGCTTTTTTTAGGTCGATTATTGATGGAAAATGGCGCCAACACCAATCAAATTGTCCGCGATGTTATGCGCGCCTCCACTTATATGGGTATTCCTCGCAATTATGTGCACATGCACATAACATATACAACACTAATGCTCAACATTCACACCGACGAACGGTCTTACACGGCCTTCCATAAAACCTTGCATCATGGCGTGAATATGACTACCTTATCATTTTTAAGTAAATTAACATGGCGTGCCTTAGATGAAAATTACACGCTCGATGAGTTTGAGGCTCAACTTCAAGAAATTGCCTCTACGCCATTAAAATATCCCACGCCTATTTTAGCCATTGCCGCGGGCATAGCTTGTGGCGCCTTTGCCATAAATTTTGGTGGCGACCTATTATCTGCACTAGGCACTATACTATGTGCCCTTATCGGTTTTTATACAAGACGATGGTGCAATCATTTTCAAATTAATTTCTACTTTGGCATTGCCACTGCCTCTTTTGCAGCCACTGCCGTATCATTCTTATTGCATGCTCTTACAGGGTGGAATTCGCTGCTCTATTCTATGATTAGTTGTACTCTATTCATGGTCCCAGGCATACCACTCATCAATGCAGTAGACGATACAATCAATAACCACATTATGTCCGGCATGACTCGTGCCATTAATACATTACTTATTGTAGGCAGCATGTCAGTGGGGATTGCCACGGCACTTTACTTTGATCACATCTCCACCTTCACCCACATTAGTGTGACACCTGCACAGCTAACACCTTATCAAATGGTGGCCGGTGCGATCGGGGCGATTTGTTTCTCCCTAATTTTCAATACGCCCTATCGCCTGCTCTACTTAATCGGCATTGGTGGTGCCATTAGTATATTAGTGCGCAATGTGCTTATTGTCCAACTAGGATTCACCACTATTGGTGCTAGTTTTGTAGCCGCTGCCATTATTGGTATATTAGCACTTAGCATTTACAAAAAAGTGCGCACTGCCCCCCTTGTCATTGCCATCCCATCAGTTATACCAATGATTCCTGGGGTGCTGCTCTATCGTTTTCTATATGGTGTACTCACCATCAATACCTTAACGCCTGAAAGCTTTATGATAACCTTACGAAGCGGCATAACTGGTGCTTTAATTATCATCTGCATTGCCATAGGCGTTTCCATTCCACATATTTTGGCCCGTGGATATTTAGACCGAAAAAAAGAAAAAAACTTACAGCAATTTATTCATGCTCGTCGCCATCGTCAAATTAATTACGATTAAAATAATAATTATAAATTCTCCATAAAATAATAATTATAAATCCTTCGTAAAATAGTCTTATTCGATCCCATAGTCTTGCATGAGCCCTTGGCCTTGTACGAACCCTTGGTCTTATAGGACAAAATGGCATAAAATCTAGGGTTGTAGGACAAAATATACAATACTATAAATCTTGAATAATCGCATAAAAAAGCCCCGTATGTACTGGACTGATGAGTTCAAACTCATTTTCAGCCCATCCATACGGGTTTTTCATATTATAGCTTAATACGCACTTTTATGGCTTACTACAAACTTTTCTAACTATTAAACATGTGCCATAATAGCAGCTTTTAATTCTTCTTTTGGTACGAAACCGATTTTGCGATCAACTACTTCGCCATCTTTAAGAATTGCAAAAGTAGGTAGTACTTCAATATTGAATTTTTGTGCAAGTGCTGCTACTTCATCAGTATTTACTTTTGCAAAATTAACTGTATCGCCAAGTTCACCTGCTAATTCTTCAAAAATTGGCATCATGCGTACGCAATAACCGCACCATGGAGCCCAGAAATCAACCACCGATACACCTGCTACAGATGCTACTTCTGCGTCAAAATTTTCTACTGTTAATTCTTTAATGTCTGCCATAATAATGACCTCCTTATATTTTGTATTCTTTCGAATATGTTACCACTAAATCAGAATTGAAGTAAGTTAAGCTTAAGCTTTACATCAATTAGCCATTACTTAATTTGAACTAATACACAGTCTTGAATTACATCAAGCCCTAATTGTTTAGCCTTCGCCACCACCGCCGGTTTATCAGCACCTGGCTGCAACCATACAGTCGAAATATTTAAGCGTTTACACTCATCAAGGGCAATTAATCCCACTGTTTCTGGTACCACAAAGTCTACAACATCTGGCACCTCTGGTAAATCGCTTAAAGCGCTATAACAAGGCTCGCCTTCGATTTCCTCTACATTCGGATTTACTGCATATACAGTGTAGCCATGTTTACGAAGATGCATTAAAATTTTATAGCCAAATTTTTCTTTTCGACTCGTTGCACCTAGTACAGCCCACACTTTTTTTTGAATTGCTTCACTAAGGTTCATTTTGTCACCTCAATTCCCTTCTCTTATTATATCTCAATATCGAAATTTGTCAATTTGATTTCTTTATCTTTTAGATATAAATTCTCAAAATAAATATCTTTAATCGAGTCCATAGAAAGGCTACTAAATCGCTCTAAATAAGACTCCTTGATAAGCCCTGCTGCAGACGCTAAACGACCTAAAATCATAGGCGCACTATAGCCAGCTTCACGGAGCTCTTTAATAGTAATGCTCTTTTGCCTCTTTGATAAACGGCACCCTTTTTCGTCCACCACTAATGGCACATGACCATATTGAGGGGGCCTTTCGCCAAATACTTCATAGAGCCACAGCTGGTCCCCTACAGCCGGTAATAAATCATAGCCGCGCACAACTTCCGTAACTCCCATATGAATATCATCATATACAACGGCTAAATTGTAAGCAAACATACCATCGGCGCGTTTTACTATAAAATCATCGAACGCCGGACGAATGTAAGCCTTTTGTGGGCCTTGCCACAAATCATTAAATGCATATGAACGCTCTTCCACCTTTAAGCGCCACGAAGGCATTTTTTGTTGCTGTAATTGCTTTCTTTCAATATCACTCAAATGACGGCAATGACCATCATAATGAATAATGCCATCAGCGCCATGAGGTGCTGAACTAATACTATGGAGGCGTGCCCGATTGCAATAACAAGGATAGATTTGCCCCTGCGCTTCCCATTGTTGAAGCACCGCTTCATATAAATGAGTCCGCTCACTTTGCCAATACGGTCCATCAGGCCCACCTACCCGTGGACCTTCATCCCAACTCAGGCCAAGCCATTCGAGATCAGCTATTTGTGCTTCCCCTAATTCACGTTTTGACCGTTGCGTATCAATGTCTTCCATACGAAGCACATAGCGACCATTTTGCTGCTTACAATGTAGCCAAGACAGTAAGGCTACCCAAATATTGCCCAAATGTAAATGCCCCGTTGGGCTCGGTGCAAAACGACCTTTCATAGTAGCCTCCTTATTAGGAAGACGCCAATTCTTCCCAAGTTTCATACAATTTACTTAGGGCCTCATTAGTTTCTTCCAAAGCCTTCGATGTGTCTGTCAAGAGTGCCGTATCATTAATTACTTCAGGATTTTGTAATTGCACTTCATACATTTTAATAGTCGCCTCTAAACGACAAATCTCAGTCTCCACTTCCGCTAATTTCTTGGATTGCATAAAGGCATTTATTTTTTTCCCTGAGTTAGACTTATTTTCAGAATTGGCTTTATTCCCTAAATGGGCTTTATTATCTGAATTAGCATTAGCTCCTAAATTAGGTGTATCTACAGAATCAACTGTACTATCTAAAGTCCCCTGTTCAGTATAAGATTCATTTCCAGTCCCTTGAAGTGCTGAATTTGCTGAGCCTTGATTAACTGACTTAGCCTCTTTTACTACATCCTCTTTTTGAGAAGCACCTAAGGCCTTTTGCTCATTTAATTTTTCTTTATAATAAGAATAATTCCCCTCATAGGACTCTATATGCTGGCCTCCCAATACTAAGGTTCGCTTTGCTACTTTATCTAAAAAGTAACGGTCATGAGATATAACCAGTAAGGTGCCAGAAAAATTCATCAATGCCTCTTCCACAACTTCTCGAGTCGGTATATCTAAATGGTTAGTCGGTTCGTCAAGGATTAAGAAATTATCACCTTGTAAAAATAATTTAAGCAAACTAAGACGCGCTCTTTCACCACCTGATAATTCCTTCACGAGTTTAAACACATCGTCTCCTCTAAAAAGGAACATGCCAAGCACATTACGGGCCTTTTCTTCACTGTAATTAAACTCGCTCATAATCTCTTCCGCTACAGACCAATTAGGATGCAATTCTTCATGGTCCTGCGAAAAGTAACCAATGGACACGCGACTACCTAAATCAATAAAACCAGCTTCAGGCTGTAAATCACCCACAATGGCTTTCAAAATAGTAGATTTCCCCGCTCCATTAGGTCCAATTAAAGCAACTGCTTCACCACGGCGAATCATAAAGCTCACATCTTCTACAATATCGCGTGTGCCATAAGCTAAAAATAACTCTTCAACAGTTAATACCTTATCAGCGCTAATCTGTGCTTTAGGGAATACAAATTTTAAATTTTCTGAACTTTCTGGTGCATCCAAGCGCTCTAAGCGATTTAATTGGGATTGGCGGCCGCGCGCCATTTTACTCTTAATACCAGCCCGATATTTATCAATATATTCTTCTGTTTTACGAATGTATTCTTGTTGCTTGTCATAGGCCGTTTGCTGCGCCTTGCGCTGCGCCTCTCTTTGCTCCACATAGCGACTGTAATTGCCGCGATAACTTTGTGCCACTTCATGGTCAAGCTCTACAATACGAGTGGTTACACGGTCTAAAAAATAACGGTCATGGCTAATAATCAAAATACCGCCACCATAAGAAGTAAGATAATTTTCTAGCCACTCTAGCATATCCATGTCTAAATGGTTAGTCGGTTCATCTAAGAACAAAAAATTAGGGCGACGCACCAAAGCCTTCGCTAAATTAATGCGCGTTTTTTGTCCCCCTGAAAACTCCGATACAGATTTTGTCAAATCCTCATCACTAAAGCCTAAACCATAGGCAATACGCCGAGTCTGCATTTCATAATCATAGCCACCTAACCACTCTAAACGATCTTGAATTTGTTCTAATCGCTTTAATAGGCTTTCATTTTGTGGTGAAATCTCTAACTCCTTAGTTACCGCATGTAGTTCTTGTTCCCAATGCTGCACATCAGCAAAAGCTTTTTGAATTTCTACGGCCAAACTTTCATCGCCTAAATTAATATCCTGTTGTAAATAGCCAATGGTAGTAGCTGAGTCCTTTACTACTTGTCCATCGTCTAAGTCTTCAATACCTAAAATGCATTTCATCAATGTAGATTTACCAGCTCCATTAGGACCTACTAGGCCCACCCGTTCGCCGCGCTTGATTTCAAACGACACATTGGAAAATACACTACGCACGCCAAAGGATTTAGATAAACCTATCATACGGATTCGTTCCATTACTTAATTCCTCCGTTCTATACTATCGTTACTTATTATATCACAGACCGGAGGTATTTGGCTGACGTAAGAGGTCTGCCTTTACAAAAATATATAATTCCACCCTGTCCTTAGTTTTACGGGCATGCTGAAATAATTTTCCCAATAATGGTATATCCCCTAATAAAGGTATTTTAGACATTTGCTTGCTCGCACGATTATCCATAAGGCCACCAATGACAAGCACATCGCCAGTTTCTAAATGAACTCTCGTCTCTGCTTGTCGCGTCGTAATACGATAGGCCTTTAATTCATTAACCATAGTGGGGCTACTCACTTCTGCATAAATCTCTGCATCCACCCCTGAATCAGCACTAATTGTGGGCGTACAAGTAAGGCGAATCCCGGCCTCTTCGTATTCTACAGTGGTTCGACTTTCTGTGCCATCCTTAGTTTCTACTAATACAGGTATGCGGTCACCTATAAGTATTTTCGCTGTCTCTCCATTTACAGTTGTTATCGAAGGTCTTGCAATAAGAACTGTACGGCCTGTATTCTCTTGAGCTTTTAATTCTGGTTTTATAAAAAATTTATATGGCTCTCCACTGGGCATTTTCCCAAAATGAATACTGCCATAACTACCCGTATCATCTTCACCATGACCGGTCAAGCTCTGCCAAGACCATTGAATACCGGTTTCCTTCATAAACGAATGCTCCACTGCCACTATGGCCGCTTCAAATCGCACTTGCTGGGGCACTACATCAATATGACCTAATACAGTTTTAATATGTCTAAGCTCCGCATCAGTACCATAGACTAACACTTGATTGGTATCCCTTAATACCTGAATATGCTTTTCCTCTATAATAGCCTCTAAGGCCTGCCCTAAGGCACTGGCCTTCATATGTTTTGGGGTGATTAACTCTGCATTACGTGCCCCTTTTTCCTCTAAACCACTGCCATCAAGTAAAATAACATCATTTTCTTCAGTCATAGTGAAATGTTTTAATTTTGCCAATCGCCTTAGCGCCTCACGGGCGGTTTCATTTTGAATCTTAATACTCACAGTACCCGCTAATGTTTCTGCACCCATAATATTTAAACCTTCACTGCGTGCAATAGACGTAACTAAACTACTCAAACTCGTATTAGTAGCCGTCATACTTAAACCGAGCACATCATAGGGCGTAGAAACTAATAGGACTACTACCATACTTAGTCGCTTAACTTCATGTATGTTTAACCATTTATGGGCATACGAAAATACCAATTTGAGAAATCTCCCCTTAAAAATTTGATGCCACCTCATACTACCTCCCCAGGCAAATTCGTCTCATCGAGCCTTACTTATAAAATACAGCTATGTTATTCTTCTAGTTCTAGTTTAATTTCTTTTAACTCTATTTTTTATTATTACTGTGTATTTATTCGTTTTTTCTATTACTGTGTATACTCATTTTTACTATTCCTTTGTATCCTCACTTTTACTATTTCTTTGTATCCTCATTTTTACTATTACTGTGTATCTTGTTTTTGTTATTACTGTAAATATACTCGTTTTTGCTGGCCATGTACCACCATATCAACATAATTACTACCAATGCTTTGCACCCGTATGCCTGTGGGGCCTTCACCTACAGTATAACTACCTTCTCCTTGGGCCGTTTTAATAATAGCTACTGCTGTAGCACCTTGGATTATACCAAGTAACAGGGGCTCCTCCTGTTGTCCACTCCATAGTCTTTGGCCCTTATCTTTTGCCATCACATCAGAGGTACTCCCCCTTTCAGTACCCACTCCATTATGCTCCACAGCGTCCTCTATATTACGATGCCTAATCCTATCTACACTACGAATCTTAAGCCCCTCTACGTTGCGAGCCTCAGTATCTTCTACATGGCGGCCCCTAGCCCCTTCTACATTAGGCGCCCCACTCCCGTCTTGCACTAAATCGCTATTAGATACTGTTAATACCCTATAAAAAGGATTTTCAAAAGGACGGCCTCGTAATGTGCCCTGTAAACTCAACACTTGATGCCCCATGTTTTTACCCCCAGCCGAAGTTTCTTCCTTATGGCCCCTTCCCTCATACGTCTTAGCACCATTGACCGCAGAATTTCCAACCTCAGGGGAGTGTACACCTGACTCATTCGTGGATACTAAAAAATTTGATATGTACATTTTATATGCACCATATAGCAAAACAAGGCAAAATAAAAAGACCGCCCCGTACAAGAGGCGGCCTTTCTTATAAACAAAAGAACGCAAATCTTGTAGGGTCAGTCTTTTCATATATATCCTCTTATATTATTAACATTTCAACGACTTCATACTATATGCTAGAAGGCGTATACATACTACGCATAAACGTCCTGCCTATGACAAAAATATAGTTATGTACGCTAGCCTTGAATTATTTACTATGACCTAATAACTATTCACATGCTATAGCCTAAAATACTTACTTGCCATATCCATTAGGATGGTTTTGATGCCAGCGCCAAGCATCACCAATCACTTGCTTTACCTCACTATGTACAGGCTTCCAGCCCAATACAGTTTGTGCTTTTTCCGATGAAGCAATCAAAGTACCTGGATCACCAGCACGGCGTTCTCCATAAATAACGTTAAAATCAATCTCTGTAACAGCTTTAGTGGTGTCCACAATAGATTGTACACTAAAGCCACTGCCGCTACCTAAATTGAATACATTGGATTCGCCGCCATCCCGTAAATATTCCATACTCAAAATATGAGCTGAAGCTAAATCATTTACATGAATATAATCACGTACACAAGTTCCATCTTCTGTATCATAATCAGTACCGAATATAGTAATGGCCTCTCGTTTTCCTAAAGCAGCTTCCAAAATTAATGGAATCAGGTGTGTTTCTGGCGTATGATCTTCCCCTATTTCACCACTACTATCAGCACCAGCAGCATTAAAATAACGTAATGCCACATAACGAAGACCATAAATCTTGCTATAGTCCTGTAACATTTGTTCAATCATAAGCTTTGTACGGCCGTACACATTGGTAGGATTCAATTCTGAATCCTCTTTAATAGGCACTACTTTAGGTTCTCCATATACAGCAGCGGTCGAAGAGAATACAAAATATTTAATGCCAGCCTTACGAGCAGATTCAATAAGACGGTAGGATCCAACTACATTATTTTCATAGTAAATAGCTGGATTTACCATGGATTCACCTACTTGTGAATGTGCCGCAAAATGCATAATCCCTTCGATGCCCTTATCTTTTAAGACATTGACTAGGGACGGATCTGCTATATCCATTTCGATAAATTCCACACCGTCAGGCAATGATTCCACATGGCCGCACGATAAATTATCCAAAACAATCGGCGTATGACCTGCTTTACAAAGTGCTCGTACTGTATGACTCCCAATATAACCAGCACCGCCAGTAACTAAAATTTTCATTACGAAAATCCCCCTTATTCTTTATGAGCTGCCAATTTAGGTCCTAATAGTTTTTTATATACTTCCACACCTGGTTGATTAAATGCATCTACGTGAGCCAATTGGCCTTCATAGAATATAGCCCAGCACTGCATGAACATAAAAGCACCTAAGAAGAAGGCATTTAAAGTAGGTAGCTCAATGGTTAAATTAAAGCGTTTATCCCCTGTTAAAGCTTCACTATTAGCCTCTAAGGCGGTATTCATGATAGTAGCCAAATCTAAGCCACTAAATGCTTCTAATGTAGGAATATCTTTATAAGTATGAGGTACTACAAGCTCAGTTTCCCAATCGGCCACTTTAACAAATGTAACTAATTTATTCAAGCGTCCTTCTTGATGCTCCTGTGTTTGCGCATGCATATCCGTAGTCCCTACGGCAACAACTGGAGTACGGCCATAGCGACCTTTGCCATCATCTTTACCTTTACCTAAAGATTCTGCCAATAATTGTACATACCATTCAGCTAAGGATTTTAAAGAGTCCCCATAAGGCATCATTACTTCAATATTGCGTCCATATTTTTCAGAACCAATATATTTTAAAATAGCACTTAACAAAGCTGGGTTTTGAAGAATATTACCACTCTTACAAGCTTGGTCGATTTCTTTAGAGCCAGCTAAAAAGGAGCGAATATCAAAACCAATTACGGCACCGATAACTAAACCCACTTCAGTAAATACAGAGAATCGACCGCCTACACCATCTGGTACAGCAAAAATAGGCCAACTTTGCGCAACTGCTAATTTATGTAATAAAGTTTCTTTTTCATCATCTCTTGGATCTGTTACAGCAATAACTTCTACACCAATGCCAGCTTGTAATAAAGCTTCTTGTACAACCATAAAATTAGACATTGGTTCAATCGTAGAGCCCGATTTAGAAATAACAATGAGCATAACCTTAAAGTCCCCGCCCTTGCGAGATGCACTGGCTTTAAGCGTATCAATTAAATCTTTAGTGCGCTTAGAGTCTACATTATTACCACTGAAATAAAGTTGCGGATATCCGTTCCGCTCTTCACGAGTTTTTTGATTCCAAAACTCACCACAATGTACATCAAATAACACTTTACCGCCTAAATAAGAACCGCCAATACCAAAGCTAACAACTGCATCAATATGTGCCTTAGCATGAGCACCTAAGTCTTCTAAGCGTTTCATAACAGCTTCGGAATTTAAATGACCATCTTCAATATAGGGAAGTTGTGGAAATAATACTTTTTCTGGTGTGCCATCTTTAGATAAATGACCATCTACAATACCATTAAAACGCACTTTAGCGGCTGCTTTAACAGCATCGGCTACATTGTCAAATTCATTGCGTATATCTGCTTCAGTTACAGCCCACTCATTTAATACGTTAGTATAATCAAACGTAAACCCGGAAGGCAATACAATCTTACTCATAAAGAGCCTCCTTTATTTTATATTTTTAATTAGTTTTATCAATACAATATGTACCTCATACTATTGTACCCTTAGAGCGTACACCATGCAATAGGTATATCTATAAATTTCTATGCAATCTACACATAAAAACATTATATTTGCCTCTAACATTTAGTAGTCCCTGCTTTAGCTAATTGATCAGCTCGCTCATTATATGTAACGCCCGTGTGAGCCGCCACTTTATGAAATTGTATATTCATAATTGGCAAATATTCCTTCACAAATTTTGCATACGATTGTGTAAGCGGATTATTTGTTTTCCACCGTCCTAAAGCCCACATTTCAATCCCCATATAGTCATAATATAAATGCACTGTATGGGCCCCACAGCGCTTGGCTTCTTTGAGAACATGCATGGCCCCTAATAATTCACCGGACACATTCCAATAATTTGTATAAAACGGATCCTTTGTACCAAAGGAAAAGTCCCAACTCGTGCCTTGGAAAAAAATAACGCCGCCAGAGCCAACAGCCCCACGATGCTTATCATAACTACCATCAATATAGGCCACCATGTCTGTTTCAGGAATATCGGCTAATTCTGCATCACCTGTTGCTGTCTTAGTCCTTACCATATTTGATTGGACCCCAGTCGTTCCTACGCGATTCCCCGTCATATGTGCTCCAGATGTATTCACGCCGGGCGTTTTAGACGGCTCCATTAATTCTAAGGCTTCCGCTAAGGTCATTCGTACTTCAGCCTTAGGAACATTGTTACTGTTGTCACTAGGTCCACCTAAAAAAGCCTTCGCCTCTGCCAATGTAGGAAAGGATTTGTATACGGCGCCACTAAAGCCCTTTACCTGTGCTTCACAATCGGCCCAACGTTCATAAATCCCCGGTGTATGACCGCGCTGTACTGCATAATATTTTTTTGCCATAGTATAGTAATCCTTAATTAATACAAAGTAATATACTTACATAGTTAAATCTACGAACTTTGCTTTTACAACAGCTTGTAAGTCTTGTGGCTTTACTTTCACCTGTTTACCAATCATGCCTGCACTCACATAAACTGTATCTAAGGCTTCCATAGAAGCATCAAAGTAGGTAGGGAATAATTTTTTCATGCCAATCGGTGAACAGCCACCCCTAATATAGCCTGTTAAGCCTAATAAATCTTTTACATGTACTAATTCTACTGATTTATTACCACTCACACGAGCCGCTTGTTTCAAATCGAGCTCAGCCGCTACGGGAATACAAAACACTACAGGTCCCGTCACATTGCCCTTACCAACTAAGGTTTTAAATACTTTCTCCTCCGGTAAATGCA
Organism: uncultured Veillonella sp.; assembly: GCF_937981445.1. Classification (GTDB taxonomy): domain Bacteria; phylum Bacillota; class Negativicutes; order Veillonellales; family Veillonellaceae; genus Veillonella_A. The sequence continues at coordinate 80,120 of NZ_CALJON010000044.1, read as the reverse complement.
ATTCCTCCGCCATATGAACGCCTGCATTACGCCCTACTTGAGGGGGCTTACCGCCAATTTCCTCAACTTCATAGGTCAATACTTCATAAGCCACTTTATGCGTGTCTAACATACGCATAGCATTCGTTTTTTTATGATCTTTTTTACTCATTTATGTGCCTCCATTTAGTTAACACTTCGTTACCAAATATAAGCCAATAGTTTATTTAAAATCCTGCTATATTTTGTCTAATCTTGCTATATTATTTATTTAAAATCTTACTAATATTCTTAAGTTCAATACGCAAAGTACCATCAGGATTAGTAACAATTTCAATAAACTCACTATTTTTCATATATTCTACAGGAAAACTAATTTCAATCCCTGTATCAGTTTTTATTTTATGCTTTTCCCCGACTTTAGCGGCAAATTCTCTATTAACTGGCAAAGGACGGAGCATATCTTGTTCAGCAAGAGCTTGCTTGGCCGCCTCTTGTTGCACTGGATTCGAAGCAAATACAGTTTCTACAATAATCTCTGGATTAATTGTGTCTGAAACTTCTGCATTCTTTGAAATCATAGAGCGTACTTCAACTAATTCTGCTACGCCATCACCTTCATGAGCTTTAGCCACTTTATCCACAATACGCCGCACTTTAGCCACCGTATCACGAGACGATGGATTCGTCCCAATTTGAAGTACCTTATCAGCTAAGATATAGGTAATTTCACCATCATACTCGCCTTTAGGCTCGAATAAGCGAACTGAGAAATCTTCCACATTAATAGCTAAAAAAGAACGCAGTTTTTGGCTAGGCATGGGGAGCACAGCGCGATTAGCGACCAATTTTGTAGCTAATGCACCACTTTCACCACTAATGGTGCCATGTGTATAGCCATCATGAGCTTGACACAACAAAACACAGAGATACGTATGATTAGCGGCGGCTTCACAAATAATCGCATCCATTAAACATGGTTCAGTAGCTTGCTTCATAAAATTAAAAATTGTTTCCCCCAAAGATTTCCCCAAGTCTACTATATCTATACGCTCTTCACTGTATTGAGTAATCAGTTGTCCTACGGGACTGGAGGGATTCAAATGTCCCTGACGTAAGCCGGGATCCTTAATTGCTTTTTCCACATGTGCACTAATATAATCTTGGATTGTTTCCTCACCTAATTCGAGTTCACCTTCAGAAAAAACAGCTAAAGACGAATGAAAATCAAAAATTTGCAATACTGCTTTATTTATCTGCATGACGTAACCTTTCTTCCATATAATTTGAAAAAGCCTTGTCCCGCAATGTCTGCGGGAACAAGGCCAATCCTTTGATACAAAATTCTATTACCCTTGTACGTAAGGACCAAATAAACCAGCAAATAAATAGGAACCTTTTTTACCAAGTGTAGCCGCTAAGAAAGATGCGACCGCACCGAGGGCAGCCATAATGAGGGCATTGCCAGCATCGACGCCATACACATAGGCCATATAGCACTGGGCCACCGTCACTAAGAAGTATACAATACTCAAATAGATTTTCAACTTCAACACAGGTGCTGTCGTTGACTTATAGCGCAATTTACCACCGATATAACCAGAAATAGCACCTACTAAGCAAAGTAAAGGCATTACAAGAGCTACCATCATAGTGAAATCAAATAGACGATAGGATAAGTTGTAAGGAACCAATAATGCCAATAAAGGTAAGCCTAAAGTAAGTGCAGAACCCACGATTGGGAAATGCACAGCAATTGGATGCAAATGTAAATCCAATAATTTTTTACGTGTTGGATTTAATTTACGAGGAGTATATTCTGCCCAAACGGTCTTAGGAAAGCCACAAGCTGGGCAAGGTTGATCAGCTTTATCTGCAGTTTCAATATACCCACAAACTCGGCAAATAATATACTGAATCCTTTTCTCTTTCTGCTCTTTAGTTTCCACAATAATCTCCTTCATATTAACTTTATACAAACAACCTAATTATACATTTATTTTATCATATATAATAGCTCTTAGGCTATAAAAAAAGTCGCAAATAAACCTTTATAGAATCGCAAGTTTTGCATGTAAATCTTGCAATAATTAATAAAATTCATAATTTTTTTACTTATCAACAAAATATTCAAAAGTTTCTTTTAAGCCCTCTACTAGGGATACTTGCGGCTTATAAGCTAAGTCTTTACCAATTTTTTCCAAACTTAACAAGGAATGTTTAATATCTCCAATTCGTTCCGCTTCGTAATGAACTACGAGGGGATGACCTACAATGTCTTCAAAAACTTGCACTAATTCATTTAAACTTGTGCCTGTTTCAGTGCTTACATTATACACCCCAGTAACTTCAGGATGTATTAAGGCTTGCATATTGGCCTCTACAACATCACCTACATAAACAAAGTCTCGCGTCTGCTCACCATCACCAAAAATAGTTAAATCCTTCTGCGCCTCTAAATGTTCACAGAAAATACTAATAACGCCACCTTCACCGCCGTTTCCTTGGCGTGGACCATATACATTGGCATATCTAAAGCAAATATAGGGAAGATTAAAATTCTCTTCATAAAGACGCAAATAGCTTTCTGTAGTCAATTTTGTCAAACCATAAAAGGACGCTGGATGTCCTGTCATCGTCTCATCTAAAGGCAAAGTAGTTAAATCGCCATAAACGGCTGCTGACGATGGCATAATTATTTTATCTACCTTGGTAGCCACACAAGCATTGAGTACATTGATGAGCCCCATAAGATTGACATCACAGTCTAAGGCTGGGTTTTCCATAGAAATAGGCACCATCGTTTGTGCCGCTTCGTGAAATACATATTGAGGCTTAAACTCTTGAAATAAAGGTAAAAGTGACTCACTACGAATATCCATTTCCACAAACTGCGCGTTAGGATTAATATTTTCCACACTACCCGTGCTTAAATTATCAACTACGAGGACCTGATGATGTTCAGCAATCAAGCGATCCACTAAATGGGAACCGATAAAACCAGCTCCACCGGTTACACATATATTCACTGCTCTACCTCATTTCCTACCTGTAAATCCTAACTACTGCTGTTCCTTTTTCACTGCTATATAAACTAAGCCAAGCACGAAACCTACTGCCGATGGTACTATCCAGCCCATACCAAGATTAAAGAATGGCAACGCTTGATACACTTGCAAGAGTTCCTGCACCACCGCTGTTTTACCTAAAAATTCTGGCAATGTATTTAATGCATCTCCAATGGCTGCTATAAATGCAAATACAGTAGTCGTAAAATATACAGCCTGACGTTCTTTAAATAATGGTGCCAAGAATGTCAATAAAATAATCGTAATCGTCAATGGATACAATAGCATTAAAATGGGAATAGCTAAAGCAATAATCTGAGTTAATCCTACATTACCAATTAAAAAGGAAATAAGACCAAATACATACACGTATTTTTTATAGCTAATGGAATTAGGAAATAACTCTACAAATGTTTCAGAACAAGCACAGAATAAACCTACAGCTGTTTTTAAACAAGCTAATGTTACAATAATGGCCAATAACACAGCCCCTACTGAACCAAAGTAATAATTGGCTGTTTCTGCTAAGGCTATCCCACCATTAGCGGACAAGGTTAATACACCCAAACTAGTAGCCCCTACATAGGCTAAAAAGGCATAAATAACAACCATCAATACAACTACAACAATGCCAGATTTTACCATGCCTACGGCCAAATCTTTTGGCTCCGACACGCCCACCGCTTGCATCGCTTTAACTACAACAATACCAAAAGCTAATGCTGCTAGGGCATCCATTGTATTGTAACCTTCAGTAAAGCCTTTGAAAAAGGCCATCGTTTGATAATCTCCACTCACTGGCGCGGTACTAATGGAGCCCATAGGATGGATTAAGGCCGTCACCAATAAAATGGCCAAGAAAATCAAAAATAAGGGATTTAAAATTTTCCCAATATAGGTCATTAATTTACCAGGATTCATAGCAAAAAATAAAGCGATTGCAAAGAATACAAAGGTAAATACCCCTAAACTCATGGTTTGCATATCACTGCCGATGTACGGTGCTAATCCAATCTGATAGGACACAGTAGCCGTACGTGGCAAAGCAAATGCGGGGCCAATGGTCAAATACAATAAAATGGTAAATAATTTAGCATATGTAGGGTGAACCCTAGAAGCCAAGTCAAATAAGCCAGAGCTTTTAGATATGCCAATGGCTACTACACCTAAAAAAGGTAAGCCAATAGCCGTAATTAAAAAGCCTACCGTAGCTATCCATACAGAAGCCCCCGCTTCTTGCCCCATATGCACGGGGAAAATTAAATTCCCTGCCCCAAAAAACATCCCAAATAACATGGAACCAATAACAATTGCTGAACTCAGCGACAATGTCCCTTTCATTCTATGCTCCTCCTCTAATTTTTTCTCCATCAATAGTAGCACGCTTTTCTTCTTTAGACAATCTAAAAAAGTTATATACCGCTTCTGCTGATTTTTTATTCATCCCCGGTACAGCACTTAGTTCCTCCACGGAGGCTCCCTTAATCTGCTCTAAAGTACCTAAGACATCCCAAAGCGCTTTACGACGCTTCGGCCCAATGCCCTCAATATGATCTAAAATCGATTCTAAATTCCGTTTTCCCCGAAGTTTGCGGTGATACGTAATGGCAAAGCGATGGGCTTCATCTCGGATTTGCTGTAAAAGCTGTAATTCTGGGGAATGATGGGACAAAATAATACTGTCCGATTGCCCTTCTACAAATACCTCTTCAATGCGCTTAGCCAAAGAGATAACGGGCACATCTGTAACCCCTACAGCACGGATTAAAGGCAAGGCCGCATTAAGCTGACCTTTACCACCATCAATAATAATCAAATCTGGCATAGGCCAATCAGTTTCGTTGCCATAGCGACGTGCCATGATTTCAGCCATAGATTTAAAATCATCAGGCTTGCCTTGCACTGTTTTTAATTTAAAGCGGCGGTATTCTTTTTTCGCCGGCTTACCATCTTCAAATACTACCATGGACGCCACAGTCTCACTCCCTTGAGTATGAGAAATATCAAAGCATTCCATGCGTTCTGGTAAGCGCGGTAAATCTAAGACTTCTGCTAATTTCTTAACTGCACCACCACTCTTATCTAAATCATGCTGCCATTGACGACGTCGTTCGGCTAAGAAATTCTCCGCGTTTTCTGCGGCCATCTTCAGCAAATCCCGTTTGAATCCTCGTTGTGGCACGGTAACATCTACATGTTGCCCCTTCATTTCAGAGAACCATGACTCAAATAAAGCCCGTTCTTCTGTGTCATAAGGGAGCAATACTTCCTTAGGAACAAAGCTAGCACCACTATAATACTGTTTTATAAAATCAGTCATAATGCTTTCTTCATTGTCCCCTTCATTTTTAATGAAAAAGTTTTCTCGCCCTAACATACGTCCTTGACGTATAAAAAACACCTGCACGCAAACCATCAAGCCTTCCATGGCAAGACCGATAACGTCGATATCCCCCCGCTGTGTTACCATGCGCTGCTTTTCACGAAGCTTATCCAAGGCTTGTAATTGATCGCGATACAATGCGGCCTTCTCAAAATCTAATGACTCAGCCGCCTCCTCCATGGATGCTTTCAATTCATCCAGTAATGGAATATGCTTCCCTTCTAAGACCTGAACAATTTGGTCAATATACTTACTATATGTATCAGCGCTGACTAATCCAGCACAAGGGGCTTCACAAAAGCCTAAATGATATTGTAAACAGGGGCGAGGAACCTTCATATTTTGACAGGTTCTAAGAGGAAAATGACGACGGAATAATTTTATAGTTTGATGAACCGCCGTCACATCTGTAAAGGGACCAAAATATTTAGCCCCATCACGTTCCATGCGCCGCACCATAATAACGCGAGGAAATTCCTCTTGAACAGTGACTTTTAAATACGGATAGGTTTTATCATCGCGAAGCATAATATTATATTTTGGATGATGTTCCTTAATCAAAGTATTCTCCAAAATGAGTGCTTCCATCTCTGTTTTAGTTTGAATTACTTCTACATCCACAGCGCGGCGCATCATGGCTGTTACTTTAGGAGCCCGATTACTATCTTGGCGCACATAGGAACGCACGCGATTGCGAAGATTAATTGCCTTCCCTACGTAAATAATTCGCTTATATTGATTGCGCCAGAGATAGACCCCAGGCGTAGTGGGTAAATGACTTATTTTTTCTAATACATCTTCACTAACCATATTAGTTCGCCTCTACCGTTTTAGTAGCCTTAGCCTTTTTACCAGTCTTTTTAACAGTCTTAGTCTTTTGAACAGTCATTTCTTCCTTAGCCGCTTTCATAAACTGTTGTGTTTTAGCTAGGACTGGCCCTAAGAATTTACCTGTATAACTTGCTTTTAGCTTACAGATTTCTTCTGGCGTCCCCGTCCCCACTATGGTGCCGCCTCGATTACCGCCTTCTGGACCTAAATCAATAATATGATCCGCCGTTTTAATAACATCTAAATTATGCTCAATAACCACCACTGTATCGCCACCATCTACTAGCTTTTGAAGTACAATGAGCAGTTTTCTAATATCCTCTGCATGTAAACCCGTTGTTGGTTCATCCAAAATATACAAAGTCTTACCTGTACTGCGTCGTGCCAATTCAGTAGCAAGCTTTACACGTTGTGCTTCACCACCAGATAGAGTCGTAGCTGGTTGCCCCAAACGTATGTAGCCAAGACCTACTTCTTGCAAGGTTATTAGTTTACGATGAATTTTGGGAATGGCTTTGAAAAATTCAACCCCTTCATCCACCGTCATATGCAATACATCGGCAATGGATTTGCCCTTATATTTAACTTCCAAGGTCTCCCTATTATAGCGCGCCCCTTTACAAACCTCGCAAGGTACATACACATCTGGCAAGAAATGCATTTCAATTTTAATAATCCCATCACCTCGGCAGGCTTCGCAGCGCCCACCACGCACATTAAAGCTAAAGCGCCCTTGCTTATAGCCTCTAATTTTTGCTTCCGGTGTTTGACTATACAATTCACGAATCGAATCAAATACGCCTGTATAGGTAGCCGGATTGGAACGTGGCGTACGGCCAATAGGGCTTTGGTCAATATTTATAATCTTATCAATATGCTCGGTGCCACGAATTTCCTTATGTGCACCCACCTTATGATAGGACCGATATAATGTATTAGCTAATCCTTTGTAGAGAATTTCATTAATCAACGTGGATTTCCCAGACCCACTAACACCAGTAACTACGGTGAATACACCGAGAGGGAATTTCACATTAATATTTTTTAAATTATTCTCTTTAGCACCACGAATTTCTAATACATTGCCATTAGATTTACGACGCTCTAAAGGTAAGGCAATGAATTTTTTACCGCTTAAATATTGCCCTGTAATGGACTTAGGATTAGCCATTACCTCCTGAGCTGTACCTTGAGCGATGATTTCACCACCATGTTCACCAGCACCTGGACCAATATCAACTAAATGGTCTGACGCGAGCATCGTATCTTCATCATGTTCAACGACTAGTAAAGTATTACCTAAATCACGTAACCCTTTTAAGGTGGCAATAAGTCGATCATTATCTCGTTGGTGTAGACCAATAGAAGGTTCATCTAAAATATACAAAACCCCTACTAGGCCGGAGCCAATCTGTGTGGCTAAGCGTATGCGCTGCGCCTCACCACCGGATAAGGTGCCGGCATTACGACTCATAGTCAAATAGTCTAGACCTACATTATTCAAAAACATAAGGCGCGCATTAATCTCTTTTAAAATCTGCGCTCCGATAAACTGTTCTCGTTCTGAAAAATCGACTGTATTGAAAAATTCCACCGCCTCACTAATAGTGAGGTTCGTAACATCCACAATGTTCTTATCCCCCACTCGTATAGCTAATGCTTCCGGTTTTAAACGGGCACCGCCACAAGTTTTACAAGGCTTAATAGCCATAAATGACTCAAAACTTTCCCGCATCGTATCTGATGCGGCTTCACTATACCGACGTTTGACCATCGGTAATATGCCTTCATAAGGCTGTGTATAAGTTTTAATCTCACCACTCATATTTTCATATTCAAAACTTACCATATGAGGGCTACCATTCATAACTAATTGCTGCAATTTTTTAGGTAATTCATTATATGTAGCCGATAAATCATACCCATGTTCTTTTAGTAAGCCTTCTAATTGACACATAAACCATGAGCTGCGATTGGCACTTAAGGCACGCACGGCGCCATCAACAAAAGGTATATCCCCATCAGGGATTACCCGCTCTTCATCCACTTCCATTGTACTCCCAATACCTGAACAGGCTGGACAAGCACCAAAAGGACTGTTAAAGGAAAACATGCGTGGCTCAATAGGTGGCAAGGAGATATGACAATCAGGGCAAGCAAAATGCTGACTATACATATGCTGTGGCCCATCTACCTCTTGTACAATAACCAAGCCGTCCCCCCATTTAGCAGCGGCCTCCATGGAATCAGTTAAACGTGATACAATTCCGTCTTTCACTACTAAACGGTCAATCACAATATCAATGGTATGTTTCTTATTTTTCTCTAATTGGATGTCTTCGTCTAAATTGCGAATTTCTCCATCCACACGAATACGGACAAAGCCTTCTTTGCGAAGCTTTTCTAGAACTTGTTTATGCTCCCCTTTTTTACCTACAATATAGGGCGCTAAAACTAAAATTTTAGTTCGCTCAGGCAATGTCATAACACTATCAGTCATTTGTTCAACAGATTGTTGCGTAATAGGTTTGCCACAGCTTGGACAATACGCACGACCTACGCGAGCAAATAAAAGTCGCAAATAATCGTAAATTTCTGTCACCGTCCCTACAGTGGAACGAGGATTACGACTCGTTGTTTTCTGATCTATAGAAATGGCCGGTGATAAACCTTCAATATAGTCTACATCAGGCTTATCCATTTGCCCTAAAAATTGACGCGCATACGCAGATAAAGACTCTACATAACGTCGCTGCCCTTCTGCGTATATTGTGTCAAATGCTAGGGATGATTTACCAGAACCACTTAGTCCTGTGATGACTATAAATTTATCGCGAGGCAAGGCCACATCAATATTTTTCAAATTGTGCTGCCTTGCACCTTTTACAATAATTTCTTCTTTCACCATGACCTCCCGGTAAAGAATTATATACATAACACTACGCATAGTAAGATTGATAATCTAGTACATGGGCTAGCATGCACTATCAAGCACTTGCCGTTTACCACTTAGCAATTTACTACTTACTACTTAATACTTACTACTTAATCCTCACTGCTCAGACTTACAATTAACGTTTGCGCCCTTTCCGTTCATGAGCATCTTGCAAATCTGATAATTGCTGGCGCAACAACCCCAACTCATCACGATATTGAGCAGCTTTTTCAAACTCTAATTGCTTAGCAGCCGCTTTCATTAAACGCGTAGTGTCTTCAATTTTATTAAATATATCTTCAACTGTTACTTCTGTTATATGTGCTGTGTTCGCATCTTCACTAGCCCCTGAAGCCATGCCTTTACCCCTAGCACTGCTAGCTGTACCCGTGTTAGCCTTACCTTTAGCTTTCGTCTTATCTTTAGCATGAGCACCTTTAGCCGTCTCACTTGTTTTGGCACTACCTTTCGTTTTCTTAGGGCTGCCATAGGAAGTAATCGTTTCCGCCACTTGAGACGCATCTTCTTCCAGTTTAGTTAATTCAATTAATTCTTTTACTTCTTTCTTAATTGATTTTGGTGTAATATTATGCTCTTTATTATAAGCTTCTTGCACTTCACGGCGTCGCTCTGTTTCACTAATAGCGCGCTCCATAGAGCCTGTTATGCGATCTGCATACATAATAACACGCCCATTTTCATTACGTGCTGCACGCCCTATTGTTTGTATTAAAGACGTATCACTGCGCAAGAATCCTTCTTTATCCGCATCTAAAATAGCCACTAAGGATACTTCTGGCATATCAAGGCCTTCGCGGAGTAAGTTAATCCCCACGAGCACATCGAAAACGCCAGCCCGTAAGTCTCGTATAATATCGGCCCGCTCAATGGTGGCAATATCAGAATGTAAATAGCGAACCCGAACGCCCACTTCTTTTAGGAACTCCGTTAAATCCTCTGCCATCTTCTTAGTCAAGGTAGTAACGAGGACACGTTCATTCTTTTTAGCGCGCTCCTTGATTTCACCTAGTAAATCATCCATTTGCCCTTTAATTGGTCGGATTTCTATGACTGGATCCAATAAGCCTGTAGGACGAATGATTTGCTCTGCTATATTCGTTTGTACTTCCATTTCATAAGGGCCTGGCGTGGCCGATACATACACTATCTGATTAATTCGTTCTTGGAATTCTTCAAATTTTAATGGACGATTATCTAAGGCTGATGGTAAACGGAAACCATATTCAATTAAGTTCTCTTTACGTGCTCGGTCACCATTGTACATAGCACGCACTTGAGGAATGGTTACATGCGATTCATCAACTAAAATCAAAAAATCCTCTGGAAAATAATCCATTAATGTGTAAGGTGCTTCCCCAGGTTTACGATTAGATAAAAGGCGGGAATAATTTTCAATGCCTGAGCAATACCCCATTTCCTGCATCATTTCAATATCATAGCGGGTCCGTTGTTCTAAGCGCTGCGCTTCTAACAAGCGGTCCCGACTCTTTAAATACGCCAATTGTTCATCTAATTCCGCTTCAATGCGCTCAATAGCAACGCGCAATTTATCCTGCGTAGTTACATAGTGTGAAGCTGGGTAAATCGCCACATGCTTGCGCTCTGCAATAATTTCACCGGTGAGAACATCAATCTCTGAGAGGCGATCAATTTCATCCCCAAATAGTTCAATTCGTACTACACGCTCACTATAGGCGGCTGGAAAGACTTCAATAACATCGCCATGAACACGGAATGTGCCACGAGTAAAATTAATATCATTACGCGTATATTGAATGTCCACCAATTTCTTTAAAATTTCATCGCGACTTTTCTCCTGCCCCAAACGAAGACTCACTACTAAATCACTATAGTCTTCTGGGTCACCGAGACCATAAATACAGCTTACAGAGGCCACAATAATTACATCGCGCCGTTCAAATAAGCTCATGGTCGCACTATGGCGCAATTTATCTATTTCGTCATTAATTGACGCATCTTTTTCAATATAAGTATCAGTAGATGCAATATATGCTTCTGGCTGATAAAAATCATAGTAGGACACAAAGTATTCTACTGCATTGTTAGGAAAAAAACTTTTAAACTCGCTACAAAGCTGCGCTGCTAGTGTTTTATTATGAGCAATAACTAAAGTCGGTTTTTGGACTCCTTCAATAAGCTTCGCCATCGTATAGGTTTTCCCCGTACCAGTGGCTCCTAATAAAACTTGAGCCCAATCGCCTTGCTCCACCCCTTTTACTAGGGAATTAATGGCCCCTGGCTGATCTCCCATAGGTTTAAAGGGAGCTTCTACTTTAAAAGGTGTGCCACTGCCTTCGTAATTGCGATGTATGGATGGATGTGCCATATATATCCTCTTCTTTATAAATAGTACATACTATTACTTATGTGCTGCGCTAGCTGCTGCCGCGGCGGCTTCTTCAGCACGAACCCGTTCAATATGTTCCTGTAATTGTTGGCGCTCTTTTTCATTGAGCTCACGGCGAATTTCATCGCGCTGAGCTGCCGTATCAGGACCTTCTAAGACCTCAATAAGTAAGGCTACAGCCTTTTGATTAATACCGATTTGAAGGGCAATCTCCATAGGCAGTTCCCACTGCTCTGGCGTAAAATGTTTAATGCGCTCATCTAAGTCTTTCCAATTAGCTAGTACTAATCTCGTTACAGGACGATACATTTCTGTACCAATATATTCTGCTAAATCACCCAATAATTCTATTGCTTCAGTAGATGCACCATAATCATTCTTTTGATTTTCTAATCGTGCATAAGCTACTAAAGTCTCTCTCGTCAATATATCTTTCACTCGAATCATTCCTTTTCAAACAAAGCATTGGCAAAGTCAGTGGCATTAAATGGTTTCAAATCATCCATTTTTTCGCCAATGCCAATCCAACGAACGGGAACCCCTAGTTCTTCTTTTACAGAAATTACTACGCCACCTTTGGCAGTTCCATCTAATTTAGTTACTACAATCCCCGTAATAGGCACGGCTTGACCGAACAATTTGGCTTGGCTCACTGCATTTTGACCTGTTGTACCATCTAAGATTAACAAGGTTTGATGCGGTGCTCCAGGCACTTGACGGTCTGCTACACGGCCAATTTTCTTCAATTCTTCCATTAAATTAGTCTTAGTATGTAAACGGCCTGCCGTATCAACAATAACAATGTCTGCATGACGCGCCTTAGCGGAAGCTAGTGCATCAAATACAACAGCCGCTGGGTCAGCCCCCTCCTGATGCTTAACGATAGGCACGCCTACTCGTTCGGCCCAGATAGTTAACTGTTCCGATGCAGCAGCTCTAAATGTGTCAGCCGCCGCTAAAATAACTGATTTACCTTGTTGTTTATAATAATTAGCCAATTTAGCAATGGTCGTTGTTTTACCTACACCATTAACCCCTACGACTAAAATAACTTCAGGGGAATGAAGAACTAATTCTTCCTCTTGATCACCTAGGAGCTGTTTAATACAGGCTTCAATGGTCGGCATAACATCGCCAGTATTTTTAATTTCCCCACTAGTTACACCACGGCGAATTTCCTTCATTAAGTACTCTGTCGTTTTAACACCTAAATCACCAGTAATCATGGCAACTTCTAAATCATCAAGAAAGTCTTCATCAATCTCTGCATACCCAATAATTACATGTTCAATCGTTTTAGTAAATTTTTTCTTTGTATCTTTTAAAGCATTGCTAAATGCATTAAATAATCCCATTACATATCCTCCTTCACATCTTCAAAGGCTACCGTCAATAAGCGAGATACCCCTCGTTCCACCATAGTAACACCTTGGAGCACTTGTGCCGCCTCCATAGTACGCTTACGATGAGACACTACAATAAACTGCGTATCCGATCCCAAGCGCTGTAAATAGCGACCAAACCGTTCTACATTGGCCTCATCCAAAGCCGCATCCACTTCATCGAGTACACAAAATGGGGCTGGCCTAAAATCTAAAAATGAGAATAATAGGGCAATAACGGTTAAGGCCCGTTCCCCACCGGAAAGCAAGCTCAATTGCTGACGTTTCTTTCCTGGTGGTTGAATATAAAAATCGATACCGCTATGTAAAATGTCCTCTTCATCAGTGAGCACAATTTGTGCTGTACCGCCCCCAAATAATTGGGCAAATACAGTTTGAAAGCGTTCGCCTACTTTTACTAACACATCACCTAATTTTTCAGACATGGCTGCATCAATTTCACCAATAACAGTTTCCAATTGAGCTTTAGCTTGTTCTAAATCATTCCGTTGCGTGGAATAAAACTTGTGATTATCCTGCGCCTTTTCATACTCTTCAACTGCTGCAGGATTAATGGGACCTAAGGCTTCCATTTGCGCACGTAAATCTGCCTCTTGAGCGCGCCAATCGGCTACCGCTCCTTCTGGCTTCAAGTCTTGCCCCTCTTCCTTAGTAAAACCCAACTCTTCTAAACGCGCTAAGGCCTGTTGGCTGTTAATTTCATACTTTGCAAGCTGCCCTTCCATCTGAGCCAAGCGCTGTTGAATATGGCGCAACCGCCCTTCCATAGTATGACGCTCATGGCTCATACTGTCTAAGCTGAGCTTTTGCTCCTTAGTTGTATCATAAAGAGTTTGCCGCTTAGTACCAACTTCATTAACCTTAACTTCTTTTACTTCTATATGTGCTTTCAATTGCTGTAAAGTAGCTGGAATCGCTTCTTCAGCCATATATTTAGCCTGTTGTAGCTCCTCCTGTAATGGTACTAAACGGTTTGTAGCCGCTTGAATGGCTTCTGTCCATTCTTCAATTTGCTGCTTTCGATGGGCTTGTAATTGACGCAAACTTTCACAAGCTAGGTGTGCTTCATTATATTCCGTCATGGCTAGTTGATGCGCCTCTTGACTGAGTTTTAATTCATCAAGTATTTGACTTTGGCGACTTGCGCCATCAAGAGTAGTATCAAAATTAGCTAGCGCCGCTTCACGGCCTTGCAAGGTCTGTTCTACGCCACTAATAGTACGCTGTAAGTCCTCTATTTTCTGACGATTTTCACCCAGAATTCGCTCCTTACGACCATGACGCTCTTTCCCTAATTGCAGTGCGGCCTCTGCATTCATAACCGCTAAATGAGCCTGCTCATACTCTCGCTCTTGGGCCTGCAATTCACCTTCCAAACCGCTGATTTGCCCGCTTAACTGGTTTAGCTCGTTTTCTAAGATCTGCATTTGCCCGCGAGATGTATAAATCTGCGCTTCAATTTGCTGTAATTCATCCTTCCGGGCCATAACAGACGCTTTGCGACGCTTCACATGACCGCCAGAAAGAGAGCCGCCTGGTTGAAATTGTTCGCCCCCCAATGTGACGATGCGCAGTTGTTGTTTATATTGTTTTTGTAATGCAATGGCCCGTTCCATCGTATCGACGATGAGAATACGGCCCAAGAGATAATTGAAAATGCCCTCGTACACAGAATCAAACTGAATACAGTCTACTGCGCGGCCTAATACACCTGCTTCCTTTAAGGCCGGTGTCTGTACCACCTGTCCTTTTACAGTCTCAATAGGCAAGAATGTAGCCCGCCCGCCTTGAGTGCGTTTTAAAAATTTAATGCCTTCAGACGCAATCTGCGCTGTTTGGGCCACTACATGGTTAATGGCACCCCCTAAAGCAATGTCTAAGGCCACCACAAATTGCTGCTCAACGGTAAATAAATCACCAATGGCACCAGCAACACCCGTGCGCCATGGTTCCTTCGATTTTAGAACATTACGGGTACCTTCAGTATAGCCTTCGTGCTCTTCTTCCCATTGACTTAATACATCTTGACGCCCTTCAAGAGCCTGTACTTGACGACGCAGATTTTGCAAGGCTTGTTCCTTCTGTTTTCGTTCATCTAATAGTTCCTGTAATGAGGCCCGCTGATCAGCTCGTTTATTTTGCAAAATATGTTGCGCTTCCATTGTGTGCTGATGAGCCGCCTCTAAATTGACTAACTCTTCACCTGTGGAGTGGGCTTCCCCTTCTAAATCAAGAACTAATTGATTCACTTCGTTTAATTGCAAAGTTAAACGCTGTAATTCCTGTTTACTCTGCTCCACCTGCGACACTAAGTCAATTTGCTGGCTATAGCGAGATTGTTCAGCTGCTTGTAAAGCCGCTAGTTCTTGCTGTTTTGCCTGTACGGCAGCTTGCGCTTTATCTTGAACAAGTTTCAGTTGAGCCACTTTATGCTCCTGGGCCGTTAAATCCCCTTCACTATCAGACACAAGTTTTTCATGCATCAACTTCTTTTGCTCATCAGTCGTGCGAGATAAGGTCAATTCTGTAACACGGCGTTGCAAATCTTCTACGGCATGCTGAGATGTGCGTAATTTCTCTTCTTCTAATTTAGCATCCCCTTGCAAGGACGTAATCTCATGCTGCAATTCATTAAATTCAGTATCCAATTGACGAAGTACATCTTCTTCTTTTTCAGTATCTAATTTCAGACGTTGGTAATTAGCATCTAATTTAGTGAGCTCTGTTTGAAGCTCCACATCTTCTTGGGTAAGCGTAATCTTATCATTTTCTTGCTTTGTAAATAATCGATCGGCCACCTTATATTCGTGAAAAGCTAGTGCTCCATCATATTGCCGCTTTTGTTGACTTAATTTACCATGCAATATCGTTTTTTCAGCCTTCTCTGCTAAAGGCCCTAATTGCTCTTCTAAATTCGCCATTAAATCGCCTAAACGCTCCATATTGCGCTCTGTTTGCCCCATACGACGAAGAGCTTCTTCCTTATCCATCTTTGAACGAGCAATCCCGGCTACCTCTTCAAAAATTAAGCGCCGTTCTTCTGGCTTACTATTTAAAATAGCATCCACCCGATTCTGACCAATGATGGCCATAGAATCACGGCCTAAACCAGTATCGGCAAACATGGCATGAATATCTTTTAAACGACAAGCTTTGCGATTGATGAAGAACTCACTATCGCCATTACGATAAATTCGACGTGTAATAGCCACTTCAGGAAAATCAGGATGTAAGCCCTTATCAGCATTATCAAAAATAAGGGTCACTTCAGCAGAACTTAAGGGGCGGCGTTTTTCCGTACCAGAAAAAATAATGTCTTCCGCCTTTTGACCACGCAACTGGCGTACATTAGACTCCCCTAACACCCAACGCATGGCATCGGTAATATTACTCTTGCCACTCCCATTAGGACCTACAATAGCAGTCATGCCTGGAGAAAATTTTACAATTGTCTTATCTGCGAAGGATTTAAATCCCTTCATTTCCAATCTTAAAAGCTGCATGCCTACCACCTTTATACATCCAATGAGTTATATTTAAAATCATAATATCGAAATTTTGTTTACCCTTAATTATAAGCTATTTTAGCGGTATTTGTCTATTTTATAAGGAATAATCTGACTATTAGTATGAAATGATATGTCCACTTAGATTCACAATACATATGACAAATGTTTCCATAAAACCATAACATGAGTATCGGGCACAGTATTATCTTCCACCCAATGCCACTGAAGGAGCGGATACGATTCTTTAAAGTACTTCATATTGGATTTTTTTAAGCCCCTAACTTTAGAGGTCAAGCTCCGTGGATAGGTAATCCGAATAATCCGGTCTTCTATGCAGGTCATAGTATCACAGTCACTCACATTTTCATTGGATTCAATATAATCAGATGATTCGTTATGCTCCATACGCCCCTCATTCGCTACCAAGGTCCTCACTAAGTTCTCTATGCGCAAGCGCCACTGATGATTAATCACCATTTCGCCCATGGCCGGTTCATAAGGTCCTCCTACAAGACTCACACCTTCATCGAGCTCTTCGGTACTCTGCAATCCTGTGCGAATTATATAAATGCCCTTACCTTCTAGATACGTCTTTAAAAATGCACTATACGCCACGGCTTGTTCAACTGACAAGGGCGTGTACAAACCAGCCTTTGTTTGTTCTGCTAATTCCGTATCTTCAATGACGAGAACGGGGTAAATGCGACCAAAATCTGGTTTTAGTCGACCAATTTGAACGGCTGTATTTACTAATGTATGCCAAGACTCGCCAGGCAAACCGGGCAAAAGCTGAATGCCCACACGCAAGCCATTATCTTTCAATCGCCCTACTGCATCTACCACATCGGCCGCTGTATGGCCGCGCTTAGAACGAAGTAAAATAGCATCATCCATGGATTGTACGCCAATTTCAACCGTATCAATACCATAGGCTTTAATACGATCGATAGCCTCTTGCCCTAGTGCGTCAGGTCGCGTTGAACACCGTATACCGTCGATTTCACCGGATTGTAAGGCTTCATACGCTGGTTCTAACAACTGTTCCTGTAGTGATACTGGCAAAGCGGTAAAGCTCCCACCATAGAAAGCAACCTCCCAGTATTTTTCCTGTCGCTTCGTCCCTACATAGTCTTTTATAGTTTTGCGAATATCACTCTGCACAGCTAATACACCATCGCTAGCAATGCGATGTTGGTTACAAAAAATACATTGCTGTGGACAACCTGCATGAGGAATATAAAATGGAATGAGCCCTAAGGGCTTTTTATAAAATTCTCGATTCGCACTCATAGAGACTCCTAAATTTACTTAATTACGCCTTACACTAAAATAGTCTAACACTATTAAATTTAAACCATATTATAAAAATATAATCTTATACTATTATGCTCTTACACTTACTATTATGTTCTTACACTTTCAAGGCCATAATGTATAACTATTTTTACACCAATTTAACTATTTTTACACCAATTTAACTGCTTTTACACCAATTCTAGATTCAACCCTCAGCTCTAGATAAAGTCAATTTTAGATACAGCCCTTTTTATACAGAAAAAGGAGCGGCCAAACCGCTCCTCTAACTACCTATGTTTCAATTATTATTGACCAATTACATCTTTACATAAGGATTTGCTTTCCAAGTACTCTAATGTAACTTGTGCCGCATGTTGTTCTGCTTCCTTCTTGCTTTTCCCAGTCCCCGAGCCATAGGAAACACCTTCAATGCGTACTTCCATACAAAATACCTTATCATGGTCAGGACCTTTTTCACTAATCAAAGTATATACAATCTGCTTTTCCCCAGCCTGTTGTACATACTCTTGTAGCATGGTCTTATAATCCTTCCCTAATTTACCTGCTTTAGCCTTTTCTAAATATCCTTGCAAATGACTCAATACAAACTGAGAGGCAATCTCGTAGGATGTGCCTACATATAAAGCACCAATGACAGCTTCAAATGTATCCGCTAAAATAGAGGCCCGTGAGCGTCCACCAGACGTCGCTTCACCCCGTCCTAGCAACAAATAATTGCCAAAATTTAACGATGCACTACAAGCAGCCAAAGCCGTTTCACAAACGGTAGCAGCTTTTATCTTAGTCAGTTCACCCTCAGTCATTTGAGGATATGTTTTAAATAAATATTCGCCAATAATTAAATCAAGTACCGCATCTCCTAAGAACTCCAGACGTTCATTGTGCTGAACTCGTTTGGCGCGATTTTCATTCGCATAAGACGTATGCGTAAATGCCCTATCTAGCAAGGCCAAATCTGTTAGTGGCACACACAAACGCGCCACAAGCTCTCGAAGCGAGGCTTCGCGAGCTTGGTGCGTCATTGTCTTATGTGTTCTACGGCCCTTCAATTAGTCCTCGTAGCGACGAACTAATAGAGTCGCATTGTGGCCACCAAAACCAAAGGAGTTGGAAAGAGCACAGTTAACTTTAAGTTCACGGGCTCCCTCTGGCACATAGTCTAAATCAAGTTCTGGATCTGGATTAGTTAGGTTAATTGTTGGGTGAATCTTGCCTGTTTCAATAGCCATAGCCATTACAATAGCTTCGATAGCCCCAGCTGCACCTAATAAGTGACCTGTCATAGACTTAGTGGAATTGATAGCGAGTTCTTTTGCATGGTCGCCAAACAATTCTTTAATAGCCAATGTTTCATTTTTATCATTAAGGCCTGTGGATGTACCATGAGCATTAATGTAGTTAATTTCAGAAGGATCAATGCCAGCATCTTTGATAGCAAGTTCCATACATTTGCGAGCTTGTAAGCCACCTGGTGCTGGAGCAGTAATGTGATACGCATCACCATTGCTACCATAACCGATAACTTCCGCATAAATATGAGCACCACGTGCTTTAGCATGTTCTAACTCTTCTAATACTACGATGCCTGCCCCTTCACCCATTACAAAGCCATCACGTTCTGAATCAAATGGACGAGATGCTTTTTCAGGTTCATCATTGCGTGTGGACATCGCTTTCATAGCTGCGAAACCAGCAACAGCTGCTGGAGAAACAGCTGCTTCAGTACCACCAGCGAACATAATATCTGCATCGCCACGAGCAACAATGCGGAATGCATCACCAATAGAGTTTGTACCAGAAGCACAAGCAGTAATATCAGTAATTGCTGGACCTTGTAAACCAAGTTCAATGGATACACGGCCAGACACCATGTTTGCAATCATCATTGGTACTGCGAAAGGACTTACACGATTAGGTCCTTTGTCAAACAAGGTGACATATACATCGTGGATTGAATTAATCCCACCGATGCCTGTACCTACTACAGTGCCACAACGATCGCGATCTTCTTTGTCTAAATCAAGTTTAGAGTCTTGAAGAGCAAGTACAGCTGCAGCGATAGCAAATGCAGAAGAGCGATCCATACGACGCGCTTCTTTTTTGTCTACGCCATATTTAGTAATATCAAAATCCTTAACTTCACCAGCAATGCGTGTAGCATATTCAGTGGCGTCAAAATGCGTAATTGGGCCGATACCAGATTGACCTTTCAACAACGCTTCATAAAATGCTTCTTTACCAATCCCAACAGGTGTCACAGCACCTAAACCGGTAATTACAACACGTTTTTCCAATTAATTCACCTCACATGTAAACTCTCTTTGAAATACATTAATCAATAGCTGAGACTTCTTTGATTAATTTTTCAAAAATCTCTTTCACTGGCAAAATTTCATCTACTTTTCTCATATTATTGCCGGAGAATACAAGCCCATTTTCTACATCACCTTGTTGTGCCCGTTCTAAGGCTTTAATCAAGCAGAACTTATGAGAGCAATGCTTTAAGCAACGGTCACACACTTTAGGTGGAGCCACTGTACCATCCAATACGGAAGCTGCAAATTTATTGCGAATTGCCTGACCTGGCAATCCCACTGGACTCTCGATTAAAACAATGTCTTCAGGCTTATCAGCGCGCACATACATTTTTTTGAGCTCGTCTGATGCATTACATTCTACACTGGCTGCAAAACGACTGCCCATTTGTACGCCATGAGCGCCAAGTTTTAACATTTCTACAATGTCTTTCCCATCAAGTACCCCACCGGCACCAATGACAGGGATATTTTTAACTGCTTTAAGTACTTCAGGTACAATTTCACGAGATGAACGATTAGTACCTAAATGTCCACCTGCTTCACTACCTTCTACAATTACTGCAGCGGCACCTAAGCCTTCAGAAATTCGGGCTAATTTACCACTGGATACAATTGGCACGATAGGAGTTCCAGACTCTTTGCCCATACCAAACATATCGCGTGAAAAACCTGCCCCTGCTACCACGAGGTCAATGCCTTCTTCAATAGCAGTTTTTACTAGGCCAGCAAACTCAGAGGCTGCTACCATCGCATTTATACCAATAATACCCGTAGGTGATAATTTTCTAGCTAATCTTATTTCATAACGTAATTCATCAAATGGCATACCGGAGGCCGCAATAAGACCAATGCCACCTTCATTAGCTACAGCTGCCGCAAGGCGTGCTGTAGATAATCTGATTGCCATGCCACCTTGAATGATAGGCACTTTTGCAACCAAATTCCCTATGCGAAGTTCAGGGAGCTTCACTATAAATTCCTCCTGTTACGTATACCGATCAGGAGGCCGAAGCCTCCTATCGGTGCACAAGTCTTACGCTTCTTTGATAGAATCAATATATTCTACCGTATCTTTAACTGTTTTAATTTTTTCAGCTACATCATCAGGAATCTCTACATTGAATTCTTCTTCGAAAGCCATGATCAATTCAACGATGTCTAAGGAGTCAGCTCCTAAGTCGTCGATGAATGTAGAATCAATTTTAACTTCAGCTTCGTCAACGCCTAACTGTTCCACAACGATCGCTTTTACTTTATCAAACGTGGTCATTGTGATTTCACCTCCTTTCAATGGAATCTAATTTATGATACTACATCACCATGCCACCATCAACATTGATTACTTGGCCTGTAATATAGCTTGATAACCCACTAGATAAGAATACAGCCACATTCGCTACTTCGCTTGGTTCTGCCATGCGATGCATTGGAATGGTTTCAACCATGGCATCTTTCACTTTATCTGGCAATACATCTGTCATGTCAGTGTGAATGAAGCCCGGCGCAATGGCATTAACAGTAATGCCACGGGAGGCTAATTCTTTTGCACAAGTTTTAGTAAAACCAATCACACCAGCTTTAGATGCACTGTAATTGGCTTGACCCGCATTACCAGTAACACCTACAACAGATGTCATATTGACGATTTTACCACTGCGCTGTTTCATCATAATTTTGGAAACAGCCTTTGTTACTAAATATACGCTTTTTAAGTTGATGTTAATCACATCATCCCAATCAGCATCTTTCATACGCATAAGTAAACCATCGCGTGTAATACCAGCGTTGTTTACTAAAATGTCGATATGACCAAATGTTTTATGCGCTTCCTCAACCATAGCGGCTACTTCATCAGCATTGGACACATCAGCTTTAATTTTAATCGCTTTGCGACCAAGAGCTAAAATAGCATCTACTGTTTCTTGAGCAGCTGCTTCACTACCACTGTAGTTAACAACTACATCAGCACCTACTTGAGCCATGCGAATCGCAATGGCACGGCCGATGCCGCGAGAAGCACCAGTTACTAAGGCAACCTTATCTCCTAAATGCATTTTATCGAACCCCCTCTAAAAATTCAAGCGTTTTAGCCAAGGACTCTACATCTTCTACATTAGCTAATTGCATTTCTTTATTAATCTTCTTAGTGAAGCCAGTCAATACTTTGCCTGGGCCAACTTCTACGAAGTTTTGAACGCCATTTTTAATCATTGTATCAACGCAGTCTTCCCAAAGTACAGGGTGAGCTGCTTGAATAACTAAGGATTTTTTAATAGCGTCCGCATCAGTTAAGATTTCACCAGTAATATTAACAACCACTGGAATTTCAGCATCTTTTACAGTTACTTTATCGAGCTCTTCTTTAAGACGAGCTGCCGCTGGTTCCATCAAACGGCTGTGGAATGGTGCGCTTACAGGAAGCATTACAGCGCGTTTAGCGCCAGCTGCTTTCATTTCTTCAGCCGCTTTTTCTACTGCTTCTTTAGCGCCGGCAATTACGATTTGCCCTGGGCAGTTAAAGTTAACAGCTTGTACAGAGCCTACTTCTTTGTCGATTTTTTCACAAATAGAAACTACTGTTTCTCGTGGTAATGCTAAGATAGCAGCCATAGCACCTTCGCCGATAGGCACAGCTTCTTGCATGTATTGACCACGCTTATGCACAATGTACACAGCATCTTTAAAATCCAATACACCAGCAGCGACTAACGCGCTGTATTCACCAAGGCTATGACCACCTACAATGTCAGGAGTAAAGCCTTTTTCTTTTAATACTTCATAACAAGCTACACTAGCGGTTAAAATAGCTGGTTGTGTATTAGCTGTTTTAACAAGTTCAGTATCAGGACCTTCAAAGCAAAGTTTGCTAATGCTATACCCCAATGCTTCGTCTGCTTCAGCAAAACGTTGTCTTACAATGGCATACTCATTGTATAAATCTTGAAGCATGCCTACTTTTTGAGAACCTTGACCTGGAAATACAAATGCTGTTTTCACGTTTCTGCCTCCCGTATTATTTAATCATTTTTTGTAAGCCACCCATTACGGTTTCAGCTTCACTCATAATATCTTTAATAATATCTGCACAAGGTTTTACATCTTGTAACATACCGGAGATTTGGCCAATCATAACGGAGCCATGTTTAACATCACCGTCAATAGCAGCTTTACGAAGTGTGCCTGCCCCAAGTTCTTCTAATTGTTCTTTTGTAGCACCACCGAATTCCATTTCTTGGTATTGGTGGGATAAAAGATTTTCTAAAATACGCACCGGATGACCAGTCGTTAAGCCCGTCATAATAGTGGAACGGTCCTTAGCTTTAAGAACAGCTTCCTTATAGTTAGGATGAGCAATACATTCGTCAGATAAAACGAAACGACTCCCCATTTGTACAGCGCTTGCACCAAGCGCAAAGGCTGCTGCTACACCTCGACCATCGCCAATACCACCAGCAGCAATCACTGGTACATTAACAGCGTCAACGATTTGAGGAATTAAACACATCGTTGTAATTTCCCCTACATGACCGCCAGATTCAGTACCTTCTGCAATGATTGCATCAATGCCGCCACGCAATAAGCGTTTAGCAAGTAACACGGAAGCAACTACAGGAATTACTTTAGTGCCGATTTCTTTCAAAGCTGGTACATACGTACTCGGATTACCTGCCCCAGTAGTAATAACTGGTACACGCTCTTCAAGTACTACTTGCATAACTTCTTTAACGAAAGGAGACATTAACATGATGTTACAACCAAATGGTTTACTTGTACGTTCCTTAAGTTTATGAATTTCGTTGCGGAACACATCTGGTGGCATATGACCAGCACCAATGATACCAAGTCCGCCGCCTTCAGAAACAGCGGCTGCTAATTCAGCAGTGCCTAACCAAGCCATCCCGCCTTGAAATATGGGATACTCAATCCCTAATAAATCACAAATATCAGTCTTTATCATGGTTTCTCCTCCTTAGTACCATTTCATTACCAAGCCAGCCCAAGTCAATCCGGCACCAAAACCTGCAAAGGCTACAATGTCATCTCGTTTTATAAACCCTGAACGCAATGCTTCATCAAGGGCTATACCTACAGAAGCGGCCGATGTATTACCATACTTTGGTAAATTTACAAATACTTTATCACTAGGCAATTTTAATCGGTGTGCAGCAGAGTCAATAATCCGTGTATTTGCTTGATGAGGAATAAAACAATCTAAGTCAGAGAGTTCTAAGCCTGCATGGTCTAACGCAGTTAATACGGTACGTCCCATAGTCTTTACTGCAAATTTATATACTTCAGCTCCATCCATATGAATATAGGTGAGGCCTTCTTCTACTCTTTGATCATTTGGAACCATGGCAGTGCCACTGGATGGAATGCATAAGCTCATTCCGCCAGTCCCATCAGCGCCCATGTCCATACCGAGCATACCATACCCTTCTGCTACAGTGGACACGATGGCTGCACTAGCGCCATCACCGAAAAGTACACAGGTACTCCGGTCTTGCCAATTAATGACGCGAGATAATACCTCTACGCCAATAACAAGTACATTTTTAAATATATTCGAATTAACATAGCTTCCAGCAGTGATTAGGCCATATACAAAACCAGAGCAGGCAGCGCCTAAATCATAAGCAGCTGCTCGTTTAGCGCCCAAGTTAGCCTGTACTAAACATGCTGTGGAAGGAATACTCATATCGCCAGTTAATGTGGCCACAATGATGCAATCAATATCTTCGGCTGTTAGATTCGCCGCTTCCAAGGCACGCTTGGCAGCTTCGGTAGCCATGTCTGAAGCATTCATTCCTTCTGGGGCAATGCGTCGTTCTTCAATACCAGTACGTTCGCGAATCCATTGATCACTTGTATCAACGATTTTCTCTAAATCCGCGTTAGTCACAATATTATCTGGTAAAAAGCTACCAGTACCGACTATTCCGACTGGCTTAGTCCACATCGTCATATTTTATTGCTCCTTCTTCTTCTATACTATGTTGAATGTTTTCAATAATTTTACGATCTACGAGTTCTCCGGCAATCTTAATAGCTGTAAAAATCTCTTTAGCCTTGGAGCTGCCGTGAGAAATAAGGAATACACCATTTACACCAAGTAAAGGGGCTCCTCCATTTTCAGTATGATCTAAGCGGTGGCGTATTTTCTTCACCACTGGGTACAACATCATAGCCCCTAGTTTAGCAAAAATACCACCATTTTTAATACCATCTTTTAATAATTGAGTTACAGCACCTACCAAGCCTTCAGCAAATTTTAGCACTACATTACCTACAAAACCGTCACAAAGTACTACATCTACTGTACCTTTAGGAATATCGCGTCCCTCAACATTGCCATAAAATGGAATTGTTTTTAATTGTTCTAACAAAGGATAGGTAGCTAAACAAAGCTCATTGCCCTTTGTATTTTCTTCACCTACATTGAGTAGGCCTATGCTAGGATGTTCTTTACCGAACATTAAGCGCGCATAGTTGTAACCCATAATAGCGCCCTGTACTAAATGTTTTGCCTTGCAATTTACATTCGCACCGGAATCCATCATAACTGTTACTCCCGTTGTAGTTGGTATAGGCGTTGCAATCATAGGTCGATCAATGCCTTTAATTCGTCCGAGTCCAAACAAAGCAGCTGCTACAGCTGCTCCAGTACTACCTGGCGCAATAACTGCATCACACACTTTTTCGCGAACTAGACGAGTAGCAACTAAAATTGACGCATCTTTTTTCTTGCGCACCGCTGTACCAGGATGCTCACACATGCCAATAACTTCACTAGCATGCTGGATTGTCAATTGTGGGTTATTTTCTTGTCCTTGTTCTACTAGTACATCACGAATCTGTTGTTCGTCACCTACTAATACTATTTCCATATGTGGAAATGCTTTAGCTGCGTCAATGGCTCCTAACACCATTTCTAAAGGAGCAAAATCGCCGCCCATAGCATCTACTGCAATTTTCATATACCTACATCCTATCCTCGATGGGCTCCATTATAAATTTGGCCCGAAAGACTTCATTTACTTTATTTTTAATCGTAACCCAGATGAAATGCTTTTCACCGCGCTGGCGCATCACTGATGCCTTCGCCACTAGATTACAATTTGCCTTCACCGGATTCTTGTACTTAATATTGCCCACTCCCGCGAGGGCAGCTGGCACACCAAGTACGGCTTTTGCCAACGAATCCGCTTGTGCATATAAATACTGAGGCTCGACATAGCCAGCGCAGTCTGTCATATCACTAGTCGTACGTAATATGCTAAGACCTTGCTGCCCCACTGTCAAGTCAATTAGCTCACCAACCACTTCAATATGGTCATGCTCGTTCGCCTCATGTGCATTTCCCTCAGCTTTTGCTTTAATGCGCTCTCGCAACTCAGGAATCCCTAGCTCTAACCGATCTAAGCGAATGGTAGGAACGCTGACATTAAAAAAGATGGCCAGCTCCTCATCGGTAAGGAAAGGCGTTGTATTCAGTTTTTCTTGCAATAACTGCTGTCGCTCTTGTTTCTTTATCCGACTCATGGTACCACCTTTTATGACCAAGTAATAATACTTCATTACAATTATATGCTACCATCACAATTAATGCAAGTAAATATATTAATTTTTTACTATAAACCACTACATATTGTATTTTTATGATTTTGTCACTACATATATAACTACTTATTCCTATACATGTAGCCATAGCTACTGAAAACTATTTTCACTTTAATTATAATAAAACCAATGAAAGAACTCAACAAAATAAACCGCACTCTTTCAAATGCATTACTCATTCAAATGCATCACTATATTATACCATTATTTAGCTTATAACTAAACATATTACATCACAAAGAACAGGAGATATATTATGACTACCATGAAATCAACATTAGGTCTTGAAAATGATGTTCGTCTTGAAACAATGATTACCATTAAAGATAAATACTTAAGTAGCGAACTCACCTTAGAAGAAGCTCGCTCCCTTTTAAAACAGCATATCGGTACTTGTACACCTGATGAATTTGCTTATGGAGAACAACAGTTAAAAGGAAGTTATACAGATGAAGAAATCACCCATCGCATGGATGACCTGCTAGAACTATTTGACGGCATCTTAGTTCGCACTGAAAATAATTATGCTATAAATCATCCTCTTTGGGTCTATGTAGAGGAAATCAAAGCCGGCCTAGCCCTCATCAATGAGGCAGAAGCTCTTACGAAAGCAACTCACTTTATAAAAAATCCATGGCTAGGTATTTATGACGAATTGATTCAATGGAAGCGCCATTTATCACGCAAACAAAATCAGCTTTATCCTGCATTAGAGGTCTATGGTTTTGATCGACCTACTAAAATTATGTGGACCTTCGACGACAAAGTGCGTAATCTCATTAGCGACAGTTACAAACTATTACAAAATCAAGACATGACGGCCCCACAGATTGCTGATTTTCTTGACTTACAGCCAGATGTAATCGATGCATTCCGCGACCTTTGCGATAAAGAACAAGAAGTTTTATTCCCTACAGCAATCAAACTTTGCTCTGAAGAAGATTTTATCCGTATGAGCCGCGGCGACCATGAAATAGGCTTTGCCCTTATTACGCCGCCTCCATTTTATAAAACCAATGGTAACGAGGTGCACGCCCCTAATGTAACGTTCCCTATGGCTACCACTAGTCACCCTCATATAACTACCGATCTAAATCCCCAGAATACCAACTCTGCACCAACAACCCCTGAAAGTCTCTCCTCCACAAGAGAAGAATCAAACTTTATGGCGGAACTTACAGCCTTACTCAACAAATATAACATTGGAACTACCGCATCAGCGCCTACCACTACAAATGGAACCTTACACATCGACCGCGATGCCGACCTTGATGTAGCAACGGGCAAGCTTTCCTTAAATCGCATCAATTTATTATTCCAACATATGCCAGTGGACCTTTCCTATGTAGACGAAAACGAACTAGTAAAATTCTACAGTGATACTAAACATCGTATATTCCCGCGCAGCGCCAATGTAATTGGCCGTGAAGTGCGCAATTGCCATCCAGCCAAAAGTGTGCATCTTGTAGAAGAAATTATTGAAAAGTTCCGTTCCGGCGAACAAGACAAAGCCGAATTCTGGATTAATAAACCGGAAGCCTTTATTTATATCCTCTACACCGCCGTTCGCGATGAAGCCGGCCATTTTAAAGGTGTTTTAGAAATGATGCAAGACTGTACACACATCCGCAGCTTAGAAGGTTCACGCACACTCCTTACATGGGACAATGAAGTACATGGCAATGACGAAACTACCAATACACCAGCCAGCAATGCTACAGATAGTCAGACGTCAAATGCTAGCACTTCAGACACCAGGGCATTAAGCACTAATTCTTCAGATACTAAAGCATCAAGTACCAACACTTTAGACACCAGGGCATTAAACACTAATACTTCAGATACTAAAGCATCAAGTGTCAACACTTCAGACACTAACTTAGAAAGCCCCATAGCAGGTGTCGAAAGCACCACGCCCCCTCACTGCACGGTAAAAGGTATTGTTCTCACGCCTGACACAAAACTATTTGACCTCTTTGACCAAGTGGAAGGTCTTCGTCAGTACATGCCTCAAATCAATAGCTCTTTTAGTATGTTAAATACAACATTTGGTAAAATCATGGCTAAAAAAGCGACCTTACAAAAGGCTGCCGATCGTACAGGTATGAACATATTAGAACTTATACAGCAAGTAGCCCAATACATCGAAACCCATCACACCGCCCCAAAAAGCAAGTAAGTTTCATAGATTATAACAAACATCTCTATTTGAGCCGCCACCAAAGCGCTAGAAGCCAAGAAAAACAAACTACATACAGCCACTTTAGTGAGCAAAAAGGACCTACCTATAGGTCCTTTTTTGTTAGTTCTATATATTATGTACTTTCTTCTATTTTATTTTTCTTAAAATTAGTCTTCCTTAAAAATAGTCTCATAAGAAAAATAGTATTATAATATATATATATTTCAAATACATTATGTATTAATTAAAAATGCGTTTATTTTAAGATGTATTAATTTCAAGGAGGACGTTAAAATGAATCGCATGAAGAAACTAGCCATTTTATCCTGTCTTTGTAGCGCTGTACTTACTAGTGGTGCCTTAGCTAATATAGTGGATACAGAAACGTCTATTAGTGCCTTTACTATTAATAGCAATCACAACTTCTCCACATCCAGTAAAACAAATACATTAGCCACCATTACTTCAATGAAAGCTACATTTTCATCCCCAGAGAGCCAGAGTCAAACTATGTCTATTTCACAATCAATTAAAACAGTACCTCATAATCAAATGACAAATAACAACACCCACAAACAAGCAACGGCCGTACAAGAAGTTATTTTGCCGACCTATCAAGATATTGTATTTGGCAAAGTAAGCACCAAGAACGGTGAAGAAAAAGACTTACACTTCAACTTATACATGCCTAAAAATGCAGAAGGACCTGTACCGCTTCTCATCTTCGTTCATGGTGGTGCATGGGCTAAGGGAACCTATGCGGACCCATTAACAGCCCACAATCCTCAAGTCAAAGAAGGTACCACTGCACTATCCAGTCAGGTAGCCTCTCAAAATTCACAAACAGCACAAACTTCTCAAAATTCACAAGTAGGACAAACTTCTCAAACTTCTCAAACTTCTCAAGCAATACAAAATAACCTCATGGCTGCAGATAATCGCTCCTCCTTAGAAGTATTCAAACAAGTAGTTCCTCGCGGTATCGCCTTAGCCTCTGTTGAATACCGACTTAGCGATGAAGCCGCCTACCCTGCACAAATTTATGACGTAAAAGGTGCCATTCGCTATCTAAGAGCTCATGCACAAGAATATAATATCGATCCAAACCGCATCGCCATTAGTGGCACATCTGCTGGTGCTCACTTGGCAGCCTTAGCCGCTACCACGAATGACAACCCAGATTTTGAAGGCACTGTTGGCGACAATCGTAATGTATCTAGTAAGGTCATGGCTGCCATCGACTATTACGGCCCTACTGATCTGCTTACCATGGGTCCTGAAATGTCGCCATCCTTACAGGCACCAGAAAAAGCAGCCCTCACCCATGATTCACCAAGTGCTAAAGAATCCGTTCTACTCGGCTTTGACCAAGAAGGCCAAGGTGTAGGTGTATTGCGCCATGTATACGAAACTAAAGATACAAGCTCGCCTTATTGGAGCTATGTAGAGCTAGCCCTAGCAGGTAGCCCTATTAATCATGTATCAAATACTACACCACCATTCTTTATCGCTCACGGTGGTCAAGATACATTGGTACCAATCGCCCAAAGCGAACGCTTCCGCCAAGCATTATTAAACCATCGTATTAACAATGAATATGTATCTAATTCCGAAGCCCCTCATGGATACCAAGGGGACGTAGTAAACCAGGCTATGATTGACTGGATTGTAAAACAATTATTGCCAGCTAACGCTTAATAATACCTACTACGTCATATGCTATAAAACAAAAGAATCTATTTTAAAGCAAAAAGCTACAGCACTACACAACAAACTATCTGTAATCTGTGCTTCTTGCAACATAAGAACCCCTCTTATATGCTATACTTGATACATGAGTGATTCCATAACACAGGAACACTCAATTATATAGCAAAGAGGGGTTTTATTATGGTTACATCTAAAAAACATTCTAACGTTAAGACTACTACTCAGTCTAATAGTATACATAACGCAGCGCGACCTGTAGAATCACTGCCCTTTCCACCACTCCTCCCACCTAAAGCTACCGTTATGTGCATGGGCACATTCCCACCTGCCGCAGATAAACGAGCCATGCAATTCCACTATCCTAATTTTCAAAACGATATGTGGCGTGTCTATGGCTTAATCTTCTTTAATGATAAAGAACATTTTAGAAAGGGCGAAGAAAAAGGCTTTGATGCCGATAAAATCAAAGCCTTTTTAATGGAAAAAGGAATTGCCTCCTGTCCTACTGTATGGAAAGCCATTCGTGAGCGCGGCAATGCGTCGGATGCCTTTTTAACCGTAGTCGATCCAGTCCATATAGATGAAGTCTTAAGTAAAATGCCAGACTGCCAGTACATCGGTACTACAGGTGGGAAAGCTACCGAAGTACTCATTGAATTATCTGCTAACAAACCAAAGCTTCCCAAAACAGGCGAAACCATTGAACTCCAATTTGGAGATCGTCACATTAAACTCACTAGACTTCCGTCCACATCTAGGGCCTATCCTTTAAGCTTAGATAAAAAGGCGGCTGCTTATGAGGCATTCTTTAGGGCCACAGGGATTCTAAAATAACAATAAGCGTATAAGGAGCTCCACTTCATATTATAAATTAATATTTACTTATTATAAATTAACGTTTATATATTATAAATTAATGGTTAGGATTATGGGACAAAGTTTAATTTAATGCTACAGTACAGAACTATAAAGTAAGGATTTAGATCTTACGATAAAACAAAAGCTGGCACCTCATGAGGTGTCAGCTTTTTATTACAATTAGAAGACGGCCTGTCGTAGTATCACCGACCGCCAACTAGTGCTAGGGTTTCTCCGCTGGGATACTCAGCTCCCCCCATCTAGTGATTTAACTATAACAAATAGATGACTTAAAGTAAAGATAGTTACCAAGAAATCAACCTACAATAAAATAAAAATACTAAGGCAACTATTAGAGCCTTTACTTATAAGTAAAGCTAGAATTACTAAAAACATATAGTCTTATAAGAGTCTGACAACGACAAAAGCGTGGACATCCAATGGATATCCACGCTTTTATAGTAGAGCTATAAGCTAGCTCAGCAGGTCTTATTCAGCTACTTTGTTAACTACCTGAGTTCCTTTATAATGACCGCATGTAGGGCAAACCCGATGAGGCATCATAGGTTCGTGGCATTGCGGACAAGCTACATAACCTGGAACAGTTAACTTCCAGTTCGCACGACGACGGTCGCGGCGACATTTGGACAATCTACGCTTTGGTACTGCCATTATCTGCACCTCCTTAACATAATCACTGGGACAAATTAATCATCATCTTTTTCATCGAGCAGTGTACGAAGCACTGCCAATCGAGGATCCACCACAAAGGATTCACAAGAACAAGGTGAAACATTTTTATTTGCTCCGCAATGAACGCACAATCCTTTGCAATCTTCCTGACATAACACTTGAGAGGGCTCATTGATGATTAATGTTTCCCGAATGACTTCCGTTAAGTCAATGGTCTCACCATCAAATGGAACTACCTCACTTGCCTCTTCATCTTCCCAGTCCTTCAAGACTCCGAAAGTTTCGCCAAAAGGAATTGTTTCCTCATGATGCACCGGCGCTAAACAACGCGTACATTCATAATCCCCTTGGGTCTGGACCGTGCCATTGACAATGAAATTCTGTCCATCGTAACGAAAATCACCACTAATGGTTATATCATGATGGCTCCAAGGAAAAGCAGTTACCGCCCCAAGCACTGTGGCTGGTTCAGTAAATTTAAAAGGAAATAATTTTCCTATGTGTTCTTTTGCTTGCTCTACTTGCAGTTTCATAATTTTACCTCGACTATAATATTATAGCTATCTATATAGGCTTTGTCAAATAAATAAGCCTATAAATTGAAGAAATTCTAATGTTCTTTCAAAAAGTAACACGATTATAGATTTCATCACCTAGTAATAGCTCCATATATACTAATTATTGTACCCAACTATGATAGCTAGGACCTATAAAATCTATATATAGTATTTGCTTTTTGTAAGTATGTATATTATAGCATATTTGTTTGGGGCGTCAATTTGAAAGTTTATTCTTAACTCTATCAAAGTCTGTAACTTTAGATAATAGAGTCTAGAATATTTCACTTGCACAGCAGTAGAAAGCACATATCAACTCAAAATACACATTTTCTTAGTTAATAAACAGTACATCTAAATAAATTATTCATTTTTTACCAATAACTTGTAAATCAAATCTCTTCACGATTTTTGCTCGCTCTTTTTTGGTATTTCCCATGTCATCATAAAATGCAATTTGTAAATGAAATATGGCGCTCGAGCAACCAGCATACATTAGCCTATACATATTTACTTCAAATAATTTTAATGTTTCCACATCAATCACTAATACGGCTTGTGCTTCTAGGCCTTTAAAATTATGCACGGTGAATTGTAGCGGTACTCCGACAATTTTTCTTAAGACTTAATTGACATTCAAAGGATTCCCTAATCCATTCAGGAGGTGCTTCCTTAATAATACGTTTACTTTTATCGCAAAATATATTAAAAATTCCACCATTGATTTTTGTTAAATAATAAAGTCGTTCTAATATACTATCACTGAAATCTTGCCCCTCATCTATTATTATATTAGAAAATGGCCACTTTTTATCATCATATTCCTGATTAAAATATTCCTCAAATATATTAACAACTTCTGAAGCATATTATCTTTTAGCTTCATTACTTATTCACAATTATATCAATTACATTATTCATAGAAAAATTTATAATATTAATGTTCTTTCAGCACATCTTTTAAGATTTTTATTAACATTTTAACTTAAATATTTATTTTAAAGAAAAAAATAAAGCGTACTATGGCCTTAATTAGCCACAATACGCCTACGAAAAAAGCCTCCTATTCAGGAGGCTTTTCATAAACAAGTATTACTTGTTATTATTACATTTTTTCGAATTGATCTTTGCCTACACCGCAAACTGGGCATAAGTAATCATCAGGTTGATCTTCGAATTTAACACCTTCAACTGCTTCGTCATAGATCCAACCACATACTACGCATACATATTTATCCATCTTCACTTGCCTCCTTTCACTTTTAATAGACACTCTATCTATGAATTAAGTGTAACACAAACATCGATAATATTCAATATCTTTTTTCTAATTTTGTATTTTTTTAAATCCCTTATTTTATCTAGGTTTATAGCACTTTTCTAAATCTTTTTAATATTTTTTTATCCTAATAAGAAAAACTATACCACTCTATTTTCATGTCCTTTTAATAGCCTATTCGGGGCTTATATAACCCTCAAAAAAAGAGGCTTATTATTCAATTAAATAATCCTTATATCTATAATTTTCTATATTTTTCATTGAAAATCCTTTATAATAGAAGAGTAGTCTGTATTTATTTTTACTTTCTCTTTTATGATAGCAAAAATGAATAAGGCCTACGTATCTTATAATATTAATTTTTATACTATGTAGTATAGACCGTATCTAATATATTCAAATAAAATTGTATAAAGGAGATTCTTATGCAAACAAAATTAACCGAATTACTAGGCATTCAATATCCTATCATCCAAGGCGCTATGGCTTGGACCTCTGAACACATATTAACTGCTGCTGTTGCTAATGCCGGCGCTACAGGCGTCATCGCAGCTGGTGGCCGTACCGCTGACTGGGTACGTCAAGAAATTCAAAGTGCGAAAGCTCTTACGAATAAGCCTTTCGGCGTAAATATAATGCTCATGGCCGATAATGTAGATGACATTGTAAAGGTTATTTTAGAAGAAAAACCTGCATTTGTTACGCTCGGGGCAGGTAATCCCGTACCATATATTGAGCCATTACATGCAGCAGGAATTAAGGTAATCCCTGTAGTTCCGAATGTAAAACTGGCTAAACGTGTCGAAGCAGCTGGCGCTGATGCACTCATCGTGGAAGGCTTAGAAGCCGGTGGTCACATTGGTACTCAGACTACTATGGCGCTCCTTGAAAACGTACTCCCAGAAGTGAAAATTCCTGTAATTATCGCTGGTGGCATCGCCGATGGTCGTGCCTTAGCCGCAGCCCTACTGATGGGGGCCGAAGGTGTTCAAATGGGCTCTCGTTTCATTCTTGCCGAAGAATGTCAAATGCACAATAATTGCAAAGAAGCTATTATCAATGCCGTTGATACGGATTCGGCCGTAACTGGTTTAATGAGTGGTCATGGTGGCGTACGCTCCCTTAAGAGTGAATTTACAGCCAAATATTTAGAGCTTGAAAAAAATTGTGCTCCAAAAGAAGAATTAACTAATTTATCCAAAGGAACCAATAAGCTAGCCGCTCTTTATGGTGATACTGTAAATGGTGCTGTACAATGTGGCCTCAGTCTACACCGCCTCACTAAAGTCGAACCTGCTAAAACCATTGTAGAATCTGTTATTACAGAAGCCAAAGAAGCTATAAAAAAGGCACAGCGATTTGCCTAAAAAACTATCTTTTAATACAAATCTAAAAATGAAATGGAGATGCTCGCATGATGCGTTTTAATGGAAAATATCCAAAGTTAGATGAAAAAAGCCATGTTATGCCTAGTGCACAACTAATTGGCGATGTAGAGTTAAAAGAATTTGCCTCTGTATGGTTTAATGTAACAGCCCGTGCCGATATTAATAAAATTGTCATCGGCCGCTACACCAATGTACAAGATAATGCAGTGCTCCATGTAGACTCTGATACGCCTTGTATTCTTGGCGATTTTGTAACCGTCGGTCACACTGCCATTG
Organism: uncultured Veillonella sp.; assembly: GCF_937981445.1. Taxonomy (GTDB): domain Bacteria; phylum Bacillota; class Negativicutes; order Veillonellales; family Veillonellaceae; genus Veillonella_A. The sequence continues at coordinate 44,424 of NZ_CALJON010000044.1, read as the reverse complement.
TCCATGCCTCCACCATTGAAGATAATGTACTAATCGGCATGGGTTCTGTAGTTCTCAGTGGCTGCCACATTGGCACGGGCTCTATTATTGCAGCCGGTGCTGTAGTCCTTGAAAACACAACAATACCACCATACTCACTCGTTGTAGGCTGTCCAGCTAAAGTCATCCGTACTGACGAAAGCCAATTGGAGCGCATTCACAACCAAGCTCTCAAATATAAACAGCTTTGGACTGAGCGCTATGGCTTCCTACCAAATTGCGGTGGCGAAGGCTATAAAGATGGCGCCGAAATTGTTTAATAAATTCTATTAAATAAGATTATATAAAGAGGACGACTCCTGTGTATGCTCCCTACCCTTAGACCATAGGTCTATTCATCAGGTGGCATACTGGAATCGCCCTCTTTTTTATATACTGGTATATGCCTATTTTAGTATATATCTGTTTTAGTATATGCCTGTTTTAATATTTTAAAATATCTACTTAATCTCAATCCCTACTCCATATCGGGAATAGCCAAGGTAAAATGAACCACCACATCAGGATATCCTGCCACAGGAATCCAGCCACGCAATTTATCAACACTAGGTCGATCTACTTGCGCCTCTTGATTAGCTAAGGCTAAGTACTTCTTACAATTTCGATGAATTTCCGGCTTTCCGACTTGTACGCAAAGCCGCTCTTCAGTAAAGCCAAAGGCTGCGGCCTTTTCATTCACTGCGAGTACATTATTTTTACTATCTATCAAACGTACCATGCCTGGAAAATTATCCCACATTTGATGAAAATTTTGTATCAATTCCTCGTTCAAGATCTCTCTCCTCTCCAATTGGCAATTAACTGCCCCCATACTAATGACTTGCACCATAAATAGCAAATTTCATCCTTAGTAATAAATCGCACCACTAATAAGAAATTGCGCCATGAATAACGAATTAAATCGCTAACAACAGATTCCATTATGAACACTGAGTCACACAATTAAGATATAGTTACTCCATAGCAATTACAATACCGCCCTGTGCCAAGCTTTTTTGCACATCAATAATGCGTTGGTTTTTGGAACCTCTAAAGCGCAAGCTTGGATCTTTTAGGTCATCTACAAAGCGGCCATCTACTAGTATATCACATTGCTCAAGCAAGGCTTTCTTTTCTGCACATGCCACCAGTTGCTCCCAAGTATAGCCAGAATACGCCCAAATATCTTTCTGTGGCACCGCTGCACGCACAGCTTTCACTACCGGCAATAAACCGTCTACATTCTGAAATGGCTCACCACCGAGCAAGGTAAGACCTGCCACATTAGGATCTGATACATAGGAAAGAACTTCCTCAGTTTCCTTCTCAGTCCAAGGTGTTCCTGCCGCAGGATTTTGATACTCTTCATTAAAACAATTAAAACATTTATGAGTACAACCAGTCACAAAAATAGATGTGCGAATGCCGGAGCCATTAGCAATATCATATTTTCTAATCTGACCATAATTCATATTTTTCGCCTCCAGCCCATAAATCTTAAAACTACATGGAAGATAAACCACTTTCTTGCATAGATAAAATAACAGGTCATGTAGCACATGACCTGTTATTTATTTTTTATTATTTCTGACCTTAAGATACTAGGCTCTGTTTCACCATCTTTATAAACTACTTAAATATGCATAACGCGGTCTTTTATTTCCTTAGTGCGTCCTTCATTCCAGAAGTTTTCACCTAAATAACCACAAGTACGGCGAATTACAGTTAATTTGTCACGATCTGTATTATGACAACGTGGGCATTCCCATTGATTGTCATCATTGACTTTAATTTCACCATCAAAACCGCATACATGACAATAATCAGACTTTGTATTGAATTCAGCATAGGAAATATTATCGTAAATATACTGAATCATAGTCAACACAGCAGGAATATTATTAGTCATATTAGGGATTTCAGCATAGGAAATACAACCACCAGTGGATTTCTTTTGAAACTCTGATTCGAATTTAAATTTATCGAATACATTGATTTCTTCGCGTACATTTACATGATAGCTATTAGTATAGTAGCCCTTATCAGTAATATCTTCGATTTCACCAAAACGAGCTCGGTCAATAGAGCTAAAACGATTGGTTAAGCTTTCCGCTGGCGTACCATAAAGGGCAAAGCCCATATTGTGACGTTTTTTCCAGGTTTCAATAGCTTTATTTAAACGGTCCATTACTTTCATAGCGAATACACGGCCTTTTTCACCTGTATTCGATTCACCAGTAATGAGCTTAGTCGCTTCATACATACCAATGTAACCCATAGAGATCGTAGCATAGCCACCTTTTAAAAACTCACCAATAGGTTCACCTTTTTTAAGGCGTGCAATGGCACCATGCTGCCAATGAATAGGTGATACATCACTGGTTACATTTTTCAAAAGCTCATAGCGAAGCAATAAGGCTTTTTCTACTAAATCTAAGCGCTTGTCTAAAATTTCAAAGAAACGTTCTTCACTATGACGCGCTAAAATACCGATTTGTGGCAAGTTAAGACTTACTACGCCCATATTAAAGCGGCCATCAAATACATACTCCCCTTTTTCGTTTTTCCACGGAGATAAGAAAGCGCGACAGCCCATAGGACTGAATACATTGCCCTCGTAATTTTCCTTCATTTTCTTTGCGGAAATATAGTCTGGGTACATCCGTTTAGCCGTACATTGAGCAGCCAGTTCAGTTAAATAATAATACGGTGCATCAGGATGAATATTGTGTTCATCAAGCACATAAATTAACTTAGGGAAGGCTGGCGTGATGTATACATTGGCTTCATTTTTAACGCCCACAATACGTTGTTTTAAAATTTCTTCGTCAATTAGTGCCGCTTCCTTAGCATATTCACTATTAGGATCAAAGTGCATGAACAAAGTGACAAAAGGAGCCTGCCCATTCGTTGTCATCAAAGTGTTAATTTGATATTGAATTGTCTGAATCCCGTCTTTAACTTCCTTGCGAGTTCGTTTCCAAGCGATTTCCTTGGCCTTTTCCATATCTGGCTTAATGCCATAAATTTCCACCTGTTCTTCTAGTACATTGGCTAAAATTTTATCATAAGACTTGCGAACAAAAGGCGCTAAAATACGGTCAATACCATTAATACTTTGGCCGCCATATTGTCCTGATGCCACTTGGGCAATAATTTGGGTTGTCACTGTACAAGCTACCTGAAAAGACTTAGGCGTATCAATCTTCTTGCCATTAATCACAGTACCATTAGTCAACATATCATTAAGATTAATCAAGCAGCAGTTAAACATAGGCTGAATAATGTAGTCCATGTCATGAAAATGAATGGCCCCACTATCATGTGCCTGCACAATATCTGCAGGGATTAGTTTACGACGAGCAATATCCTTGCTCACTTCCCCAGCAATTAAATCGCGTTGTGTAGATACTATGGCAGCATCTTTATTAGAATTTTCATCTAAAATAGCTACATTACTGCGATCAAGTAAGCCAAATACATCCTCATCAGTGGTATTTACTTTACGTTTAAAGCTCTGCACAGCTTTGTAATTTTCATAGGCACGAGCTGTGGCTGGATTGTGGTACTCTAAAAGCTTGTAATATACTTGATCTTCAATAGCATAAATAGTCAATGCTTTATCAATCTTATGTGCGTATTCTTCAATTTCATTGGCAATACGATCAGCCAGTCCTGCTTCATACAAGCCTGTACTACTATTCATAGCCTTTTCAATAGCTATTGCAATTTTAGTTTTATCAAATGGTACCTTTTGGCCATCCCTTTTAATTACCTCTAACACAGCTCGATGCCTCCTATACACTCATTACGTATTTATACAATATATAGTATATGAAATAATTTCTTAACTCTACTTTGTGCCACACAGCCTATGACCGCAACGCACTACTTGGGCAGCATATGTTTACACCATACTTCTGCATCATACGTCTACAACACATGTAGGCAACTGTTCGCAACTATTGCTAAGCAATACTAAGCAATATGTCTAGTTTGCCAAAAGAGCAGAAAAAAATTAAGTGACCACTGGGAGTCACTAACTCTCTCATTGCCAATCCCTACTGGCACTTCTATTTTTACACATATAAAAAAGATATTGTATAACTAACTTCCTGTTCATTATACAATATCTTGTAGCGAGTTTCAATATTTTATACTATATATTATATGCATATCGAAAAAAGTCCAATTGCAAAAAATCAATTTATAGGGCCACTCAATGTCATTTAGGTCATTTCTACACTTCTATTTGCGCTTTATAAGGCATAACAGGCAAGAAAAGCCTTAAATGTTACACCCCTCTTTTGCCTCACCATATAAACGCCGTAAGGCATTTAAATCTATTTTTGAAGCATTTGTTAAGGGCATTGCGTCTAGCCAAATAATTTGTCTCGGACATTCTTTAGGTAAAAATGTATGATGAATATGCTGTAAAATTTCCTTCTTCAATCCCATATTTTCGGGCACTATAAAGGCTATAGGTTGTTCCCCACGAAGTTCATCCGTCACCGCTAACACCACTACATCAGCTATGCCTTCTATACATAATAATTGGGATTCTAAATAAGGCAATGATAATTTATAGCCCCCTCGATTGATAATCGCATCAGCTCGCCCTTTAAAAAGTAAGCGTCCCGTAGGGGAAAATTCACCTCGATCATGAACAGTAAATGGTCTTGAAATCCCTTCTATACCATAGGGAGTATCTACTTCAATACAATGATCCTCATCTAAACTAATTGTAACGCCTTTAAAAGGATAGCCCACTGTATTAGGCTCTTGTAACCATTCATCAAAGGTACAATAGGTTATGTAATTTAACTCACTCGCCCCATAATATAAAATGCATTCTGTTTGCGGTTGCTGTTTTTTTAAATTCAATACTAATTTATAATCTAATAACTGAGAGCCCGTAAAAATAATTTTCAGTGACTCCAAAGTCTCCTTCATACAAGGCAGTAGCATCCGCAATTTAGTAGGTAATATATATAAATGGGTGATGTGCCACTCTTTTAATACTTCATACCAGTGCTTAGGTCGCAAAATTTTACCCACCACAGTTGTAGCGCCAGCATATAAAGCGGACAGCAAAGCATTTAAGTTACCAGTAAAGCTCATGCTGCCATGAACAAATAAAAGGCTATCTTGATTTACTTTAAAAACGCAATTCTGCTCCTCAAAAAAGTCCACCCAGCTTCGCAAACTACGCCATAACACTTTTGGTAGCCCCGTTGTGCCAGATGTGAGCACGCCAAAGGAGGCCGCCTCTGGGATTTCCTGACGCGATGTAAAATACGCGCCCTCAGAAATAAAACCATATCGTTCAATCAGTGCTTTATATCGTGCTTCACTAAGATCTGTATGACAAATAATCGGCCGCCGCTTCCCATACAACGCGCGCAACCACCGAACCAACTCCTCTTTAGCATCATCAGTTTGAATTAATTCAACTAAAGATCCGTTAGCTGGAGTCAAGGAAGGATATACTTTCTCTGAAGTCCATGAAGAATAAGCTTGTTCTGAAGTCCGTGAAGTATAAGTTTGTTCTGAAGTCAAGGAGCTGTAAACTTCGTCTGATGTCAAAGAATTAGGATTATGCGTCCTGTCTCCTGTAACAACTAAGGCCCATAACTCTTCATAGGTTATAATCTGAGTTTCAAAGGCCAATGCCACTTTATGGGGCTGCACTTCACTATATAATTTTAATCGTTGAAATAACATATTCTGCCCCCCTAATTTACTATGTTGTACTTTTATGTACCGCCTATACAAATCTTCAATTAAACGCGTTCAATTAAAATGGCTGTCCCCGTGCCACCAGCCCCAGCAATAGAAGTCACACCATAGCGTCCTTTAGTACGCTGTAACGCCGCCATTAAGTGAAGTACATTAACAGCACCTGATGCACCATAGGCATGGCCATACGCCAATGCGCCCCCTAGCTGATTATATTTATGAAGATGTTCTTTATAGGCGCGCTCAAACAATACATCAATGACTGCAAAGGCTTCGTTCCACTCTACTGCATCAATGCTATCCATAGTAAGTTCATTTCGCTTTAAAATAGCCTCCGTACTGTGCCAGGCTCCTTCCGGACTATATTGTGGGTCCCCTGCCCAAGTGAGTACGTCCACAATTCTAAACTCTTGCGGCTCCTTGGTTAAGCCTAAAAAGGCAGCCCCATCATGGGTGTAGCAAGTATTGGCACCATTTAATAAATCTGTATCTTTTAAAATGGGACGCATTCGATTTAATACATTTTGTGTTAGCCTTGGTTTAATACTTTCGTCCTTAAAATCAGCAGTACCCCAATGGGATATATATCCTAGTAAATCGTTTTCACCTAAATTAGTAAGTTCTGCTTTAAGCTCATCACTTCCCATAATCAGTTGCTGCAAAAATTCGTCATTGCGACCTTCAAGAGCCTTGCTATGACTATACAACACCCAAGCATCTAAATCTGATTTTGTCATATTATGCTTAATCGCCGTACGATGTGCTCCTTCGAGCATAGCAAAGGGCGATACTGTGTCAGGTGAAAATTGCGCTACCAAGTATTCCGCTGATACGCTCTCTTTGGGATGGCTCAAATCATTTCCACGTCTAGCATCTAAATCAGCATACACACGTAGAGGCTGTAACGATGAACTCTCTATTCCGCCAGCAATAATTTGACTTGCCATACCACTTTGAATAGCACGAACCCCTTGGATAATCGCCATAGCACCAGACGCACATTGCATATCCACAGTATAACTCGGAATAGCCCTATCATAATTAGAATACAGCGCCATAAGGCGCCCTATATTACCGCCTGTGCCGACTGCATTGCCGCAAATAATTTCATCCGCACCATAGCCACGCCTTTGTAATTCATTTAATAGGGCCGCGCCTAACAATTCAGGACGAATGCGTTTATACTGCCCCTTATAAACACCAATGGGCGTCCTGAGGCCGCCCATTATATATACATTAGAAAAGAAATTATTGTGTTTTACCATAGGTAACCCCATTGACTATACGCCTGCTCGGTTCATAGCTACGCCAATCCAAGCAGCAATAAAGCATTTTACAATATCTAAAGGAATGAAAGGAGCCGAAAAACTCCAAAACGCTTGCATAAAGGATAGATTACTATAAATCATACCTCCGGCCATGCCCATTAAATGAGTAATAGGAATGGTAATTAAAACGGCACGAATGAAATAAGATACTACGCGATTGGGGCCTTTAAAAATACTTAATAGAGTGTAGGCAATAGGAAAGCTCCAAATAAATCCCCCTGTAGGACCAAATAATTTAGCAAAGCCGCTAGATCCGCCAGTATAGACAGGCACTCCAATAGCTCCTAAAAGGACATACACACAAAGCGTAATAAACGCCTGTTTTGGTGGCAACATAAAAGCAATTAAACAGAATACAATAGTTAAAGCAGTTACCATACCTGGCACTAAAGGCAAGGGGAATGATAAATATGCCGAAATTGCACAAAGTGCTACAAGTAAAGCCATTTTTGTTATTAAACGAGTATTCAAAATCTACACTTCCTTTAAAATATTAATCCCTAGTATTTTATACCATATACCAACAAATATATGTCTGTACGTCGCTAAACTATTTTGCTATAACCGCCTACCCATGATTATATAACCATTAGCTACATGCGAGACTGCGATGTATTATAACACATATCTAACTATTAACTAAGTATGCTGTTCTCTTACACGATACTGAGCCGTGCACACTACTGAATCCTGAACCGTGGCAGTAATAGTGTTACTACAGCAGTCAACGTTTAAATCAATAACTTGATCTGCATAAATAGGTCGCTTACACTTCAAAGTCAAATCTTGTACACAAATCTCTTTACTACCTAATAGCAATAAGAGTGTTTCCAAAATTAAACAACCTGGCACTATATATGTAGGTGCCCTGTGAATGGGATTTTCATCACCTATGTGAAATACAAATTGTTCGATTGTTTCTTTTGAAAATATAATCTTTGCTTCATCTGAATCGTTACCATTTAATTCAGCTGCTACTGTCATACTGGACTGATCTAGGTCAGCAAAGTTCAATTTGTTTGAATTAACAGGCTTTGACGGTTCTTGCTTCTCCGTTGGGCAGTGTAACGCTGTCGATGATTCTAAATTTTGTTGCCCTGTTGGCTCCACTCTTTGCCTAAACGACGTATTGGTGTGTTGAACTAGTTCTTGTAATCTCATCGGACCACTTTGAACTGAAAGCCAAAACGCTTTTTTCCCATAATCAGGAACGCCCTCTTGCTGTGCAAGAATTGAATTAGCTGAATCAACAGGATTCCACTGCCAAATTAGTTTACCAATTACTACATTTTTGGGACAATCTGGATAGGCCTCAATTATTGCATTAAATAATGTGCGCAAATCCCTTTGCCCATATGGAACTGAACATGAGTCCCCCATATATCCTCCTAAATTTAGAGTAATCGTACATAATAAGCTCATATAAATTATGGTCTCCCACACAGATTAGTACTTATACGTATTAGAAGTCCTCATATTTACTAACTTTTTATGTAGTCGCTCACAACTGTTTTAATTATAAAGAAGCCCTTTTATTTTGTCAACACAATGTTACCTTATGGTTAACATAGGTGTTTTGACTTATTTACATCACTGAACCACCTAAAAAAGCCCCCCCTATTTACAGAGCGAACTGATTGTATAGTATCAATCTAATTCATCTGCTGTAAACAGAGGGGCTTATATTATTTTTCCAAATTATCGACTAATTGTAGCAAATAGTGTTTAAATTCGTCTCCAAATAAAGGAGAGCGTAAACCATATTCAACCGTAGCCTGCAAATAGCCTAAGCGATCGCCAATGTCATAGCGTTTGCCTTCATAATTTAAGGCATATACCTTCCCTGAGAGACGAGCCAATGCATCGGTTAACTGAATTTCATTGCCCGCTCCTTGTGGTGTATGTTCTAATAATTCAAAAATTTCTGGCTCTAAAATATAACGGCCTAATACAGCCAAATTAGACGGTGCCAAATCACGACTTGGCTTTTCAACTAAGCCTTCCACTTCATATAAATTCTCACTAATCTGCTTGCCTGCTACAATGCCATAGGAGCTAACTTTTTCATGAGGTACATACTGAGCGCCTAGTACAGTGCCACCACGCTCATTATAGCAATCGATTAATTGTTTCAAACAAGGGTACTCAGGATTGTATACTACATCATCACCTAACAGCACGGCAAATGGTTCCTCACCAATAAAAGCTTTAGCGCAAAGAACAGCATCACCTAAGCCTCTTGGAGCTTTTTGACGAATAAAATGAACGCGAATATCTGCTAAAGAACGTACCATATTGAGCTGTTGTTGTTTACCTTGTTGTTGTAATAATTGCTCTAGTTCAACACTCGTATCAAAATGATCTTCAATAGCTCGTTTATTGCGGCCTGTAATGATTAGAATTTCTTCAATCCCAGAAGCTAAGGCTTCCTCAACAATACATTGAATTGCCGGAGTATCGACTATGGGAAGCATTTCCTTTGGTTGTGCCTTCGTTGCAGGCAAAAAGCGCGTACCAAAACCGGCCGCTGGAATAACAGCTTTTCTAACAGTTTTCATAATCTACCTCACTTAACCAAATTTTAATAATATGCCCCATCCCTAGAACTCTCAAGTCACATAAGATAAACCTGCCACGCTAGAGCATGACAGGTTTATACAATTTTACTTACCTAAACTATGTACTCATTATAGGTTAGACCACCTAGCTCTTGTTACAGTTTAGAAGTCCTTAGCCACTATTGTATAGCTCCACTTCTTCTGTTTTGATTGATAGGTCAACCAACCTTCAAAGGAGTGCATATCACGATACCAAGTATAATCTACATAACGAAGCTCACCAGTTTGAACGTCTCGCTCTAAACTAATACTCAAACGATCTAACCGACTTACCTGTACAGATAAACCTGTAGTCCAATTGCGGCGAATATCAATTCGGTCAAATGGATATGGAGAATTAGAACGCTCATCAATATTGTGTTGCTTATACGATGACCAAGCAGAAACTTTGCTATTAACTCTCCAGCTTGCATTAACGCCCCAATATGGCATACTTCTTGTTAAATCATTGTAACCATATTCATCTCGTTGATAGCCTAAATGGAAGCGTAAGCTAGTATTTTTAGTTGGGCGAATGGCATCATGGCTCAATTCGCCCTTAATCATATTATGGCTACCCTTAATATAATCTTCTTTCCAATAGCCTATATTTCCTTCACCGCGAACAGTGAATGGCGTATTACCAATATGGTACGTATAAGTATAAACAGAGAACTCAGGCTGCTTTTCTACCCATACAGTTCTAGCATTTAACGTAGCTGATTCACGGCTTACACCAAAGCGCATACCGCCCCATGGGAAGTAATGGCGATACCCGTAACTTGGCTTAAAGCCTTCCTTAGTCATCCATTTGTAGTCAAAATATAGCTCGCCATGTTCGCCTACTGGATACTCTATGCTACCTTTCAAACCAAAGCCATCATCACTATTATAAGTTGGTCGTGGAATGAGGCTGAAGATATTAATTTTAGATTCATCTTTACGTAAGGATACAACATAACGAGGCATGCTTAATATTTTGCCATTCTTGATAAATAACTTAGCATCATTAATAATCGCCTTGTCACCAGGATATACTTCAATGGTAGAGCCTTCAATGCGATAATCTGGAACCCCTTTATATGCCATGGCATGCTCTGTTGTAAGCCAACCATTAGTAATCAAGCCGGTATTACCATCAAACTCAGCCAATTCAGCTTTTACATAATAAGGCTTTACAAAGCCTATTACATCCGGTGCAGTCATAGCATTGGTGCCACTATTAAATTGTAAATTAGCCCCTGTAAGATCCTTTGTATGCCCTTTATCCTCTAAAAAGCGAAATGGCCCTTCTGTAGTATAATCTTGAGTCTTACTATTACCTAATAGTTTCTCCGTAAATACATCGCGATTGCCCTGATGTGCTTCTACTTGACCAACAGCCACTACATTACCTGTTAAATCACTGTAATACATACTATCAGCATCAACTCGTACTGGCAATGTGGCAGGGTCAGCAGGACCTACTGGTTTACCGCGGCGCACAACCTTAATGGGAGGGTTTAGTAAATTATCCGCCTCATTAATCGTTACTGCTGTATTTTGATTATACTCTTGGTCAGACTCTTCAAAGCGTCCCTGTGAATACGCAGTATTACTATTGCTTTGATCTGTAGTCTGTAAAGCTAATGCTGATGCATCGCTACTCTCTTTAGCATCGGTAGCTTGACTTAAATCCGCCGCCTGAACTGCCACCAAGGGCATCAAAACTAAGGCCGCACTTAAAGCATACTTCGCCTTTTTCCTTACCATTTACTAATTACCTCATTCATGTAATATTTTTTAATTTCGTTTTACCACAACAATAGGTTGTGAAGGGGCTGACGCCACGGTGGAAGATTCCTCTACCTCTTCATCAGTATCGCCCGCTTCTTCAACACTTTGCTGTTCCGTATCTTCTTCAACACTTTGCTGTTCCGTATCTTCTTCTACACTTTGATGTTCTGTATCTTCTTCAACTTCACTAGCACTGTCATCTGCCGCATCTACCGCATCATGGTCTACAGTCTCTTCATCGGTTACAGCATCACTTGAGCCACTAGCAGGGACTAATGTAACCGCTTCATCAGGATTCCCTAATTCATAATCATCATAGTTGCCCTCTGTAATGGAACCACTTGTACCATGAGGTAGACCATCACCGCCAACTACAATGCCCTGTACAGTAACTACTTCTTGAGGCTGTACATAAATTGTGGATCCCACTGGTAATTCAATATTCTTACCTTTTACAAAAAAGCCCCCTACAAGGCCTACTGGGCCGAGTAATACAGCACCAGCCACAGAAGCACCAGCTGCTTTTAATTCTTGCTTAGTTTTAGCCTTTGCTTCTTCCCCTTGAATGGCTGTAAATGTATCGCCATTAATAGTTTCTACTGAATCAAACACTAAATCTAATTTGCCATTGCGACCAAAGGAAGAGGCCGATTTAATCTCAGAAATATGGCCAGTGCCCATAGTACCAGCAGGCACTAGTAATACATTGCCATCCATAATGTCATCCGCTACAGTAAAATCGAATGTATCGCCCACTTTATTAGACTTTGTAGAAATGGCTGTATCTAAAGTAACTGAAAAAACCTCTGTATTATTAATAGTACCTACTTGAGAGGTTAATTTTAATGGCTTACCATTAATCGTTTTGCTAAGAGTTTGAATTCGTGACTCTAAAGCACCTGTTTCAATGCGACCATTTACACTGCGTTCTAAATGTTCAACACGAGATACTAATGAACCAGATTCAACCTTATTTTGATAAGACCACTCTAGCATGGCTAATTGCTGCTCTACTGACACATGTCCTTGCGAGCTATTGGCAATAGAGCCATAAAGTGAATCAACACGGGAGGTAATAGTTCCTTCACTTTGCTTTCCAAATACAGTTTGGCTAATCTGATTTACGCGGTCCACTAATGCCCCTACTTGGGTAGAACCATAAATCGAGTTCTCCAAAGCATCTGTTTTTTCTAATACAGTCTCTGGTGCAGCCCAAACTTGTCCTGAAAACAAAGCTGCCACAGCTAACAATACGACTTGTTTCTTCATATTTCCTCCACGGCTATTTGAACTATTTTAGCAAAGGCAGTTCCGTTAACTGCCTACATTGTGTCATTTTATCTTAGGAATTAGATTAAATCTTGATATCAATAATAGCAGATACGCCTACACCTTGAATACGAGTTGCATTAGTTGGGTTTTTGCTATCAATTGGCACTAAACCTTTTATGCGAGCTACATTGTTGAAGCTAGCTTCTAATTGAGCAACCGCCTGTACGCGTTCTACTTCAGAGGCTGGACCTGTTACCTGTGCGGCACCAATGTAACCATTGTTACCAATACTTACAATTGGTACTACTTTAGTTGTATAGGTAGTGCTCAAATTATTTTGACTTAAAATCTGATTCAAGAAGTCATTGATTTGACCACCAAATTTATCTACTAAAACACCTACACCGCCAATTTTCAAGGCGCCGCCTAAAAAGCTACCTAAATTAAAAGCCTGTGTAGTGGCTACCATACCGCTAGAAAATGTAAGAGATGCTACAAGAGCTGCTGCTAATAATTTCTTTTTCATATGTACGTCCTCCTTGTAATGGGCTACTTGGACTTCATGCCGCCACTGAATCATGGATGGCACAATAAGTTCAAAGCCAAGAGCGATAAAACATATTTACATAATTTATTTCTTCAATAACAAAGGCCCTAAGCAAGCACTTAGAGCCTTTGCTCATTCATTAAATTATACCATAAATCGACAAATTTGTCCTTTATTGTGGCAATGTATTTACTTGACCAAGTACTTCGCTAGCCTGTTTAATCTTCTGTTCATTCCCCATTACGCTAATGTGAGAATCTCCCATAACAGCCTCTACTACATCGGCTAAAGCGCGCACATCTTCAGTGCGTGTTGCAATAACAGCTTCTCTAAACTTCTCCGCTGCCCCTTCATTATTTTCACCAAAATATAATCCCATCGCCCGAGGACCACGAAGAGCTGGCGTCATAGGAATGTCTAAATTACTCATGGTTCCAATAATGTATTTGCGCATTTCACGATCAGAAATTTCAAAATGACGAAGGAATTCAGCTAACTCCTTATACACATCAAGAGTTTCCGTCAAATTAGGGTCGCGGTATGAACAAAGTACCATATTGCCATTGTTGTAGAAATTAGCAAAAGCGCCATACGCACCACCTTGCACACGGATGCGCGTCCACAAGTACTCATAACGCAAAATAGTTTCTAATACGCCCATAGCGCCCACATAGGCAAAGCCATGGTCTTTGAAGTTACCACCTTGTGCTACATACTGTACTTTACCAGCAGTGACAATGCCTTCATTTTCGTAAGCCCCAGTCAATTGTAATTGATTGTCTTCATAGCTTTCATGTGACCAAGTCGGCAATACCTCGCTCATTTGAGCTTTGAACACTTCATATTCTGGTGCTTCACCAACAAACATAATGTCCACATTATTAGCACGGAATATTTTCTTGCTTACAGCACTTAGTTTGCTAGGTAATTCAGCCATAGCCTGTTTATCTTTAAGTACATCAGCTAATTGCTTAAAGTATGTAAGTCCTGCTAAGTCACGGAATTTGCCAATGTCTGATACTTGCGCCATTACGCGATTAGATACGATAGTATGGCCGCGGCGGAAAGCTTCTGTTTCCCACACAGTTTTTAACTCATTTACAAGCTCAGTAAGACGCCCCTCATCATCAAAAGAGCTAGTATTTAGCAGTTCAGATACAAGGCGTGTTAAATCACTCAATTTACTATGTAAGGCTTTCGCACGGACTACAAGTAATGGCACATAGGCATTGCGCTCATTATATTTGGGAAGGCCCACTACATCAGTGCTAAAGCCACCAAGATTTAAGTTAATATCTTTAGCTACTTCATCATAGGTGCGCGACTTCGTATTGACGCGAGCTAAAATATCACTAATCACATTAGCATAGAATAGCTCTTCTTCAGATAGACTTGTTAATTTAAAGTAAAATGCCGTATAATTAATCCCTTTTGCATTGGTGGGAACAAAATGTAAACGCCCTGCATCTACCATTTCATCATGACGTTCAATATGCTCCACTTTAGGCGACAAATCGGAAAGTTCCAATAAAGGAATCGTCGCCAACGCCTCTTCTGTATCGGCTGCGGCTTGACGGGCTTTAAGCTTTTTAGTGTCCGCCACGATAGCAGCAATGTCCTCATCACTCAACGATGCCTTAAGAGCAGCTAACTTATCGCGTTCGGCCTGTTCCTTTTCTTCTTGTAACCCTTTTTCAGGATAAATAGACACTAAGGCTTTATGATTATTTTCTAAAATGCATTGACGGATTAAATCTTCAAAATATGTGGTCTTAAGACCTTCACGAATAGCCTTTAAGGCTCCATCATAACGAAGTACGGCCACTGGATCTTTGCCATAAAGCCATTGGTCCATTACGCGAATACCATAGGCAAGGCCAATAGGACGGCCACCAAAATCGGCTTCACGAAGAGCAAATTCTGTAATATTCAAGGACGCTTCTAACAAGGTCTTATCAAGCCCCTCCTGTACAAGGCGCGTAAGCTCTGCTTCAACGAGTTCTTGCAAACGGGCTTGCTCCTTCATTTCCGAGCCACTTACAGTAATATTCCAGATTGGCTGACGCAAACTTTCTAAATAATATCCACTAATATCGCTGCCAATACCAGCTTTTACAAGCACTTCTTTTAAAGGTGCTGCTGGTGATGTCAATAAGGCATGCGTTAAAATATCAAAAGCTAAATTCTTCTCCACATCCATCTCAGGCATTACATAGGTAAGGGCATGCATAGTCTTGCCTGCAGGATCATCTTCAGAACCAATGCCATATGCATAAGACGCCACTTTACCAGCCTCAAATGGAGCCTGAAGGGCAATCTCAGAGTCTACTGTAATGGCATCAAAATTAGATAAATATTCTTCATCAATAAACTTCAATTGTTCTTTAATATCCATGGTGCCATATAAGAACATATAGCTATTGGATGGATGGTAATATTGTTGGTAAAATTTTTGGAATCCTTCATATGTTAGATCTGTAATATGATCTGGATTCCCACCAGAATCAACACCATATGTAGTATCTGGGAATAGTTCGGCCATCATATGCGTATCTAAAATGGAATCTGCAGAAGAGTATACGCCCTTCATTTCATTGTATACCACGCCTTTATAAGTTAATTCATCCTCTGGGGCATCCAATTCATAATGCCAACCTTCTTGCATGACAATTTCCTTGTCAGTAGCTACACGCGGATAGAATACAGCATCCAAATACACATCCATTAAGTTGTGAAAATCTTTGTCATTTTTAGACGCCACTGGGTACATAGTCTTGTCTGGGTAGGTCATGGCATTTAAAAATGTATTTAAAGACCCCTTTACAAGCTCCACAAAGGGCTCTTTTAAAGGGAATTTACGAGACCCACAGAGTACGGAGTGTTCTAAAATATGTGCTACCCCAGTACTATCTTTAGGAGGTGTGCGGAATGATACGGAAAAGACTTTATTAGTATCCTCTGCATCGATATAGAGTAAGCGGGCTCCAGACTTCTCATGCTTTAATAAATAGGCCTTACTATTGAGTTCTGCTACTGGCTCAATTCGCTCCACGCGAAAGCCAGAATATATTTCATTTTGTTTCATATATAATGCTCCTTTTTCTGTCCTATATACAGTAAATTTATTTATTTTTGCTTGTAATATTAATTAAGTTACCCTTTAATAGTATCACAAATGATAGATTTTTTCATTAAAAAACTCACCTACAGCCAAAGCTGAAGGTGAGTTCTATTATGTATTAGCCGCGATTATTCACTACTAAATTATCATGAATAGCACGAATGGCATCTTTTACACGAGCTTCATCAATCAAGCAAGCTACGCTGATTTCAGAAGTGGAAATAATTTCAATATTAATATCTTCTTGGCTAAAAATACCAAACATTTGCGCTGCAATGCCTGGTTGCCCTAACATGCCAGCACCTACAATGGATACTTTAGCCATGTTTTCGTTAATGCTGTAGTCTTCCATTTGAATATGTTGTTTTAATTCTTCCATCACTTCTTTAGCAAGAACTACATCATCACGAGTAATAGTAAATACAATATCCGTCACTTGGTCTTCTACAGTGCGAATGCTTTGTACAATCATGTCAACGTCCACATTTTTATCTGCTAAACTTTGGAAAATAGTATGAGCTACGCCTGGTTTATTTTCAACACCAATTAAAGACACTTTTGCTACATTTGTATCATCTGCTACACCAATTACAGTGCGTTTATTCTCTTCCATAGTATAATCCTCCCGAATCATTGTCCCCTCATTGTCACTAAAGGTAGAGCGTACGTGAATTGGCACGCCATAGCGAACGCCCATTTCTACAGCACGAGGTTGCATAACCCCAGCGCCTAAACGGGCCATCTCTAACATTTCGCCATATGTAATTTCTGGCAATTTAAGTGCATTAGGTGCAATCCGTGGATCTGTAGAGTATACGCCTTCTACATCGGTAAAAATTTCACATACATCAGCTTTCATAGCCCCTGCTAAGGCTACCGCTGTTGTATCAGAACCACCACGGCCAAGAGTCGTAATATCCCCCAAATCAGTAATCCCTTGGAATCCGGCTACTACAACAATATTGCCTTCGTCTAAAGCAGCAAATACACGGCTTGGATCAATATGTAAAATACGTCCCTTACCATAATTATCGCTACTTACGATACCTGCTTGAGCTCCTGTCATCGATACAGCAGGCTGTCCTTTTTCCATAAATGCCATGGACATTAATGATATAGTAATTTGCTCGCCAGTAGACAACAAACGGTCCATTTCACGCCCATATGGACGGGACGTTACTTGTTTTGCTAAGCTCACTAAATCATCGGTAGTGTCACCCATGGCCGAAACAACCACTACGATGCGGTCGTCTTCTTTTTTATCGCGCAATACGCGATTGACTATGTTGTAGATTTTTTCTGGTGTAGCTACTGAACTACCGCCAAACTTTTTAACAATTAAGGCCACAGCAATCCCTCTTTACATCTCAAAATAACTATACGAATTAGTTAGTTACAATGGTACGGCCATGCCCTTACAGTGCTTTTGAGATATAATTTAGGGCATGTTACAATTGAGCTAACATATAAAAATATATAAAAGTACTTTACCATATATAAGGGCTATCTGTAAAGTAACTAGGCAAAGAAAAAGCCGAGCATATGCTCGGCTTTCTTGTACACATAATAACTTATCTATTATGTATTTAATTATTTAACTACGATATCTTTTTCAGATTCCCATAGACCATGGATATTGCAGTAAGAAGTAGCAATTAATTTACCAGATTTTTTGAAGCTTGCTACTACAACGCCTGCAGCTTCAGCAAATACAGGGCCTTCGTTAGCGCCTGCACCAGCTTCGCCATGTACGTTGAATTCTAAGCGAGCTACTTCGTAAGGAAGAGTTGTGCCTTCTTCTACATAATATAATTTAATCCATGCAATATGATGTTCAGTTGTATTAGGATGTGCAATGTCTTTGCCCACTTCTAATTCAATACGAACTTTTTCACCTGCTGCTACTGTATCAGGAGCAGTAATTACAGGAACGTGTTTTTCATTTTTAAAGTCTGCAGATTTTACATAGTTACTTAATGCCATGATTATAACCCCCTTGGAGATACAAACAATCTATAAGAACTCTCTTATAGTTTTAATCATTTTGACTATCACAGCCCCTAAATGACGGCTAATGATAATCGTTTATCTACAACTTAATTATACGCATATAGAGTTATTTTTTCAAGCACTAATTCTATTTTATTCGATATATTTATCTTTAATATATAAGTAAAATAGTCCCTTTCTAAGGCATCATAGATTTCCTTTTAAATTAAAATTCTATACCTTTAACAGCTTTTATGCCCTGCTCATAAGCATGTTTGACTTGTTCCATATTTGTTACCGTATGAGCGAGATTTATGATTTCAGTTTTAGCATTGCGCCCTGTAAAGATTATATGTAATCCCTTCGGTTTCTGTTCCAACAAATTCACTACCTTATTTAGATCTACCAAACCAAAATCTATGGCATAGTTAATTTCATCTAGTACAATTAGGTCCCATGCGTTGGAATGTACTTCCCCCTCCACCATCTGCCAACCAGCAGCGGCCGCTTCTTCATGAGCACGGATTTCTTCAGCACTTCCTTTTTGCTTATGATATACAAAGCCCTTTCCCATTTGACGAATTTCTATAGGCAGGCCCGCCTTTTGAAGTACTTCAATACTTTGCAATTCACCATAATTCATGGCGCCTTTTATAAATTGTAATATCAAAACCCGTAATCCTTGCCCTACGGCGCGCATCGCAGTTCCTAAGGCTGCAGTAGTTTTGCCCTTACCAGGCCCTGTATTAACAATAATTAATCCATCCATACAATAGCTCCTTAAGCTTTAAAATGTACACCGTCTAGCCTTTTCAATAAATCGTCGAACCGCTTCTTCATGGCCGGCAAAATTAATATGCAAATACGATGCCAATATGGTATCGGTCCTATAACCGCCCTTATATACTTGTCGTTGGCGCCCCCCTTCAAAACGAAAGGCCCATGGAAATGCGTCTTCACCAATCGCAGGATGTATGTCCATGGTAGAAAAATGAAATTCATGACCTCGCAAAGTCTGCCCCTGTTTTACTAACACTGTATCAGTTAAGGCCGTCGCCTCTACATACCCCACTCGTTGCAATGTCTCTTGCATAGTGCAAGTAGCAGGAACTATGCCCACCATAGGCAAATTTTGTTTATTGAAATCTACGACGGACTCACATAAATACATGAGACCACCACATTCTGCATATATGGGCATGCCTCTTTGGGCCACCTCTTTAATTTGTTTACGCAAGGCTTCATTTTGGCTTAACTGATTTAAAAACATTTCAGGAAAGCCACCACCAAAAACAAGGGCCTGAACATTTGGTAAGGTTTTGTCTTTTAAGGGACTAAAATACACCAACTCAGCCCCCGCTTCTGCTAATGCGTCTAAGCTAGCAGGATAGTAAAACGAGAAGGCCTCGTCATAGGCAATACCAATTCGCACTAGAGCCGGCCGGTCTATGTCTATACTATCGGTAGAGCCGTCTGCTTCTACATCACCGGTAGCACGGTCTACTTCAATGCCATCAGCAACGCCATCCATTTCTTCATCACCGGTAGTACACTCTGCTTCTACAGCACATATGGAAGTGTTCCCCTTTGCCTTCGTCTCAAGTGGCACTGCCCTATGAGCTAAGTCGATTAATACAGGAAAATCAATACTTTCCGCCATACATTCACTGATGACTCGCAAAGTTTCACTCACATCAAGCTCTGTAACAGGGGTCAATCCTAAATGACGTTCTGGCGACTTCATCCGTTCATCTCGATGAATTACTCCCAACACAGGAATCTGCAAGCGTTCCAAGGCTTGGCGAATCATGGTTTCATGATTTTGACTGCCAATACGGTTAAGAATGACCCCACCAAATTGTACATCTTTATCATAATCGCGAAAGCCCTTAGCAATAGCTGCCGCACTTTCACCCATGGCCTTGCAATCTATGACAAGCACCACAGGCGCTTTTAAGCGCTTTGCAATATCTGCGGTGGAACTGATACCATCGCGACCACCATCATATAAACCCATAACCCCTTCTATAACAGCTAGGTCCGCCGCTTTCGTAGTATGGGCAAAGAAATCTGTTAATTTATGTGCAGGCACTAGCCACGTATCTAGATTATAACAATCCCGTCCACTCGCTTCTTTATGAAAGCCTGGATCAATATAATCAGGTCCTACTTTAAAAGCTTGTACAGCATACCCCTGATTCACTAAACAGCGTAATATACCAGCTACGATTGTAGTTTTCCCAACCCCTGAATTCGTGCCAGCAATTACAATTCGAGGACAGCTTACTTGATTTACTTGATTTACTTGCTCCACTTGCGTCACCTCCTTAAACCTATAGTTTCATTGCAAAGCCATATTTTCTAATTAACCTGGCACATTAGCTTAGCCTAGCACATTAGCGATTTTTTCGCTTTGTCAAAATAGTGGATAAATAATTTAATTTTAAATCACTCGGCAATTCTGCTACATTTTCGTAAATTTCTTCCCCATCCAGGCCACAACGGCTGATCATTACCGCATTGTCAGCCATATCATATTTTTTCAAAGTTTCTTGTACATCTGCAAAATTGCGATATACCTTCATAATAACCGCATCATCAGCTACAGCCAAAACTTTGTCGATTTTTTCTTTTGGCGCCGTCGCTGGCACAATAGCGAGCACTTCTTCTTTTTCTACAATAGGATAGCCTAAACGTGCACCGATAGCACAATAAGCAGTCACGCCTGGCACCGTTTCAATCTCATACCCAGCCTGTTCTACCAAGCCATACACATACATGTAAGTACTGTAAAACATAGGATCACCTAAGGTTAAAAAAACTACCTTCTTCCCAGCTTTTAGTAGACTCACAATAATCTGGCGCGCCTCTTCCCAGCCTTTCGCCTGTTGTGACTCATTCATTACCATGGGAAATACTACTGGTACAATATCCGTATGATCTTCAATATACGGCTTGGCAATCTGTAAGGCTACTGAGCCATCTTTCTTTTCTGTTTTTGGTGTAATAATAACATCAGCCTCACTAATTAAGCGGGCCCCTTTCACCGTTAATAATTCAGAATCACCAGGACCTACACCAATACCATATAATTTACCCTTCATCATTTACTCCTTTATATTCCTTATATAATTGTTATTTTTATACTTATTATTACGTATTACTACGCCAAAATTTATTGCTACGCCATAATATATTACCTGTTACTACATCTTAATGTATTACCTGTTACTACGCCATAATTTACTATCTATTACTACACCACCATGTACTAAATTACTTAATCGTAGGAATTGGTGGTCGATCTGTGCCTCGCCCTTCATACCGATTAGCTATGGCATCAGCGAGATGCTGAGCATATAATTTTTGTATTACTTCATATTCGCCCAAACCTTTTTCATGGCGAATCACTTCATAACCAGCGGCCACTAATTGCGATTCAATACTCTCTGCATCATCACCAAATATATCATGTAAGGCATGGTCACCTGCCACCAATAATAGTGGATGAAGATGAATTCGCTTAGGCTTTCTTCCATCTAGCCATTCCCAAGGCAAGGCCATATCCTCTACCATAGGATAGGATTCGAGGGCTGCAATACGCACTTGTGCTAAATTTTGACGCAATAATTTTAATTGTAACAGGCCATAGCACGCATTGCCCACATTAATTCCACCATGTCCGATAAACAATAAGCCCTCTCCATTCTCCGAGGCTACTTCACGCGCTAGTAAGGGGCGGATACATTCATTAATTAATATATCATAATCATCAGGTCGATCCTCTTGGCCCATAAAATACAACAAAGGTCGGCCCATGCGAATTGTTTCCACTTGCTCTTTATAGGATAAAATATTTTGCTTTAATTTATCAAATTCTTCGCCACCAGTAAAATGCAAAGGCTGCACCATTATCTTAGTATATCCTTCCGCAATTAAAGCTTCCATGGCCCCCATTTCAGTTAATATATGCTCGCCCCGTTCGCGCAATCGTTTTACAATTATGCGCGACGTAAAGGCCAAACGCACTTCATATTCCGTATATTGCTTTCGTATATATTCTACCACCGCATCAATTTGACGAACTCGCGCCCGCTCTACGGTGGTCCCAAAGGCCACCACTAAAATTGCCTGTTTCATAAAGCCTCCTTCAAGCACAATTATATGTCAAATACAATAGTATCTACTGTCTATCTATTAAATATAACACATATAGGCAAAACTAAAAAAACGGTCCTATATAGGCAAGACTAAAAAACGGTCCTCAAAACAAGGACCGTTTATATGGAGTTGTATCAATTAAACTGCTACATTAGAGGATTGACTCTCACTTTTATATTGATTCGCTGACTGTTGTTTACGTTCAATCATACGAATAGACTGGGCCAAATGTTTAAGGAATAATTCCTGAATAAATGGATTTTCCCCAAGACCTTCATTCCAAATCGCCACTCCATAACCTTCTTCCGTTAATAATGTAGCTACTGAGTCAGAGCGCTCCCCGCCGAGGAAGTCCATTAAATGTTCAGACCCAATCAAAGCAAGAGGCACAACGAGTACTTCTTTATGATCAAGTCGCTCTAACAAGGTCAATGCCTGCTTAAAATTAGGAAAGCCATTAGATGTAAATACTGCCACATTTTGACCATTGCCGTATAGACATTTTAATTGCAATGCACTAAATTCCAATTGATTCTGACCATTAGCCATCAATAAAACGGATTTATTTAACGCACGAATATTAATATGTTTCATAATCGCATCGATAGTTGATACATAATCATCAGCATAATTTTTTACCCCTAAGGAGCTCAATAAAGGCTTGCCTACATGAATACGCATAGCATTGCGTTCACTATTATAATTAAAAGCCCCAATAGTTTTGCGCATCTTCTGATAGCACTGATCTGCGACTAAAGCAAAAGGCAATACAAATACATCCATAACACCAGCTGCCTTAAGTTCATTAAGAGCTGTACCTAAAGAATGTACAGGCACTTCATACTTTTCGTTCCACTTTTCAATTAATGCATCGGCTAAAAATACACGACGAACAATTGCATCAGGATAGGCTTTTTTAATTTTTTCTTCCATGGCGCCTACTGATTTTTCTACAGCTTCCCCATAAATAGAACCAAATGTTGCTAAAATGATACCCTTTGTACTCATTTGATAATCCTCCGATACTACTATACCTATACTCGTCATCCACTAGATGAGAACATCCACTCCGATCTGTCAGATGAAAATCTATAATATGTGTTATACCATATCTTACCGCCCTAGATGGGCTCCTATAATGTGTCAGAAAATGGTCATAATTCTCTTTAAATTAAAGAAAATAAATATATGTCCCGCATTCTCTCGTTGGTATAATAATACGTTAATTTTTAAATTAAGTCAATGAGAACTTTTCTCATTTTAATAATTATCATTGAGTATCATTGATAATTTCAAATTTTAATTGATTTTCCATAGAGTAAATCTAATTTTTACGATGCAGTTCGATTAATATCAATATAGTCAAATAATGAACGTAAGTTAGAGACATATAGGGGATTCTGCAGATTCTAATAATTCAGGTACATATTATATTTATATGATTCCACACCACCACTTCAAGTGAGAAGAATAATCTAATCTATTCTTATTATTATATAATAACTCTCAATATATCTATACATTTTCAATGATTATTTATACATTTTAAACATATTTTATTCATAAATCTAGTTATTTATTTCTAAATACTCAAGGAAAACTAGAGAAAGTTAAGGAAAAACACCATACTCATAGTAGAATAAGCTAATAAAGACTTTCAATAATTATACTGTCTCCTTCTCTATTCCCTAAGCCGTTAAATTGACATTTACTTTACAATTTTGCTATGATGAAATTAAACTAATATGACCATTTTAGGTGTAGCCATACTTAATAGAGAAGTACAGTAAACGCTGTCGCGGTCCCGCCGCTGTATGAGGGAGTGCCATCAATATACCACTGGACACAGGTCTAGATTTATCTATGTATTTAAAATCTAGCGTCTGGGAAGGGGATGTACACGAAGAACTCGAGCCAGAAGAACTGCCTAACATGGATTACCATTAACCCACGAGCGATGGATAGGTAGATCAGTGTCAATATAATGTAGATTCACTAACTAGATAACTAGGCAAAGCAACCACCTCACAAGGGCGATGTACTATAATCATAGTACATCTTAACAGAGCTGTGGCCATACATGATACCTCCACCGATTCTTCGCTTTGGTGGAGGCTTTATTTATAATTAGGGAGGATAAAAAAATGAAACAACAATTTTTGAAGAAAACTCTTAGCGCTGCTCTTGCTATTACCGCATTAACTGGAGTCACTTATGTTATGCCTGAAGTCCACGCTGCCTACACCTTGAGTTCTGAAGTCAAAACAGCTACACCAGCATTACTAGAAGCGACTCAACTAGGTGTTAAAACCTATACTTCAACTGACCCTACTATGCTCGCTAAACCAAATAAAGACGCACTTCTAGTCATGAGCTTTGGTACTACCTTTAAAGATACGCGCGATAAAACAATCACTAAAACGGTAGAGGAAATTCAAGCCCAACATCCTAATACAAAAGTTGTAACTGCTTTTACATCTCATATTATTATTGATCGCATCAAAGCCAACGAAGGTATTACCTACCCAACGCCGGAAGAGGCCTTAGACCAACTTCAAAAAGAAGGCTACACTCGGGTGGCCTTAACAACACTTGATGTAATTCCTGGCATTGAATACAATTATAAATCCGCAGTCTTTAATGGATACAAACATAATTTCAAAAAAATGACTATGGGCACGCCCCTCATGTATTGGATGGGCCAAGAAGAGCAAGCTGATGATGTGGAAGCCGTAGTAAAAGCTGTAGCCACTCAATTCCCTAACCAAGGACCTCAAGATGCAGTGCTCCTCATGGCACATGGTACACCAGACCCATCAAATGCATACTATTCAGTAATTCAAGACCGTATCAATTCCCTAGGCTTATCTAACACCTATCTTTATACAGTAGAAGGACATCCTCGCCTTGAACAAGTTATTCCTATGTTAAAGGCAAAAGGTATTACTCATGTAACCTTAATGCCATTTATGATGGTTGCCGGTGACCATGCCACCAATGACATGGCTGGTGACGAGCCAGATTCACATAAATCACAATTAATAGCGGAAGGCTTTAAAGTGGATACATATATCCATGGCCTAGGCGAAAATGAAGCTATTCGCCATATTTATGCAGCCCGTGCTGACGAAGCTTGGCAGGCCTTAGAAAATGATGTTGAGGCACAAAAATGATAAAACCACTTCGCTTAACCATATTAGCTTTACTAGCTTGTACCCTACTCGTACTAGCTGGTTGCGGTAAAACTAACACTACTGCAGATGAAAGCACGCGCACCATTACTTACAAAGGACAGGAATACACGGTGCCTGCCAATCCTAAGCGCATTGCCACCTTGAGCAATTCTGTACTCTATCTATTACATGCCGTGGATGGCAAATCCATCGATCGAGTGGATAGTACTGAACCAGTACCTGAAGAGTTTCAATCATTACCCTCTATAGGTTCTACTTCAAATATTAATATGGAAACCTTGCTAGGCTTACAACCTGATTTAGTCCTTGGTTTAAGCAATCAGCACGGTAAGTATGAAGGACAATTAAAAAGCAATCAGCTTCCGTATGTGCTCATTACGTATGATGGTATTAAGGACAATGTGCCCCTACTCTTATTCTTAGGAGACATAACGCACAATGAAGCTAAAGCCAATGCTGTAGTGGCCGATTACAATCGTAAGATTGAAGCCGTAAAAGCCGTAGCCCATCAAGAAGAGCCAGCTAAAGTCGCCGTATTACGCGCTACTGCTAAGGCCGTAACAGCCGAAACTGAGCTAGCCATTACAGCCTCCATGGTCAAAGAGCTAGGCATGGATAATGTAGTTCTTCAAGGGGATTACGACAAATCAGCTAAAACAATTCCCTATTCCTTAGAACAACTAGCTGTAGATGACCCGGACATTATCTTTATTTCCACTATGGGCAAAAAAGAAGATATTACTAAAACCATGGAAAAGGAAATGACCACAAATCCAGCTTGGCAGAATTTAAAAGCCGTACGCAATAACAAGGTCTTTTATTTACCATCCAATCGCTTTTTATTAAATCCTGGTCTTTATACACCAGATGCCATGGCTGAATTAGTGAAATTAGCCTACAATAAAGAAGTAGTCTTTTAAACAAACCGCTAGGAGCCTTAAAACTCTATGCATATATTTATTGAAATATGTAGTATATAAAGTAACATACAAAGTAGTATATAAAAAGGAGTTCTCCCTCTTAAGGGCTGAACTCCTTTTTTATTGTGTAACTTTCATTTTTAATTTTAGTAAAATTTTAATTTTTGCAAAATTGCAACTTATTTTGCAAACCTTACACTTTTATTTTAGCAAGCCTTCGATTTTTATATACGGTGTTCCCAATTCACAGGATATATGGGATTTTACAGCAAATACCGCTTCTAAGAGCTCTGGCGTAAACACCCTTTTAGGGTTTCCCACCGCTGCTAAATGCCCCTTATGCAATACACCCACTTCATGAGAATACGCAGCCGCTTGATTAAGTTCATGAAGTACCATAATCACAGTAAGACCTTGCTCGCGATTTAAACGCTTCAATAAATCCAACACTTCCAATTGATGATTAATATCTAAATAGGTGGTCGGTTCATCTAAGAGTAAAATTTCACTCTCCTGGGCTAAGGCCATGGCAATCCATACGCGTTGTCGCTCACCACCAGATAAAGAGTTAATAAGTTGATCTTTCAAATGAAATGTTTTAGTTGCCTGCAAGGCTCGTTCTACCGCAATCCGGTCTTCGCGAGCCGAATTGCGCCACCAATTTTGGTGAGGAAAACGCCCACAATAGACTAACTCCTCAACCACCATATCTTGAGGAATTTCTGGAGCTTGTGGTAAAAAGGCAATCAATTTTGCCAAGTCATTTGGTGCATATTGATCTAGGGATTTACCTTTGATAAAAATCTGTCCCGTCTTCATTTTACAACTGCCCATAATACATTTTAACAAGGTACTTTTCCCACATCCATTGGGCCCTATTAATGTAGTTATGGACCCTTGTTTAATAGACCAGGAAATAGATTCTAGTACATCCTTACTAGCAAAACTAACAGCTACATTTTCTAAATCTATGCACGAGACTGCAGTCTCAGAAGAAAATTGGAACTCAGAAGACTTTGGGGCCTCGGAAGACTTTGGGACATCAGAAGAATTTTGAGTCTCAGAAGAATTTTGAGTATCAAAAGCGAATTGGGTCTCATTTATATGATGTTCTAGCTTTACTCCCATTACGCATCCCTCCTTAACAGATAGAGGAAAAAGGGCGCTCCCAAGAAAGCCATAATAATGCCCACGGGGATTTCAAGGGGCGAAAATGCAACGCGTCCTAATGTATCACAAACTACGAGCACAGTAGCACCTAAGAAGGCTGACCCAGGCAATAAAAATACATAATCATTGCCTATAATCATACGGGCCACATGAGGAATCACCAGCCCCACAAAGCCAACTAAACCGGCCACACTAACAGCGCTAGCTGCTAGCAAAGCGGCAATAGCAGTCATAGTAAAGCGAGTTTGTTCTACTGGAAGCCCCAAGCCCTTAGCCGTTTCATCACCTAGACTTAGAATCGTTAATCGCTTAGAACCTAAGAAGGCTAAAAGCAAGCCCCCTATTGTGTAAGGTAAGAGCATGTATACATGGGGCCAACTGCGAGCCGAAAAGCCCCCTACCATCCAAAGCAAGGCCCCTTGCACGCGATCACCATAAAAAACCAACAAAGCCGAAATGCCGGAGCCTAAAAAGGCCGCCACTGCTACACCAGCTAAAATGATTCGAGTAGGTCGAATGCCATTTTTCCAGGCCAGCGCATACACCATGAGAGCCGCCCCTAAAGCACCTATAAAGGCCACAGCAGGCACTAAATATTCCCAGCTAGGAAATAAAATAAACACTATGACACCTGCTAATCCAGCCCCTGAGGAAACGCCTACAATTTGCGGGTCCGCCAAAGGGTTTTTCATCACCGCCTGTAAAATGGCCCCTGCAACTGCTAAATTGGCCCCTACTAAAGCAGCTACAATATTTCGTGGCAAACGAATATTCCAAATAACCATATCTTCAGTATCTATTAATTGCGAGCTCCATAGAGTATGCCAAATTTTACTCAAACTAATATCAGCTGCTCCATAAATTAAAGACACAATAGAGCTCAAAATAGCTAACGCAAGAAAGAATAGAACCCAGGAGAGCCGCTTCACCTTACGTTGATTCGCTGCCTTTTGGTTATTGACTCCGTTTTGACTATTAGGTTCGTTTTGATTATTGGGTGCTTTTTGGTAATTAGGTATTTTTTGGTTATTGAGTACCATTTGGTTATTAGGTGCCTTTTGGTTATTGCTTGTCATTTGGTTATCGGCTACGTTTTGCGTATTAACTTGACCAGGACCCTCTCCACGGCCACTCCGATTTGACGACGAAGTCATTACTTCTCATCCTTCCCCTTTACAAAGAGCATACCATCCCGTTGCACCCCTGTGTATAACAAGGCATTCACAACTGAGGCGGCAATGGAGCTGCCGCCTTTATTACCTTTTACCGTAATATAAGGAACTGGTGAAACCTCCATTAAATAGTCTTTCGATTCTGCAGCACCTACAAAGCCTACAGGAATACCGATAATAAGCGCCGGCTTTACCCCTTCTTCTAAGGCAAGTCGCAATACTTCATATAAAGCCGTTGGTGCATTACCAATAGCTACAATTTGTCCTTCCAAGGCTTTGCCGAATGTGCGCATAGCCGCAATAGAACGCGTCACACCTAATTCTTTAGCTAATTGGGCTACCTGTTCATCCTTAATCAAACAATGCGCTTCACTGCCTCGTAGTGCTAATGCAGCTTTATTAATGCCCGTGCGGACCATTTCTACATCACAGTATACATGGGCACCTTGTTCAATAGCAGCAATCCCTTTAGCCACCGCATCAGGACTAGTGCGTACTAATTGGGCATATTCTACATCACCAGACGCATGAATGGTACGGGAGTAAACGCAAATTTCATCGTCTGTCAAATGTAAATCCTTCACATAAGGATAAATTAATTCCATACTTTTATCTTCAATTGCCTTTGGATTTTTTATATAGTCCATCCTTCATATCCTCCCATAAAGTGTAAAATTCACTTGCTGTAGTAATGGTTTTTGCCCCTTTTGCTGGTTGGGGTCGAACAATGACAATAATATGTAAGCCTAAATCCATAGCCGCCTGTAGTTTCGTATCAGAACCACCGACTAAGCCTGAATTTTTCATTACCACTACATCCGCCTTTGTGTCCTTGAACATAATGCGGTTCATATCATACGAAAAAGGTCCTTGCATGCCAATAATGCGCTTTGGTGAAACCCCTAAGTCTTCCATCATTTGCAACACTTCAGCGGTAGGTAATACGCGGGTCCACACGTCTTTATCTGCTAAAGCCGGAGATGAAGCAAACACATGCATAGTCTTGCTTCCCGTGGTTAAATAAATACGTGCCCCTAACTGGCCGGCTAAAGTAGCGGCGTCTTGTTCATTACCTACATGATGCAATTTATCATAAGCTGGCAAGGGAATCTCCTGCCGTTCAAAACGAACAAAAGGAATGCCTAATTCATCCGCCGCCTCTCGCGCTGTAGCTGTAACCACAGCTGCATAGGGATGGCTCGCATCCATAAGTAAGCGTATGGATTTATTCACTATTAACGCTTTCATAGCATCCTTATCGAGCCGCCCTGTATGAACCTCTATGCCTTCATGAGCAGCTAATTGGGCGCCATATTGGCTCACTACGGATACTAATACAGGCTCCTTTGTATGCTTTTGAACATCCACCGCTAAGGTGCGTCCATCCAAAGTACCAGCAATAACCCAAATCATAATTTATAGCCCCTTGGCGTAATCATACGGCCATTTTCTACATAGGTTTGACTATTGCCAATAATAACTAAAGTCTGCATATCCACTTCTTCTTTTGTAAAATGTTCTAAATCAGAAATCACCATATGCTCCCCAGCGCGGCCTGCTTTTTGTACGATACCTACCGGCGTTTTAGGGGCTCTAAAACGAAGCACAATATCGCGCACTTCATCGAGATGGGTAATGCGCTTTTTACTTCTCGGATTGTATAGGGCAATTACCATATCCCCTTCAGCACTTAGGGCAGCCCGTTTTTTTATTAAATCCCAAGGCGTCATTAAGTCACTTAAGGAGATAACTGCAAAATCATGCATAAGCGGCGCCCCTAAAACAGCAGCCGCTACATTGACAGCGCTAAGCCCTGGAATAATATCTACGGATGGCCGCTCTTCAGCTGCTACTTTATTAGCAAGTTCCATAACTAGGCCCGCCATACCATAAATACCAGAATCACCACTAGATACAACCACCACCTGATGACCAGCCTTCGCCAAATCGACAGCTTGCTGACAGCGATCCACTTCCTGCATCATAGCGGTACCCACTGTTTCCTTATCTTTAATGAGATCTTTAATAAGATCTAAATAGGTTAAATAGCCCACTACACGATCAGCAGCTAAAATAGCTTCTCTAGCTTGAGGGGTCATAAATTCCGCATTGCCAGGGCCTATGCCAATGACCTTGATTGCACCTGTGCAATGGCTATGGTGATGCCCTGATACTTGGTTTTCTTTAGTAATAATGTTTGACTCTTCGCTTCTAATAATGCTGTTGTCTCGCATACGTTGCCTACTCCTATCGTTTCTTTAACAAATTTTGATTCTTCTAGGCCTTGAGCCTGAACTACTTCTTCTATAGCAGCTGGGGTATGAAAATGAATGGACCAATTACAATCCTTCACGGCTTCTAGTAAACCCACTTCATCTGCTTTTACAGTTACTGAACCTACACTCATAACACTTTTTGCACTGCGCCCTACAAGAGCTAAGGCCTCTTCAATGGCTGCTTTAATGGCATTCCTAGACGTGCCCCGCCGACAACCTATTCCTAAAGTAATCGTTTTAGGCCGCAAGTATAAGGTAGTTTCATCTATTGGTAAATTTAAGTCCGTAATGATCACGCGCTTTTGTGCCTCATTTCCAGCTTGGCACAAGGATTGCCCTGCCACCGTATAGGGATTAAAAGTCTGTACTGAAATCCCCATATGCTGTGCTACTGATTTATAATATGGAGCAAAATATAAGGTATCATCTAAATAATATGAAACCGGCTCATTGGCCACAATGGCCGCATTGATATGTTTTAATATAGTAAAATTATCAACTTCAAAATTAAGTTTTCTCGCCAATACATCAGGAGCAGACAAGCCCTTTACATCTGTTGCTGTTGTAATCACCGGCGTGGCGCCGCTTGCATGAGCAAATATGTGGGCCCACTCATTAGCGCCCCCCAAATGCCCCGATAAGAGGCTAATGGCAAACTGGCCTTGCTCGTCCATGGACACCACAGCAGGATCCACCGACTTATGTTTAATATAGGGCGCAATCATGCGTACCACAATACCAGTAGCCATAATGAAAAGCAACACCTCATACTCTGCCATGAGCTCAGGTATAAGGTCTTTCAAACTTTGAAAGACTTTAGAATATGTCTTAACACCAACAACCTGTTGCAGGGAATCTCCCCCGTACTTGAAATCTACCCACTGCGGCCCTCCGTCTACAGCTTGTTGCACAGAGTCCACACCTTGTTGTGGGGAATCCACAGTTTGTTGAGGAAAGTCTCCTCCGTGCTGCGAAAGCTCTATACTCTGGATCCCTCCGTCTACAGTTTGTTGTTGGGAGCCTACAGATTCTAGGCGAAATGCTTCACTTTCTCGCCCTTCTTTTTCATATACATAAATCTGTGCACTCCCATGTAAGGTTTCCGCTTTATCCTTTAAGGCAAGACAAATGCGTTGCCCTAATTCAGCGCCTCCCGTTGTGACAGATATAATTGCTATTTTCATAGGACACCTCCCATGTGCTGCTTAGTATTTTGAATGCCTTTTATTTCTTAGCACTACGATACATATGACTAAAACCTTTATCATATAATTTAGACAGTTCATAATCACTGTCTAATACATGACTTACGACTATCATTGCTTGGCGAAGGACGCCCTCCTTAGCTACGAGGTCACAAATTGTATCTAAGGTGCCACGAATGATGC
This sequence comes from uncultured Veillonella sp., assembly GCF_937981445.1. Lineage (GTDB taxonomy): Bacteria > Bacillota > Negativicutes > Veillonellales > Veillonellaceae > Veillonella_A. The sequence continues at coordinate 11,756 of NZ_CALJON010000044.1, read as the reverse complement.
GTTGATCTGGCCAAGACGCCTTCACCACAATAGCTACTGGCGTAGTCGGTTTATAACCACCGCTCAGTAATTCCGCCACCACTTTATCCATCATTTGTACACTTAAGAAAATACACATAGTTGCTTCATGAGCAGCTAGAAGTGCTAATTTCTCCTTAGGTGGCATTGGCGTACGCCCTTCCATGCGCGTAATAATCACCGTTTGCGATACATTAGGCAAAGTATACTCTTGCTTTAACGCCGCTGCTGTAGCTAGGAACGAGCTCACCCCAGGCACGACTTCATAAGTAATCCCTAGGTCATCTAAGGCATCCATTTGCTCTTGTATAGCCCCATAAATAGCAGGGTCCCCCGTATGAAGTCGCACAATTAATTTACCTTCCGCAGCGCCTTCTTTCATAACTGCTAAGACTTCGTCTAAATTCATAGTGGCACTATTGTAAATAGCACAATCCTTTGAACAAGCCTCTAAAATGGCAGGATTCACTAAAGACCCGGCATAAATAACAATCTGAGCTTCACTTACTAGACGATATCCTTTACGCGTAATAAGTTCTGGGTCGCCAGGACCAGCACCAACAAAATAAACTGAACTCTTTTGTGGATTATCTTTTCTATTGTCTTTTCTATTGTCTTTTCTATTATCTATTTCCATAGATTGAATGACTGATGATTGCGATGCTGTACCATTATGTGCTGTAGCATGAGGCATTTCATTTTGACTAACCCCTGTTTGAGATGCTGCGATTTGTGTGCTATTCACTGCATCTTGCAATAAATTTTCCATCTCATTACCTCCTATTTCTTTTCGGCTACAACAATAAAAATAGGGCTCAAAGGGTCCATCATGTGATAAGGACCGGCTTTTTTAAAGCGACTTACGCTCATTTGATAGCCCTCATACGTATAGGGACGTTCTTTTAATTCTTTTAAGATAGTATATCCCGTCTCCATTGTCACAGCGGTAACAATAAGACGTCCACCGCGTTTCAATTTATTTTCTAAGGCATCTAAAATTCCCGTCATACCACCAGCACTGCCGCCAATGATAACGGCGTCTAGCATAGGAAGTTGATTCATGCCATCAGGCGCTTTTGCTTCCATAACGGTCAAATTAGATACGTGAAACTTCGCCTTATTTTGCTCTATAAGGGCCACGCCTTTTGCAAAGCGCTCAATAGCATATACATGCCCCTTCGGTGCCGCCAAGGCAGCCTCAATGGAAATAGAGCCTGTACCAGCCCCCACATCAAGCACGATACTATCTTCATTTATATGTGCTTCATTTAACACTGCCATACGAATCTCGCGCTTCGTCATGGGCACATCAGCACGAATAAATTCTTCGTCTTTAATTCCAAAAAAATGAGCCATACAAATCCTTTCTCACTTTTATTTATAACTTATCTGCCTTCATATGAAATAATTGTAACCACACCACTTTATATATTAATTGCCATGATTCCACTATGTATTCCGTATGATGACGATCATAGCGTCTTACATAATATAGGACTAACCTGTTCATTATGCGCCCAGGCAATAATAACGGCATACTCAACACTTTAAGTATTAGCCTGTTCATCACCTGCAAAGGCAATGATAACAGCATGTTCAAATCCTTCACTTTGACTCATACTTTGCAAGGTAAATTCTTCAATGTGTTCATCTTCATAACTTAAACGCTCACAGCCCACAATGCGACAGTTCTTTGGCCAACCATGGTCCATTAGAATCTTCGCAATGGCTGCTCCATTATGTATTTTATCCGTCAAAAAGCCTAATTTCCGCATAGGCTTATAGAGTAAAGCGTCTTCTGGCGGAACACGGCCATGAAAACTCAACAAATCAGCATCTTGCCACACTTCACGGAGTCTAGCAAAGGCAAAGGTCATAGAACTAATACCAGGCACCACCTCAATAGGATAGTCCTTAATATTCTTCTTCAAATACGGTAGTAAGCTATAGTAGCCCGTGTCACCACTCACCAATACCACCACATCTTGTGTAGCTAATTGTGCTTGGAGCCATGTAATAAGTTCTTTTAATTTGCCTGTAATAGAAAACGTTCTTTGATGAGGCTTAGCAAAATCAGCTAACGCGCGCTCACTTCCTACAAGTACTGGAGCCGCTTCAATTAAGCGAAGCCCCTTAGGCACCACATAGTCAGGATTACCAGGACCAATACCAATAACATAAAGAATATGTTTATCTTTAAGATCCTCAGCATCATTACACAGGGAATCCTGTATGGGGTCCTTCATAGGTTCATGCCTAGAATTCTTCATAGATTCATGCATCGGATCCTTTATAGATTCATGCATAGGGTCCTCTATAGATTCATGCATAGCCCCCTGTATAGTTTCCTGCCTAGGCTTCTGTTGAAATCGTTCTATATGCTGCACTATATATGCCACCCCTCTCGTTCCACTATAGTTTTAGCATGAGTATCTAGAGCTAAAATGGTACCATCTAAATTGGCAATTATAATTCCAACATCTGCCTCGCCTTTAATATAGCGCTTAGAGCGTAGGGCTGCCCGCTGAGCCACGCGTTGATACACCGCAGTTAGATTCTCTCTTGCTAAAATAGGCATTACCGCTTCCGTGGTGGCGCAATCCATAATTTCTTGTGCCACCTGCTTTGAAGCGCCCTCTAAAGCCGCATAGGCTACTAATGTTTCAATACGCCCATCACTCATGCGATTGTGAGTATGAAAACTGCCAGATGCAAGTTTTACAATTTTACCAATATGTCCAATAATCAAAATATCATTAAAGCCTTGGGCTACACATTGTTCCAACATGAAGCCAATAAAATTACTGGTTTCCGCCATTTGATCTTCACCGATACCTAGTTGTTTTGCCCCTAAATCACGGCCAATACGCCCCGGCACCAAAACAGCGGTATGAAATCCATGAGCCTTCATAACCTGCAATTGAGGAACTAAAGAATTTTTAAACCCTTCTTCACTCATAGGTTTGACAATTCCAGTGGTACCTATAATGGAAATGCCTCCTTCAATACCGAGCGTTTCATTCAAGGTCTTTTTAGCTAATTCAAGCCCTTCAGGCACGGAGACAGTTACAATAAGACCTTGTGAGGATGTACCGAGTTGAGTAGAAAACTCATCATACACAAGCTTCATCATCGCTCGCGGTCCAGGATTAATAGCCGGCTCACCAGGTGCTAAAGAAAGGCCTGGCTTCGTCACTACACCTACGCCCGTACCAGCCTTAAATTGAAGGCCTCCTGTAGGGGTAAGCTCCACAGTTGTAACAATTTGAGTCCCATGTGTTACATCTGGGTCATCGCCGCCATCCTTGATGACTACAGCACGTGCCACCTGACTAGACAGAATCTCCACATCTTCCACAGGTACTTCAATCTGCTGCCCTTGAGGATTTTGTATCCTAACCTGCCTTACATATTCATCTTGTAGAAGGGCCAACAAAGCCGCCTTCATTCCAGCCGTAGCACTTGAGCCCGTAGTATAACCGCCACGTAATTTCTCTTGTGTCATAGGCCCTCCTTTCTAGGATCAGTCTTTCTAGGATCAGTAAAAAATTATCTATATGAACCTAAAGAGATACTAAAAATAATCCAGGTACTTTTCCTTAGTTATGGTGCACAAATAAAAACTCACTTACCTATAAGCACAGCGCTACACAACTAAATAAGCACTCAAACCGACTCATAAGTATCAACAAAAATGTACTAAAAATAGCAAAGAGCAGCGTAATACGCTGCTCTACTCAAATAGGAGCAAAATTAGGAACGGAAATTAACAAATTGTAATTCCACTGGCAAATCTTGTTGCTTAAGCATTTGAATAACTTCCTGCAAGGAGTCCTTATCTTTACCAGTTACACGCACTTGGTCTTCCATAATTTGAGCCTGTACTTTTAGCTTCATATTTTTAATCATTTTAACAACATTTTTAGCTGTTTCTTTATCAATGCCTTTTTTAATTGTAATCACTTGTCGTACAGTGGCTCCAGAAGCAGGTTCTACTTTACCATAATCAAGGTTTTTAAGCGCTACATTACGTTTAACCATTTTACCTTTAATTACATCAACCACTGCATTAAGTTTATATTCATCATCGGAGATAACTTTAATTGTTTCCCCTTCTAGTGTAATTTCAGATTTACTACCACGGAAATCATAGCGTGTGCCAATTTCCTTTTTTGCTTGATTTACTGCATTATCCACTTCTTGCATATTTACTTCTGATACAACATCAAATGAACAATCTTTAGCCATGTATGACTCCTCCTAAAACTATATATAAAAACTATAGCTATATTATACCATTTTTATCTCCATTTTGAATATTATCAAAATAAAGGGACTTATACATTTTATACATCACCACTTGTGCCAGTATAGGTGCTTCCACAGAAAAAGCTCCTCCATTTTATATATCCCCTCTTGTACAAATAGGCCCTCTTCGATACAATGAGATGACACTAATTATAAGAGGTACATTATGAATTTATATACTGATGAAACGCCTTTAGTTTTTGAAGAAAAACAATCCATAGATAAGCCATTGATTCAGCTGCGCATCGCTCCTGAGGTAGTGCGCACGTCTGTGAATCACGCCGTACGCCGCGAAGGCATCTCCCAAGCTTTGCGTCGCCGCCTGCGAACGGATGGCATCATTTTTATTAATCAAAAACGTGCCCACTGGGACAGTTTATTACAAGGTGGTGACGAACTCGCCATTTATTGGCAGGAAACACCTCAATTCGAGCCTTGGGACGTAGACCCGCCCATTATATATGAGGATGACCACCTCCTCATAGTAAACAAACCTACTGGCTGGCTCATGCATCCCACGGCTACCGAGCGGCATCACACCTTAGCCAATAGTCTCATTTACTATTATAATCGCACGGGCCAACGCAATGCGTCATTTCATCCTGTGCATCGCTTAGACAAGGATACCTCTGGTCTTGTTATTTTAGCCAAAAACGCCCTCGTACAGCATGCCTTTACAAAGCAACACACACATATCCAAAAGACCTATGAAGGACTCTGTGACGGCTTCTTCCCTTGTGAAAAATTAAGCGTCCATTGGCCTATTAGTCGTAAACCGGGCAGCATCATTGAGCGCCAATGCTCCACCTATGGCAAACCGGCTCGCACTGATATTACGAGAGTACAGTACAGTACGCGCATCTCCCGCGTAAAATTTTTACTTCACACAGGACGGACCCATCAAATTCGCGTCCATATGTCTTATTTAGGCTATCCCTTAGTAGGTGATGACTTATATGGAGGTTCCTTAGATTTACTCAACCACCAAGCCCTACATGCAAGTGGGCTTCAATTTGTCCACCCCATGACAAAGCAACTACTGCAATTAACTGCACCTTATCCTGAGAGTTGGAAACCCCTAATAGATAGGTACTTGTCTCCATTTCCTAAAAAATAATTCTCTCAATTTTAGTTCTCATAGGCCTCTGCCCGCAGTGACCTATGCATAAATTGTAGTAGCCCTTTACGGCGCTTCTTGCTATACTGAAATTGATGTAAACTTTCAACTAAAATATGGTAGATTATATACGTCTACCAACTATTTTATGTATGGACGAAAGTCCAAGGAGGAAAATTATGCCATTAGTATCTACTACTGAAATGTTTAAAAAAGCTTATGAAGGTGGCTATGCCATCGGTGCTTTCAATGTTAACAATATGGAAATTGTACAAGGTATCGTTGATGCAGCTAAAGAAGAGCAGTCACCTTTAATTTTGCAAGTGTCTGCTGGTGCTCGCAAATATGCTAAACATATTTACTTAGTAAAACTTGTGGAAGCAGCCCTTGAAGATAGCGGTCTTCCTATTGCCCTTCATTTAGACCATGGCGATGATTTTGAAATCTGTAAAGCTTGCATTGACGGCGGCTTCTCTTCCGTTATGATTGACGGTTCCAAACATGATTTTGAAACGAATGTAAAATTAACTAAACAAGTTGTAGACTATGCTCATGCTCACAATGTAGTAGTAGAAGGTGAACTTGGCCGTTTAGCAGGTGTTGAAGATGATGTAAATGTAAGCGACAAAGATGCCATCTTCACGGATCCTGACCAAGCTGCAGAATTCGTAGAACGCACTGGCGTTGACTCCTTAGCTATTGCCATCGGTACAAGCCATGGGGCATATAAATTTAAAGGCACTCCATACCTTGACTTTGAACGCTTAGAAAAAGTTGGCAAATTATTACCAAACTTCCCTATCGTTCTTCATGGTGCGTCCACAGTTCTTCCTGAATTCGTAGACAAATGTAATCAATTCGGCGGCAATATTCCAGGTGCTAAGGGCGTTCCTGAAGATATGCTTCGCAAAGCAGCTAGCATGGCTGTATGTAAGATTAATATTGATACAGACCTTCGCCTTGCTATGACTGCCTCCATTCGCGAATGCTTCGTAGAAGCACCTTCTGAATTCGACCCACGCAAATACTTAGGGCCAGCTCGTGCTGCTATTAAATCCATGGTACAACATAAAATTAAAAATGTACTTGGTTCTTCTGGTAAATTATAATCTATACATAAAAAAGCTATTAGTCTAAGGGCTAATAGCTTTTTTATGTGTAGTATGTTTCTTTTTAGTCTTATGACAATTATAGTTCTATGCGTTAAATAGAAAATAAACATATCAGCTAATATAAATAAATCGGTTTAATTTATACTTATATTTTTTAGGTATACTTAATTTGACTATGAGTAAATTGACACCCTTCGATACACTTGTTATAATGAGCTCACAATTTAAACAGATGTGCAATGCTGACGGATTAGTGGAATGAACCACATGTATTGTACATTGCGAATAAGCCGACCGTCTGGGCAGGAGATTGCTCAGGCGGTCTCTTTTTATAGGTATATCGTAGGTTTAAGCTAACTGTAGGACTGTTGATCTTGATGTGGCACAATAGACTGCTGAATTTGATGCAGTTCAATAGACTGCTGAACTCAGTGCAGCATATAATATGATATCTATAAAAAGGCCTCTAGTAATCTCCCTTTCCTTAGAAAGGATGATACTATGCGTAATCGTTGGCTTATTGCCTTAGCCGCTATTGGAATTCACATTTGTATTGGTAGTGTCTATGCGTGGAGCGTGCTCACACGCCCTATTATGGCTACCATGGGTTGGTCTTTAAAAGAAACAACTTGGACCTTCTCTTTAGCCATTTTATTCCTTGGCTTATCAGCAGGTCTGCTTGGTAGTTTTGTAGAAAAAATTGGCCCTAAAAAAAGCGGCCTTCTCAGCACCATCTTCTTTGGTATTGGCATGTTAGGTACTTCCTTTGCCTTAGATGCCCATAACTTAATGCTCTTATACATATTTTATGGTGTAATCGGCGGTATTGGACTTGGTGTAGGCTATATTACACCGGTCTCTACATTAGTAAAATACTTCCCTCGCAATCGCGGATTTGCTACAGGACTTGCTATTATGGGTTTTGGTTTTGCCGCCCTCATCGCCGGTCCCCTTATGCAATACTTAACAAGCCAATATGATTTAGTCAGTACCTTCCGCATCTTAGGCATAGCATATATTATTATTATGGCTCTATCTGCATTATACTTAAAACCGCCAACAACAATGGGTACTACCAAAACATCTACACTATTAAATCGTGGTATGACTACGCACGAAGCAGTGCGCACTTGGCAATTCCCGGCACTTTGGTGGATTTTCTTCATCAATATTACCTGCGGCATCGGTTTACTGGCTGTGGCCTCCCCTATGGCGCAGGAAGTAGTTGGTATGAGTGCTACCGAAGCAGCCTCCATGGTAGGTATTATTGGCCTATTAAATGGCCTTGGTCGCATCGTATGGTCCACTATTTCTGACTATCTTGGCCGTCCTGCTACGTATATTCTTTTCTTTGGTATTGAAATTGCCGCTTTTGCCTTCCTTGGTTTTACCACAACGGCGTATATTTTCCAAATCTTAGTCTTTGTTATCATCACTTGCTACGGCGGCGGTTTCTCTTGCATGCCGGCGTACCTAAGCGATTTATTTGGTACCAAACAATTAAGTGCCATCCATGGTCGCGTTCTTACAGCATGGGGGATGGCAGGTATTGCAGGGCCTACTCTAGTGTCTTTCCTTCGTGAAAGCACAGCTAGCTATAGCGGCCCACTCTATGTATTCAGCGCTTTGTTTATATTAAACTTAATTATCGCTATAGCCCTAAAAGTTTATAGCAAAGATCGTCACTTTGATGCCGCTACAGCGAGCAGTGAAACTGAACTTTTAGAAGCTGAAAATACAGTAGAGCAAGTAGAAGGATTAGAGCCACAGGCGTAAATTCCTAATCTAATATCACCTAATATTATCGCTAACATCATCAAAATATAAAAAAGAGCTAGAACCAACCTAAATGTTGTGTCCTAGCTCTTTTATTATGTACTGCCCACTCATTTTTTAATATTTACTAATTTCTTAGCTGTATTTACTAATTTCTTAGCTGCTCTGTGTGAGGGAGCTAAGATTTTTAATGTAAGCTTATAAACATTAGTCAAACTTCCAAGTCATACCACCATTAATTTCCCAAGCATTAGAATACGAACCGCCTAGCTTACGTTCTACTTCTAACCAGATACTACGATTATGACTCATTTCAGAGTTAATCCCTAGGCCAATATCATACCAAGTATCATGGTTCGTTACATCATAGTGAATTCGTTCTAATCCATCAATAGAAGTCAAATAGAACGACCGATTGCCAGCAAACTCATGGAGTACATCGGCTTTAAAATACCAAGAAGTATCTTCATCCATATGATGCCCTAATCGGAATCCTAAACGACCAATCAAGCTATTCGTGTGATTTAAATGATTCGTAATGCCATCGTTTGTGGTATAAGTTTTGCTATTAATATGAGTATACTGTAATTGAACTTGTGGCTCAAAATACCAAATCCTCATTTAGAGCTTTTCTACGACCCCATTCCGCACTAAGCTGTTGATACCAAGTACCAAAGGATGCCTTAGATTGCTCTCCATTCACTAAATACGCTTTACTTTTTGCATGGATTTTACCAACACATACTAAACTCCCAATTAAGTTATCATTTTCATTAAAAAATATAACACAGTTATTACTTATTTTATCCCTTTTGATTATTATACCTCTCTCGATTTTTAAAATCGATATATTTTTAAAAATAAGATGAAATAATTCAGTACTCTTTCATATTTTTTATCTTCTATTCATCAACTTATTCGATATTATAATTTTATTATTAAATTATCTTAAAATTAATTACCTGTACGAAATTTAATGATTTTTTTAATTTCTTCATAAGTATAATAATCTCTTCACCGCTCTCTCAAAATCTTAATGCATAGTCGCTTAAACTATGTTAAAATTTAATATTGAGATGATACAAGAAATTCAACTAATCTCAAATATTTTCAATTAAACAATTAACTGGATTAGGAGTCTATATATTATGGTGAACCGTTTTTTACAAGGTACGCTGATTTTAACAATCGCCGGCTTTGTTGTTAAAGCAATTGGTAGTATTAACTGGATCCTACTCTCCCGAGTGCTCGGCGGTGAAGGGATTGGTATCTATCAGATGGCCTTTCCTATTTATCTCTTAGCCTTGCAGCTCTCTAGCGCAGGCATACCTATTGCCATTTCAATTTTAACAGCTGAAAAATTAGCTCGTTACGACTATAAGGGCGCTCAAAAAGTATTTAAGCTTTCCTTTAACTTGCTTTTTGCTACTGGTCTACTTTTTAGTATTCTCATGTATTTTGGCGCCGACTGGCTCATCACATCAGGCATTATCGTTGATAGTCGTGCCTATTTAGCGCTGATTGCCTTGGCACCAGCTATTTTTTTCGTTACATTAATCTCCTGTTATCGTGGCTATTTGCAAGGTTGGCAACTTATGACGCCTACGGCGGTCAGTCAAATTATAGAACAACTCTTGCGCGTCATTGTCATGCTAGGGGCCGCTTATATGCTATTACCATATGGCTTAGATGCTGCCGCTGGGGGCGCTAGTATGGGGGCTGGTATCGGGGCCTTTGGCGCTTTACTAGTTCTCCTCTATTATTACTACAAATTACCAAGTGCGCCAGAAGATGGTCATGTACAACCTGATGGGCCTACTGAGTCAGCACAATCCATTATTAAGCGACTTATTAAATTAGCCTTACCGATTTCCTTGGCCAGCTTAATGCTTCCCATCGTATCAAATCTAGACTTAATCATCGTACCAAGACGTCTTGCCGTAGCAGGCTTTAGCATGAATGAAACTACTGAGCTCTTCGGTTATCTAACAGGTATGGCTGTGCCACTCATTAATTTGGCCACCATCATTACGGCGGCCTTAGCAACAAGTATTGTACCAGCCATCTCCAATGCAAACGCCATCGGTGATAAGCAAAATGTATACTATCGTACAGCTGGCGCTATGCGCATCAGTTTTATGTCAACTGTGCCATTTACCTTAATGCTCTATGTATTAGCGGAACCTGTTGTTAGTGTTATTTACAATGCACCACGTGCCGCTGGAGCAACTCAAATTACAGCGATTGCCATTTTCTTCTTAGGCCTGCATCAAGTAACAACAGGCATCTTACAGGGCCTTGGCAAACCAACGCTACCAGTTATTAACATGGGGATTGCCGCCCTATGTAAAGTATTACTCAACTGGAATCTAACGGCCCTCCCTTGGATGGGTATTACCGGTGCCGCTTGGGCTACCGTTGCAGACATTGGCGTAGCTGCTCTACTTAATCTGATTTGGATCAAAAAGTACACCGGCTATTTCCTCGATTTTTCCCTACTTTGGAAAAATATCGTCAGCGCCATTATCATGGGCGTCGCCATGTACTTTATGTATCCACCACTGGAGGCTATTATGCATAAATTCTTCGCCATGGCTATTACAGCCTTCATCGGCGGCATCATTTATGTGATTATTATGTTCTTACTAAAAGGACTCAATAAACACGATGCACAACGCATGCCTTTGATTGGAAAATTTTTTAGGGAGAAGGCATAGGAAAGTATTATCCCTTATAGCCCCCCATTGTCATCAATAGAAAGATGCAGTAAATACAGTAAAATATAATAAAATACAGTTTCTTCGATTCATAACTACAACAGCCCCAGTGCATTACTTATGCACTGGGGCTGTTTTTTATTTAGGCCTAAATGGTCGATATATTTCTTTTGAAAGCTTGCGCCCCCAAAACAATACTTTTTCTTTAAAGGATAATTTTTTATACAAATCAATGAACACATTTTTTTTGTGTTTTTTAAACTCTTTATTCCGCTTAGCCCGTTGCTCACCAATGGTAGACTGAATACAATTCTTTTGTACAACTAAATCTTTATCTAAACAAAAGAGCTGACAACCTTTTAATAAATAATAGTTTTGGAAAACATCAATCTCAAAATTTATCGGTGTTTGTAGGTCTACCATAATTTGAGCTGCCGCACGATTTATAATATACGCATGAGCTAAAGTAAAGCTAAATGCTGAGTAGATAGAGCATTTAGAAAGCTCCTTTACTTTTCTAAAGCTATATGAGCTTTTATACAAGCCTAAAGCTGCTGGTCCACTTTGACTCGCCATGAATGAATCAATTTCTTCCAATACGGTCAAAGAAGCCTCTTCAGCAAACCCCACATCATCTTCAAATATAAGTAAGGTCTTCTCATCACTATTTAAGAAATTGCGTATTACTTCTAAATGACTTAAACCACA
>NZ_CALJON010000043.1 GCF_937981445.1 uncultured Veillonella sp. | reverse complement strand
ACTGATTTAGTTGTGGGCCTTCCTAAAAATCATCTTTGGCAAGGCGGTGCGGAATCTTCAAAATCCGGTATTATTTTCGATGCTAATATCCCCACTGAAGAAGTCTTCTCTGCACCTCAATACAATAATGTAAATGGTAAAGTATTCAGTACCAAGCCACTAATTTACCAAGGCAATCATATTGATAAATTCTGGTTTGAGTTTAAAGATGGTAAAATTGTCAATTATGATGCGGCTGAAGGTAAAGAGTATTTGACTAAACTCATCGAAACAGATGAAGGCTCCTCTTATTTGGGAGAACTTGCCTTAGTAGATCACTACTCACCAATAAGCCAATCCAATCGAATCTACTTTGAAACCTTGTACGACGAAAATGCTTCATGCCATCTCGCCATCGGTGCCGCCTATCCAACATGCTTACAAAATAGCGACGGCCTAACGAAAGAACAACTTAAAGAAGCAGGCTTAAACTATTCCCATAGCCATGTGGACTTTATGATTGGGCATGAAAATATGAATATTGTAGGCACTACGCCAGACGGTAAAGAGATTACAGTTATGGAGAATGGCCGTTTAATGATATAAGACAAGATGGGATGAAAACTGTCAGGGTGGAGAAGCCACCAAGGCCTTTCAGTTTTTCATACCATCTTTTTCTTTTATGCCAATAATACCAATCGTTTCCAGATTTAATAGCTCCTATACGCATAGTTAATGAACGAGTATCAGAAGTACCAGCATACCATGCATTTTTACCTTTTGCATTTCGTTCTTTTTTATTTAGTACCTGTCGTTTTAATACAATGAATACATCGCCAAAAGCCTCTGTAGCCTTACTTTCCAAATCTTTTAATTTAAGGAATGCTACACTTAAGTTAGAAAGTCCTTTGGTCCGAGTAGCATTTTTGCCATTTACAGCTTGGTCTGCCAAGAATGCTTCATTAGAAGCGGCAATTTGATTGGTCCTAATTGATAATTTAATTTGATTGTTACTATTATTTTCCCCACCAAGGCGATGTACTAGAATCATCTTGTTCATAGGGTCATCAATAACTTCTTGACGTTTTTCTACATCCATAGATTCTCTACCCGAATCAAAAATGCCCCCTACTTGTTTAGGAGTCATAAATGTATGAGAACCATATGCTAATGTTTCTTGGAATATTACATGGTCATTACGTAATTGTTCTAGTAAATTAGTACCATATTTTTTATCTAATTGAAGAGCTGCATTTAACCAGGCACTAATAAGTTCTGCTTTATCAGACATGTAGAGTTCGTGGTCATCAAATAAATCCTTTAGTTTTCGTTCTATCTTTTTTAAGGTTTTCCCATTCTTAATATCATCTTTAGTTGTATTTTCTACTAAACTTTCTGCACTATTCCACGAAGATTCCATGTATCTTGAATATGCTCCGCTAGTCGTTCCTTCTCTTCTTGATAGTCCATTTCCATCCACTGCCCCATTTTTATCCAGTCTTTGGCTTCCCATCGAACTATCTCGTACCCCAAATCCTCCGCTAGCATTTGAGCTACTGCCATTGCTGTTGCCCCTGCTAGATACGCTCTGTCCGTTCTGGCTATCGAGCGAGGTCCGATTCTGTCTATCATCTCTGGCATTAGATTTACCACTCGATTGATTTCTTCTTCGTCCTCCATCCCTATTACTTCCTGTAGGTAATAAGCTGTCCGAACGAATTCCTCCTGTTGCTCCTCTGGAGTCAAGTCTTTCCATAGTTGAATTTTCTCTGCCATGTTTTCTCCCCCTAGCTCTATATATAGCTAATTTAAATAACGTATTGAGATAATTAATATCCTTTTCTGCCCCACTATCAATAATATTAGTTACCACATCATGAACTAATTCATGAATAAACGAAGATGTAGTTCCTGTAATATTTTCTCGTTTTAGATTAATTTCACCATACTCTGTTAAAGCAACACCATTCGATACATCAGAAGTAGGGGTAAAGTTTTGCACTTTTAATAGATTCGACACGAGCTTTGAAAATTCCTATCTACTATCCACTATTTTCTGATTCTCCCATAAACCTATACATCCCGCTAGGCGCTTTACCCATACTTTTTTCCTAACGACTCTATTATGATGTAGTAATTTCTTATCCTAGGAAGCTCTAGTATGATATAGTAATTTCTTATGCCAGAAAGTTTTAGTATTATATAGATTGAAAAACAGTAATTCAAAGGCGTACTCTATGTATGATAAGTAAAAAAAAGCAGAGTCAATAACGAATTCATGGTTTATCCATGCTGAAGTTATGACCTGCTTTTATTTTTTTCTTATTTTATAAAAATATGTTTACTGTTCTTCTTAATCTTGATAACTGTATTCCTTCATAAGAAATTACTACAAGCTAATATTAAGTGTCCGTCCTGTAGGCATATACTCCGTAATCTGCACGCCCGCCGTTCTTAGCATTCGTTTAGAGGCTTTCACTTCTCTTGTATCTTTATAGATATCTTGCCAATATATAACTTCTTTTATACCACTTTGAATAATAGCCTTAGCACACTCATTGCAAGGGAATAAAGTAACATAGATTTTACTGCCCTCTAAAGAGCCACCACGATAGTTTAAAATGGCATTTAACTCGCTATGAACGATATAAAAGTATTTATTATCGTTTTCTACATCGCGGTCCCAAGAAAAATCATCATCATTGCAGCCACAGGGCATACCATTGTAACCAATGGATAGAATTTTATTATCATCGCTTACAATGCAAGCCCCTACTTGTGTATTAGGGTCTTTGGAACGCTGGGCCGCCAAAATAGCAACACCCATAAAATATTCATCCCAACTAATATAATCAGTTCGTTTTGACATGTGTTTCACCTACCCAACTTTTATATGATTAAAAATGCGGACTCGGCTATAAGCCAAGCCCGCATCAGGCAAATCCTTAGGATTTTATTTTACAACGATATTTACAATCTTATTTGGAATAATAATAACCTTCACAACTTGTTTACCATTGGTAAATTCTTGGATGCGAGGTAATGCCAAAGCTTGTGCTTCTAATTCTGCTTTATCCATATTTACAGGAATCACAGCCTTATCGCGAAGTTTACCATTAACTTGAATCGCAATTTCCACTTCATCTACAACTAGTGCTTTTTCTTCATATTGTGGCCAAGCTTCGCTATGAATGCTTGTATCATGACCAAGTTCATGCCACAATTCTTCTGTAATATGTGGTGTAAATGGAGCTAATAAGAGAAGTAATTTTTCAATAACTTCTTTAGCAAGATCAGCTTGGATTGTTTCATGTGTATCACGGAATTGATACATCGCATTAACAAGTTCCATAATGCTAGAAATCGCTGTATTAAAGTTAAATTTACCATCAAGGTCTTCAGTTACTTTTTTAATTACGCGATGAAGTTCACGACGAAGCGCTGTTTCTTCTTTAGTAAGTGCTTCTGTATGACCGGCTTTAGCCCATTCTTCATAAGCCCCTACAATACGCCACACACGGCCTAAGAAGCGGTAGGAACCTTCTACACCTTCATCACTCCAGTCAAGATCGCGTTCAACCGGTGCAGCAAACAAGATGAATAGACGCGCTGTATCAGCACCATAGGTATTTACGATTTCTTCAGGAGATACTACATTGCCTTTAGACTTAGACATTTTACTGCCTTCTTTAAGCACCATGCCTTGAGTCAATAAACCTTTAAATGGTTCATTATAGCTTACAAGACCTAGGTCATGTACTACTTTTACAAAGAAGCGAGAATATAGTAAGTGTAAAATTGCATGTTCAATACCACCAATGTATTGGTCTACATTCATCCAGTAATCGGCGATTTTCTTATTAAAGGCTTCTTTATCATTGCGCGCATCTGTATAACGTAAGAAATACCAAGAAGAGTCAATGAATGTATCCATAGTGTCGATTTCACGACGTGCTTCGCCGCCACAGCATGGGCAAGTTGCTTTTAAGAAATCTTCAGATGTGGCTAATGGAGAAATAGCACCACCATCAAAGACTACATCTTCAGGCAAACGCACAGGTAATTCTTCTTCTGGAACGAGTTGTTCACCGCATTTATCACAGTATACTACTGGAATTGGCACGCCCCAATAACGTTGACGAGAAATCAACCAGTCACGAAGGCGATAATTTACCATTTTACGGCCTATGCCACGGTCTTCAAAATTCTTAATAATGGCTTCGCGAGCTTCAGCAGATGTCATGCCATCATATTCACCAGAATTAATAAGGACACCATCTTCATGTGCTTCAGTGCACCATTCATCAAAATTCAATGTATGGTCTGCATTTTGTACAACAGGAAGAATTGGCAAATTGTATTTACGAGCAAATTTATTGTCCCGTTCATCATGAGCTGGTGAACCCATAACAGCACCAGTACCATAGTCTACAAGTACATAGTTAGCAATCCAAATTGGTACGTCCTTACCAGTCATTGGATGTTTAGCATAAGCGCCCGTAAATAAACCTTCTTTTTCTACATCAGTAGAAGTACGGTCAATTTCATTTAAATTGCGCACTTTGTGAATAAATGCATCAAGTTCAGCCTTATTAGGCTTATTAGCAATTAATTCTTCCACATATGGATGTTCTGGTGCTAATACAATATAGGACACGCCATAAATGGTATCTACGCGGGTCGTATATACTTCGATGGTCTTATTGATTTCAGGGATTTCAAAAGCAAATTGAGCCCCTTCGCTGCGACCAATCCAGTTTTTCTGCATTGTCTTAACACGTTCTGGCCAATGGTCAAGGGTATCTAAATCTTCAAGAAGACGATCTGCATACTCAGTAATTTTAAGGAACCATTGTTTTAAGTCCTTTTTCTCTACTTTGTTATCACAACGCCAGCAAAGACCATCAATAACCTGTTCATTAGCAAGTACAGTATGGCAATGTTCACACCAGTTAACTTTTGCTTCTTTTTTATAGGCTAAGCCTTTTTTATAAAATTGTTGGAAGAACCATTGCGTCCAACGATAGTAGTCATCTTTGCATGTGGCTACTTCACGGTCCCAATCATAAGAAAGACCAAGAGCTTGTTGTTGGCGCTTCATATTTTCAATGTTTTCAAAAGTCCATTTGCTAGGTGCAATGCCATGTTTAATCGCAGCATTTTCCGCTGGCATGCCAAAAGCATCCCAACCCATTGGATGAAGGACATTAAAGCCTTTCATTTTCTTAAAACGTGCCACTACGTCGCCAATAGAATAGTTACGTACGTGCCCCATATGTAAATTACCAGATGGATAAGGGAACATTTCGAGTACGTAGTACTTTTCCTTACTTTCATCATATTCTGTTTTAAATGTGTTATGTTCAACCCAATAGGATTGCCACTTTTTTTCAATATCCTGTGCTACATACTTCTCTTGCATAACGCAGCCTCCTCATACTCCATTTTCCTCTGATTGTTCTGTAATCATAAGTCTTAACCCTAATTATATTACTAACCTATAATAGCCGTCAAACTTTCTTTTTAGTCCCTTTTTTATCAGAATTTTTATCCGCTTTTTTATTAGACTGCTTCTTAGTTTTCTTGTCTTGCTGTTCCACTTTTGGTTCTTCATACTCTTTATACATATAATTTGCAAAAGCTTCTGTTTCAAAGCCTTTACGCCACGCACCAAAACCAGCTAGTTTATATTCCTTAATAAGACCTAACTTGGCGCCCATAGAGGCTTCGTCTTCAAACCATACTTCTTTAATAAACGATGATTTATTGCGTAATCCACCAGCAATGCGGCTTTCTTTGAGGCCTACCCCTGTATGACTATTACCTATCTCTGTATGACTATCACCTATCTCTGTATGACTACCAGCAGTATTATTATCAACTATCTCTTTACTACTACCACCGGTATTTTTATTACTATCACCTGTCTCGTTATTGTGAGCAGCTGTTGCAACGCTCCCCGTGGCTTGTAATCCCCTAACAGGCTCTAGCTGTGATACACCAGTTGCCACAGGTACTACTAATCTTGGTTCTCGCCCGGTTTCCTTATACATCAAGAGTTGCTCGCCTAGGCTATTAGTACCAAAAACAAGGTAATTTGTTTTTAATCTATCGTCCCAGATTACACGGTCTTTATATGTTGCTTTTAATTCTTCTGCCTCGGCCATAGGTAATGTTTTACCCTTAGTTTCACTAATGGACGCTTGCCCCTTCGCATCGACTTGGATTTTGCTTGTCCAAATGCGCATGTAATAAGGAACCCCTAAAATGAGCTTTTCTGCAGGCACTTCTTCTAGCATAGTCTCTACATTGCGTTTCACCCACGGATAGGATGCCACCGGCCCAGCAGTAGTACTGGAGGCCCAAGTTTCATCATAAGCCATGAGGACTACATAATCGACTACCTTAGCATAGGCCTTGCGGTCATACACTAAGGACCATTTCTTACTCTCTGAATAGCCCGTTACATCAATAGAGGATTTAATATTATATGTATGAAGAAGGTCCGCTAAATAAGTGACAAACTTCGTAAGTTGCTCCTTATCTTTATAGTGAACATTTTCAAAATCAAAATTATAACCTTCATACCCATAGGCTAAGGCATAGAGTACAAAATCACGTCCCAATATAGGCCATTTTGTTTCATCTTGTAAAATTGTACTCGTAAAATCCGCATCAAATGTATTGGTCACTAAAGGCCATACTTGGTAGCCATTGACTTTATATTGGAGCATATAATCAATACCTAGGGATGATTTGGCTACTAATCCTTTTTCCCCTAAATCAAATAAAGTAGGAGAAATAACTGACGTTCCTTCATTAGCTACTTTATGAGCATACGGTGTCGTTACAAACGGATCGAACACTAAGGTAACACTATTGGTAATCTCTTTCACATCAGGCTTTGGAACGGCCCCTACTTGTGCCGTTAGTACCACACCGTCAGCGGTCTCCACCGCCACTACGCCTAAGCTAGGTGATATAGATTTTACATCCACATAGGGAATGCCATTGCGCATGCTAATAGGCAATTTAATCTTACTTGTGCCTTGACGCATATCACCACTATATAGCATATCGCCACCCACCCTTGGTAATGGCAAGGTAATATACGTGTTATTTTTTTCAGATGTAATAGGATTTAAATTCACCCGTTTATACATGGACAATGGAATCCAAAGAGACTCCTTATCTTTAAACGCCACCTCATCAGT
>NZ_CALJON010000042.1 GCF_937981445.1 uncultured Veillonella sp. | reverse complement strand
TATGTACAAGAAGGTAAAATTACGAGCAAATCTGAAGTGCGCTTAATCCGCGATGGTGTAGTAGTGCATGAAGGTACGGTAGATTCTTTACGTCGCTTTAAAGATGAAGTTAAAGAAGTTAAAACTGGATTTGAATGTGGTATTTCCATTGAACGTTACCGTGATATTAAAGAAGGCGACATTATCGAAGCCTTTACTATGGAAGAAATCGCACCACAGATTTAGGAGGCCTTTATGAGTGATGTACGAGTTCGTAAATTACAAGAGTTTATAAAGCAAGAAGTGAGCAGTATGCTAATGCGTGGACTTAAAGATCCACGTATTGGCTTTGTGACTGTAACTGATGTGGAAGTGACTGGTGATTTACGTCAAGCTACCATTTATGTAAGTTTATTTGGGTCTGATGAAGCTAAAAAGGAGTCCTTACAAGCTTTGCGCCATGCTACGGGTCATATTCGTAGTGAACTAGGCAAAGTATTGCGTTTGCGCTATACACCAGAGCTTGCCTTTGAAGCTGACACGTCTTTAGACTACAGCATGCATATTGAATCCTTATTGCATGATATAAAAAAAGATGAAGCCTCTCACAAGGTAAGTGACGAGCAAGAAGCAAAGGGTGAGTCTTCCCATGAAACTAATTAATCGTGAGGAATTAAAACAAGCTCTTGATGCCGTACAGTCTATTATTTTAACTGTTCATATTCATCCTGATGCTGATGCTATGGGTTCCATGCTGGCTTTTTATGAAGCTTTAGTACAGGCAGGTAAGTCAGTAACTATGGTTGTTGATGATGTTGTGCCACAAAAGTTTGGTTTTTTAGCTCATGTGGAGTCCGTTAAGTCTGTAGAACAGATGGACTCCTGGCACGCTGATATGCTCTTAGTTTTAGATGCTAGTACGAAGGAACGCATCGGTAAAGTGGGGGAATTATATGAAGGACCTATTTATAATATAGACCATCATATTTCCAATTCTAAATTTGCTGATGCCTTGTACTTAATGCCTGACTATGCAGCAATTGGTGAAATTATTGCCGCCTGTTGCAACGAATGGGGCTGGCCGATTACTAAGACTATGGCGACTTCATTGTATGCAGCCATTGCATCAGACTGTGGTTTTTTCCGCTTTAGCAATACTACAGAGCATACTTTGAACATGGGTGCACTTTGTGTGGCATGTGGAGCAGAGCCTAATATTGTGTCTGAACATTTAGAGGCTACTACAGCAGCACGCTTAGAAGTGATGAAAGAGGCCTTTTCTACAATTTCCTTTTATAAGGAAAATACGATTGCCTCCATTGCACTTACTAAGGACTTAATGGCACGCGTAGGCGATGATACGGATGGCTTTGTAGAAATTATTCGCAATGTAGATACGGTGGATATTTCTATTTTCTTAAAATATGTAGATGACCATACGACACGTGTGAGTCTTAGATCCAAGCGCAGTAATGTAAATGAAATTGCTAGCCACTTTGGTGGCGGTGGACATATTCGGGCTTCCGGTTGTACTATAAATGCTTCCATTAGTGATGCTATGGAACAAATTTTAGCAGTGATTCCTTAGGAGGTACGAGTTGGACGGCGTATTTTCCTTTTTAAAACCACCAGGCATTACCAGTCATGATGCCATTAGCATTTGCCGCCGCGTGCTTAGAGAAAAACGCATAGGCCATAGTGGCACATTAGATCCCTTAGCCTATGGCGTGCTCCCTATTTTTGTAGGAAAAGCAACGCGCATTATTGAATATACCGATTCATTGACTAAGACCTATGTGGCAGAATGTTGTTTAGGATATAGTACAGATACGGAAGATAGTACGGGGCAAGTCATTGCCACCATGCCTAAAGAGGAATGTTCTATTCCTTTTATGGAAGATGTATCAGCCATGGTGAGTCAATTTGAAGGACCACAAGAGCAAAAGCCTTCCATTTACTCGGCTATTAAAATTAATGGTAAAAAAGCCTATGAATTAGCCCGTGCAGGAATAGCGGTGGATTTGCCAAGCCGACCAATTCATATTTATGAATGTAAACTACTGGCTTATGCCTACCCATATTTTACGGTGAAGGTTACCTGTTCTTCTGGCACATATATACGCTCTCTTTTGCGGGATATGTGTGAAAAGTTAGGCATTCCAGGCACTATGACTCAATTAGCGCGTACTGCTGTAGGATCATTTAGTATTAATGAAAGTCATAGTGTGGAAGAATTAGAACATCATGGCATGATCCTATTACAGCCTGTTGATCGGGCATTAGTTCATTTGCCAGCCATAGAATTGCCGGCTCAAGCTGTTACGGCTCTAAAGCAAGGGCAAACATGGTCGGCGTCGCCTGCATATAATCTAACGCATGGCACACATAGTAATAGTAATAGGAATATTGAAATGATTACTAGGGAAAACAATTTTGTGAATGCTAGTACAACTAATTCTGTGAATACTAATTCGCCTGATTTACTTCGCGCTTACGGGCCCGATGGATTTTTTGGGGTTCTCTATAATAAGAAAACCCATTATAAAGTAGCAAAGAATATTTTTTAATAGGATGATAGTATGAAAATTTTGACCTCTTTTAGTGAGTTACAAGCACTTAAAAAGAATATAGTTTTTGCTTTAGGAACCTTTGATGGTATTCATCGAGGACATCAAACAGTCATTGCAAAGGCTGTGGAAGAGGCTAAAGCGCAGGATGCATATGCCATTGTAGTAACCTTTGATAAGCATCCCTTGCATATTATTAATCCTCAAAAAGAACCAAAGGCTTTGTTACAGCAAGACGGTAAGGCTCAAGTGTTTGAGTCCTTGGCGGTTGATTATGTACTCATGCTGCCCATGAGTAGAGAGCTCATTGCTATGACGGCGGAAGAGTTTGTGCATCAATTGACTCAAAGTGGTCAAGTTCTAGGCCTTGTGATGGGGCAAAACTTTACCTTTGGGGCTGGAGGAAAAGGTAATCCTACAGTGCTTAAAGAATTAGTAAAAAGCAGTGCCTCTCCTAAAGCTACAGTGCATGAATTGCAATTAGCGCAATGTGATACCTTACCGAATCATGTGTCTAGTACCTTAATTCGTGAGCTCATTAGTAAGGGGGATTTTCCTGCGGCAAATTCCTTGTTAGGACGGCCTTATCGATTTACTGGTACAGTGATTAAGGGAGACCAGCGGGGGCGAACCTTAGGTTTTCCTACGTTAAATTTCCTCTATCCTGCTGAACTCGTTTTACCTCCTGATGGGGTATATGTAAATCGTGTGTTTCTTGATGGTGCTTGGTATGATGGGGTTGGTAATTTAGGTGATAATCCTACTTTTACTAATCAATATCACAGATTCGAAGTCCATTTATTTGACTTTGATCGCAATGTATATGGTTATGAAGCGACCATTGAGTTCTATAAATTATTGCGCGTTGAACAGCGCTTTGATTCCTTAGAGGCCTTAATTACTCAGATGAAAATTGATGAACAAGGCGCTAAGGACTATTTAAAAATGAATCTTTAGGCTCTATAGGTTCATTTATATTTGACATAGTAACTGATATATAAATAGTGAGATGGTTTGATGAATTATTTATATATTAGAACAAAAGCTCTATGCATGTCTTCTTTAGAGAAGGCATTAGCATAGAGCTTTTTTATTATTTTACTAGAAGCTATACTATCCTTTTAATAAATTAAGAAATTTGCGGTTTTGCAAGTACTAGTAATTGCAATGTGTAGAAAGTACATATTAAATAGTGAGCCTTAGGTGCCTACTATGAAGTATGATTAAGTATGATTAAATATAAATCCTTTAATGTCCTTTGAATACATACTATTGTATACTTTTATTTGACATTCAACGTTCTTAATAGTATGATTTAAAGTATCAAATTTTTAGGAGGTATGAGTATGGCTATTCGTTTTTCAGATCCCGTTAATGCTATAAAGCATTCTGACACAGGGGATATACTAAAATTAATTGCGCAGCCAAACATGATTTCATTTGCTGGAGGGCTTCCAGCAGAAGAGACATTTCCAGCAGAGGAAATACGAAAGGCCACAGAAATGGTCCTTCAAAGTGATTCAGGAAAAGCTTTACAATATGGTCCATCTATAGGTTATGAACCACTACGTGAAAGCATTGCTAAGCGCATGAACCGTATTGTAAAAACTAATTTTACGAAGGATAATATTTTAATTACCTGCGGCTCTCAGCAGGGCCTTGATATGCTATGCCGCTTAGTGATTCGTCACTGCTGAGCTCCATGCTTATTGCCTGCTGATTGCGTGGTTCGTG
>NZ_CALJON010000041.1 GCF_937981445.1 uncultured Veillonella sp. | reverse complement strand
CCTTAAGTAAGTGTAAGTACTATTAGCGAATTAATAAAATCCATTCTAATAGAGTACATACGATATATGCAATAATGAATTTTACTTTTTGTTTTCTATCTCGATCTTCATCGGCAATACGCAAGCGTTGCGCTAAAAATCGCTTATCCCGAATTTGTAGTAATAAATCGCGAATATTAGCCTGACATTTTTCATCATTCTGAACGCCATTTTTCTTTAATGACGCCTGTTGAATGGTAATACGGCGCTGCAATTTACGCATCTGAATCTTAATATTATTATGCACAAATACGCTTTGCCATTTCTTTCGCGAATCAAAATACATATAAATATACCGAGGTATATTCATAACAATAAAACTGATGCACAAAATCCCCAACGAAATGAGGAAGTATGTGGAAAAGGAAAACTCGATAGTTTCGGCTGGCAAATAATGGTGCAAAATGACAAAACTAATCCACACCCCAATAGGCAATAGCAACGCTGCTGCCATATCAACGGAGCGAACCCAGCTTGTTTTAACAGGAATATCTTGCACATTATGAGTCTCTACTTCATCGCGAAATGCGTAATACTCTAATTGTAAAGCTGATTGTTCAGTTTTAGCATTAATTAAAAGAGCCGGCCCTTTTGCTTCAGCCGTTCTAGCAGGCCATGGAATCAAACGGCGAATCGGACTATCCGGAGCTAAATCAAAACGAATAATCCCTTTCTTTTCAAAACGCATAGTAGAGCCATCATCACCAATTTCAAAAGGATTGAAGAAGGTGCCTAATAAACTAAGACTCCAATTGCCTAAGGAATGAACTAGCGTATTTAATATAAAGCCACCCATGTCCACATCAGACATATTTAATTTTATAGAAAAACCCGTCGCATAGTCATCAAACCATAAGTCTTCAATAGAAAACTCAACAGTAATGACATTGCCTAAAGTCGTAATTATTCCTAAGTACACTTTATTATTGGGTTCAAACTCAAAAGTAACAGAATAAAATAACCAATGATTACGTAATTGCGCTTTAATAATTCGATTGATTGCATCCTCTTCCACACTAATAATGCGATGTTCATATAAATGACATTCTTCTTGTGCGGCCGCTGCTACAGGTTCAACCTCAACAGCGGGAGTAGCTGGTAACGCTTGTTTACGATTCTTAGCGGTCATTGATTCTGCTATTTCCAATAAACGTGTTACTATTTTACTCATAAATCCCCCTATGGATTTAGCATGTTCTTAACATTCCAATTATACCATAAGGAAAGGTATTTTCAAACTCTTACAGAAAACCCACTGACAAGGGCGCCTATGAGTCGTAACTGCGCCCCATCAAACAAGCAGCTCCAGAGTGTTTTGCCGCTTTTAACTGTAAACAGGCGTCTTATAGACATAAGGGGAAATCGTTCCATGACACATACTCGATCTTCACTCCTACATCAAAAGAAGGGCCCCATAAGGAAACCCCTCCTATAGCTACTGTTCTCTCCCATTTTTATAAAACCGGCTCTTTTAAATTAAAGCGCATTGCATTAGGTCCAATGGTGGCCAAGAAACAAAAATTAGTCGCCCCTACTGCGCTCCCTATATGCATAGGTGAAGCTAATACGGTCACTACTTTCATTTCACTTGAAACCATACATGTGGACATAGCATTACGCATCATATACGTCACCGATTCCTTTCTACCTTGTTTACAATTTGCTAGGGACTAATAGCCCCCTTCTTTTAGAAAAAATCTTTTACAAAAAGTCTTTTACAAGAAATCTCTTACCAAAAGTCTTTTACAAAAAAGTTTTTTTCACAAAAAGTAAATCACCAATGGATACGTATGGAAGTTTTTTCTCATACTCTTATTGTACAGAAAGGAAAAATAAAAACAATAGGCCTAACTAAAGCTTTACTAAGACATTACAAAAAGCTCATATAACTTGGTTTTTATGGCATAATTTACAAAAGGCTTACCAATTTATTCACTATCAATTTATACACTACCAATTTCTACATTACTAATTTATCCCCTACAAGTTTATACGCTTTCCATAGATAATTTTCGGTACGCATAGAAAGCTCCACGTTTTGCCATTAATTCGTCATAGCTACCATCTTCAATGATTTGTCCATGATCCATAAACAAAATGCGGTCCATTTTTTCTAAACCACCTAAATGATGTGTAACGCAAATTACGGTCTTGTGGCGCATCAAGGTATGTAAGGAGCTTTGAATTTCTTCTCGCACCACTTGATCTAACCCTTCTAACGGTTCATCTAAGAGAAGAATAAGACTGTTACGAAGCCATAAGCGAGCCAAGGCAATGCGCTGTTTCTGCCCACCGCTGACCCCCATGCCACCACTGCCAATAATAGTTTTTAAACCATTAGGTAGGGCCATGGCCCAGTCATAAATAGCGGCAAAGCGTAGAGCCTGTGCCAGTTCCTCTTCAGTGGCTGTCGGTTTCGCTAAACGAATATTATCTTCTAAACTAGCATGGAATAAATATGAGTCCTGCGTCAAGCTTCCATAATAACTGCGCGCTTCACTAATGGGAATGGTGCGCAATTCTTGATTGCCTAAATAGATCTGCCCGTCATAATCATAAAAACGTTCCAATAAAGTGAGCAAGGTTGTCTTTCCTGACCCGCTTGGCCCAACTAAAGCCACTTTTTCCGCTGCCTCAATTTCAAGAGATACCTTGTCATATACAAGCTTTTGCACCTCACTAGGATAAGCAAAGCTTACTGAATCAAAGCGTATACCTACTGCACTAGGCTCAATACCACTAGGTCGCCCCGTATCAACCACTGCCGGTTCTTGCTCAGCTAAACTTAACAAGCGATTCATGGCCGCCTTACTTTCTCGACCATGATACCAAGAAATCGCTAACGGCACCAAGGCTTCAAAATAAGACTGCAAGGAAATAGCTACCACTGCGATAAACACGCCCTCTGTTTGACTGCCGTGAGCCACTGGAATCATGATCATAGCCCCTGCAACCATGGTGAGTTGTGTAAGGCCTAATAATAAAGTATCGCCCCAATTCACGCCGCGCTCTACTACCTGCTGGGCCATACTGAGGGTCTTAAACTCTTCACTCACTCGGTCGCTAACAGGCTGCTCCTGTTTATACGTCAAAATATCCATGATGCCGGCTAAACTTTCCACTATGGTGTTTTTAACATCACTGCGATAGCCCAGCGCTGCATCAGTAGCCTTGCAATTATGTAAAAATACGCCATAAGGAATCACTATAGCACCTAAAATAAATGCAAGACCTAATAAGACCACCAAATACATGGAGAAATGAGACAAGAAATAAAAGCCAATGAAGGTCAACAACACAGCCCCTACTGGCGGAATAATAACGCGCAAGTAGAAAAACTGTAATGTTTCAATATCTGCCATAATGCGGCCTAATACTTCTCCGCTACTAAAACGATTAAGTACAGCTGGCACTAAAGGTTCTAATTTTTTATAAAACCAACAGCGAAGACCATACAAACCCTGAAAGGCCATATAATGCGACACATAGCGTTCAATATAGCGGCAAACAGCGCGGGCAATCCCAAAGAATCGAACACCCACAATAGCTAAACTCAACGCAGCTAATTCAGGTCGCAAAGCTGCTTCCGTAATAAGCCAAGCAGACGTAGTCAATAGACCTACATTCATAAATACCGTGAGGAATGAAAATAAAAGGCTAAGCCATAAGGAATTTCGCGCTGGTCCTAGGACAGCAAAAAGGCGATTAAGCCAACCAGTGGAAGTCAGCTCCTTATTAAGACTGCTGCTGTTTCCACTATTAAGATTACTGGTGTTTCCTCGGTTGAGACTGCTGCTGTTTCCTCGGCTAAGGCCACTGTTAACTTCACTGACAACGCCACTCTCAGCGTCTCTGTTAACGCCCCTAGTAATACCTCGCCTAATTTCACCGACAATGCCCCTATTTATGCCAGCATTGCGTTCATAAGTCATTGCAGACGAGTCATGATCGATGCCGTCATACGCATTTGTTTTTATTTCCTGCAATACCTCTTCAGTGAGAGGTCGTCCCATGCCGGCCGCTACCAGCTTACTAAAATAACCGCCCCTATGAACGAGCTCATCAAAGCCCCCTCGTTCAATAATATGACCCTCACGCATAACTAAGAGATGGTCAGCCCAACGCATAGTAGCTAAGCGATGGCCTACTAATAACACAATACGGTCCTTCATTAATACCTTTAAAGCCTTAGCTAAGGACTGCTCTGTGGCCACATCAAGATGCGCTGTAATTTCATCGAGAACTAGAATCGACGCTTGTTTCAAAAAGGCACGTGCCAAGGCAATGCGCTGCCTTTGACCACCAGAAAGGCCCACGCCACCTTCACTAATTACAGTATCTAAACCATCTGGCAATTCTGCAATAAATTCGTCCGCTTCTACTAAACGAAGGGCTTCTTCGACACGAGCTTCCTCCATGGGCTGATGAAAGGTAATATTGTCTCGTAATGTACCTTTAAATAAATGAGGTTGTTGCGGCACAAAGGTAACGAGATCACGCCAGTTCTCCGTATTGACACTGAGCAAATCAATGCCGTCTACCAGAATACGCCCCTTCGTAGGTGCCATTAAGCGCATCAACAAATGAGCAATCGTACTCTTACCGGCCCCACTTTCACCAACGAGCATCGTAATGTCCCCTCGTTTAAGGGTAAACTCTATCGTTTCAAGACCAAATTTGTCCCTTACAGCCTCACCATGAAGTGATGGATATTCATAGCCTACCGCATCAAATTGCACCTCATAGATAGGCTCTGTTTTATTAAACTCATGAGTCCCTGAAATCGGTTCTTGCACTGGGATGGCTAAAAATTCATCAATTTTACTTAAGCTCACTTGCCCTGCCATGCCCCTGTGGAACGCCGCCCCTAATTGCCTTAAGGGCGCATAAAATTCAGGTGCCAATAAGAGCACAAAGAACGCTGGTAAAAACTCTTCATGCCCATACAATAGAGCCACCCCCATATATACGGCAATCAAAGCCGTACTAATGGTGCTCACTAATTCCAATACTAAGGCCGATAAAAAGGCAATGCGCAACACGCGCAGCGTAGAATCTCTAAACTCAGCAGATAATCGTTCAATAACTGAGACTTGCTCTTCTGACCGACCAAACAGTTTAAGTGTTACAATACCTTGCAATACATCAAGAAAATGGCCACTCAAAAAGCTCATACGCTCCCACTGTTCCTTATTC
Organism: uncultured Veillonella sp.; assembly: GCF_937981445.1. Lineage (GTDB taxonomy): Bacteria > Bacillota > Negativicutes > Veillonellales > Veillonellaceae > Veillonella_A. The sequence goes on along the minus strand of NZ_CALJON010000041.1, from coordinate 29,415 downwards.
ATTTTTTCAGCCTTACGACCAATTAAAATCATAAAGAACGGAATGAGTGGAAATGTAATAAATAATATAATAGCAACCCAAGGGGCCGCATCAATTATAGCGATAGCCATGACCAAAGGAATCATCATGGCATACAGCATTTGCGGCACATAGCGGGCGATATAGGCTTCCACATTTTCCAGTCCATCGGTTAATAAATGAACCACATCGCCATGTCGCTCTCCTGTAAAAGGCCCAAGACGCATCAAATGGGACCAAATTTGCTGCCGTAAATCCTCCTTAGCCAGGCTGGCTAAATCCTGTGCCACTTGCTCTTGCCAAAACGTAGCAATCATACGAAGCAAAATAGCGCCGCCTAGACAAAGTAAGGTGCTGCCTACATCAGCTAAGGATTTCCCTAAGAAAAATGTTTCATTAATTAATACGGCAAAAAACCAAGCTTGCCCTACTATCGCTAAGGTTCCTAGTAAGCTAAAACTCCCTAACCCTATGGCCTTATTTTTAAAGCGAATAAGCTCTTGCCGTGCAGTTTTAACTATCACATAGACCTCCTATTTAAATTATATATGTGGATGATTTTAGTCAACATTATACTCATAAAAAAATGCACATGCGTCACATGTGCACCTTTTTATATAGATTATCTAAATTGTTTTGGTACAAACCAAGTGTCTTCGCCTTCCACTTCAGCATCAGCACCATCATCGCTAATAATCATTGGTTCTGGTTCGCTAACAGAAAGAATGTCACCAGTAACAGCATTGAGTGTAATATCTACTTTTTCACCATTTCGGTAAACCGCTACTACATACGTTACTTCACCATTTTCAGCTTTCACTTCCCAGCCCTTGCTCAAAGCACCTTCGCCAATTTGAGCTACAGCAATTGCTTCTGCCTTCTTAGGTTCCATTACATTTAAAGGATTGAAGATGCGGTTTGGAATATCTTTTTCCTTGTCATCTACCGTCTCCTTAATAATCTTAGATGTAATAACATCAATTTGTAATTTGTATGTTTTCTTTAGTGTATAACCTTCTACTACATAAGCAAAACGGCCTTTATCTGGTTTTAGTGAAATGGAGTGAATCGCAGAATTAGGGTATTTTCCTAAGAAAATGCCAGCCACTTCACGCATGCTAAGAACCATAGACTGACCTTCTTGACGAGTCACTGTAGTTGGTGTCACATCAGCAGCATCTGCTGCAGACACAGTACCTACAGCAGTAAGGGACCATGCACCAACAGCCATAACCCCAGCCAAAGCGAGGGATGTTAGTTTTTTATTCATTCCTTACCTCCTAAACAGTAATATACGATAAGTATATCACAGGTATTAATTGTTCTCAATCAATTTCACGGAATCCTCAGTTTTGAGAATTCTATTGGTAGTTTATTCTTTTGGATTAGTCTCCTGAAGCGTTACATGCTCCTCATTAATTTGTGCCTTATGAAGATGTTGTTTCTCTTCATGGGCATGGGCCTTTTGTGCCTTAGAGGCCAAGCGTTTGTCTACATCTTCACGGACTAATTTATAAATCGTAGCGCCCAATGGTACGCTCAACAAAATACCTGGCACACCATATAAAGTACCGCCCACTGTAATTGCTGCAAACACCCAAATGCCTGGAAGCCCTACAGAGCCGCCCACAATTTTAGGATAAATAAAATTACCTTCAATTTGTTGCATAACAACTAAGATAATAATAAAAATCAACGCATCCATAGTCGACACGGAGAGCAACATAATCATCCCCATGAAACCACCGATATAGGCCCCTAAAAGCGGAATAAGAGCCGTTAAGCCAATTACACAGCCAATAGTCAGCGCATAAGGGACGGAGAAAATTGCCAGTCCCGCACCGACCATAACACCTAGAATCAATGCATCTAAAAATTGACCGATAAAGAAACTACTGAACACTTGACTAGCTACGCGCCACACATGAACAAATACGCCAATGCGATGTTCTCGTCCATAAGCCCGACAAATCCGGCCTAATTGACTACGCAATGTTTCTTTGTCCAATAGAACATAAATGGCAAAGATAAGGCCTACTACAAAATCGAAGACCCACTCTACCGTATCGCTCATAGTGCGCACAATATAGCGACCACTATCAGCGCCAATCTTTTTAAGATTATCTGCAAATGACTCAGGTGAAATGGAATTCATTACGCCCGAATCATGAAGAGCTGGCGTATTCGCAATAAAACTGCTAACAAACTGGCTGCCCTGTTCATACAAACCAGGTACGGCTTGCACAATAATAGTAAGGGAATGTACCAATTGAGGCACCGCCATCCAGCCCACTATAAATAAGGCCAATAATACAGATAAAATAGCCAACACGATACATACGGGACGCCGTGAGGCAATCACCCATTTCTTCGTGCTCTTCGGCGCATAAATTTGCTCAAATCGTTTAACAATAATATTTAAAACAAACGCAATTAAAATGCCCCATACGAGCGGCATGATCGCATTAAGGACTAAGCGAACATTAACTAATATGGAATCGAACTTGATGGCAATCAGAAATACAATACCGGCTAAAATAATTAACGTTACTATATGCTTATACTCTTTTAAAGGATTCATAGCTCATCTCTATCTATTTTTTAATTTATTTATAGAATCTATTCTGAAAACTAGCAATAAACTAGCATTAAACTAGCATTAAAAGTCAGTAATAAAAGCTAGCATTAAAAACTAGTAAATAAACTAATAATAAAACTAGCAATTAAAACGTTTTAACACAGGCGCAACCAGTCTACTACAAAACTTACGCAAACAATTGATCAAGACCGGCTTCGTCTAAAATAGTCCCTACTGTAAATGGTCCAAAAATACCAAAACGCGCACTTACTTCATCAAAGCGCATTTCATTGACAATTTTCTTAAACTGCACTGGATCATCAGACATGAGTGTAATGCCCCATTCCCAATCATCAAGGCCACAAGCACCCGTAGTAAATTCCTTGATAGTATCTTCATACTTCTTACCAATTTGACCATGAGAGCGCATCATACGACCGCGTTCTTCACGACTTGTCATATACCAGTTATCAGTTAAATGACGTTGTTTGCTCATAGGATAGAAGCACATGTATTTTAAACGAGGTACTTTAGGATATAAGCGAGCTTGTACCTTTGGATGATTAATATCAGTGCGCATGTAATTACTTACTTCAATAACGGCTACAAAAGAAGCTGTTGGAATTAATACATCACCGATAGCCATTTTACGAAGGGCTGTTTCACGAGCTGTCACTTCTTCAAGGGTTGGCTCTAAGAACCAAATCAAAAGATCACCCTTTTGCCCCGCCACATTATATAAAGCATAACTTGCTTCATGCGCTTCATGGCGAACTTCTAATTCACCAATAAAAGCTTTAAACTCAGCTAATGCGTCCGCCTGTTTTTGTGGCGCCCAAGTCTGCCATTTTTGAAAATCAATACGATATGTAGCATGAATGCTAAACCAACCTTCATAAGTTAATACAGCTGGGGATTTTTCATCGGTGCTAGCACCATGAGGATGACCTTCTGCTAAATTTGAATTGTGAATTCCCATCCCATGATGATGTTTTTGTTCTTCCATACTATTACCTCCTCATGTCAAATTATCTATTTGTAATTTAGCTATTTATAATTTAGCTATTTGTAAATTATCGATTTGAAAATTGTTTATCTACTAAAGTCTTAGCTTGACGAACTCCATCAGGCATGCCCACACCATCAAATGGTGTGCCAATCATATGAAGCCCTGGATAAGCCTTATTGGCATAAGCAGTCAAACGAGCAATCATATCACGGTGCCCCACTTTGTATTGTGGCATGCTCTTATTTAAACGAGTTAACTCAGTCCATAACGGCTTAGCCGTGAAATTCATAATCTTTTGAATTTCTTCTAAAGCCAGCTCTTTTAAGGACTCCTCATCTAAGCGCTGTACTGTATCGTCCCCTGGTTTCCCCATGAACACGCGAAGTACTACGCGGTCTTCTGGCGTAGTTTGAGGCCATTTCACACTAATATAGGTGCAAGCCGTTAGTGGTGTTTTACATTTGCGCGTAATAACAAAGCCCGTTCCATTAAGCGGAGCATCAAAACTAGCGCGGTCAAACCCCATAATAGCAATAGCACAAGACGATAAGTCCATGGAAATCAATTCGTTAAACTTAGAATCCTCCTTAAACCATGCGCCATAGCTCTGCGGTGGTGTTGTAATGATGAGTTCATTATAAGGCGTCATCACCGTGCCACCTAAAACATACCCAGCCGCCACCTTTTCAATAGAGGTAACATCTGTATTCTTATACAAAGTTACATTAGATGGCATTTGGGCTACTAAGGCATCAATAATAGACTCTAAGCCACCAGTCAATTGACGGAACTGACCACTTGGCTTCGTGCCACTAGCACCACGCTGTTTGCGTGCTGCTAACATGCCTTTTACCATATTCCCGTATTTTCGTTCCATACTATGAAATTCTGGGAATGTCGCATCTAAGCTTAATTCATAAATATTGCCCCCATAAATCCCCGACAACAAGGGCTCAATCAGTTTATCCATCATTTCATTACCTAAATGGTAACGGAAAAATTCTCCAATGGACACATCCCCATCAGTAGGATAGGGGCTTTTAAAATAATCCTGCATAGCGCGGAATTTACCAGGCCAAGAAAGCAAGGTCGATTTGGCAAATGGCACGAACTCCGTAGGAATACCTACAATAGCACCGCCGGGAATCGGGAACATGCGATTATCATTATAAATAAAAGCCTGTCCTGTTGCATTGGTTACAATCGTTTCACCAAGCCCCAACTCATTGATTAAATCCGTCATGGCCTGCTTGCGCGCCAAATACGAATCAGGACCTACTTCCACTACATAGCCATCAACGCGCTTCGTTTTAATCTTGCCACCAAAACGGCTTTCTTTTTCATATACATCGATTTGCCAGGATGGCTGTGCTTGACCTAAATAGTAAGCCGTAGATAGGCCGGTCAGACCGCCACCAATTATTGCTACTCGATTCATCACTTCACCTCATTATTCCTTGCTAATCGCCGCACTGCCTGCGTCATGGCCTTTACAAATAAAGGATCCCCATTCGGCATAGCAACGCGTATATACTGCACGCCTAAGTCTTCGCAAAGAGTACGGCACACAATATCATTGTCATATAAAATTTCTAAATGATCACAAACAAAGCCAATTGGTACATAAATAATGGATGTCACCTTAGATGCTACCTCTTCCGTAACAGTTTCCACATTTGGCGTTAACCAATCACCTCGTACGCCAGCACTTTGCCAAGCCATATGATATTCACCCACTCCAGCCCGTTCAGCAATACGCTGGGCTGTAGCCTCTACCATTTGCGGATACGTATCACCCATGTGAATCACATGGTATGGCAAACTATGGGCCGTAAAAATGATAGCTGTGTCAGCTAAATTCACATTAGCTACGGCCCCTTGCAAGGCTTTCGCCCAATATTCAATAAATTCAGGCTCTTCATTCCAGGCCTGCACTTGATGAATTGTCATACCATAACGTCGTGCCCGTCGCTCAGCACGCTCAAAATACGCCGCCGTAGCAAACAAGGAAAAATACGGTGCCATAACAATGGCCACAGCTTCAGTAATTCCGGCATCAGCCATTTCTGATACAGCATCTTCAATAGTTGGCGCTATATGCTTATGACCAATGAATAATTCATACACCACATCCGAATTAGCCTCATCAAACAAAGCCTCGCCTGAAGCAACATCAGCCATAGTCTTATGAGTGGCAACCTCATGAAGGCTCACCCCATTCAATTGCTTGACTAATTCCTGCGCTTGACATTCAGTCAATTTTGCTAATGGAGACAGACCACCAATAGCGGCATAGCGCGCTTTTAATGTGCGGACTTCGTCCTCAGTCGGGGGATAGCCACGACGAATATTCGTATAATATGACAAAATATCCGCTTCACAGCGTGGGGTGCCATAGGCCATAACTAAAAGACCCACTCTTCGTTTCATAGGGCCCTCCATCTATTTACTCGTTACCGTATGAACATACTCAACAATACGCTTCAATACATCGGGATTAGCCTCAGGCACTACGCCATGACCTAAATTAAAGATATGAGCCCCATGAGCCTTGCCTTCTGCTAAAATACGATCAATTTCGCCTTGAATGACGGACCACGGAGCAAATAAATAGGATGGGTCCAAATTGCCCTGTACAATTTGCTTAATCCCCATCTCGGTAGCCTCACTAATAGGCACTCGCCAATCGAGTCCAATCACATCAAGAGGTAAGTCCTTCCAAAGTGGAAGTAAATGATACGTCCCCACCCCAAACATAGTAATCGGCGTTGTAGGATGCAATATTTTTAAGGAACTAATTAAGCGATGCATAAATGGATAAATCCGCGCTTTATATTCTAAGGCGCTCACTGCGCCTACCCAGGAATCAAAAATCTGCACCGCCCTAGCACCAGCCTTGATTTGAGCGTCTAAATAAGTAATGCTCATATCCGTTAACTTTTCCATGAGCGCATCCCAAAGATCTGGTGATGACACCAACATTTGACGCGTCTTTTGATAATTCTTTGACGGGCCCCCTTCAATCATATAGCTCGCTAATGTAAACGGGGCGCCACAAAAACCAATCAAAGGCACTTGTAATTGCTCTTGAGTTAAAATGCGGATTGTTTCTAAAATATGCGGTAAGGACTCTTCTGGCTCCAAGGGACGAAGCGCTTCAATGTCCTTCAGAGTTCGAATGGGATTGTCAATTACCGGCCCTACACCAGGCTTAAGCTCCACATGCACACCAATAGGCTGCAAAGGGGTCATAATATCCTTGTATAAAATGGCGGCATCCACATTATATTCTTCTACTGGTAAACGTGTAATGTACGCACACAGCTCCGGTTGCTGCGTAATTTCAAATAAAGAATACTTCTCTTTAATACGGCGATATTCTGCTTGACTCCGACCTGCTTGGCGCATAAACCACACCGGGCAGTGGGACGTAGTATCCCCTTGGATAGTTTTTAAATATGTCATATTCATTAATGTGTCTTCTTTCTACTAGATTCTAGTCATATACTTAAGTTTACCATTTTATGAGCATAAATGAAAACATTTTTATACAATTTACTGAGTTTTGAGTAAGTATTTTTTATAAATCAATAAAAAATATAAGACTATGGTCGAACACATTTGAAAACTGTGTGATTTGACCATAGTCTTTTAAAATTTATTTACCTATTAATTTAATCCGCCATGCCTGTATCTGCAAAATGCATGCCGATGTTTTACCGTTTTTTAGTAAACACCGCATCAATGCTATACCGCCCAGGCCCAGCAATGAAGAGCAAGATGGCACCAAACATCATCTGCGATGGATAGTCCCATTTAAAGAAGCCCGCATCAAGGGCCGCCAAGGTAGCCACTAGTAAGGTGCCAATAATCATAAGGGCTCCTAAGCGACTTAAGAAGCCAATGATTAGTAAAAAGCCCCCAATCATTTCAAAGGCCGCCGCCAAAGTCCCTAGTAATAGGAATCCATCAGGCACACCAAATTGTGCCAAGGTCGAACCAATGGCATATAATGTCTTGCTGCCACCAGCAAATTTAAAATATCCATGGGCCATCATAGAAGCGCCAAATACAAGGCGATAGAAGAAAAGCCCGGCATCCTGATAGCGGAATAAATTATAGAATAATATGTTCATACAAATATCCTCGACGTAACCAAGCTACAAGTTAATTATTTATACACTTTAGCAAAGTCCTTAACCTTGCTACAAGCTAGTTATTTATACACTTTAGCAAAGTCTTTAACCTTAGCCCAAAGCAAACTATCATCAGCACTGCCAAGGCCAATCACGCGAATGCAAGTACCAAAGTATAGATTTTCATACACTACAATATGCAATGTATCAGAATAAATTTTATTACTTTCGATGGTGTCCATACGAATCACGCCTTCATAGGTACCATTTTTCTGCGCCGTCAAAGGGGTAACCACAACATATGGATGCTCCACATTGGCACCATTCGCATTAATAAATTCTGCTACGTCCTTTACATACGTTGGGCTCTCAGACTTCTTACTTTTTAGCGAAATCATTGGCATCGATCCCTTAATGCCCATGCGCTCAAGGCCTGCTTCGCCTAAGCGAATATCAGCCACAACGCCATAACGGAACTCATTATTATCTTTATAGCGCAATTGATATACATCAGTAGATAAGACGCCAAGATTTAATAAATACGAGCTAATCGCTTCTTTATTAGTCAATACAGAGCTTGGTGCTCCCTCTTGTAGCGTAATGCCCGCTGGCACCTTAATAGATTTAATATCTACGACTTTGTTATTTGCTGCGAAGGTAGTCGTATTAAGCCCCAACGCCATAGCAACTAATAAAGTGGCGCCCCACATTTTATAGTTCATGCTTACACTCCTTTAACTCATCAGCTTATATTGGCTTTTATTAGCCTTTTTTCTGCATTTTAGCCCAACTATCACGAAGACCAACGATGCGGTTCATTACGATATGATCAGCAGTGCTATCTTTATCTGTTACGAAATACCCTTGACGCAAGAATTGGAAACGATCGCCCACTTGAGTATCTTTAAAGGCTGGCTCACCTTTACCATGATGGATTGTCAAGGAATTAGGATTTAATTGTTCTAAGAAGTCTTTGCCGGCATTTTCTTCGTCTTCTGTATTTAATAAATAATCATATAGACGAAGTTCCATATCCACTGCTGTAGACGCTTCTACCCAATGTAATGTCCCTTTTACTTTACGAGTGCAGCCACTGCCACTCTTCGTTCCTGGGTCATAGGTACAATGGATTTCCTTAATAGAACCATCTTCATTTTTAATTACTTCATTACACATAACAATGTAAGCGCCTTTTAAGCGAACTTCCTTCCCTGGTGTCATACGGAAGAATTTCTTCACTGGCACTTCCATAAAATCGTTTTGTTCAATATAAATTTCACGACCAAATGGCACTTCACGAGTTCCCATGTCTTCATTTTCAGGATTATTTTCAATAGTTACCATTTCAATTTGACCTTCTGGATAGTTAGTGATAACCACTTTAACAGGGTCAATAACCGCCATTTGACGAGGTGCTTTTAATTTTAAATCTTCGCGAATACAGAATTCCAATAGCGCAATATCTACAACGCTATCAGCTTTGGCGACGCCAATGCGTTGGCAGAAATCACGAATAGATTCTGGTGTATAACCACGACGGCGAAGGCCAGAAATCGTTGGCATACGAGGATCATCCCAGCCACTTACTAGCTTTTTCTCTACTAGCTGACGAAGCTTACGTTTACTCATTACCATATTAGTAATATTCAAACGGGCAAATTCAATCTGTTGTGGCTTTTCTGTATCAGGCCATTCTTCAAGAACCCAATCATAAAGTGGACGATGCACTTCGAACTCTAGCGTACATACAGAATGGGTAATGCGCTCAATAGCATCTTCTACAGGATGCGCATAATCATACATTGGATAAATGCACCATTTGTCGCCTGTGCGATGGTGGTCTGTGTGAAGAATACGATATAACACAGGGTCACGCATGACAATATTAGGAGATGCCATGTCGATTTTAGCGCGAAGCACCTTTTCCCCGTCCTTGTATTTACCTTCCTTCATTTCTTCAAATAAGCGAAGATTTTCCTCTACCGAGCGATTGCGATAAGGGCTTTCTGTACCTGGTGTGGAAAAATCACCACGAGTATTTTTAATCTCTTCTGGTGTTTGATCATCTACATATGCACGGCCTTTTTTGATGAGCTCTTTGGCGTATTCATACATAGTGTCAAAATAATCAGACGCAAAGTACTCTCGGTCTTCCCAATCAAAGCCGAGCCATTTCACATCTTCTTCAATGGAATTTACATATTCCACATCTTCCTTAACAGGATTTGTATCATCAAAACGAAGATTCGTTAAGCCTTTGTAATCTGCCCCTAAACCAAAGTTCAAGCAAATGGATTTCGCATGGCCAATATGTAAATAGCCATTTGGTTCTGGCGGAAAGCGTGTATGTACGCGCTTGCCATACTTGCCTTCTTCATTGTCTTTATTAATAATGGACTCTATAAAATTAACGGTTTCATTATTTGGTGTTTCCACGAATAATCATCCTTCCTTTATTTACTCTTATCCGATTATTTTACCATAATTGGATAGATTTTTCATCTCATTAAGGGCACAAACGCGTTGCAATCATTCAGCATCTGTTTAATTATTCAGATTCTTTGTAATTATTTAGCCTCTTTGCAATCTTTTAGTTGCTTTGCAATCATTTAACTGTTTTGCAATCATTTACCTGCTTTACAATTATTCAGCGTCTTTATAATTTACTTCAGGGTTAACACAAGTTTTAAGCGGTTTTTCCTGCAAGCCTAGTAAAATATTGTCTGCTGTGAGCATCGCCATATCGCGACGGGTGCGGTCTGTATAAGACCCAATATGAGGCACCACTAGCACCTTACCAGTTTCAAATAATGGATGATCTGCTGGCAATGGTTCCGGATCAGTCACGTCGAGGGCTGCATAGTCGATTTCCCCTTCATTAAGGGCCCAAACTAAGGCATCAGTATCTACAATTTTGCCCCGTCCTACATTGACAAATAGGGCTTCTTTTTTCATTTTTTTAAAGGCTTCTTTATCCATCATATGGTAGGTGGAATCAGTAAGTGGCGCCATCACAAGAACTACATCACTTTCCTTCAACAATTTGTCAAAAGAAACATATGTAGTCATATATAAACTGTCATCATTGCGTGGGTGACGATTGTTATAAAGCACAGTCATACCAAAGGCGCGAGCGCGGCGTGAAATGGACACACCAATTTTACCCATGCCAATAATCCCTAATGTCATACGGCTCAAATCATGGCCTTTAATTGGCGCCTCGCCTTGAGCCCAACGGCCACTTCTTACAAAGGCTTCATTTTCTAAAATTCGACGACTTGCTGTAGCCACTAACGTAAAAGCCAATTCAGCTACCGTTTCAGTGAGCACATCAGGCGTATTGCCATAAGGGATATTGCGGGCCGTTAAGTCTGCAATATTAATATTGTCATAGCCAACCGATGCTTGGGCAATTACCTTTAACTTTGATGCCTTCGCAATTAAATCGGCATCTACAGTCACACCATTAACAGACCAAAGTGCATCAGCCTCTTGAAGCCATTCCTTTAATAAATCCCGCGGCATAACACCTGGTTTATCCCATTGCTTAATGGTCACATGTTCACCTAAATACGCTAATGCATCTTTTCTTGCAAATCCTGGTACTACCACAACTGGTTTACTCATACTATATCCTCCTCACCTATAAGCGCGATTCAAAAACAGCGCTTAAGTTCATGTATGTAAATGACTCTTATAACACATCATTATATGTTATTATATGCTGATTTTATTATATCATTAAATGAATGCTTGTTCCCTAGAAATTTTAAGTTTTATCCCCTACTTGTAAAAGAATGTCAAAATATATCATTTATACTCATGTATTTTTATTCTCAATACAATGAATAGCTTTATCATTTTATTGTTTTATGTTATAGTTAAATTAAATAATAGTCAGAAACTCATAAGGAAATTGCAAAAACGATATACATAAAATTGCAAATAAAATTGCAAACTTAATAAATCAAAACAAGTTATTTTTGAAACGAGGCTCCTATTATGGCAATCATCGACTCACTACCAGAAAAAGAGGTAACTCTTCGCGAATTTAAAACAGCGTTAAACAAGATTATGGCTGATTACGATACGAGCAATCCTGTTACCATTACAATCAGTGAAAAAGGTACGAAAAAGACCTTTTCCTTAGTGCCCAAACGCATGCGCCGCCGCTCCAATGGCGAAGCCTTTACGATTAAAGAAATTCCATTTAGCGATTTAGAGGCCACCAAAGAGCCGGGCACATATATTGCTATTGACACCTTTAATATTGCAGAAAATACACCGATTCCTTTTGTGTACGGCCTGTATATTGACTTTGATTTAGAACGAGACCTGCGCTTTTTCAATGATCGAGAAAGCTGCGAAAAATGGCTGAGCAAGAAAATTAAATTATTAGAGAAATGAGGGACAGCGAATGAAAATTGCAACATTTACAGCACCTAGTGGCTTTAAACAATGGGGCGTTATTGACGACGAATCGCAAACTATATTAGGCAGTGCTGATTTAGAGGAAGCCTATTTTACCTTTTTACCTGAAACTATTGAAGAGCTAGTAACCTTGGGGGACGAAGGTGTCCTAGCCCTCGCTACGGCTTTAGAGAAGCATAAGGAATCACCCGTAGCTGTACCATATCATCTTCAAGACGTAGTCCTTGAAGCACCAATCCGACCACATCGCAATATTATTTGCGTAGGCAAAAACTACCGTGAGCATGTGGCCGAATTTGATAAATCAGCACAAGAACCAGAACATCCTGTGTTCTTCACGAAACTTCCTAGTGCTGTTATCGGTCCTAAACAAACTATCCCACTCCATCCGAATGCTACTTCCATGGTGGACTATGAAGGGGAATTGGCTATTATCATTGGCAAACGAGGCTCTCAAATCCCTGAAGACGAAGTGTTTGAACACATTTTTGGTTACACTATCCTCAATGATGTAACAGCACGCGATTTACAATGCCGTCATGAGCAATGGTTCCTAGGTAAAAGCTTAGATGGCTTTGCGCCTATGGGACCGGCCATTTTAATCGGCGACAAACAGCCAAAACATTTCGAAGTACGCACCTATGTAAATAGCGAGCTTCGTCAGTCTGGCTCTACGGAAGATTTAATTTTCTCCATCCCTAAACTCGTTAGCACCTTGAGCCAAGGCATTACCTTAGAACCTGGCGATATTATCTCCACCGGTACTCCATCAGGTGTAGGCATCGGCTTTAATCCACCACGCCTATTAAACGAAGATGATTTAGTGTCCATTACCATTGAAGGCATTGGCACCTTGGAAAATCCTGTGGGCTATAGATAAAATTATAGAGCTAGAGAAAATAAAAGCTGTAGGCAAAAAAAATGCCATGTGTACCTAATCGTTTAAACTCAAATCATATAAAAAGAAGCGACTCCCGAAGGAGTCGCTCTTTTATTTACCTGTATAACCATGTGTATGTTAGCTTAACACTTAGGCTACCTTAGTATGTGATTTAGTCTAGCATATAAACCTTAGCTTATTTTGCGGAGTTTTGTACTAGTGTATTTACTAATTGAGTTAATTCCTCAATCTTAGCATTTTGGCTATCTACAACAGTTTGTAAATCTTTAATTTGTTGTGCCATTACTTTACGAGCTGGATAGTTTTCAGTTTCACCATCACCTACACGTAGAGTTACACCAGCATTAATCATGTTTTCACCGCCACCTAAAGATGTACCGATGCTAAACATAGTGTCGCCATTTGGACGATAGAACGCACCAAGAGCTACAGCATTAGCGCCACGGTAGTTACCTACACCAGCAGACACTTCCCATTTAGCTTCTGGGCTAAATTCTAATGGATGAAGTGCAGCCAAGGCAGCAGCACCAGCGCCTACACGGTCAACACGACGATCGAGTTTGCTAATGCGGTTAGACATTTGACCCATACCATTACCAACAGCATTAAGTGCGTTGTCTAATTGGCCTTTATTCACAGCATCAGTTGCATCTTTTGCATCACCAACACCTTGAACTCGGTTGCCACCCATATCAACTTTATCGCCTGTAACAACGACTTTGTCTTTGCCGTCTTCGCCTTTAATAGCAAGACCATCACTAGTAATTGTAGCACCGTCTTTGCCATCATTGCCTTTGACAGTGAGACCGTTATTGTTAATAGTTGTATTGCCTGTAGTTACGGAATTTAGGCCGGTAAGGTCTTTAGATAATTTAATATCTAAGCCATTTGTTGGGTTACCTTTATCATCTTTATGTGTTACAACACCAATATTGCCATCGGACAAGTTCTTAACGTCAGCACCACCATTGAGATGTAAGATTTCACCATTCTTCACAGTTACTTTCTTATCTGCGCCTTCGTCACCAGCAAATACACGGCTAGAATCTTTCACAGCTGTATCAATATTACTAATTTGTTCAGCAAGACCTTTTAATTGACCTTCTGTTGCGGCACGGTCAGGAACATAACCATTTGTTTCTGGATCCCAAGTTGTGTTATCAAGACCAGTAATGAATTGACCATTTTCTGATTTAGCCATCTTAGTGCCATCAAATTTTTCAGCCGTTACTTCTTGGTTACCCATAATAATTTGAGAACCTTCTTTACCAATAGTTACTTGACCATTCTTACCGTCAAGAGCTACTTGATTTGCACCTTCACCAGCTTTTACAGAAGCATCCTTACCATCAAGAGCTACTTTATTTACACCAGAACCAGCAGTAATTGTGCTATCACTACCCTTAATTTCTACTTGTTTAGCAGCATCTTTACCTAGTGTAATATCATCTTTAAGTGATACTTTATTACCTTCTACTTTGATATTATCACCAGCAGTTACTTTGCTAGCTTCAACTTTTTCACCAACAAGTTGGATTACATCACTAATATTAGCTACATTAGTATTATTGGTATTATCGCCTTCAACAATGCCACTACCTACATTGGTAATTTTCTTGTCACCCATATTGATGCCACCATTGTTAATTATGATGCCACCAATATTAGCACTAGTAAGACCCGTTAAGTTTTTGGCTAATTTAACGTTTAATGTGCCATTATCAGCAACAACACCAATGTTATTATCGCTAAGTAGGTCAGTAGCTGTTATGCCGCCTTTTACATTTACTTGGTTGTTAAGTTTAACACCAAAGACATCGCCAGCGTCACCACCGAATTTCAAACCATCATCCATAGTGGCTACTTCATGTTCAACATCACTACCTTCATCGGTATAAATGATACGAGTTGTGCCATTGCTACCATCTTTACCGTCTTTGCCATTTAAACCATCTTTGCCATCACGGACTTTTATAGTAGCACTTGTATCTTTACCTGGTTGACCATCTTCACCATTAACTCCTGGAGTACCGATGATTATGATACTACCTGCTTCACCTGGAGTATCTGGGGTATCTGGTTCTCCATTTTCACCTGGTTTGCCTGGTTTTGTCTCAGTACCAACAACTAAATCTTTACCCATCTTAATGTCATAAGTAGTTTTTCCATCTACAGTTTTAGCTGCAATTTCTAGACCGTGGTCTTTTTCATAATCGCCTAGCTTGTTTTCACCTGGTGTTACCGCTTGACCGTTTAAGGTAATAGCAGTATGATCACCGCTTACTGTATTAGTTACAGTCTCAATAGCTTTATCTAACTGCCCTTTATTAACAGCATCAGAGTCCTTTACACCATCGCCTACATTGGTAATTGTATTGCCGCCATTATCTAAACCATTTTCAGATAATTCAACAGTACCTGTAGTCTTAGGTGTAACAGAATCAACAGGATTACCATCTTTTGTATATGTATTAGAATCTTTGTCATATACAGCACCAGTTAAATCAATGTACCACTTACCATCTTCACCTTTTACAAGTGAGTTACCTTTGTCATCTTTAGCAGTTTCATTAAATTTAATACTACCATCAGCAAGGTTAATGTTCTTAGCAAGTTTTACATGTAAACCTGTAGCATTGCCTTCAGCATCAACGTCAGCTACTACAGCGATATTATCTTCGGTGAAATCTTTGGCACCGCCTTTAATATCTAATTGTTCATTAAGCTTCTTAGCAACAACTTTTGTATTACCATCATCGCCAGCAAATTTGAGGCCATCATCCATAGTAGCTACTTCATGTTCTTTATTATCTTCATCAGTGTAAACGATGCGAGTTACGCCATCTTTACCATCAAGACCATTAACGCCATCTTTTACTGAGATATTAGCACTTGTATCTTTACCTGGTTGACCATCTTCACCATTAACTCCTGGAGTACCGATGATTGTGATATTGCCTGGTTGTCCATTTTCACCGTCTTTACCTGGTGTACCGATTACTAGCTTATCACTTAGCTTGATGTCATAAATATTCTTACCATTAGTATCAGTTGTTACAGCTAAGGTTAAGTTGTTGTCAGTAGCAGTAGGATTGTCCTTCGTAAGCGTTTTACCGTTTAAGGTAATTTCAGTATGTCCACCAGCTGCTGTATTAGTAACTGCTTCAGCGACTGCCTGTAATTGTGCTACGTTGACTGCGTCAGTATCTTGTGTACCAGCGGCTACATTAGTGATTTGACGAGTAAGACCTTTAACAGCATCACCAACAGATACGGCAGCTAACTTAGATGTCCAAGTAGCACCTGCTTTGTCTGCATCAGATACGTTTTTACCAGTAGGAATATAGCCTAATACACCTTTATCAACAGTAGCTACCGATTCAGAGCCTAATGCTACGCCACCTGCTTTTTCAACATTCCCATTATGACCAATTACAGTAGCATCAGTTGCCGTTAATTCAGTTTGTGCGTCAGCAGAGCCAATCACGATACTATTATTCGCACCTGTTACCGTATGATTATCACCAAGAACAACTGCTGTTTTAGTACCTGTAATTTTGTTATTAATGCCAGCTACAGTTACATCAGAAACATTTTCTGCTTGGTTATTATAGCCCATAATGGAGTTATATTGGCTAATGTCTCTAGCTGTACCAGTTAAGGTATTGTTAACACCAATGATGGAGGATGCATGAGTATAATCTGCTTTATTACCGCCACCAATGGCAAGAGTTGCGCCGCCACTATTTACATCTTTTACATACTCTTTCATCTGCTCTTGTAATGCTTTTGCCGAATTAGCATTGATTGATGGGCCCAAAATTGGAATCGTACCAGGAATTATTGTTGAAGTTATAGAGTTTGTAATTTCATTGCCAGCCCCAAAAATTAATGCACCACTTGAATTTGCAGTTTTATTAGCAAAACCCACGATACCTGTTGCTAACCCAGATGAACTATCGCCTGTTGCAGATTCAATACTATTTAAGGAACCAACAATGGTAGCTCCAAAATTTTTACCTGCATCAACAGTATTACGACCACCAGCATAATTCCCCGAAGCAATGGAATAGGCACCAGTAATTGTAGAGAAAGAGCCATTATTAAAGCTATTCGTACCAATCGTTGTGGCATTGACGCCAACACCGGTAGCTTTTCGACCAGCTTCTGTAGTTGTATTTACAGTTACATCACCTATTTCGCCAATATACTTATGGGTACCCACCATCAAGCTCCCAGACCGTGCATAGGAGTTTTCACCAATAGCAATACCAGCCGCCACTTTCGAAGGATCTGTAGGAATACGTGCTGTCGAGAACGCCCCTCCACTAAATGTAGTTTGGCCAAGAGCAAAGATAGCTTCTTGTTGACCAGCCATATTTTCAACAAATACATTTTGGCCTATAGAAATACCAGCACTTTGGTCTGCATAGTTGTCAATCTTCGCTGCATTACCAATAGCAATGTCGCCACTACCTTTACCACCATTACTATCCTTAATCGTAGCATTATTACCGACAGCCACACTATTGTGAGCATCTGCTCTAGCACTTACACCAGCGGCTAACGCATTATTGCCTGTAGCACCGTCATTATAGTAATTGTTAGCCGGATTTTCAGGACCATTTACACTGTAGTAATGGATTTTACTGTTATTAACATCACCTATAGTAGCAATATTATCAATTACAATTGGATTGCCTTCATTTAAGTTCAAGGTCAATGTATTGTTTGTAATGTTACCACTTGTAATGTAACGATCTTTTAAGCCTGTAATTTCAACTTTACCATTATTAGTGTCAGTTAAAGTTAATGTACCATTAGAACCATCATATGTTACATTACCACTTGCAATCTTCGTATCTGTATCAGTAGCTGCCACTGTATATATAGTGGAGCCATCTTCAGCAGTACTTGGTGTTACAGTTACATTTGTACCTTGTGCAACAGACACTTTCGCTGCTTTCAATTGAGCTACGCTGACTGCATCAGTATCTTGTGTACCAGCTGCGACGCCTGTAATTTGACGCGTTGCTGTAGCTGCAGCACCAGCAACCGGAGTGCCTACGGATACAGAACCTAATGTAGAAGTCCAAGTAGGTGTTGCTTTATTAATGTTTGTAGCACCTGAAGGAACATAACCTTCTACACCTTTATCTATATTCGCAATGGAATTAGAGCCCAATGCTACGCCATCATTTACTTCAGCATTAGCGTTATACCCCATAACGACTACATTTTGAGCTGTAGTTGTAAGTGTTGTATCTGCTGCTGCACGAAGTGTTGGATTAGCAGTTTTATTAGCTGTACCTAAAATAATACTGTTATCAGAACCTGCTACAGTACGATTATCCCCCATGAGGATTGTGCCATCAGTCTCTGAAATGGCATTATCATTACCCATACTAATCAATTTAGAGGATGTTTCAATCGTATTATTACTACCTGTAGCTGTTACAAAATCTACATTCTTTGCGGTATTTTCAAAACCGGTAATGGCATTATGCTGACTAATATCGCTAGACGTACCAGTTACAGTATTGTTAACCCCTATAATAGCGGTTCGTTGTGTATAGTCCGCTACGTTGCCGCCACCAAAGGCCATAGTAGCACCACCACTCTTACTGCTGCGAATAGTTTTTTGCAATGTATCAACCATTGCATCAACAGATTTTGCACCAGAAGTTGGAGGATTAATTGGTGTAATAGAATTAGAAATCTTATTACCTGCACCATATACAAGGGAACCATTGGTATTATCTGTAATGTTAGCAACACCGGTGATTGTATTAGCTACACCTTGAGCGGACGCTCCGAGAGGGACCCCAAAGAACTCAGTTATGGTTTCATTAGAGCGAATACTATTCAAAGACCCCAATACAGTAGCACCAAAGTTTTGTGCACCATACGCCATAGTATTCTTACGGCCAGATCCATCAAAACTGCCAGTAGCAATGGAGTAAGAACCTAACATGGTAGAGAATAAACCTTTAGCATAGGTATTAGTACCTAAAGCTGTTTGATTTACATGGAAACCAATCGCATCATTGCCTGCTACTTGCTTACCACCCATGAGACCGTTATAAGTACGACCACCAATGTCGATGGAGCCTGTACGGCCTTTAGCATTAACGCCCATAGCAATACCAGTAGCTACACGACTGCGGTCAGTTGGGTTATCATAACCACCAGCACCGCCCTTTGGCCAGTTATCTGGATCAAAGCCAAGTTTTGCTTCTTGTTCACCACCGCCAGCAAATACACGGGCATTTTTACCAATTGCAATGTGCCCATCTAGTGCGATATTAGGGTCTACGCCAGCACCATCACCGATAATGACTGTGCTGTCACCACTGGTTCTAGTATTGCGGCCAATAACTACACCACCAGCACCGGCCATACTGTTGTTAAACCCAATTGCGATACTACCTTCACCACTAGCTGATACCTTAGGACCAATAGCGATTGCATTAGTACCAGAAGCACCTAAGTTATTTTTATTGCCAGTTTCAGTAGAATTTACAGAGAAATATTCAATCGGTTTTATTGCTGCTAAATCCGTTTTTGTTGCAATATCAGTAACTGTTAAAGCTTCACCAGCATTACGAGTCAATGTTAATGTGCCGTTTTCTAATTTAGCTGCTGTTACATATGTATCTTGTAGGCCTGTAATAGCAATATTTTCACCATTACTATCAGTTAATGTTAATGTACCTTTGCCATCAGTTGTGTATGTAACTGCACCCCTTGCCACTGTAGTATCTTTATCAATTGTATTAATTTTGTATACTGTACCACCATCAAGTGTAGCAGTAGATTCTACAGATTCAATATTTGTACCGCCTGTTACAGTTACTTTCGCTGCTTTTAGTTGGGCTACGTTAACTGCATCAGTAGCGTCTGTGCCAGCTGCTACATTAGTGATTTGACGAGTGCCTGCAGGTGTATCACCTTCAGCTGCATAACCTACAGATACGGCTCCTAATGTGGACTTCCAAGTAGCTGAGTCTAACGCTCCTGCATCAGTAGTAGCATCAGCTGCGGCTCTAGTTGTAGGAGTTGTTGCTGTACTTGCAACTACAGTTGGATTATAACCTTGTACAGAAGAATCAGTAGCTGCAATGGATTCAGAACCAAGAGCTACACCACCATTAATCGTTACATCAGTATTATAGCCGAGCATTACGGCATTGGAGATGTCTTTAGTGTGAGGTTTTTCTGCTACTCGTTCAGTAACTTTATATGTAGAATCAAAACCTAAAAACTCTGGATCTAAGCCTAAATCTAGCTCTGTTTCTTTTTCAACAAAACTTCTAGAACCAATGATAATGTTATGATTTCCACCTTCTACTGTATGATAATCACCTAATACAACATTATCTTCACCATTTTTAACAGTATTACTTGTACCAATTATCGTACTATAATTGAGATTTTCTCCAGTATTTGCAAATCCACTTACAGTATTATTGACGCTATATTTATCCTCTGCCCCTTTTAGAACATTACCATTACCTAAAAGCTGTGAGCGCCCTGTATAATCAGTTATATTGCCACTACCTACTACAGTTGTATCTCCACCAGCAGCTTTTACATAACTTTTCATGAAGCTAACTGCCTTATCAAAGGAAACTGGTTCTGGATCACCTTCATCAACATCACCAGAGTACACTTGTAGCCCCACAAATATACGACCTGCTAAATCATCTCCATTTATTGGAGTTCCATCATTTGATAAAACTACTGAATTTCCCTCAGAGTTTGTAACTTGATTCCCAGACCCATAAATTAGAGCTGATGATGCAGATTTTACTAAATTATATGAACCAGAAATATGAGTATTCGCCCCATCAACAGAGGTCCACGTTACTTCACTAGAATTATCTGATTCTATAACTTTATTTTGATGTCCATATATCGAGCCAAATGTTCCCGTTCCATTGCCAAACGACGAGCTATTGCCTATAACAAGTTGGTTATTTTCACCTGTTTTTGCTCTAGTCCCAATAGCTATACTTTGACCAGCACCTTTTCCATTTATAGCACCGTAACCTATGGCAATATTAGCAACTGACCAGTTCTCCACACCATTTTCAACATCCGCTGGAGTTAAGGAGCCAATAATAATAGAAGAAACACCATTACTTATATTTTGATTATCTCCCAAAACAATAGTGTCTCTTGCAACTGGGACCTTATTATTATTCCCAATAACTTTTACAGTATTATATGGCTTTCTAAAAGTATCATTACCACCTATTTGATTGCCTTTCCCTATAACAATATCAGATACCGTAGTCCGTGGAATGCCGTTATTAGTTCCTTCATCCCGCTTTGAAATTGTATTATTATCACCAAATACCAACTGGCGATTACTATTCGTTATTTTATTATTATCGCCAAATACTTTATTATCCTCAACAGTATATGAATCAGTGCTTGTAAGCATATTGCCATTACCAATCACTCTAGAGGATTTGCCTGTCTTTTCAATAGTACTACTACCAATAACTAAGCTATCTTCAGCTGCTGTGCTGGCATCAGGTCCAATAGCAATAGCATTATCAGCACTGGCACCTAAGTTATCTTTATTGCCATCAGCTGTTGAGTTAATAGACACATACTCAACACCACTGCCAGTACTACTAATATTAATTAAGTCAGCCACCTTATTTAATTGCGCAAGGTTTACCGCATCAGTGTCTTGTGTACCTGCAGCTACATTCGTGATTTGACGAGTGCCTGCTGGAACTATATTTCCTTGTTCATCTTTAGATTCTGCATAACCTACAGATACTGCGCCTAATGTAGATGTCCAAGTAGCATTTTTCTTATCGTCATCAGATACTGTTGTGTTAGTCGGAGCAGCACCTGCTACACCAGCTGCCACACTTGCCACAGAGTTAGAGCCAATAGCTACACCATCTGCTACCGAAGCATTGGCATTATAGCCTGCTACAACTGCATTAGATACTGTTGTATCTAATACGTTGCCTGCTTTGCCAGAGCCTAAAATAACATTGTTAGCCCCACCTGTAATGCTTCGGTAATCGCCTACAAGGGCATTGCCAGTAGCACTAGATACAGCATTGTTAGTACCAATTAAATATGTATTATCGGACTCTGTAACTGTATTTTTTGCACCTGAAATAAAATTATAACTACTAGATCCAGCCTCAGTCGTATCAGTAGTAGATCCTATTAATTTATTACTAACCCCAGTTACAGAAGAGAAACGTGCATTATCAACAGTATTAGCTCCGCCAATTACTAAAATTTGTCCACCACTGTCAGCTACTTTACTTGCTAATAGTTTCGCCAATTCCGCAGGCTTATCCAATAAAGGCGCCGCTTCAAAAGGATTAAGCGTTACATTTCCATAAGAATTTTCAACAGTATTCCCTGCGCCAAAAATCAACGATGCATTCGAATTTTTAGTCGCATTCGCTACGCCTACAATAGAGTTAGCCACACCATCAAAATTTTTATGCTGTGCATCAATGACGTTCATAGGACCATATATAGTAGCAGTTGCGCCTTGTGACGCAGATCCAGTACTAATGCTAGACCCAGCACCAGTTACTTCTGCAATCATTGCATTGCCGTTCATTGTAGCCGCCTGTGTCACACCACTCAATCCCGCACACAACGCCAATACAGAAAGAGCCACACCAATTCTTTGGCCTGACTGAGATTTTGTTGATGCTGATTTACTATTTCGTTTCGC
Source organism: uncultured Veillonella sp. (assembly GCF_937981445.1). Taxonomy (GTDB): domain Bacteria; phylum Bacillota; class Negativicutes; order Veillonellales; family Veillonellaceae; genus Veillonella_A. The sequence goes on along the minus strand of NZ_CALJON010000041.1, from coordinate 6,615 downwards.
TAATTCTGAAACAACTACATACGTGTTTTTTACCTTACTCCAAATGACTTTATAATGTCTATTCACCGGTAAAGCCTCCCTTGTTATACATACAATTTTGTTTCATATACATATTTCTAAATAAGACTAAATGCCTTATTTAATATAAACATAAACTAAACTAATCAATTTTCTTTTTATTTTATAGAATTGCCTCTCCCCTTCCATAAAACAAATATAGTATTATTTAATTTTATTGTATTCTGCTCATATAAATCATGTCAATAACACTTATCATGTTTTTGAATTATAATTTCATCATATACTCATGTAAATAAGACGGTTTTAACTTGAATTTCTGAATTTTTTCTATATAAATATATTTTATCTCACATTTTATTCATTCATGAAAAATATTTCACATTATTCGAACTGAATAATTCGTCCTCAATACGGGGACATCCTATTGATATACGGGCAATAATTTCATCTTAATTAATAGTTTTATTTAATAATATTACGTAATAAAAAAAGGCGCACTCTCATGAGTACGCCTCGTCGGTTTTTATGAAATTCTTAAGTCCTATTTTTTAGAAATAGCTTATTTACTTTCTGCTTCCCATTCTGTATGGAATACGCCTTCTTTATCAGTGCGTTCATATGTATGAGCACCGAAGAAGTCGCGTTGTGCCTGAATCATGTTCGCTGGAAGGCTGCCACGGCGATAGCTATCGAAATAGTCTAAGGACGCGGAGAACGCCGGTGTTGGAATGCCAAAGCGTTTGGCTTCGATAATGGCTTCACGCCATTTGGCTTGATGTTCCTGAATGGCTTCCGTGAAGAATGGATCTAACAATAAGTTAGACAATTCAGGATTGCGATCAAAGGCTTTTTTAATATCTTCTAAGAATACCGCACGGATAATGCAGCCACCACGCCATAAGAGGGCCATATCACCAAAGTTGATGTTCCAGTTATATTCTTTAGCCGCTGCTTTAATTAAGGCAAAGCCTTGTGCATAGGAACAAATTTTAGATGCATATAATGCGGAATGAATGGCATCAATGAAAGCTTTTTTATCGCCTTCGTAGGTTCCTTCAGGTCCTTTTAATACATCTGCTGCCACCACGCGTTCGTCTTTATACGCAGACATGCCACGAGCAAATACGGCTTCTGCAATAGTTGGAATTGGCACGCCAAGGTCAAGACCTTCCTGACTCGTCCATTTACCAGTACCTTTTTGGCCTGCTTTATCTAAAATAAGCTCAACTAATGGAGTGCCGGTTTCTTTGTCTTTTACTTTTAAAATCTTAGACGTAATTTCAATTAAATAGGAATCAAGAATGCCTTTGTTCCATTCAGCAAATACGTCTGCCATTTCATCATCGCTCATGTGAAGGATTTCTTTCATCATGAAATAGGCTTCAGAAATTAACTGCATATCGCCGTATTCAATGCCATTGTGAACCATTTTTACATAGTGACCAGCACCATCATTGCCTACATAGCTGCAGCATGGGCCATCGGTTACTTTTGCGGCAATAGCTGTAAAAATTGGCGCCAATTCATTGTAAGACGCTTCTGTGCCACCTGGCATCAAGCTAGGACCATTTAACGCCCCTTCTTCACCACCAGATACGCCTACGCCTAAGTAACGGAAGCCTTTAGCTTCAAGATCTTTGGCACGACGAATTGTGTCTTTAAAATATGAGTTACCACCATCAATTAAAGTATCCCCTTTATCCAAGTATGGTAAGAAGGCTTCAATCATATCATCTACAGGCTTACCTGCTTTAACTAAGAACATGATTTTGCGAGGTTTAGCTAACATGTTAACAAACTCTTCTGGTGTATGAGCACCACCAATAGTGCCTTCATGACCATAGTTTTTAACAAAATCGTCAGTCTTTTGTGGCGTACGATTATATACAGCAATGCTAAAACCATTGCGTGCTACATTGCGCGCCAAGTTCTGACCCATAACAGCTAAACCAACTAAACCAAATTCATATGTTTTATTTTCCATTCGTATCTCCTCTTCTGCAAATACATCTTGCGTTGTTTTTAGAGTATATATGTATTATATCATATTCTGAATCGCTCTCATACGAATCACTCTCATACGAATCGCGCTTACGCTCCTCCACCATGACGCATTACAAGCCATGCTAATTACGGCTCACATGATGTTGTTCTTTTAGGCGCCCAATCATCACTGACGCCACAAACATGAGCACCCCTGCTGCAATCGTCATCCACGAGAGCCATTCATTAAAGAGCATGAAGCCCCAGAAGGCATTAAAGAATACGCCAATATATTGTAAGAATTGCGCCACCACTGCATTCGTTGCCACGAAGGCGCCAGTCAAGAAAAATTGGGCAAACACGGATATACCGCCGATGATAAGGATTAAAATCCACTGTCTTGTGTCAGGCCATACAAAATCCTGCCACATAAAAATGCCCCCCACTACAATCATGGAGACCAAGAAGTAAAACATGATTTCATAAGGGCTATGATGGCCACTTTGACTGATTTGGCGAATCGTTGTATAGGCCGCCGCAGCAAACAATGCACCCCCAATGGCATATAAGGAATACCAGTGGAAGTCATTATAGGACCATGGCTTAATCATAATAATAACGGCCAATAAAATGACCCAAAGCCATTTGCCCGCACCATTAGGAATGGGCTCTTTTAAAATATAAGTGCTAAAGATAAACACAAAAATGCCCGATAATTGAAATAAAATTGACGCATCAGCCAATTGCATATAGGCGAGCGCCAAAAAGTTTAAGAAATTGCCAAGACCGCCGAACACGCCACGCATGACGAGCATGCCACGGTTCTCCGATGAGAAGGCGATCTTGTGCCACCCCATGTAGCCTAATACAGCTACTGTGCCAATAAGGCCGCGGAAGAAGGTGATTTCCGCAGCCGGCATACCTTGCCCTAGCATTTTTACAAAGGCATTCATAATACTGAGTAGTAATGCCGATGAAACTGCATAGAAAAAGGCTCTTTTCATTACATCACAACTTTCTAGTTTGGTTATACCTCAAAAGCTAGTTTAGCTATTTTCAACAAGCTAGCCGGGTTATTTCCCAAAAGTATCTACAAATTCTAAAATTTCTTTCCCCATAGCTTCTTTATCAATAGTTTTAGTGAAACGAAGTTCTTTGTCTTGTAGCTGTGCTAATTGTTTTGGAAATGCCACGCCTGTTACTGCTGAAATATGTTCTAAGCTGTCATATGGCGTTACCCCTTTTTCCAATTCCAAGGCTTCGCAAATAGCTGGCGGGAATTTAAATGGATGCGCCGTAGCTGCAATCACTGTATGGCGACCGCCATCTTCTGGATGCGCCTGTAATTCCTTCATGTACGCCCCCATGGCCACAGCTGTATGTGGATCCAGTAAATAGCCGTAGGAATTATACACTTGCTCAATAATCGCCTTAGTTTCTTCATCATTGACGAATTGACCACTGAAACTTTGTTGAATGCGCTGTAATTCCTCATCCGTAACAGATAATTTGCCATCCTTTTTAAGATCTGCCATGCGACTCTTAGTAAGGTCCGGATTTTGTCCGCTCATGTAGTATAAGAAGCGTTCAAAATTAGAGCTTTCTAAAATATCCATGGACGGTGAAATAGTCGTATAGAATGGTCGATTCATGTCATATGTGCCATTATGGAAGAAGTCAGTCAGCACATTATTGCGATTGGACGCACAGATAAGTTTACCAATAGGTACCCCCATCATTTTAGCAAAATAGGCTGCTAAAATATTGCCAAAATTCCCCGTTGGCACCACCACGTTGAAGGCTTCATCTTCATGAATCGCCCCTTGGCCCACTAATTCTTCATAGGCCGCTACATAATACACCACTTGTGGTATTAAACGTCCCACATTGATCGAATTAGCACTAGAGAAGCGAACGCCCTTAGCCCCTACTTTATCAGCCATGTCAGCATCAACAAAAAGACGTTTTAAAAATTGCTGCGCATCATCAAAATTACCGCGAATAGCCGTTACATTCACATTAGCTCCGTCTTGCTTTTGCATTTGTTCCTGCTGCATAGGACTCACCCCATCAGTAGGATAAAAGACTTGAATATGCGTACCTGGCACATCTTTAAAGCCTTCTAAGGCTGCTTTTCCAGTATCCCCAGAGGTAGCCGTCAAAATCAAGACTTCCTTATCTTCCCCTTCAGCCTCTTTGGCAGCTACTAATAAATAAGGAAATAAAGATAAAGCCATATCTTTAAAAGCCTGCGTGCGACCGTGGAATAACTCAAGCACCGACAAGCGTTCAATGAGTGAATGAATAGGCGCAATATCTGCAGTAGCAAAATTCTCCTTGCTATACGCAGCATGGATCATTTCCTTTAAATGCGCTTCTTCAAAAGATGGAAAAAACTTACTTAGCACAATATAGGCAATCTCTTGATAACTTTTATCAGCAATCATACTGTACGTAATCGAACGCTCAGGAAAACCAGCTGGCACATACAAACCGCCATCATTAGCCAACCCATGAAGCAAAGCATATGTTTCACTAACTTGTTGTACACTGCGAGTACTAGTATATTTCATCTCTCTATCCCTCATATTTCTATAAACTACGATTGTAAAACAATTCAATCTATGGTTCTACGGTCATAGATTATCATTTTATTATAACTAAAATGAAGAGAATTTTCTAGGTTGAGGCAAAATATTCTGTAAAGTGTGTTAAATGCAATTTTAGTTATTAGCATTGCTCTAATCTGCCCACCATGTATCTCTTCCAAAAATAATAAAAGATTGATAATATTATAAATATAACATTAGAATATATTTATGAGTTACTCTATAGAAAATATAAGTTTCTTTTATCATATTGTATAGGAGGATATTATTATGTTAAAAAAATTATTATTAGCCTTGATGAATGCTTATAAATAAATCATGCAATCAAATTTATCCGTCTACTATATATAGTATTTATATTTTTTTATCATACCATTTAAATTTACTTTTATACTTATTTTTCGATTTTTTATTCACATTTACACCTATATTTTTTCATATTTATTATTTTTCTGTATAAACTTACCGTTCAATGTATTGACTTTAACCACTGCAATTTACTATAATGAGGATAGCAAAAGAGTGTCGGTATCCCTACGGGGACCGATGCGGAGAAAAGCCTTCCTCATTCGAGGAGGGCTTTTTCTTTTGAAAGAATTCAAAACAATAGATCAACAAATTGAAATACTCTTGAATAGAGGATTAATTATAGATGATATAAATAAAGCAAAGGAATATTTGCTGACTCAAAATTACTATAATATCATTAATGGATATGGGAACTTCTTTCCTAGAGATAATCAAGATAACTATACCAACCATACTAATTTTAATGAAATTGCAAAATTATATTTATTTGAAAGAGATTTAAAAAAAGTATTGCTCAATGCAATACTTAGTACAGAAACACACTTAAAAGCAATATTCTCTCATAGATTCTCTGAAACCTTTTCAGATCTACCTTACCCATATTTAGACATTAACTGTTATGATGAAACTAAGCGATTACAAATAATTGAAACCATCTCTAAATTATCAAAAATATTAACAAAGCATAATTGTAACAAGTATAAAAACTCTAGTATATATCATTATATAAATACATACCAAAAAGTTCCTATGTGGGTTATATCTAACTATATTGAATTCGGAACATTTAGATATATGTTAGCAAACTCAAAAGAATCAGTACAAAATAGGGTAGCTAAAGATTGCTTAAACTTTATCAACGAGCATCTCCCAACCCCCGGACAATTCACTCCTGCCACAATGATTAGTTTTATAAAAAACATTCATGATATAAGAAATGTATGTGCCCATAACAATAGACTGATAGGGCATATTTGTCCTAGTGACGATCGTTATTGGGAACCACTTCATTCTAAATATAATTTAGAGCCTACAGATAATAGGAATAGTACATATACTGTGTTTTTATCTCTGCAATGTTTTTTGAGCAAAATAGAATATGCCGCATTACACAATTCAATATTAAAATTAACAAACAAACTATCAAAAAAATTAACATCTATCGAAATTAACAGTATACTATTAAAGCTAGGGTTTCCATCAGATTGGCATTTAAATACTAAAAAGATTATTACACAATAAAAAATCCCTCACCTGCGCCAACAGATGAGGAACAATCATACAGCACTTAGATTACCGTAATCTCAATAATTAACTTATAACACGCTCTAAGTTTCTTAACCATACCTATTTTAAGCAAGGAGCGTGTTTTTTATTATGTCCAAAAATACTATAATTTACTCTAGATACTCATCTAACCATCACCGAAATGAAAGGGTCAAAGAGTGCAACACATTTGCAAATAGAGAAAATATCAATATATTAAAAGTATATACAGACAAATTAATTAGCACCTTCATACGTCACGTAACTATTTATGACGACTACATAGAAATCGCCTATAATTACAAAAACGAACCGCCATTACTACTCGACAAGCAAATAGTTAGGGGTTCGTTTTCGAATCGTGTGGTGGATCACCAGGGGTTCGAACCCTGGACACCCTGATTAAGAGTCAGGTGCTCTGCCAGCT
>NZ_CALJON010000040.1 GCF_937981445.1 uncultured Veillonella sp. | reverse complement strand
TGATGTAAAGGTAAGTATTATTTCTTGCGAAACAGAGGGCTTATTATAAGGCATAGAAATGATATGTCTTATCATAAACATAAGAGGGCGTTATCTTAATATAAATATAAGAGGGACATCTTTAGCATAGGCATAGAAAAGGCATCTCTTAGTATAGGGCACATATAGGTGGAAGAATAAGTTCCCTAAAATTCTAATTTTAAAGGGAATAAATAAAAATACAATTGTCCATTCTGTAAAACTGTTGTATAATAGAACCTAAAATTAGAAAAAGGAGAGATTTTTATGGACAATCAAACTAATTTAAACAACCGAGCCTATATTGCTATAGGGCTCATGTTATTTGCTCTATTCTTTGGAGCTGGTAACTTAATTTTCCCAGCAGCTTTGGGGCAGCAGGCAGGGGAAAATGTGTGGTGGGCTATTTTAGGCTTCATCATTACTGGTGTAGGTTTGCCATTACTAGGGGTTATGGCAATGGGCTACTCTGGTTCAAAAGACGTACAAGCCCTAGCTAGTCGCGTTCATCCTGTGTACGGATTTATTTATACTGTACTTTTATATCTTGCTATAGGGCCAGCCTTTGCAATCCCTCGTACAGGCACAGTATCTTACGAAATTGCTGTAAAGCCTTTCTTGGCTAATGGTGGCTCCGATGTAATGCAAGGCATTGTATTAGCTATTTTCTTTGGGGTTACTTTGTGGTTGGCTATTAACCCTGCTAAATTGGTAGACCGCATTGGTAAAGTATTAACACCGCTACTTTTATTGACTATTTGTATTTTAATTGCCAAATCCTTGATTACACCAATGGGTGACTATATGGCGCCAATGGAGCAATATGCTACACCTAGTACAGCTGTACTTCAAGGTTTCTTAGATGGTTATAACACACTTGATGCATTGGCCTCTTTAGTATTTGCTATTTTGGTGATTCAGTTTGTTACCTTATCTGGTGCTAAAACAAAAGAGCAGATTACATCTGCTACTTTCAAAGCTGGTATTATTGCCGTAGCTTGCTTAGGTTTTGTATATGTATTCATTGCAAATCTAGGGGCCACTAGTGTAGAACAATTGGGTGTATTAGATACTGGTGCACCAGTTCTTGCTGGCAGTGCGCGTATTTTAATCGGTAATGTAGGGGCCATTGTATTGGCTATTATCGTACTACTTGCTTGCTTGACAACGAGTATTGGTCTTGTAACATCTTGTGCTACTTATTTTAATCGCGTGTACTCTGGTTTGGGATATAAAACATATGCGGTACTATTCTCTGTAGTCTCTTTCTTCATCGGCATGTTCGGCTTAAAGACTATCATTGTGTCTACGATTCCAGTGTTAATGTTCTTGTATCCATTGACTATTGTAATCATTGCACTTGCATTCTTAGATCGCTTGTTTGATGGTCGTCAATGTGTGTATGCGTGGAGCATCGGCTTGACTCTTATTGCCGCTTTTGTTAGTGGTGCTGAAACAGCTGGTGTTAGTCTTGGCGCATTTGGCGAAGCCTTTGCTCAATATGTACCATTCCATGCTGTAGGCATGAGTTGGGTACCATTTGCTGTAGTGGGCTTTGTTGTAGGTCTTATTAATAAAGCATTAGTAAAGAAAGCTGCTGTTGTAGAGCTTAATTAAGCTTGCTAGGAGCAGTTGCTACATGTATTTAGTATGGGAAGATACCTATTTGAGAAAGGTATTACGCATGTCTTGGGGGACAGGCGCATACTAGGAATATAAAATAAAATCGAGAGGCTGTAATGTTACGTATGGTGGCTGTGTGACGATTTGCTGTGGGACTTGATGGTCTAATATAGCAAACAAGGCTAGCGCCGTATGTTGTTACAGTCTCTTTTTTATGGCGTATATAAACAAGTAGCTAATAAGTTCTAGGCGTAATCCGTACTTATGTGTATAATAAGAAAGGTAGTTATGTAGCATAGGAGGATTATTGTGACTTGGTTTCGTAGGAAGCCATTGGCTGATTTAACGGCCGTGGCGGAGGAGAAAAAACTAACCCGTGCCCTCAGCGCTTTTGATGTAACCTTATTAGGTTTAGGCGTAATTATTGGGACGGGCATTTTTGTGTTAACAGGGATTGGTGCAGCTGATTATGCTGGGCCAGGCCTTATGCTTTCCTTTGTGTTGGCAGCGATTACTTGTGCCTTTGTATGCTTAGCTTATGCAGAGCTCGTATCCATGCTGCCGGTATCAGGAAGTGCATATACTTATACATATGCGTCCTTAGGCGAATTCTTCGGCTGGTGGGTCGGCTGGGGATTAGTATTGGAATATTCCGTTGGTGCCAGTGCCGTAGCTGGCGGCTGGTCGGCTTATTTAGTGGGCATTCTACATGCTGCCGGTATTGATTTACCTAGAGAGCTAACGGCGGTGCCTCATGATGGAGGCATTGTAAATTTACCAGCTGTTATTGTCGTTATGTTTGCTACCTTATTGCTTGTGTTGGGGATTCGTGAAAGTGCTAGAGTGAATCGCGTGTTGGTTTTGATAAAAATCGCCACGATTTTCTTGTTTATTTTCTTAGCGGCGCCTCATGTAGATCCAGCTAATTGGGAGCCTTTCCTACCTTATGGTTGGCAAGGTGTAACAGCGGGAACGGCTATACTCTTCTTTGCTTATTTAGGTGTAGATGCGTTAGCTACAGCAGCGGAAGAAACTAAAAATCCTAAAGTCGATATGCCAGTTGGCATTATTGCGTCATTAGTTATTTGTACGATTTTGTATATTGCCGTCAGTGCCGTTATGACCGGTGTTGTACCGTACCCACAATTAGATACGGCAGCACCAGCTACCTATGTACTTGAATATGTGGGCTCTCGTGCAGGTTCTGCCATTGTAGGAACGGGGGCGCTTTGTGGGTTGTCCACCGTATTGTTGGTTATGATTTATGCACAAACTAGAGCCTTTTTTGCCATGAGTCGGGATGGATTAATTCCTAAGGGGCTCTGTAAAATTCATCCTAAATATCATACGCCTCACATTATCACGCTGGTTGTAGGTACGGTGGTGGCACTTATTTCAGGATTTACACCGATTCATATTGTGGCTGAAATGTGCTCGGCCGGTACGCTCTTTGCGTTTATGTGTGCTTCTTTAGGTATTATGGTACTTCGCCGTGTATATCCTGATGTGAAGCGCGATTTCCGTTGCCCTTCTGTATATATTGTGGCGCCGTTAGCGATTTTATTCTGCGGTTTCGTATTTTCCCAATTATCTGCTCATACTATTGAGCTCTTTACTGCGTGGAGTTTGTTAGGGGCTCTTATCTATGTGTTTTACAGTCGTAAGCACAGTGTATTAGCCAAAGAACTTAGGGGAGAACAGGTGAATTCGTAAGAGGTATTATGTAGGACATACCATGTAGGATGTGCTATGTAGGACGTGACCTGTAGGAACATCATTACGGATATCATTATGAAGGTCCTCAAATTAAGTTAATAGGATGGTATTTTAGGTTACCAGTTGTTAATTCATATTATAAAGACACTAACTTTGTTAAATTGTTATGATTAATGAAGTTAGTGTCTTTTTTTAAGAAAATCAAAAAAAATTGTAAAAAAGTGTTGCATTTTTCTCATAAGAGTGCTAATATAATGGACATGGATACACTTGCAGTGGAACAATTCATTTAGAGTGAACAGTAGTTTTCTCGGTAAAGAATTTTTGGCGATGTAAATCCTAGTATGATGATTCATACGCAATTAAGAAGCGATTTACATATATGGTGATGTACTCATTCGAAATTGCGTTGGGTTGATTAAATTAAGTATAATCCGTCGTAGTATAAAGTAGAGGAAAGGAGAAGAAGTCATGTTAACAGTTGTTTTAGTCATTATTAGCTTGCTGGTGATTATTGACATTATTGCCATTAGAAATGAACAAAACTTAACAGGCTTCGTCTTGAAGGTTTTAAAGAATCATTTCCCTATACTCCCGATGCAACATGCATTGGCTTAGCAAGTTAATAGTGAGTATAGGCGTGCTGTAGTATGATTTTTTAAACACATCCTCATATTGTTATAACGACTTTTAAGACGATTCCTAGGAATCGTCTTTTTTTATTAATCAAAGGAGCTAAAAAAGAGTTTACGGAGATAGGCATTTCAGCTGGCTTTGAAGAGGTGAGAGACTTCAAAGCGAGGAAATTGAGAAAGAAGAGAGAGGCTTTGAAGAGGTGAGAGACTTCAAAGTAAGGAAATTGAGAAAGAAGAGAGAGGCTTTGAAGAAGTGAGAGACTTCAAGGCGAGGAAATTGAGAAAGAAGAGAGAGAGGCTTTGAAGAGGTGAGAGACTTCAAGGCAAGGGAATTGAGAAAGATGAGTAAGACGCTAGTTGGCAAGCGTCAAGATTAATTCGATAAAGGAGAGAGACTAATGAAACGGAGCGATAATTTTTCAAAAGGGGTGGCGAGAGCGCCACATAGATCATTACTCAAGGCACTAGGATTTGTTAATGAAGAAATCGGTAAGCCTGTCATCGGCATTGCCAATTCGTTTAATGAAATCATTCCTGGTCATATGCACTTACGCAATCTAGTGCAAGCCGTTAAGGATGGGATTCGTGAAGCCGGTGGCATTCCAATGGAGTTTAACACGATTGGAATTTGCGATGGTACGGCTATGAATCACATTGGCATGAAGTATTCCTTAGTAACACGTCAAATCGTGGCTGACTCCATAGAAGCAACTGCTATGGCAACACCATTTGATGGACTCGTCTTCATTCCTAATTGTGATAAAATCGTGCCAGGTATGCTCATGGCGGCAGCTCGACTCAATATACCTTCCATTTTTGTTAGCGGTGGTGCTATGTTAGCCGGTACCTATAAGGGCAAAAAAATTGGACTTAGCGATGTATTTGAAGCGGTTGGCAAAGTTGAAGCCGGGCTCATGACTGAGGAAGAATTAGCTGAAGTAGAAGATGTGGCTTGTCCAACTTGTGGCTCCTGCTCTGGCATGTATACAGCCAATACGATGAATTGCTTGACGGAAGCTTTGGGAATGGCCCTACCTGGTAATGGTACCATTCCTGCTGTATATGCAGAACGAACACGTTTAGCTAAACGGGCAGGGATGCAGATTATGGAGGTTCTTAAAGCTGATGTAAGACCTTGTCAAATCATGACTCGCGAAGCCTTTGAAAATGCTGTAGCTGTAGATATGGCTCTTGGCGGTTCCTCTAATACAGCGCTTCACTTACCTGCTGTGGCACATGAAGCAGGGGTAGAGCTTACCTTAGATGATTTCAATGCTATCGCAGAAGTAACACCACAACTAGCTAAACTATCTCCATCGGGGTCATATTTTATTGAAGACTTATATGCAGCAGGGGGCATTTCCGCGGTACTTCATCGTTTGGCTATGAATAATAGACTTCATGAAGAGGCACAAACGGTAGCGCTTGTAGCACAAGGTGATATTGCTAAGGCCGCGAAGGTACTTGATGAAAATGTAATTCATCGGTGGGATGATCCCGTATATAGTACTGGCGGGATTGCCGTATTAAAAGGTAATTTAGCACCTGATGGCTCGGTTGTAAAAGCCGGTGCCGTGGACCCAGAAATGCTAGTTCATAGTGGACCGGCGCGAGTATTCAATAATGAAGAAGACGCTGTAGCCGCTATTATGGGTGGTAAGATTGTAGCTGGTGATGTAGTGGTAATTCGGTATGAAGGTCCTAAAGGCGGGCCAGGAATGCGTGAAATGTTAACCCCTACATCTACGATTACAGGTATGGGATTAGGTAAAGATGTAGCTTTAATTACAGATGGTCGTTTCTCAGGGGCGACTCGAGGCGCATCGATTGGTCATGTATCACCTGAAGCCGCTTCTGGCGGAACCATTGGTATCGTTGAAGAAGGGGATATCATTGATATTGATATTCCTAATAGAAAATTAGAAGTGCGTCTTAGCTCTGAGGAAATTGCTCGTCGTAAAGCTCAATTAAAACCGTATAAGCCACAAGTTACAGGCTATTTGAAGAAATATGCAGCTCATGTATCTTCAGCTGCACAAGGGGCTATTGAAATATATGAAGATTAAGAGCTGCAATCATAGACCTTAGTAGTGGAGGCTGTAAACATTACTAGTTGAGAATATGAATATTGGTGGCTAAGGATATGAATATCAATAGTTGAAAGCGTGGATTTTACTAGTTAACGGAGTTAAAAAATACCGCGTAGCGCGAGACGTGCAGAGAGAAGAGGGCAGCCCAAATAGAGAAGCGCGAAGAGAGAAAAGAGAAGAGAGAAAGGATTAGGTAGGATGTTAAGTTTATATGATTTTATAGAAGCAAGGGAACGTTTGGGGACAGTGGCGGTGAAAACCAAGTTAATTCACAGTGCTGTATTCTCCAAAGAAAGTGGCAATGATGTGTATATTAAGCCAGAAAACTTGCAGCGTACTGGATCCTTTAAATTACGTGGTGCTTATAATAAAATCGCTAAATTGTCTAAAGATGAAAAACAGCGCGGTGTTATTGCTTCTTCGGCAGGTAATCATGCGCAAGGGGTGGCTTTGGCAGCACAACGACTAGGTACTAAGGCAGTCATTGTAATGCCAAAACCTAGTCCACTCATCAAGGTAGAGGCAACTAGGCAATATGGCGCAGATGTTGTATTAGCTGGCGAAGTATATGATGAGGCTTATCAAAAAGCCGTAGATTTACAAAAGGAAAACGGCTATGTATTTGTTCATCCTTTCAATGATGAGGATGTGATTGAAGGACAAGGGACCATAGCACTTGAAATTTTAGAAGAATTACCTGATGCGGATATATTACTTGTTCCTATTGGTGGTGGCGGTCTTATTGCAGGCGTAGCAGCGGCGGCAAAGCTCAAGAATCCATCCATTAAGATTGTTGGTGTAGAGCCCATTGGAGCGGCCAGTGCTAGCGCTTCCTTGAAAGCTCATCATGTAGTCACACTTGATGGCGTCAGTACTATTGCTGATGGCGCAGCAGTTAAACAGATTGGTGATGTAACCTTACAATATATTGAAGAATATGTAGATGAAATTGTAACTGTATCTGATTATGAACTGATGGAAGCCTTTTTGATGGTTGCTGAAAAGCATAAAATCGTAGGGGAAAATGCAGGGCTCCTCTCCATTGCGGGATTAAAAAAGCTCAAAGAAAAAGGTAAAAAAGTAGTTTCTATCCTAAGCGGTGGCAATATAGATGTACTTACTATTGCATCTATGATTACAAAGGGGCTCATTGTGAGAGGACGTATCTTTACCTTTTCTGTGAATTTGCCAGATAAGCCAGGGCAATTAGTCAATGTATCTCGTATTTTGGCAGAGCAAAATGCTAATGTAATTAAACTTGAACATAATCAGTTTAAAAATCTAGATCGCTTTCATGAAGTGGAGTTACGCGTTACCGTAGAAACAAATGGGGAAGAACATATTGATCGCATAACCAAGGCTTTATATGATGAAGGATATGAGATTTATCGCGATAATTCTAATGATGTACATGAATATGAAGTGACTGAATGAGTTAGACTGGGGAGCAGCCACTGAATTAGGGGGAACAGGAAGCGAAAACGCGTTGTGCAAGACACAGCACTTCGCTGAAATACTATATTAACTTGAGTTGAGAGAGAAGAGGAAGGATGTGTCGGCATGAGTAGAGAGATGATTAATGGGGCACGCATCGTATTAGAAACATTACATCACATTGGAATTCGCCATATATTTGGCTATCCTGGGGGCGCTGTCATTCCTATTTATGATGAAATCTATAAGTACGATGGTTTGACTCATTATTTTGCAAGACATGAGCAAGGGGCTGCTCATGAAGCGGATGGTTATGCACGAGCATCAGGGCAATGTGGCGTATGTTTAGCCACCTCAGGACCGGGTGCTACCAATTTAGTAACAGGGCTTATGACGGCGCATATGGATTCGGTTCCAGTTCTTGCTATTACGGGACAAGTAGGCTGTTCTTTGTTGGGGAAAGACGCCTTTCAAGAATCAGATATTGTGGGCATTACAAGTCCTATTACAAAAAATAATTATTTAGTAAAGTCTATTCAAGATTTGCCTAGGGTGCTGCGTGAAGCACATTATATTGCCACTACTGGACGACCAGGGCCGGTGTTGATTGATATACCTAAGGATGTACAAGTAAGTCAAATTAGTCGTGATGAATTTACAAAATTATTGGAAGCACCGTTTAATTTAGAAGGGTATGAACCAAATTATGAGGGTCATCCATTACAAATTAAAAAAGCTATCAAACTCTTAAAGGGCGCTCAGAAGCCGTTAATTATTGCTGGGGCAGGTATTTTAAAAAGTGGAGCCGCTGATGAACTTTATGAGCTGGCTACTAAGGCACAGATTCCTGTGACGAATACTTTGCTTGGGCTGGGCTCTTTTCCGGGAAATCATGAACTATTCCTTGGCATGCTAGGCATGCATGGCACTGCAGCAGCTAATTTTGCTACTGATGAGGCCGATGTTGTACTGGCTGTAGGAATTCGTTTCGATGATCGCATAGCAGGCAATCCAACGGCGTTTTGTAAATCGGCTACGGTTATTCATATTGATATAGATCCAGCAGAAATTGAAAAGAATAAAGCCGTTGAAGTGCCTATAGTAGGCGATGCTAAACGGGTATTGGGGGCTATTAATAAGGGCATTCCTAAGGCAGAGCACGAAGCGTGGGTCCATCAAATAAGAGCTTGGAAAGAAGAATATGCATTGCGCTATTTGCCTTCTGAGTCTGGCGTTCTTAAACCACAACAAGTGCTTGAATATGTAGATCATTGCTTAGGTGGTGAAGCCATTATCGTTACTGATGTAGGACAACATCAGATGTGGGCAGCGCAATATTTTAAATATACAAAACCTAATTCCATTATCACCTCTGGCGGTGCAGGTACGATGGGCTTTGGGTTACCAGCGGCCATTGGGGCACAGGTGAGCGTTCCTCATAAGAAAGTTGTCCTCATTGTAGGCGATGGAGGCTTTCAGATGACGGCCCAAGAGCTTATGCTCATTACGCAGTATAAGTTGCCAGTAAAAATAGTACTGTTAAATAATTCGTTCTTGGGCATGGTTCGTCAGTGGCAGGAATTATTTAATGACAAGCGATATTCCTATGTAGATTTAAGTATTAATCCAGAGTTTCAAACCTTAGCGAAAGCCTATGGCGTAAAATCTGTACAGATTAAGCGGGATGAAGAATTGAGGCAGCTCAATGAATTCTTACATTCTGATGAGGGTGTATTGATTGAATGCATTGTAGAACGGGAGGAAAATGTATATCCAATGATTCCGGCAGGCCAAACGGTTGCTGATATGGTAGGCAAAAAGGGGGTACCTGACAATGAATGAGCATCAGATTTTAATCATCGCAAAAAATACGCCAGGTATTGGAGCTAGAATCTTATCGCTATTTAATCGCCGTGGCTACTCAGTCATGAAGATGACCTCCGGTATTACGGTCAAGCCTGGCTATGCGCGACTTACTTTGACGGTAGAGGCCGATAGTAATACATTGGATTAAATTCAAAAGCAGATTTATAAATTGATTGATGTAGTAAAAGTGAAAGTATTTCCTGTAGAGAATGTGGTGCGGCGGGAATTGATGCTGATTAAAGTAAAGGCCGATGACCAAACACGTTCACAGATTGTGCAAATTGCCACTATATATCGAGGTAATGTGCTCGATGTGTATCCCACTTCATTGATTATTGAACTCACTGGAGATACAGAAAAATTGCGAGGTTTCGTGGATATTATGAAACCCTATGGTGTGTTGGAAATAGCTAAAACAGGGATTACCGCTATGAGCCGTGGTGATCGCATGTAATGGTATTATCTTGGCGAGTGTCCAAGTAATATAAATTAGATATGCTCTTTGTATAAGCCGCATCCTGTATAGGTTTATAGAGGGTCAAGAGAGATTGGAAGAGAAATTAGAAGAGAGATTTAGGAGGAATTTATCATGGCAGGAAACATTTTTGGAACAGCAGTATATTATGACGCAGATTGTAATTTAAATGCATTAAAAGGTAAGAAAATCACGGTGCTTGGTTATGGTTCACAAGGTCATGCCCATGCTCTTAATCTTAAGGACAATGGTATGGATGTAACTGTGGGGCTTCGGGAAGGTTCAAAATCTTGGCAAGCCGCCCAAGCCGCCGGACTTCCTGTAAAGACAACTGCTGATGCGGTAAAAGGTGCTGATGTAGTTATGGTGTTGATTCCAGATGAATTACAAGCAGAAACCTATGAAAAAGATATTGCACCTAATCTTAAGCAAGGTGTGTATTTAGCCTTTGCCCATGGTTTTAATATTCATTATAAAAAAATCGTGCCACCAGCGGATGCTAATATTTTCATGGTAGCACCAAAGGGCCCTGGTCATTTAGTACGCCGTACGTTTACCGAAGGCAGTGGGGTGCCTAGCTTAGTTGCGGTAGAACAAGATCCAGCAGGGGATACTATGGAAGTTGCAAAAGCTTGGGCCGCAGGGATTGGCGCTGGCCGTGCAGGTATTCTTGAAACAACTTACCGCCAAGAAACTGAAACCGATTTATTTGGTGAACAAGCTGTACTTTGCGGTGGCGTTTGTGCCTTGATGCAAGCTGGTTTTGAAACTTTAGTAGAAGCTGGCTATAATCCAGTTAATGCGTATTTTGAAGCCATTCATGAAATGAAATTAATCGTAGATTTAATCTATGAAGGGGGCTTCCAAACTATGCGTAATTCCATCTCCAATACAGCTGAGTATGGCGATTATGTAACAGGTCCTAAAATCATTACTGATGATACAAAAGCAGCGATGAAGAACATTTTAGCAGACGTTCAATCAGGTGCATTTGCTGATGAATTCTTGGCTGATTACAAAGGGGGCTTTAAGAAATTATATGCAGAACGTGAGAAGGCTGCTAATCATGAATGTGAAAAAGTAGGTGCAGAACTTCGCGGATTAATGTCTTGGCTAAAAAAATAAGTTACATTGTCTAAATTGGGTAATTTTATATAAAAATAGGAGCTTCTCATTGTAATAGAAGCCATGTTTCTAATGTTAGATTAGGTTCTAACTTTAGGAATGTGGCCCTAGTACGGTGAGGAGCTTTTATTTTAGAATTTTTTATATATTCTTTTTGATATGTGCGGCGTATGGTACAATAATCATAAAAGATGTGTTCGAGAGGCCCAAGGTCTCCAAGGCGGAGTCCTTAGGCGTGTAGTTGGTATATTCCTGGAGGTTACAAATGCAGGAAATTGTTGTAGGCGGCTTGTATCGTCATTTTAAAGGCATGTATTATTATGTAAAAGACATTGCGATTCATTCAGAAACGGGCGAACCTTTTGTGGTGTATCAGCAATTATATGGGGAGCGCAAGACCTATATTAGACCCCTTGCTATGTTTGCCAGTCCCGTAGACCACGAGAAATATCCAGAAGTAAAGCAAAAAGAGCGTTTTAAGCTCATGTCGGGGCGCGATAAAGCTTAGTATATTATATAGTATTATAAAGCGTTAGAATCCTATGTAATTATATTTAGCATCTTATGTAATTATATTTAGAAGTCTATGTGTTGATGAAAGAAGGACGAATGGAGAAAAAATTTTTCTTTTTTGATATTGATAATACCTTAGCCGTATGGCCTGATGGCATTATTCCAGAAAGTGCCTTAGATACGCTGCGCCGATTGGAACAAAAAGGTCATCAAGTGGCGCTGGCCACTGGACGCTTGCAGGTAGATGCAAGTCGGTTTGCCGAGATGGCCGGGTTAACTGATTTTGTTGCCGATGGTGGACGCAGTGGCACCATTGAAAATGAAATACGTTTCATGGAAGGCATGGATCGCGAGGCCTGTGTTGATTATATTGCCCATTTAGAAGAAAAACAGATTTATTGGGCCATTACTGATACGAATGAGTTTGTCCGTGTTACCCCTTATAAAGAGGTGATTGATTGGCATCCTGGCTGGGATGTAATGAAAAATATATATAATCCAAACTTTGATTATCGCCAAGTTGAACATTTTTATAAAATCTTTGCCTTTATGACCCCTGAAGAGGAAAAGGCGAAGGATGTTATTCATATGAGTTCTGATTTAATTCGCTATGGAGAGAATTGTATTCTCTTTGAACCGATGGTCAAAGGGGAGGGAATTCGCCGGATGTTGCCTTATTATGAGATGGATCCGAGCCAGGTTGTTGTATTTGGCGATGGTTATAATGATTTATCTATGTTTAGTCCTGATTGGTTCAAAGTAGCCATGGGGAATGGGCGCGATGAATTAAAGGCAAAGGCCGATTATGTGGCGGATGATTGTAAACATGATGGCATTTATAAAGCCTGTAAGGACTTAGGCTTTATATGATGTGCTAGAGATTGTTCGTCTCAAAAGGCTGTAAGCTTCACATGAGGTATTAACAGCGTTCTCTTTTTAAAAGAATTTCAGCTTCATATGATGTACTAATAGATTGTTTTTTCAAAAGGGGTTAAGCTTTATATGAGGTGCTAACCGCTTGTTATTTTCAAAATGTGAAAATGCAAAGGGTTGGACAAAATAACTTTATATGCTATAATTAAATGTCAAGAATACCGCTCATGATTTGTGAGCGGTTTTTATATATGATATGGTGTATATTTTAGATAGAGGCAAATATGAAACGACGTAATGAGAATAAAATAGGACGTAATGAGAGACGGGCAGTGCGTAATACATCGTTTACACGATTTCGCTGGGTGATTATGGCCAGTTTATTAATTGTATTAACAGTTGTGGGCGCTTGTAGTTTTACGCAAACAGACTCTAGTGCAGCTAATACAGCTAGAGCAGAGCAAACAGAAAGCAAAGCACCTAGTTTTGATGCGACCCCTATTAAAGATCATTATGCCATTTTTGAAACATCTGAAGGTACATTTAAAGTTCGCTTATATGGCTCTAAAGCGCCCATTACGGTGAAAAATTTTGATTATTTAGTTAAATCAGGCTATTACAATGGCTTAGATTTTCATCGTGTTATTGATGATTTTATGATTCAAGGCGGCGATAATGGCAAAGGCGGCCCTGACTATACAATCCCTGATGAATCTTCTAATGATTTACATTTTAATAAAATGGGATTATTGGCCATGGCAAACCGTGGACCTAATACAGGTAATGCACAATTCTTTATTACCTTAGGGCCCACCCCTTGGTTAGATAACAAACATACAATTTTTGGTGTTGTTACCCAAGGAATGGATGTAGTGGCCAAAATCGGTAAGGTGCCAACAGATAAAAAAGACAAACCATTAACCCCAGTTACTATTAAATCTATTACATTAGAACCGCTGGGTGAGGATGGCAAATAAAGCATAAGAGTGTACGTATTAGAAAATAAGGCGAGTGCCTATGTTTAAAGTAGAGTTATGAAAGTATATTTATAATATAGTTAGAGATTATATAAAGAGAGTTTGAGTTTTAGGAGGGGGCCCATATGGAAGAGAAAAAAAGCGAACAGTATTATACCTATATGGTTGAGTGCGCTGATGGTTCTTTGTACACTGGTTGGACTATGGATTTAGACCATCGCGTGAAGGCCCATAATGGTGAAGTCCCTGGTGGTGCTAAGTATACAAGGGGGCGGCGACCGGTCACGTTGGTGTGGTATACCAGTTTTTCTAAAAAGCAAGATGCCCAATCCATGGAGTATCAAGTGAAGCGTATGCCACGGGACCAAAAAAGAGCCCTTAAGGCAGCCTTTGCAGCACAGAAAAATCCTTAAATTTCAAGCTTAAATATGGTATAATTAACTGATTGAAACATTGAGATGGAGGAACGCAATGAGGCGCGTTTTAGTAGGGCTAAAAAGCATTCAGCGTGATGCGAGTGGCAAGGATACGGTGGTGGAATTAGTATCACCGGGCGAGTATCACGAAAAAAACAATGTGAAATACATTTTATATAATGAAAGTGAAGTTACAGGCTTAGAAGGTGTACATACGACGATTAAGATTAAACCCGCGTCGATGATACTGATTCGAAATGGCAATTTGTCTATGCGTCATGAATATGTGCTAGGCGAAATGAAGCAAACTGTGGTGGAAACACCTTTCGGAGAACTTCACATGGGGATTAAAACACATGAATTAGATGTGCAAATAGAAGATGGTCTTGGCCAAGTTCATTTGGGTTATGATATTTCTGTTGGTGGAGAATGGCAATTCTACAATCAACTGGACATTACATTAGAGGAGGATACAGAGTATGGAGATGAAAGACAAGCTCAAACAAGGAATTGAAAGCGCCTTACAGGCCGCATTAGAAGCAGGCAAGTTGCCAGCTGGTGAATACCCAGAGGTAGTACTTGAAGTGCCACCACAAAAAGAATTCGGCGATTTTTCCTCTAATATTGCCATGCAATCTGCTCGTGTAGCACGCATGAGTCCAGCAGCGATTGCAGATATTATTATTGAATATATGGATTTTGATTGGCTTGACAAAGCAGAACGAGCTGGTGCGGGCTTCATTAATTTCTTTGTAAAATCAGATTTAGTATATGATACCTTGAAGAATGTATTGATTCAAGGGCCTTCCTTTGGTAATCAGGAGACTCGTGAAGACGATACTGTACAGGTAGAATATGTAAGTGCTAATCCAACGGGGCCACTTCATGTTGGTCATGGTCGTGGCGCAGCGTATGGCAGTGCCTTAGTTAATTTGCTTCGCGCTGCTGGGTACAATGTACAATCTGAATTCTACATCAATGATGCGGGCAATCAGATTGACAATTTAGCTAAATCCATCAATGCTCGTTACTTAGAGTTATTGGACCTTAAAAATGAGTTCCCTGAAAATGGCTACCATGGTCAAGACATTGTAGAAACAGCACAAAGTCTCATTAATTGGCGCGGTGATTTCTTTGCAGTGCTCAATGAAGATGAACGTTTGCCATTTTTTAAAGAATATGGCTTAACTGAAAAATTAAATGCTCTTCGTGTAACACTTCGCAATTTCCATGTCACTTTTGATAACTGGTTTAGCGAACGCTCGGTACATCGTACAGGTGAAGTAAATAAGGCGATTCAGTTCTTAAAAGATACAGGCGATGTATATGAAAAGGACGGCGCTCTTTGGTTTGCTTCGACTCGCTATGGCGATGATAAGGACCGCGTAGTGATTCGCGATAATGGGGAACCTACTTATTTAGCATCCGATATTGCGTACCATCGCAATAAATTTGAACGGGGCTTTAAGAAAATGATTAACATTTGGGGTGCTGACCATCATGGTTATATTACTCGTGTAAAAGCATCCATGCAGGCATTAGGTTATAATCCAGATCGCCTTGAAATTTTACTATTACAGATGGTGTCCTTATATCGTGATGGTGAATTGGTAAAAATGTCTAAGCGTACGGGCCAATCCGTTACACTTGATGAGTTAATCGAAGAAGTAGGTGTTGATGCAGCTCGTTATTTCTTCTTGATGCGTTCTCTTGATAGTCAATTGGATTTCGACATTAACTTAGCTAAATCTAAGAGTCATGAGAACCCAGTATACTATATTCAATATGCCTATGCGCGTATTCATAGTATTTTTGGTCAAGCTAAAGAAGCTGGCATTGCCTTTGGTGATTGGGCTAATGTAGATTTTGGCGCCTTAACTAGCGAAATCGAATTAGATATTATCAAGAAACTGGCTTCCTATCCAGAAGAAATTCGCTCCGCTGCTGAGCATCGTGCGCCACATCGCATTGCGCGCTATTTATATGATTTGGCAAGTTTATTCCATTCATTCTACAAACAAGGTCGTATTATGGGTGTAGAAAAAGAATTACAACAAGCTCGTTTAGGTCTTATTACGGCTATTTCCTTTGTGCTTTACAATGGTCTTGATATTTTAGGCATTTCTGCACCGGAAAAGATGTAATGTATAGAACGGTTTTATATTCATTTGGTTTATCGCTTTGGGAGGAATCATGGCAACAAAGTATATTTTCGTAACTGGTGGCGTTGTTAGTTCCTTAGGCAAGGGCATTACAGCCGCTTCCTTAGGACGTCTTTTAAAAAATCGTGGCCTTAATGTAACAATTCAGAAGTTTGACCCTTATATCAATATTGATCCAGGCACAATGAGCCCTTATCAACATGGCGAAGTGTTCGTTACTGATGACGGAGCCGAAACAGACCTTGACTTAGGTCATTACGAACGTTTTATTGATATTAATCTTGGTAAACGTTCTAATGTAACTGCTGGTAAAGTATACTGGTCCGTTATTAATAAAGAACGTAAAGGTGATTATCTTGGTAGCACTGTACAGGTAATTCCTCATATTACGAATGAAATCAAACAAAATGTATATCGCGTAGGTAAAGAAGACAATGCAGACGTGGTTATTACGGAAATTGGCGGTACTGTAGGTGATATTGAAAGCTTACCATTCTTAGAAGCTATCCGTCAGGTAAAAAAAGATGTGGGCCGCAATGATGTATTGTATATTCATGTAACATTAGTTCCTTATATTAATGCAGCGGGAGAACTTAAAACAAAACCAACGCAACATAGTGTAAAAGAATTACGTAGCATTGGGATTCAACCAGATATTATCGTATGTCGTACAGAAAAGCATATTTCCGATGAAATGAAGGAAAAATTGGCCTTATTCTGTGACATCGATCCAGATGCAGTCATTGAAAACCAAACTTGCAGCACGATTTACGAAGTACCTCTTATGATGCAAGAAGAAGGCTTGGATAGCATTGTAGTGAAAAAATTAAATCTTCCAGAAGTGCCAGCTGATATGACAGCTTGGAAGGAAATGGTAGACAAAATTTTACATCCAACTAAGGAAATTACCGTCGCATTAGTAGGTAAATATGTAGCTTTACATGATGCGTACCTCAGCGTTGCAGAAGCTTTAACTCATGCTGGTATTGCAGCGGATACAAAGGTTAATATTAAATGGATTGATTCCGAAGAAGTGGAAGAATCTGATTGTGATGTAGCTGAGATTTACAAAGATGTAGATGGCATCGTAGTACCTGGTGGCTTTGGTGCTCGTGGTGTAGAAGGTAAAATCCGCACTATTCAATACGCTCGTGAAAATAAAGTGCCGTATTTAGGTCTTTGCCTTGGTATGCAGACAGCAGTTATGGAATTTGCTCGTCACGTAGCAGGTCTTGATAGCGCTAATTCTACTGAGTTTGATGAAAATGGTGCTAATTCAGTGATTGACTTAATGCCAGATCAAGTAGATGTAGATAAAAAAGGTGGCACTATGCGCCTTGGCGTATATCCATGTAAGACTGTGGAAGGAACTAAAGTTCGCGAAGCTTATGGCGAAGATTTAGTATATGAACGTCATCGTCATCGCTATGAATTTAATAATGAGTTCCGTCAAATCTTAACTGATAAAGGTCTTATTATTAGTGGTACATCTCCAGATAATCGTTTAGTAGAATGTGTGGAAATCGCTGATCATCCATTCTTCGTAGGTGTTCAATTCCATCCTGAATTGAAATCTCGCCCAACAAATGCCCATCCTTTATTCAAAGGCTTTGTTAATGCGATCTTAGGCCTTAAAGGGGAATAATTAGATTAAGTAAATAGGTACTGGTAGTAGCAATTTGGTACAAGAAGACATAGTCATTTGAGTAGAGTTGCTGTGCTGATGGTTCTATTTAGGAGATAAAAGGAAGCAGATAGTCTTTAGCTATCTGCTTCTTTCCATATATACTGTGTAATATTACGATAAAAGATGAGGATAATAATTAAAAAGGTTAGGTTAAAATTAAGATAAAGAGGTGATAATGTGAGTAAGCCTAAAAGCATCAAGACAGCCCGTTATTTGCAAATTGCAGCTGATGTGGCTGGTAAAATTGTATCAGGGGGCTATGAGGAGGGGGAAAAGATTTTTGCCCGTTCTGCCTTGTCCGTTCACTATGGTGTATCGCCGGTAACATCGCGGCGCGCTATAGCCTTATTGGCTGATTTAGGTATTGTAGCTGTAACTAAGGGCAGTGGCTGCACCGTCCTATCTAAAGAAAAGGCCGAGCAATTTCGCATGCAATTTAATGATTTCGATTCCGTAGACTCTCTTCATAAAGATGTGATACAACAAATTGACGCGCAGATTGAAGGATTTAAAGAATTAAAAGATACGGTGAGTAAGCTAAATCAATTGGTATCACAGTATCAATATACAAATCCATTGCAGCCCATGAAGATGGCCATTAAAGAGAATTGTAAGTATTTAGATCAATCCATTGGCTCCTTACAATTATGGCAACACACAGGCATTACAGTAGTGGCCATTGAAGGGAAGGACAAAGCTATGACTATTTCTCCAGGTCCCTATGCGACCCTAAAAGCAGGGGAAGAGATTTATTTTGTAGGCCCTATGGAAAGTTGGGCACGCTTAAAACATTATTTATATGGTGATGAATAATATTTTGAAAGCACTTTACACTAATTAAATGCATATGACACGAATTTAATACACTATATATTAATCAAATAGGCTTCATGTTAATTAAATATATTGCTATACCATGGTGAATATCAATAAAAAGCTCCTCTAGTAAGAGGAGCTTTTTATATTTAAAATAATCGATATTTGACTAAAGTAACAACTTTATGTTATTATAAGGTTGTTGATTTTAAGAGGACTGAAATAGTTAAAGCTTAAAAACAATAATTTAATTTAGTCATTACAGGCTTTCAATGTGTCACTATAACGGTGGTACCATCTGAAAGCCTATATTATTTGGTAATTCATATGGATTGGACTTAGGGAGGTCTTATATGATTCAATTTAAAAATATTAAGAAACGCTATGGAAAAAAAGAAGTACTACATGATATAACGCTTACGATTCCAAAAGGTGAAATTGTATCCATCATTGGTGGTAGTGGTTGTGGTAAAACAACGTTACTTAAAATGATTAACCGATTAATTCCTATTTCATCAGGTCAAATTTTGGTTAATGGTGATGATGTGTATAAAATGAATCCGGTTGAATTGAGACGAAAAATTGGTTATGTAATTCAGCAAACGGGTTTATTTCCTCATTTAACGATTCGTAAGAACTTAGATTTAGTACTTGATTTACATAAATTTCCACAAGAAGGTCGTACTGAAAAAATCAATGAAATGATGGATTTAGTAGGCTTACATAGAGATTTGCTAGATCGCTATCCTGTAGAATTATCCGGTGGTCAGCAACAACGTGTTGGTGTAGCCCGCGCCTTAATTGTTGATCCGGAAGTTATTTTGATGGACGAACCATTTTCTGCTATTGACCCAATTACAAGGGTGACATTGCAAGATGAATTGCGCAGTTTACAGGAAAATGTTAAGAAGACAATCGTGTTCGTCACACATGATATGGATGAAGCGATTAAGATTTCAGATCGTATTTGTTTAATGCGTGAAGGCTATGTAGAACAATATGATACACCTGAGCAGATTTTACGTAATCCTGCTACACCTTATGTGGAAAGCTTTATCGGTAAAAACCGTATTTGGAATTCTCCTGAATTTATTAAGGCAGAGGATATCATGGTAGAGGCTAATAATTTAGCTTATCCTTCAGATAGCTTGTTACGCTGTATGAAGAAAATTAAGGATATTCCACAAGATTATCTCATTGTAGTTGATCGTTTTACCCATAATTTCCGCGGTTTAGTTAATGCCCGCATGATTCGTGAGCAAGATAGCTTACAAGGGCCTGTATCAGATATTATGGCGCAGCCTAAGGCCGTGGCACATATAGGGGATTCTCTCATTGATGTACTCAATACGATTAAAACCTTGCATCGTCCACATATGCTTGTATTAGATGAAAATGAATGCGTAGCAGGTGTGATTACGCAAAGTAGCTTATTTGCTACTTTCGGTAGTCATTATTTAGATGAAGCGGAGGTGGTGTAATATGGGTATTTTTGATTATATGATTCAAAACTACAATCAAGTCGGATCCTTGCTACTAGAACATATTCGACTCACTGCTGTAGCCGTAGGCTTAGCTATTTTAGTGGGGGTTCCTTTGGGGATTATGATTAGTTATGTAAAATCCTTAAATAAGCCTATCATGGGAGCCACTAATTTAATTCAAGCAGTGCCAAGTATGGCATTATTAGGTTTTGCTATTCCGCTATTAGGGATTGGTACTTTGCCGGCGGTTATCGTTGTATTTCTTTATTCCTTATTGCCCATCGTTAAAAATACCTATATTGGTATTAGTCAAATTAAGCCTGGCACTATTGAGGCTGCTAAGGGGATTGGTATGACTAGGGCACAAATTTTGTGGCGCGTACAATTGCCTTTAACTTTGCCAGTTCTTATGGCAGGGGTACGAATTTCAGCAGTTACTGCCGTAGGTCTTATGACGATTGCTGCCTTTATTGGTGCCGGTGGATTAGGCTTTTTAGTATTTAGTGGTATTTCCTCCGTTAATAATGGCATGATTATGGCAGGGGCTGTACCAGCCTGTATTTTAGCCCTTTTTATTGACTGGATTTTATCCTATGTGGAAGCATTAGTAACACCAGTGAGCTTACAGCCTAACCTGATTGGCAATAAAGAAAAAGTATTGAGTAGCCGTAAACGTCAAAAATGGATTGTTGGCGTAGTGGCAGCATTAGTAGTGGTATTATTAGGCACTAGCGCATATGGCGCATTGGCAAAAGATAAGAATGTTATTCGCGTAGGTAGTAAACAGTTTACAGAACAGCTTATTTTAGGTAATATGCTCAGTGAAATGATTGAAAAAAATACAGATCTTAAAGTAGAGCGTCATTTAGGTGCTGGTGGCACACAGGTTCTCTATAGTGCTATGAAGAGTGATGACTTAGATGCGTACATTGAGTATACCGGTACTGTGTATGTAGATATGCTTAAACATACACCTAAAAGTGATGCTAAGGCCGTATATGAGGAGTCTAAGGCAGAACTTGCAGATGCTGCTAATATTTCCATGCTAGAGGCCGCTCCATTTAGTAATACCTATACACTAGCAGTTAGTGAAGACTTAGCTAAAGAATATAATTTAACTAAAATGAGTGATTTAGCGCGTGTTGGCTCTAATCTAAATGCAGGGACAACATTAGAATTCTTAAATCGTGAAGATGGTTTAGCCGGTGTTAATAAAGCCTATGGCTTTACCTTTAAAGATGCTAAAGGCATTGATGGCGCGACTCGTTATGTAGCTTTAGAGAATGGTACTGTGCAAGTAGTAGATGCGTTCTCTACAGATGGCCTTTTGAAAAAATATGGTCTTACAGTACTTGAAGATGATAAACAATTCTTCCCTCCATACTATGGCGTACCATTGATTCGTGCTGAAGTTATAGAAGAACATCCAGACTTAGAACCATTAATTAACCAAATGATGGAAAAACTAGATACAAAAACAATGCAAGAACTTAACTATGAAGTCGACGTAGAACATAAAAGCCCTGAAGAAGTAGCTCATAATTATTTAGTTTCTGCAGGATTAGTTAAATAAATTACTCATTAGTCATTGAGTAAGGACGTATAGTCATAAACTAAGAGACTAGTAAATAAGAAAACATTGATTAAAGAAAAGCCCCGAGGAATACCTCGAGGCTTTTCTTTTTGTATTATAATTTTATAAATAAAAAGGCCCCTGACCATAGTCAGGGGCTTTAGTTTTACTGATTAGTTTTCAGCATTAAATTTTTTGCCCGATTCTAAATCGAAACGATCAGAAACGAAGCCATATAAAGTCCAACCGATGAAAGTAACGATGGAACCGTATGTCATAGCTTCGAAACCGGAAGCATATAGAGCATATAAGCTGTATAAGGAGCCGATGAAAGCGATGAATGTAGTAGTGCTTAATTCGCTACCTAATTTATCTGCAGATTTCATAATTACTACAAGAGCACCCATGGATAATAAGTAAGGGATGATGTTAGTAACAACGGCTAAGTTTACAAGAGTTTCGAACTGTTCGTTCAAGGAAGGGCTAATTGTCATTAAGCTCATTAAGGATTGGATAATAGTAATAGTTACCATGCCAACGATTGGAGCGTTTTTAGAAGTTACTTTGCTGAATAATTTAGGGAAGTAACCAACGTCGGAAGATTGTTTGAATACGTTAGCAATAGTGAACTGCCAGCCAAGTAAAGAACCGAAGCAGGACATAACCATAAGGCCCATTACGATTTGACCGATAGTTGGGTTGAACATTTTAGCAAATGCTAAACCGAAAGGAGCAGAGCTATTAGCAAGTTCTGGAGCTGGAACGATACCAAACATAATGTTAGTAGACAAGATGTAGATAATCGCAGCACCTAAAGTACCACCAAGTACGGCTTTTGGTACGTTCTTTTCAGGATTATCAACAGCATCAGAGTTAGCACAAGCAGATTCAAGACCAAGGAATGCCCATAATGTCATTGCGATGGAGTTAGTAGCAGCTTCACCGAAAGGCATGTTGTTAACATTCCAGTTAGCCATGTACATATCGCCAGAGAAGAAGAACCAACCAGCAGTAGAGATTACGAATACTGGTGCAATAACGCCCCATACAGTTACACTAGATACTTTACCAGTGATGCTAGCACCACCGAAGTTAAGTACAGTTGCTAACCAAAGAGTAAAAATAGTCCACATACCAGTCATGAAAGGAGAAAGGTCAGCATTCATAAATGTTGCACCATAACCTACTGCAGAGATTGCAATAGCGATATTAGCAATTAAAAGGGAAACACCATAAGTATAGTTAGCAAGGAAGTTACCAGCTTTACCGAAGGAGTATTCTGCGTAACCACCCATACCGCCGCTACGACGGCTGTACATACCACATTTTGCGAAGGCGTAAGCAAGAGCCATGGAGCCTACCGCTGTAATTAACCAAGAAACGATGGAAAGGGCACCAACTTGAGCAAGTTTAGTTGGTAGCATGATGATACCAGAGCCCATCATGTTAACTGCAGTTAAGATTGTAAGCTGCAGCACACTCATTTTATTTTTACTGTCACTCATTTTATAACCTCTTTAATAGTGAAAATTATATTATTATTTTTTTATGAAAATTACGATATTACTCTTATGAGAATAATGAATAAGCTTAAGAACAAATTGAGAAGGATCCCTCATTGATTAGCAAATCAGAATCCTTCTCAACGAACCTCATTCACTAGTTATGTAATTAGTAAATCAGATACTTATTTGGCAAGCTTACTTTCAAATTCTTTTTTCAATACGTAACCGTAAGCTTTCTTAGTTCCGTCTTCTTGAGTAGTTAAGTAAACGCCTTGGATTTCAGGAGCGAAACCAGGAAGTTTATTAATACCTTCTTCAAGAGCTAAGAAGTAGTCACGTGCAGTTTCAGACCAACGTTCGCCTGGTTGTACACAAAGTACTCCTGGAGGATAAGGTAAAGCACCTTCAAGAGCGATGCGACCTACTGCTTCGGAAAGAGCAACTAATTCGCCTTCGCCACGAACGAATGCAAAGTTTGCTTCTTGAGGAGTAGTTACATACTCAGGTAAGTATTCGTGCAAGAATAAGCGTTTTTGTAATGTGCTAACTTGACGATCTTTGTAGAAGTCATGCATTTCTTGGCAAAGTTGGCGGATGTGGTAGCCTTTGTATTTGTCGATATTGTTGTAGTAGATTGTTGGCAATACATCTTGCATTGGAGCATCTTCTTCAATCAATTGTTCGAAACGGATTAATTGAGCTACTAAGTCATCCATCTTAGTTTTGCTTTCAGCTGGAGTCATCAAGAACAAGATAGTGTTCAAGTCACATTTTTCTGGAATAATACCATGTTCACGTAGGTAGTTAGCTAAGATATTAGCATGGATACCGAAGTCTTCGTATTCACCAGTTTCAATGTTGATACCAGGAGTGATAAGCTGGAATTTGCAAGGGTCGATGAAGTATTGACCTTTACCATAGCCATCGAAGGAATGCCATTTAGCACCTGGTTCGAATGCGAAGTATGCAAGGTCGTTAGCCATTTTGCTAGTTTCGCCTTCTTGCCATTTTTTACCATGTACTACTGGAGGTACTAATGGACGAAGATATTTACAGTTGTTTAATACTGCTTTACGAGCATCGATTACTACTTCTACGCAGTCTTTCCATAATTCGATACCAGCTTTGCCTTCATGCATTTTAGCATTGATGTCAAGGGAAGCGAATAATGGGTAGAATGGGGAAGTAGACGCATGCATCATGAACGCGTTGTTTAAGCGTTTATGGTTTACATAGCGATCTTGACCCTTAATGTGGGAGTCTTTTTTATGTACTTGGGAAGTTTGGGAGAAACCAGCTTGTTGTTTGTGAACAGACTGAGTTACTAAGATACCAGGATCTTCAGGTCCAAGTTCAAGAAGCAATGGGCTGCAATCTTTCATCATAGGGATGAATTGTTCGTAGCCTACCCAAGCGGAGTCGAATAAGATGTAGTCGCAAAGGTGACCAATTTTATCAACAACTTGGCGTGCATTGTAAATAGTACCATCATAAGTACCTAATTGAATAACTGCCAAACGTACTGGGCGTTTTTCGTCAGCTTTTTCTGGAGCATGTTCGCGAATCAAATCACGGATGTATTTTTCATCGAAGCAATGTTCCAAGATACCACCAATGGAGCCGAATGGGTTACGTGCAGTTTCAAGGTAGATTGGAGTTGCACCAGCTTGTACTAATGCACCATGGCTGATGGATTTATGGTTGTTACGGTCGTAAAGAATGATATCTCCAGGAGCTAGTAACGCATTAGTTACCATTTTATTGGAAGAAGAAGTACCATTTAATACGAAGTAAGTTTTATCAGCGTTGAATACTTGTGCTGCGTGTTGTTGAGCGTCACAAGCAGGACCTTCGTGGATTAGTAAGTCACCAAGTTTAACGTCCGCATTACATAAGTCGGAGCGGAATAAATTTTCGCCGTAGAAATCGAAGAATGCACGGCCAGCTGGGTGACGAGTGAAGAATTGACCGCCTTGATGACCTGGGCAGTCGAATTGAGAGTTGCCATCACCTACATAATCAGCTAATGCGCGGAAGAATGGAGGTAACATGTCGTCTTCGTAACGATCGGCAGCTGCTGCAATTTGTTTTGTATATAATTCGTGGTTGATAGCGTTAAGATCAATTACACGATTAATTTTGCCGATGAATTCAGGTTTAATTTCTTCAGATTCAACTTTTACTAAAAATACAGGGATTTTTAGAGATTCAATCATTGGATTAGCAAGCGTGTTTTGATCAGCATCTGTAATAACAATTGCTGCTACATCAGAAAAATCTGTTGCAGTAACATCTACAACAGCGCGGTCAGTCATGCTTTCAAAGAGAGGTAACGCTTTTTCGGAGAAAGCGATTTTTAAGTGCTTCATTATAAAGCCTCCTATAATTTCCTATACACTTTTTTGCAATTAACGAGTATACCTTGTCGACAGGTTTATTCCAGGTTTAGTGTTAGCGAACCGGGAATAGCTCTCTTATATTATAACGGGTGATTCGAATTTACTCTAATTCATATTTTGTATATTGTGATAATTTTTTGTAATGCAGCTATGACTTATGTGAATAAAAACACTTTAAAAAAGTATTATTATCCTACTGATAATGCCGTAGAATCGGCGATGAATTCTATAAATTGAAAAATAAAGGTATAAGAAATGCATAATAATACATAATAAAAAGGTATGAGAAATAATCATACAGTTTAGTAAAATGTTTAATTTTTTACTAAAAGTATGCTCCAAAAAGATAGTTTTTTAGTGTCAATATACGATTTAGGGAGAAAATGGAAGATTTTAAATAATTTTTTAGCTAAGAACTTCGAATGTGGTTTGTAAAGTTTTTATTTTAAAAAAGTAATTTTTTTATTAAATATGAAATTTATGACTTATGCAAAAACATATAAGTTGAGCTAAAATATAAGAAAAAATTAGAATATAAAGGTATAGATATTGTATATATTGTATGCTATCAAATAATGCTGAAGTAAATTAATGGGAATAATTTTCAAAAATTATAAAACGAGAAATAAATTTATTAATAATTTTTGACTTATGAGAAGAATATAATAAAGGCTGTTTCGCGATTTCACAAAGAGTTGAAATTTCAAGAATATATTCTATGGAATATAAAAGACTAAATTTTAGGGTCCTATATAATGTAAGAGTTCCTTTCTTGCAATTTGAGAATAATTGTTATATTGATTTTTTTCGTTCCTTTTAGTATATTAGTCTTGTAGCAATAATCTGTTATTATTGTTAATGAATATCAATTATCCAAAAGTTTAAATAAACATATCTTGTATATTTACTTCTTATGGAGATTAGTTTGTAACATTGATTTTCACGAAAATCAATGAGTGTATTACATATAAAGGAGCGATTCTCATGGCAATTATTGGCAAAGAGTTACCGAATTTTAAATTAGAAGGATTTAAAAATCCAGAAATCGTAACAGTAACTAAAGAGGATATTGTTGGTAAATGGAGCGTATTCGTATTTTATCCAGCAGATTTTACATTTGTTTGCCCTACTGAATTAGAAGATTTACAAGATCACTATGAAGAATTCCAAAAACTCGGTGTGGAAGTATTCTCGGTGTCTGTTGATTCTGAATTTGTTCATAAAGCATGGGCTGATGCTTCTCCAGGAATTGGCCGCATTAAGTATACTATGTTAGCAGATATTAAGCATGAATTAGCTGATTTCTTTGAAACATTTAGTGAAGAAGAAGGACGTGCATTCCGTGGTAGTTTTGTAGTAAATCCAGAAGGTAA
Organism: uncultured Veillonella sp.; assembly: GCF_937981445.1. Classification (GTDB taxonomy): domain Bacteria; phylum Bacillota; class Negativicutes; order Veillonellales; family Veillonellaceae; genus Veillonella_A. Next base: position 43,100 of record NZ_CALJON010000040.1, on the reverse strand, counting down.
AGTTGAGACTGCTGAAATCCATAATATGGGGATTGGTCGTAGTGCAGCAGAACTTCTACGCAAAGTACAGGCTGCTCAATTTGTTGAAAAACATGGCGACAAAGTATGTCCTGCTAAATGGAAACCAGGTGCTGACACCATTACCCCTTCCTTAGATTTAGTAGGTAAACTATAAGCTAGCAGATAAACTATTAGTTTGTAGGTAGATTATAAATTAGTAGATAAATTATAAACTTAGCCCCTCTTATTATATGAACTCGGTAGTGCTCAAGGGCACTGCCGAGTTTTTTTGTGCCGCGTTTTGCTGCTAATCTTTTTATGCCGAGTTTTTTGCGAAACTTTTGCAGCGAAGTGTTAATGCCTAATTTTGGGGCAAAGACGTTGTCGAATTTTTTCATTGAGCCGTTTTGTCTACTTGTTTATCTTGAAAAATGTAAAGTATTTGTAAATTTCATATTGATATAATTAGATTTATCGATGATTTTGTTGTATAATCGTAATATAATATATGTTATATATAAAGTTATAAAGCGATATAAAATTATAAAATGGTATACAAATTATATGGTATACAAGCTATAAAGTGATATAAAATTATAAAGCCCTTTAGCATTTATATATAAGTTGTTACAGTCAGTAAAGTTATGGAGAAGGAGTATGGGTATGGGTATGGAAGTATCATACGAACGATTGGCTACAGTGTTTAAAGCTTTAAGCGATGAAACAAGACTACATATTATTGATATGCTTTCCTGCAATGAACTTTGTGCTTGTGATATATTAGCTAGTTTTAACTTGTCCCAGTCTACATTAAGCTATCATATGAAGATTTTAATTGACGCTGGTGTGGTTAACTCACAGCGTAATGGTTTATGGACCCGTTATTCAATTAATGAAAAGACTTTTGAAGATATTGTAAAAATTCTTCCTGAGTTATATAAGACTAAAGATGAATGTATTTGTGCTCAGATTAAATATTGCCGTTTAGAAGATAAGCCGGAGTAATATTATGAGACGATGGGTCATGCATGTAGATATGGATGCATTTTATGCATCTGTAGAACAACGAGATAACCCTGAATATAGAGGCCGCCCTGTAATTGTGGGTGGCCTTTCTTCGCGTGGCGTGGTAGCTACAGCTTCTTATGAGGCACGTGCATTTGGTGTTCATTCCGCAATGAGCATGGTTAAGGCCCATGCACTATGTCCTGAAGGCATATTTTTGCGACCGCGCATTGATGTGTATCGAAAGATTTCCGAAGAAATTCATCAAATTATGAGTCATTATACGCCTTATATAGAACCACTTAGCTTGGATGAAGCTTTTTTAGATATTACGGGCCTACATACTCAGTACAAGAGCCCGTATGAATTGGGGACAGCGATTAAAGAGGAGATTTTTCAGGCTACTTCACTAGTGGCGTCAGTAGGCATTGGCCCTAATAAGTATTTGGCTAAATTAGCTTCCGATTTACGAAAACCGGATGGGCTTATGATTATACCTTATGGACAGGAAGCTAAGACAATTGCTTCGTTACCAGTGAATCGCCTTTGGGGTGTAGGAAGGCGTACCGAAGAGATCTTAAAAGAGGCTGGGTATTCAAAAATTGGACATATTGCGGCACTATCGGATGAAAGCAAATTAATCCCTTTATTAGGTAGCCAGGCCAGGCGTGTGTATTTAATGGCTAAGGGCATAGATGATAGGCCTGTAGAATATGACCGCATGGTGCAGTCCATTGGTAATGAAGAGACATATTTAGACGATGTGGTAGACGCGGAAGAAATCGATCGAGAATGGTATTATTATGCTCATAAGGTAGCTAAGCGTTTGCGCCAAGCGGGCGTAAAGGGACAGACTGTATCTATAAAAATTAGATTTAATGATTTCAAAACCTTGACGCGTCAAACTAGCCTACAAATCCCTACTGATAGTGAGGAAACTCTATACCGAGTAGGTGTGATGTTGTATAATAAGGTAAAAATTACTAAACCGATTCGTTTGCTTGGTTTATCGGTCAGTGGTTTAGTAGGAGCACAAGAGCAAATGAGTCTCTTTGAAGATGTTTCAAACCATGAGGGACTGACAAAAGCTGTTGATTTATTAGAGAAAAAATTTGGTGAAGGCATTGTTATGAAGGGAGCTTTGTGGGAACGGGCTCAGAATAAACACAGAAAGAGAGACGATGAGGATGGCACATTTTGACTTAAAATATGGCAAAGGGACCTTAGGCCTAGACATGGCTGATGAGCGACTTGTTCACGTTATAGAAGGGGCGCCTTATGAAGCGCTAGATGATATTGAAGGGGCTGTGCGTCAAGCCTTAGACAATCCCATTGGAACGGCGCCATTACAAGTTTTAGTAAATGCGGGGGAAACGGTCTGTATTGTAGTATCTGATATTACGCGCGCATGGCTTCGCTATGATCTCTTCTTACCAGCAGTAGTAAATTATTTGAATGAAGCTGGCATTCCCGATGAAGATATATTCTTACTCATTGCGTATGGAGCCCATCGCTTGCAAACTGAAGCAGAGTCGCGCGCTGAGTTTGGTGATGAGATTGTGAATCGATTGCGCATTGAACATAGCAGTGGCATTAATCCAGATAGCAAATTTGTCCATTTAGGTGAGACAGCACATGGTGGACCTATTGAAATTAATGAATTAGCTGTTAAGGCGGATCGTGTAATTTTAACAGGGGCCATTATGTATCATTCAATGGCTGGCTTTGGGGGTGGTCGGAAAGCTGTATTGCCAGGAATTTCTTCTTATAAAGCCATTCAAAGTAATCACTGCCTCTGCTTAGGTCCTAATCAAGGTGATGGCATTAGTGAAGCTGCTGTTAGTGGCAATATTTCACATACAAATTTGATGCATCAAGATCAAATGGAGCATGCCGCCGCTTTAGATGCAGATTTCCTTATTAATGTGGTTTTCAATGCAGAGGATAAGATTGCTAAGCTCATGTGTGGTCATTGGGATGATGCTTGGCATGAAGGCACTGAATTGGTTGATACAATTTATGGGGTTCCTATTGATGAACTAGCGGATTGTGTCATCGTCACATCTGGTGGGTACCCTAAGGATATTAATTTATATCAGGCCTTAAAGGCTCAGGAAAATGCGATTAAAGCATGTAAGCCCGGCGGTGTAGTCATCATGCTCATGGAATTAGAAGATATTAATGAGCCTTCTGATTTTATGAAATGGTTTGACATTAAGGATTTATATGATAGAGAAAAAGCATTACGTGAAGGATTTACTGTGCCAGGCTTTGTGGCCTTATTATTTGGCGAAGCCTTAGAGCGATATCATCATATTTTAGTCACATTAGAAAAAAATAAGGTGGTAGAAAATACCCTAGGATTACCTATAGTTACCACCATAGAGGAGGCCTTAGATTTAGGGGCTAAGTACTTAGGTACAACTGATTTTACTGTTACTATTATGCCTCAAGGTAGTAGCACAATGCCTATTTTAAATAAGGAGTGAATACCATGCATAGTCGTCAAGGAATCATCAGTAAAGCTGTTATAGAATCCGTTCGCAGAGCCCTACATAATAAGTATGAAGAAGATAAACAAATAAAGCTTATGCTTGAAGAGTTTCTTACGGAAGACTTAACGGCTCAAGAAATAGAAATTACAGGACAGGCCTATGAAGAAGTAAAACAACGTTTATCTTATAGTGCCTTGCTTGATGGTTTGTGGCAGGAAATTGAAGAAACTCAGGAGTTATATGATCAACTCCATGTGTATGACTCATTAGAAGAAGAATATAGTTCTGCTAAAAATAGATTAGAACATGAGGATTTACCGATTCATAAGGTGGAATTGGAAGATATTGATGTGAATGAACAAGCTGCAACTGATGGTAGTTCGCGTGCTGTAGCTGATGCTAGCTCTGGTGTCGTAGGAGCTAATCATGAAGGTCAGGATGCTACATCACCTATGGGTGCATTAGCAGAGCGAGCCACAGGGACTATGCTGGAACGTGCTAATGGTGCTATGTTAGCACGTGAACAAGGGGCTGTAGTAGCGCGTAAGCAAGGCAATATACTAACTCGTCAGGATAACTCTATTTTGCAGCATACGGATGGCAGCGTGATGGCTCGTGTGCCTGGACCTATAGCGATTCGCCCTTTACAGAGTGTGGATGTAATCCGTAACATGCCTATCCAAGTAGGCGATTTACAATCGCAAAATAAACAAGATATGAGCTTGGCCACTAGTTCCGATTCTACCGTATGTTTGAATGAAAAGGGACATATTAAAGACGAGGGCACTGATGATGAGGTCGCAGCATTTGATAAAGATGTTGCTGAAAAGACTAAGCATATAGATAAGCAGCAAGAACGTAAAAAGCAGAACCCTAATGTACATAGTGATAAAGACGCTGATGATGAAACGCGAGGCGAATTATTCCTTAAAGATGTATTGGCTCTTATCGGTAAAGTAGAAACGCCATCAATCAGCCTTGAAGAGTTGGTTCGCAATACAGAGTGGAAAGAATTTAAAAAGTTAGCTAAAGAGGCTAAAAAGTCTTTAAAAAAGGCACGCAAGCAAGCTAAACGGGCTGCTAAAAAAGGCAGTAAAGATAGGGATCATAAAGGGGATATAGGAAGCAAGAAGGTATCAATGCCAAAAAAGTAAGCTGCCTCGATGATTCTGTGTCAATGGAATCGGCTGAGGCTACATCTAACATGGCATCTGAAGCGATATCTGAAGTATTGCCTTTGACAGATCGGCGCGGTCGTTGTCAATGCTGTGGCAATCATTGCCGCCCAGTTAGATCCAATTGTAAAAAGAGGCAAAAGGCGTTAGCTAAACTAGGATACTAGTTAGGTATATACAATATAATATAATGGTTGTGTACGAGTTAGAATATTAGGGCAGTGTATGAGCTAATCTTTTGATAAAGTACATAAAAAGACCTATGAATTTACATTCGCATATAGCAAGGTGTTGACTGCTAGCGTGTAGATTTCATAGGTCTTTTCATTTTGACCGTTATGGAATTTTAATTGAGGTAATCGCGTTGTTAACGCATAGATAGTACCGAACAGATATTACTGCATAGACATTACTGAATAGATATTACCGGATAGATAATGTTTCTGGCACGCGATTATGAAAGTAATTTACCCATAGGCGTATGGCTGGGATAATCAAGGAACGCTCATTCCAAATCATGCCAAGAACCCAGTCAATACGTGGTGTAATCGGAATTGACACAAGGCTGTCTTCGTGTAAACGGGCGCAAATTGATTGCGGTAAAATAGCCGCACCAAGGCCACTTTTTACAAGTTCTGCAATAAAGTCCCAATTATTACTTTGCGCTACAATTGGTGGCACTACACCAATTTCTTGAAAACGTCCTAAGATAATATCATATAAAGAAAAGGAATGATGAAAGAAGACGAGAGGTTCTTTTTTGATGTCTTGTAAGGTGATGACCTCCCGTTGGGCAAAGGGTGAATCAGCTGTTACTACATATTGTAAGGGCTGATGATTGAAAATATAGGTCTTCGTATCTTTATTAGTAAAATCAGGCACTGGTAAGGTAACGAAGCCGACTTGAAGCTGACCATCTTGCACGAGTTGAGCGATTTGAGGTGAGCCATATTCGCTTACTTTTAGGGAAATACGTGGATATTTGTGCATAAAGTCACGAATAATAGGGGATAAGAATGAGGTGCCAATCATAGGTGGTATGCCCAGGCTAATTTCACCTGATTCTAAATCATTGGTATGGCTCATTTGATGCTCTAATACTTCAAACTGACGAACGAGTGCTTCAATTTGCGGTAAGACAGCACAAGCCTCTTCAGTCAGTTCAATGCGATGGCCTCGGCGACGAAAGAGCTGTTTGTTCCATTCACCTTCTAAGAGACGGACTGCTTTACTTAAGGATGGTTGGCTTACATGTAAGGTTTGGGCCGCTTTAGTAAAGCTTTTTTGGCGAGCTACTTCTACAAAATATTTTAAATGTGTTATATCCATAGAAACCTCCGGTCATGGTCGAAAATATGTCTATCTATATTATAACTAAAAAGAATAATAGAGTATAGGTAAAAAATATTTTTATTTTCCTAAATAATGGTCTACAATATGTTCTAGCAAAAGAGTATATAAAAAATACCGACTAGGAATGAACCGGTTATATTCGTTCCGTGAATGAAGTTTAGATTCACAAAAGAAGACATGGAGATAATATATTGATTCCATACAATAGGGTAATAGTCGGGATGTAGGGTACTAGGGAGTGAATGAAATGAAACGATTTGCAATTATTATAGCCCAAGTGTTAGCTTTGGCATTGATTGGCGTGGCCGGCAATTATTTACAACAATGGCTTAATTTACCTTTACCAGGCACATTAGTAGGTATGTTATTATTATTTGCCTTACTCATGACGGGTGTTGTAAAACTTGAATGGGTTGAACAAGGGGCGGCCGTTCTGATTGGGGAATTACTTTTGTTCTTCATTCCATCGGCTATTGGTGTTATTCAATATACACAATTATTTGGTACTACTGGAGCCATGCTATTAGGCGTCATTGTTACGAGTGTTATTACTTTATTGGCTTCTGTTCTTATTATTACTTTAAGTATTATGAAATTACGTAGAAAGGGGTATCGATTATGGTAAACTACACAATATTCCAGATGATCAGTATTCACATTATCGAATCATTGGTAGGTACGGTATTGGTATACTTTTTATGTAAGAAATTATATGAACGATCTGGTAAAAAATTATATTTAAATCCTTTGTTGGCAGTGCCTATTGTAATTGGGTTATTCCTTGTGACTATGCATATTCCTTATGAGACATACCAAGAAGGTAGTAAATATATTTCTCTTATGTTACAGCCTGCTACAGTAGCATTTGCTGTACCTCTTTACAAATTCCGCCATGTAGTCAAAGAATATGCCACACCACTTGTGGTAGTTATTGGCATGGGCTGTTCTGTTGCATTTCTTGGGTCCATGGGCATTGCTGAACTTTTCGGATTAAGTCCTGAATTAGTACATAGTATTGCACCTCGTTCTGTTACAACTCCACTAGCTATAGCGGCATCCCACACAATTGGTGGCAATCCTACGATTACTGCTATTTTAGTTATTGCTACAGGGCTTATTGGTATGATTATGACTACTATGTTGGTAAAACGTGCTCATATTCATAATTGCTTGTTAAAAGGTATGCTATATGGCATTTCAGCACATGGGACGGGTACGGCGAAAGCCTATGAAGATGGCCCTAAAACTGGCGCTATTGCATCATTAACTATGATTATTATGGGGATTTTTACTACGATTATTGCACCGATAGTATCCTTTATGTCTGAAATGATGTAATGAGGACTCTTAAACAGATACATTGTTTTAATCAATTTGTGTTTAGACTATTAATAAAAGAATTACTGAACTGGTAACAGTTTAAAATAATTAGACTCTCGTTGGTTAGACCTGACGGGGGTCTTTTATATTAGTAGGCGTTAAATTTTATAAAAAGGTATTTTTTTACAATTAGATACAGTATACTAATCATATGATAATTCAAATTGCTTAGAATATAAGACTAGTTGTAGTTCTTCTAGGCTAACTAATAAGGAGATGACTATATGGAAAGTTCAATTTTGTCGGTATATGGAGCCATTGAATTTATACTTCTGGGGATTTTTGTAGGCGCCTTTGGCACAATTATTGGGGCTGGGGGAGGTTTTATTTTTGTGCCTGTATTTTTATATGTATTTACTGATTGGTCGCCAGGTATGATTGTTGGTACATCCTTAGCTATTGTTATGTTTAATGCTATTTCAGGCTCTATTGCGTATATACGGCAGAAAAAGGTTTTATATAGTGCGGCTATTTGGTTCACCTTATCATCTATTCCAGGATCCTATTTAGGAGCGGTGGCGTCTGACTATTTTGATATATTAGGATTTAAATTTTGGTTTGGGCTCTTCCTATTAGTTATGTCTACCTTTATTGGCTATAAAAATTATAAAAAAGGCGAACGCAAGCAAGAATCGTTAGAGTTGACCGAGATTAAATATAGTAAGTGGATTGGCTGTATTATTAGTGTTGGCGTTGGCTTTATATCCAGTGTATTTGGCATTGGCGGTGGTTTGATACATGTGGCGGCGCTCGTTTATTTATTGGGCTTTCCCACTCATGTGGCTACGGCGACGAGTCATTTTATTTTAGCTCTATCCACGGTGAGTGGCGTGGTGACTCATCAATATTTAGGTCATATTGAATGGGCTGTAGCTATTTTCTGTATCATTGGCGTAGTCTTTGGTGCCCAGATAGGGGCAGCCATTGCTAAACGATTAAAGGCACGGAGTATTTTGCTTTTATTTTCTTCTGGCATTGGACTATTGGCATTACAGCTTATTTACTCATCAGGAAAGCTATTTTAATAGTGTTAACAAGTAGAAAAAGAGTACTTAGTATTTCTAAGTACTCTTTTTTTTATGTATAGAGCATGGGTTACTAATAGATATACTATATATTTTAGTTTATAAATTTAGCTATATCAAAGTGTATTGGCCTTGTCTGTAATACATCATAGATAACATGTCATATATAATATTTTAGATAGTACATAATTTAATATAGATTATTTACGGAAAATTATTATTAATTATATTGACATCGAAATTTGTCTATGTTACAATACAAACATAGAAACGGATAATGATTATAAATTATAAAAATAAAAAATAATATATTATCTTCGGAATGTATTTATAACTGAAATAATACAGTGTGATGATAATGGGCTTAGAGTCATTATTCTTCTGTAATTGAAAATAAAATTTGATAAATGAAAATAGGAAGTATCCTAAGGAGGAACACATAATGAAAAATTTAGAATTAGTAAACAAATATTTAGCAAACTTAGCAATTTGGAATGTAAAATTACACAACTTACATTTTAATGTAGTAGGGGCGCAATTTGTACCAGCCCATGAATATTTAGAAAGCGTATATGACAATGCCTTTGAATACTATGATGCAGTGGCAGAGTTAATTAAAATGCAAGGTCAAGAACCAGTAGTTCGTTTGAATGAGTATTTAAAAATTGCATCTCTTGAAGAAGTAGATGGCTGTAATTTCAGTGTAAATGAAGCCTATGAAATTCTTCAAGCTGATTTTAACTTGATGAGTGATTTAGCTAAGGAAATTCGTTCTGGCGCTGATGAAGAAGATAATTTTGCTCTAGTATCCTTAATGGAAGATCATCTTGAATATTACAGCAAACAACTTTGGTTCTTACGCGCTACATTAGGCTAAGTTTGACGATTAAAAGTATAAAAATCCTACCCTCCCTGTGAATAAAAAAGACCTGCAGTCTTGGCTTGCGCTGAGATTGCAGGTCTTTTTTAGGTAATAGGTATATGGATTAACACTCCATACGGGCCCCTTTGCGTACGTAGAACCAGTAGGTAATGATAACCGTGAAGATAGTAAATCCTAAGATGATGTATAAAGCAGGGAGGACCATGCCAAAGGAGGCATAGGACCAACCGAAAACCTTAGGAATAAAGAAGGCGCCATAAGCCCCAATAGCAGCGGTAAAGCCTGTTACTAAGGAGCTTTGCATACCATTTGTAAAAATATAAGGAATCATGCGGAATGACGCTCCAGTTTCAAAGCCAGTCATAAAGAATAGGGCTAAGAAAGCAATGAAGAAAAGAATAAAATTATGGCTCTCAATGCCAATAATTACGAGTCCTCCTGCTAGGCACATACCAATTAGGGAAATCAATGTGACCTTAGAGCCACTATTGATTTTATCGGCTAGCCATCCGCCGATGGGGCGTACGCCAGCTCCGATAAATGGCCCTAAGAAGGCGCCATAGGCAAAGGAGATTTCAGGGAACTCTTTGCTTACTAATAAGCTAAGGGCTACGGAAAATCCTATAAAAGAACCAAAGCCGCAAGTATAAATCCAAGTCATTAGCCAAGTGTGTTTATTAGTGAAAATAGTGACCATAGCAGCTGGTTTTTGCTTTGGTAGTGGCAAATTATCCATATATTTTAAAATGAGCCCTAAGGTGATAATGATTTGGATGATGCCTACATAGCAGGTATTTTGTAAATATAAAAGAGTACCATCTTTCATAATCTGCGGACTGCCGAGGAAGGATGCACCTAAAGACATGCCCATTACAATAGGGGCTAAGAGGAAAATGATGGACACACCTAAGTTGCCAATTCCTGCATTTATACCTAAGGCTGTACCACGGCGTGCGCGAGGAAAGAAATGACCAATGTTTGCCATAGAGGACGAGAAGTTGGCCCCCGCAATACCTAGAAAGGCGACATAAATAAAGAAGGTTTCATAGGTCGTACTAGCATCTTGTAAGGCGTCCGCAAGGCCCCATAGGGGAATGAGTAAGAGGGCTGTAGAGAAGAAGGTCCAATTACGACCACCCACAAGACCTGGCATATAGGTATAAATCAAGCGCCCTGTAGCGCCGATTAGGCCAGGAATAGCAGCCAATGTAAAGAGTTGTTCATCAGTAAAGCTAAAGCCAATGCTGTTGAGTTTTACTGCGATGGTAGACCAAAGCGTCCAAACACAGAAGGAGAGGGTGAGAGCAATGGTGGATACAATTAAATTTTGATTGGCAATGCGCTTGCCATATTGTGTCCAAAATGATTCATCCTCGGGATTCCAATGAGCTAATATTTCGCTTCGCTTAGGATTAGGTCCTAATTGAGTCATAGTATGTACACACTCCTTTTGCATGTTTTTGAGCTAGACAAATATTAAAATTCTATGCCGTATCTATTTGGAGTATAAGAAATATTTTAGCCCTTGTATGTGACATTTATCACGAAGTCTGGCTTATATGCTATAATGATACTAATAAAGTTAAGGGAAAGGATGCTCTTCGGAGCATACATAGGCGGTATAAAAAAGGTGGCATCGTATGAAGTATACGTATGAAAGAGTGCAAGAATTGCGTGCCTTTAAAGATCTAGAAAAATCCGACTTTATGGACTTATTTAAATCAGTAGGCATGTTTAGTAAAAAGTTTAAAAAAGGTGCTTATATGGCCCTTTCAGAAGAAGTGGTTCCCTGTGTGAGTGTCATAGTAAGTGGCATTGTGCATATGGTGAGCGAGGACATTTGGGGGAATCGCACGATTATTGTATTTATGAATCGTGGGGACTTATTTGGTGAGTCATTTGCTTGTAGTTCCAATCAAGTGTCGCTAGTTAATTTCTATGCAGCATCTGAAGTGGAGGCTATTTATATTCCTTATGAATCTTTGCTTAAAGAAGTGAGCAAAGGGTCTTCTTCAAGTGCGGTAGCGCAGCAATTGTGGCAGAACATTATGGGATTATTGGCCGATAAAAATGTGCGCTTTGTGCAGAAACTAGAAATTGTATCGAAACGCACATTGCGGGAAAAGTTAATGACCTATTTGTCTTTTATGTCCAAAGTATATAACTCCTTAGAATTTGATTTGCCTTTAGGGCGTGTGGCCTTAAGTGAGTATCTTTGTGTTGATCGCAGTGCTTTGACGAGAGAGTTGAGTCATATGCAGCAAGATGGACTTATTCAATACGAAAAGAATCATTTTAAAATATTGGCCCCTGTTCACGAATCGTAATTAGTATGGTATGAGGGCCTAAGAACGGTAAAGCGGTTCTCTTTTTGGCTAAGCATTATGAGGTATTACGACATATTACATAGTAGAGCTGTAGTGAGTGCAGATAGAATCTGCCTGACTATGGCTCTTTTTTTCATGATGTGACATTAATCACAGAAGGGTGTACGTCCCTTTGTTATCCTAAGAATAAGATAAGGAGGGACTTAGCATGAAATCATTCTTTAAAAAATTTTCCTATGTGTCACCAGTAGCTAAAAGTAGCAATGAACATCAAGCTATATATGAAGGGGGACGCGAATGGGAAGACTTATATCGTAATCGTTGGTCCTATGATAAAGTGGTGCGCTCCACCCATGGTGTTAACTGTACTGGTTCTTGTAGTTGGAATGTTTTCGTAAAGAATGGCATTGTGACTTGGGAAAATCAAAATCATGATTATCCTGAAACAAGTCCTGACATGCCGGATTTTGAGCCACGTGGTTGCCCTCGTGGTGCTTCGTTTTCTTGGTATATGTATAGCCCATTACGTGTAAAATATCCATATATCCGCGGGGAGTTAGCAGACTTATGGCGTGCGGCTAAGAAAGAACATGCCCATGGACTAGATGCTTGGGCTTCTATTGTTACGGATCCTGAAAAGACAAAACTATATAAATCAGCCCGTGGTATGGGTGGCTTTGTGCGCTCGACTTGGGAAGAAGCCTCTGAAATTACAGCTGCTTCTTTGCTGTATACGGCAAAGACCTATGGACCAGATCGCAATTTTGGCTTTTCTCCGATTCCGGCTATGTCTATGCTCAGTTATGCAGGGGGGGCCCGTTTTATGAATCTTATGGGTGGTGCCTGCTTGAGTTTTTATGACTGGTATGCCGATTTGCCTCCAGCAAGTCCACAGGTTTGGGGGGACCAAACTGATGTGCCAGAAAGTAGTGACTGGTACAATGCTGGCTATATTATGACTTGGGGTTCCAATGTACCTCAAACGCGGACGCCAGATGCACACTTTTTGACAGAAGTTCGCTATAAAGGGACTAAGGTTATATCTGTATCTCCTGATTATGCCGAAAGTACTACGGCGGCTGATACATGGCTTAATGTAAAAGCCGGTTCTGATGGGGCCTTGGCTATGGCTATGGGGCATGTTATTTTAAATGAATATTATGTAAAAAATAAAACGCCTATGTTTGAGGCGTATGCGAAGCGCTATACGGACTTTCCTTTCCTCGTTATGCTTAAAGAGGAGAACGGTACATTGCAACCAGAACGCTTCTTAACAGCGAAGGATATGGGTGATGATGGGGACAAAAGTGAATTTAAATATTATGTTATAGATGCACAAACTAAGGATTTAGTTATTCCTAATGGTGTTATGGGACATCGTTGGACTGCTAAAGACAAATGGAATTTAAAGGCCGAAAATAGTGAAACCGGTGCGGCGTTAGATGTTGATTTATCAGTATTAGACGCGTATCAGGGACACAGTATGGAAGCAAAAATTACTGATGCTAAAGCTAATGATGGGGTGCGCTTAATTTCACTTCCTATGTTTGGCCATTTAGACGAAACCAATGTGGTAGAGCGGGCTGTACCGGTGCGGACTATTAAAACGAGTGCAGGAGACTGTTTAGTTACTACCGTATTTGACTTGATTTTAGCTAATTATGGCGTAGATCGAGGTTTAGGTGGCGAAGTGGGTCGTTCCTATGAAATGGATACACCTTTTACGCCGGCTTGGCAGGAAAAATATACAGGCATTGACCCTCAAATGGTGATTCACACTGCAAGAGAATTTGCTGATAATGCCATAGCTACAGATGGTCGCTCCATGATTATTATGGGCGGTGGTATTAACCATTGGTTCCATGCTGATGTGATTTATCGGGCCGTACTTAATTTAGTATTATTCTGTGGCTGTGAAGGTAAAAATGGGGGCGGTTGGGCTCATTACGTGGGTCAAGAAAAATTACGTCCTGCCGAAGGCTGGGGTGCCATTATGTCTGCTAAGGATTGGCAAGCAGCACCGCGCTTACAAAATAGTACATCGTTCTTCTACTTTGCTACTGACCAGTGGCGTACGGATGAAATGGATACAAAGGATTTAACTTCGCCATTAAAGTCTCCTAAATATCGTCACGCTGGTGATTATAATGTATTAGCAGCTCGCTTAGGTTGGTTGCCATCGTATCCAACATTTAATAAAAGTAGTGAACAAATTTTTAATGATGCAAAGGCGGCCGGTTGCGAATCTTTTGATAGTGTAAAGACTTTTGTGGCACAACAGCTAAAGAATAAAACCTTGCAGTTTGCCGTAGAAGATCCTGATGCGCCTGAAAATTTCCCTCGCAATCTCATTGTATGGCGTGCTAATTTAATTACGTCGTCGTCAAAGGGGCACGAATATTTTATGAAATATTTGCTCGGCACTAAGGATGGCTTGTTAGAAACACATGATTCACCAACTAAGCCAAAGGAAATTAATTGGCGAGATACGGCTGGGGAAGGCAAGCTTGATTTATTAGTGGACTTAGATTTTCGTATGGCCGGGTCTGCCTTATATTCTGATATAGTATTACCTACGGCGACTTGGTATGAAAAAACAGATTTATCTTCTACTGATATGCACCCCTTTGTACATCCCTTCCAACCAGCTGTCAATCCAGGTTGGGAGTCTAAGACAGACTGGGATATTTTTCTCACCTTAGGTAAAGCGGTATCAAAATTAGCCAAAGAAGCTAAAGTACCGGTTTATCGTGATTTAGTAGCTGTGCCATTACAGCATGATTCTGAGGCAGAAACGGCACAACCTTTTGGTAAAGTGAGAGATTGGAGTCGTGGTGAATGCGAACCGATTCCAGGCAAAACTATGCCACAATTAATTGAAATTGAGCGCGATTATACGCAAATTTATAATAAACAACGGGCCTTAGGTCCTAATTTGGCAAAAGGCTCTGTAGGGGCTCATGGTATTGCTGTTTCTATAGGCGATGAATATGAAAGTCTTAAAGTACGCAATGGCGTTATTACTGAGCGCGGTGTAGGTGAAGGGTGTCCCACTATTGAAGACTGCTATGATGCTTGTCAAGCGGTACTCACTATGAGTTCTGCTACGAATGGTGCTGTAGCTCATAAGAGCTGGGCTAAGGCTGAAGAATTAACAGGGTTAACCAATCTTACACATATGACGAGTGGTCGTGCTGGTGAAAAAATAACCTTTGAAGATATAGTGGCACAGCCACGGTTAGTGATTCCAACGCCAATTTTCACCGGTAATGGTAAAGATAATCGCCGTTATACACCATTTACTAATAATATTGAATTACTCATGCCATTCCGTACGGTTACAGGCCGTCAGTCCTATTTCTTGGATCATGAACTCATGACGGAGTGGGGCGAGCAAATGGCTACGTATAAACCGATTCTTGCGTATGCTCCAATGCGCAAGGCTTTACCGGCAGAAGGAACACCGGAGATTACATTAAAATACTTAACCCCTCATAATAAATGGAGTATTCATAGCATGTACTTTGATACTCCACAAATGCTCACCTTGTTCCGCGGTGGCCAATCCGTATGGCTTAATGAGGATGATGCTAATGAAATTGGGGTAAGAGATAATGATTGGATTGAACTTTATAATAGTAATGGCGTAGTAGCCTCTCGGGCAGTAGTCACACCTCGTATTCCGCGGGGTGTAGCCTATATGCATCATGCGCAAGACCGCCATATTAATGTGCCTGATACATCACTTACTGGTGGCCGTGGCGGCACCCATAATACTCCTACACGATTGCACATGAAGCCAACTCATATGATTGGTGGCTATGGTCAGCTTAGTTATGGTTTTAACTATTATGGGCCTACAGGAAATCAGCGCGACGTGTTAGTGGTAGTACGGAAAATGAAGGAGGTTGATTGGCTTGAAGATTAAAGCGCAAATTTCTATGGTCATGAATTTAGATAAATGTATTGGCTGTCATACCTGCTCTATTACATGTAAAAATACATGGACAAATCGCGAAGGTGCTGAATACATGTATTTTAATAATGTAGAAACAAAGCCTGGCATTGGCTATCCTCGTCACTGGGAAGATCAGAATAAGTGGAAGGGCGGCTGGATGTTAAAAGATGGTAAATTACAGCTAGCTACAGGGGCCAAGGGCAATCGTTTAATGAAACTATTTTTTCATCCTGAACAACCAGAGTTAAAAGATTACTTTGAGCCTTGGACCTATGACTATGAAACATTAATTCATTCAAAACGAAAAAACAATCAACCAGTGGCTAGACCGCGGTCATTGGTGACAAAAGAAAAAATGGAAATCGAATGGGGTCCAAACTGGGAAGATGATTTGGCTGGCGGCAGCACGGCACGGGCTGATATTAATTTAAAGAATATAGGTCAGGATATTGCGTTAGATTTCCATGATATCTTTATGAAATATGTGCCTCGTTTATGCAATCACTGTCTGAATCCCGCTTGTGTAGCAGCTTGTCCGTCTGGAGCTATTTACAAGCGTGATGAAGATGGGGTAGTGCTTATTTCGCAAGATGTATGTCGTGGTTGGCGACACTGTGTGCCTTCGTGCCCATATAAAAAAATCTATTATAATTGGCATACTAATAAGGCTGAAAAATGTGTGTTCTGCTATCCTCGCCTAGAAAATGGCTTACCACAGATTTGTGCTGATACTTGTGTAGGACGTATGCGTTACGTAGGGGTGCTGCTCTATGATATGGATAAAGTAGCAGAGGTAGCGGCCACTGAAGATCCAAAGGCTATTTATGAAGCCATGACGGAGGTAATCTTAGATCCTAGTGATGATACAGTCATTCAATTAGCTAAAGAGCAAGGAATTCCTGATAATTGGTTACAAGCAGCTAAAAAGTCACCTGTATATAAACTCGTTAAAGAGTGGAAGGTCGCCTTACCATTACATCCTGAATATCGAACGGTGCCCATGGTGTGGTATGTGCCACCTATGAGCCCAATTTTACACAAAGAGGCTGGCAGTGTGCATTTCCCTGATGCGGATTCTATGCGCATTCCTGTAGCCTATTTAGCGCAACTCTTTACGGCTGGGAATGAAGTTGTGATTCGCAAGGTGTTGCAGACTCTATTAGATTTACGTCAATATATGCAAAAGCGGACTCGGCAAGAATGTACTGCCGCATATGATGCGGTGTATGGTGAACATACTTTATATGCCATGTATCGTCTATTAGGCATCGCTAAATACCGAGATCGCTTTGTTATTCCTTCTGGGGTATCTGTGTCACAAGAGGAGCGGCGATTACGTCAAGGTGTTAATGGCTTTACAGACCATGTGTTGGGCGATGACTTACGGTCTTGTCCTGTCGGTGGATGTGCTGGCACTGGTAACACAAAGGGCTCTTCTTGTGCAAGCTGTGAAGGAGGGACTCACCATGGCTAAGATACAGAATGCACCTCAGTCTGAACAAGTAGGGACTGTAAGTACAGACACTTCATTAGGCACTGTACTAGGCTATTGCGCGTTCTTACTAACCTATCCAAGTTCGGCGTGGTGGCATGTTTTGGGAGAACTTAAAGCAACGCTGGCTCATGTAGATGAACTCGCCCATTTAGTTGATGTTATTGCATATATGGAAGCGCAAGATGCTGGTGAGTATGAGGATGAATACGTGCGCCTTTTTGATTTTAGTAGCCAAACCAATATGTATTTGACCTCTTATGATAGTACGAATGCAGAAGAACAAGCGGCTAAGTTATTGGTATATAAAGATTTTTTCCTGCGCCATGGATTTGAGGTGCAAAAAGAACTACCTGACTATGTGCCAGCTTTATTAGAGCTTTGTAGTTATTTGCCACTTGAGGATGCATTACCTATTTTATTACATATGAAACCAGCCCTAACTACACTGCGTGAGCAATTGGCAGCAGGTAAGCATATGCAGGTATTTATTATTGATACTGTATTACAATATATTGAACGAGGGGAGCGAGAGCAGCATGGATGAGTTTGTATGGGTCGCACTACCTTATATAGCTTTTACATTTTTATTTGTAGGATCGGCGGTACGTTTTGCTATATCACAGGAAACGTGGACTACTAAATCAAGTCAATTTCTAGAGAAAAAGAAATTGCGCATAGCAGGCCCTTTATTCCACTTTGCCTTGATCTTAGTGTTTCTAGGTCATGTTGGTGGTATCTTAGTGCCACAGGAAGTGACTGAATTATTTGGCATTACTGAACACTTATATCATCAAGGAGCTTTGTATATTGGCGGGTTAGCAGGGGTTCTCTTGGTAGTAGGCTTTGCTCTACTTATGTGGCGCCGTAGTACCTCTTCCTATTTAAAAGTAAATACATCACTTATGGATGTGTGGATTTTTTTATTCTTAGGGATGACCATTTTAACTGGCTTTATGGGTACTATGATGAATGCAGATGGGGCTTTTAATTATCGGCTCTACATTGGGCCGTGGTTCCGTGGATTACTTATGCTACATCCTCAACCTGAATTGATGTTACATATTCCTCTTATTTTTAAGGTCCATATGATATCGTGGATGATTGTGGCAATTTTGTTTCCTTTCTCTCGATTGGTCCACTGTTTAAGCTTTCCTTTTGTATATCTTTGGCGAAGTCCTATTGTGTATCGAAAACGATAACACTACAAGATATATGATAGAAAATATTTATTAATATAATTGATGTATTGTTAAATAAATTGGATGTTGGGAATTAATTTCAATTTACGGGATAAATTTTAATATAATAGTTCATTTCTGTTGTATTTAGTTGAATAGTAATAAATAAGAAAGGGAGTTTTACTCAAAAAAAGAGTAAACTCCCTTTTTTGAGTATACTTTTCAGTACATTTATAACTTATGTAGAAATTGTTTGTATGTATACCATATAGACAGATGTCCATATTAATAAAACGTGCATTGATAAAGAAAGTAGCATTATTATTAAGAGGAATAATAAAATATAAATAAAAACTATATGAATAATTATGCATGGTAATGGCTAAAAGCGACGAAGTGCGAGTTTCTATTTATGCATATAAAATAGGGATTTAATCTCACTTTTTGGAATTTTGCGAAACAATATCAATAAACATAAATACTTGCAAAGAATGCATGAAAATAATTTGAAAGGCGCTATAATGTGTGGTATTATTAGGACATTAGGTAAGCTCATTTAGTATTGAGGAGGTTTTGTTATGCGTACCATTAACGTGGAAACAATAACAAATGTAGTTGCACAAATGTGCAAGAATGCGGCATATTACTTGCCAGAAGACGTATATGATGCATTGAAAGCTGGTCGTGAAACTGAAAAATCCCCAGTAGGCTGTGTTGTATTAGATCAAATTATTAAAAATGCAGAAATTGCAAAAGAAGAAGATCGTCCAATTTGCCAAGATACTGGTTACACTCTTGTATTCTTAGAAGTAGGTCAAGATGTTCATTTTGAAGGTGGCGCCTTAGAAGAAGCTGTTCAAGCAGGCGTTGCTAAAGGCTATACAGAAGGCTATTTACGTAAATCTGTTGTAGCAGAACCATTATTTAATCGTAAAAATACAGGCAACAATACACCAGCGATCATTTATACTCGTATCGTGCCTGGCGACAAAGTTAAAATTGATATGGAACTTAAAGGCTTTGGTAGTGAAAACAAATCCGGTCTTAAAATGCTTGTTCCTGCTGATGGCGTTGAAGGTGTTAAAAAAGCCGTTATGGACATCATTAAACATGCAGGTCCAAATCCATGCCCTCCAATGGTAGTAGGTATCGGTATTGGTGGTACTATGGATTATGCAGCATATCTTTCCAAAAAAGCATTGCTTCGCAATACTAAAGTTCGCAATGAACATCCAGATTATGCCAAACTCGAAACTGAATTACTTGGTATGATTAATAAAACTGGTATTGGGCCACAACTTGGTGGTACTACTACAGCTTTAGCAGTAAATATTGAATGGGCTGCTACTCATATTGCTGGTCTTCCTGTAGCTGTGACAATTTGCTGCCATGCAAGCCGTCATGCTGAAGAAATTATTTAATAGGGGAGGAACTAACAATGGCTGAAACTAAACATATTACCACACCATTAACTGAAGAAGTATCCAGATCTCTTCGCGCTGGTGATAGCGTATTGATTACTGGTAAAATTTATAGTGCTCGTGATGCAGCGCATAAAGTTATGACTGAAGCATTAGCACGAGGTGAAGAACTTCCAATCGATTGGCATAACCAAATCGTATATTACTTAGGACCATCCCCAGCAAAACCAGGAGATCCAATTGGTGCTGCTGGTCCTACTACTTCTGGTCGTATGGATGCATACACCCCAACTATGCTTGATCAAGGCATTAAAGGTATGATTGGTAAAGGCTCCCGCTCTAAAGAAGTTATCGAATCCATGAAGAAAAATGGTGTAACTTACTTTGCCGCTGTAGGTGGTGCTGCGTCTTTGATTTCGAAATCCATCAAAGATTATAAAGTACTTGCTTATGAAGACTTAGGTCCAGAAGCGTTGGCAGAACTTACTGTAGTTGATTTCCCTGCTATTGTAGTTATCGATAGTGAAGGCAATAACTATTATGAAATTGGTCAAGAACCATATCGTGAAGACTAATAAGATATAATTTAATAGCTTGAATAGCGAAACTTGCTATAAAAATAAAGTTAGGGATTTATTTTGATGGTAGGGATTGTTATTCAAAGGGATTAGACATTAAAAAGGATGCAATTAATTTCGGAGATTAATTGCATCCTTTTTTACTTGAAAGTTTGGTGCTCATGTAGTATATAGTTTTGATGGATAAAATAATATTTTGATTAAAAATCTTTTTTTGCTTGACTTAAATAACGATAGATTGTTGGTTCTGACACATTCATTTTAGCTGCGATGGCGGCGACGCCACCTTTCAAATTAAAGAGTCCTTTGTCATTTAAGGTTTTTATTAGTTTAACTTTTTCTTTTGTGGATAGTTTAGATAGTGCGATTGAATACGAGGTGGATTCCTTTACGATTGTATCGATAACATCATCTATTGAGTTATGCAAATTTTCATATATTAGAAGTGCTTCGTGGTTTTCTATATCTTTTGTTTCAGTTTTTACTGGTAAATCCTCCGTATGAGATGGCAATAATTCTAATGAAGTATGGGGTGTGATTAAAAGATCGAGAAGTTGTCGTGCTTCTAAAAAATGCCCCACACTTACATTAATACAAAGACATCCTAATAATTCCCCCTCTTCACTGCGAATAAAGTAACTTGATGCTCTGCATGGGGTATTACCTTTTACCTGAGCGTTATAGTTGAGATAGGATGTGGGGAGAGCTTTTTCTTTATTTTTATTAGACGGTTTTGCTTCTTCAATCATTCGTAAAATTAAATCAGTAGAAGGGCCCCCCACTTGACGTCCACTAATATGACCATTGGCAATGGCAATAATAGATGCATCAGGATTTGTTACATCGTGGAGGACAACTTCAACTAAGGGACCTAATGCTTCTCCTAGGAAGGATACAATAGGAATATATTTTTCTAGAATGTGATTCATAAGAGAGCCTCCTTTATACTTTATCTATTGATAATATTTTATTAAAAATAATAATTTTAGGCAAATGTTAGATAAAAAATTATTAAAAATGATAAAATTATATTGAAAAAGTTGTGCAGATTTATTATAATTAAGTTACAGTAGATTATATAATTTTAATTACTTTATATTTAAAGGAGTTTTACTATGAAAACAGTTTTTTCTGAAAATGCACCAAAAGCATTGGGCCCTTACTCTCAAGCAATGGTAACTGGTAATTTATTATTTATCTCCGGTCAAGGCGGTATTGATCCTGCTACAGGAAAACTAGTTGAAGGCATTGAAGGCCAAACTAAACAAGCTATTGCTAACATTAAAGCTATTTTAACGGAAGCTGGTATTGGTTTTGAAAATGTAGTAAAGACAACTTGCTTCTTACATGAAATGAGCGATTTTGCTGCATTTAATGCTATTTATGGTGAAGCATTTATTAGTAAACCGGCACGTAGCTGTGTTGCAGTAAAAGAATTACCTGCTAATTTCTTATGTGAAATTGAAGTTATTGCTGAAATTAAGTAAGGTTTTATATTCTTATAAATTTAATAAGATATATATTGCTATTGATAAGACAATTATATAATATTCTGTATTTATATAAGCTTGAATAGCAAAATGAGGACATTAGGTGAGAATCTGATGTCCTTTTTTGTTTCTCGTTTAGAGTTTATCAATATATTTATTTAAAATGATAAAAAAACAATAGATATGAGAAAAAGTTATTACTCAGTAATAACTTTTAGAAGTTAGACTATAACCTTGACTAATGATAACATATAAGCATAGTAAATATGCATTCAACAAATAATTAAGGTGGCTTTATTTATAACGCTGTCCGCTAGTCACTAGGAGATAACCGGGGTGTTATACATAGGCGGTGTATTATTATGGAGGTTGTAATTATGAATTATCCACTTAAAACCAAAACCCCTAAATCTATGTGTTATGTTAAACGGAATATTCCGGCAGTGACTGTGGAGCAACGTGAACGAGTTTTAAAAGCTACACATTATAATGAATTTGCATTTCCAGCAGGTATGTTAACGGTAGATATGTTATCTGACTCTGGTACAACAGCGATGACTGATTTACAGTGGAGTGCCATGCTTTTGGGTGATGAAGCATATGGTCGGAATAAAGGGTATTATTGTCTGTTAGATGCTTTACGAGATGTATTTGAACGCGGCGATAATCAAAAACGTATTGTTGATTTAGTTCGTACTGGTTGTGAAGATATTGAAAAAATGATGGATGAAATGTATCTTACTGAATATGAAGGTACATTATTTAATGGCGGGGCAGCCCAAATGGAACGACCTAATACCTTTATTGTTCCTCAAGGGCGTTGTGCAGAGTCTCTTCTATTTAGTTTAGTAAGTAAAATCCTAAATGATCGTCATCCAGGGAAAAATTTTATGATTCCTTCCAATGGTCATTTTGATACTACTGAAGGGAATATTAAACAAATGGGTTCCACACCTCGAAATTGCTTTGATATGAAGCTCTTATGGGAAGTTCCTGAAGGTGGAAAGTACGACAAAAATCCATTTAAAGGTAATATGGATACAGAAAAATTGGAACGACTTATTGAAGAAGTTGGTCCAGAAAATGTGCCAATGGTTTATACTACTATTACTAACAACACGGTGTGTGGACAGCCAGTATCAATGGAAAATATTCGCACAAGTATGAAATTCCATTTATGCTAGATGCAGCACGCTGGGCAGAAAACTGTTATTTTATTAAAATGAATGAAGAAGGATATGCTGATAAGTCTATCTTTGAAATTGCAAAAGAAATGTTCTCATATTGTGATGGTTTTACAGCGAGTCTTAAAAAAGATGGACATGCCAATATGGGTGGTATCTTAGCATTTAGAGATAAAGGATACTTCTGGAAAAAATTCAGTGATTTTGACGAACAAGGAAATGTAACAACTGATATCGGTATTCTATTAAAAGTGAAACAAATTTCCTCGTATGGTAATGACTCCTATGGTGGTATGAGTGGCCGTGATATAATGGCGTTGACTGTTGGCTTATATGAAACAGGCCGTTTTGATTACTTGCATGAACGTGTATCACAATGTGAGTATTTAGCTCAAGGTTTCCATAAAGCGGGTCTTCCAGTAGTACTACCAGCTGGTGGACATGGTGTATATCTTGATATGGATAAATTCTTTGATTATAAACGTGGGCATGAAACATTTGCAGGTGAAGGGTTTAGCTTAGAATTAATTCGTCGTTATGGTATTCGTGTATCTGAATTAGGGGATTACAGTATGGAGTATGATTTAAAAACTCCAGAACAACAAAAAGAAATGGTAAATGTTGTTCGCTTTGCTGTAAACCGCGACCAATTAAATCAAGAACATTTAGACTATGTTATTGAAGCAGTTACAGAACTTTATAAAGATCGTGAATCTATTCCTAATATGCGTATTACAATGGGTCACAATCTTCCAATGCGTCATTTCCATGCATTCTTAGAACCATATAAGAATGAAGCAAAATAATATACTCTAGGTAATTAAATGTTTAGAAAGGAGCTATGAAAAACGAAAGTCTTTTATAGCTCCTTATTTTATAAGAACATGGCAATAAGGATTGAACATATAGTTTGATAAGACATTTCATCAATGCTCGGTGGGGAGCCATAAAGAGCGACCTTATGATGTATTCTTAGGTACTGTAACTTCAGTGCGTATGTTGTTCAATTAAATATTGCAGGGTTAACCTAACAACATAAGATACTTTAGTTGAATACAAATAAGGATAATGGTGAAGGGTATGAAAGAAAATGATTTGAAGCGCGGGCTAAAAGATCGGCACATTCAAATGATTGCATTAGGCTGTGCGATTGGGACGGGATTATTTTATGGTTCTGCAAGTACGATTCAGCTAGCAGGTCCAGCAGTTACTATTTCATATATTATTGGCGGTATTTTTATCTATTTAGTAGTACGTGCATTGGGCGAAATGGCTGTACATAATCCAGTATCTGGCTCTTTTAGTACCTATGCATATGATTATTGGGGAGAGTTCCCGGGCTTTTTATCAGGATGGAATTATTGGTTCAATTATATTGCTATTTCTATGGCAGAAATTTCTGTTGTAGGTGTATATGTTAATTTTTGGTTACCAGACTTACCGGTTTGGATACCAGAATTAATACTATTTATTCTAGTTAATATTATTAATTTAAGTAATGTAAAAGCCTTTGGTGAAATTGAATTCTGGGGAGCTCTAGTAAAAGTCGTAGCAATTATTGCGATGATTATATTTGGTGCTGTAATTATTTTTACTGGTTTAGGTGTTGATGGCCGTCCAGTAGGGTTTGATAATTTATTTGTTAATGGTGGTTTTTTCCCTAATGGTTTATGGGGGATTATCTTATCATTTGTTGTAATTACATTTGCTTTTGGTGGTACCGAATTAATAGGTATTACTGCAGGTGAAGCAGATGATCCATCAAAGACTATTCCTAAAGCCACTAATTTAATAATTGGGCGTATTATCATATTTTATGTGGGTTCTATGTTAGTGTTAGTTACTTTATATCCATGGAACCAAGTAGGTCTTTCAGGAAGTCCTTTTGTTGAAATTTTTATGAAACTCGGAATTTCTAGTGCTGCCTCAGTACTAAATGTAATTGTTTTGACAGCTGTATTTTCTGCATACAATAGCTGCTTGTATAGTAATGCACGTATGCTCCATGCGTTAGCGTTACAAGGTAATGCACCAGCTTTTTTGAAAAAAGTTAATAAACATGGTGTCCCATGGGCCGGTGTACTTGCATCTTCCTTTGTAGTAGGCATTGTGGTTATTTTGAATATACTAATGCCACAAAAACTATTTGTTTATGTTATGTCCGTAGCTACAATTGCAGCATTAATTAATTGGGTGATGATTTTAATCACGCAAATGAAGTTTAGAAAGAAAATAGGAACAGAGGCTGCCGAAAAGTTAGCTTATAAAATGCCTTTTTATCCGTATACTAATTATATTGCTATTGCTTACTTTGCCATGATAGCCATAGTGATGACGATAATGCCGGATTATAGAATTGCTATATTTATTGCTCCTATATGGTTGTTAATTATTTATATGGGATATCAAGTAAAAAAGAGACATCAAAAGTTGGCGATGAAAGCTAATCTTATTAGTAAGACAATTACTAATACAAAATTATAATATGAAATGAAAAACTCCTATATATAGGGATTCCTATGTATAGGAGTTTTTTGTATGCATGAAGGGAAAAGATGCATATAATTCGAGATGGCTATGATTTCTATATATTAAAAATTAAGACTAGGAAAACGGCTTATTATTGCTTATACTTGTGTAGGGGAGAAAGGTTGGAAAAATATGGAGTTACAAAATTTAAAGTATTTTTTGACTATAGCCTCTGAAGGTAGCTTTAATAAGGCCGCGACGGTACTTTATATGTCGCAGCCTAGTTTGAGTAAAGCCATTGCAAATTTAGAAAAAGAGTTAAATGTAGAATTATTTAAACGGAATCGACGTGGTGTTGAGTTAACTGAGAGTGGGAAAAAATTATATGAATATGCTAAGATTGTGATTGCGCAATTGGAGTTAATTGAAGGCCTTTCGGAACAGGATGTATCGAGCACAACCTTAACAATAGCCTCTTATCCAATGCCCGTTATATCTACTGTAGTAGCTAAACTTTATGAAATACAGTAAAGAACACATGGGACTTCGATACTATGTAGGACGTTTAGGAAAAGTATTAGAGTTAGTAAAAGAGGGAAAAAGTGAAATTGGAATTATTACATCAGATCCTGCTCAAAGCCAAAAGTTAAGTAGTATACTTAAGAATTCGGATTTGGAGGCTTCTTTACTGGGTGTCGATAGTATTTTCGTAGTTGTAGGGCCTAAAAGTCCAATTTATAATCAACAATCGGTTAATATGAAAGAGTTGATTGGCTTGCCTACAGTCCGATTTAGAGATGATTATTTTTCTAATTTATCGTATTTTCTTGAGATTGACGGTGTTAAGTTAACAGAGATAAAGCATGAAGTATTTGTGGATGACAATTTAGATATACAAAACTTTTTATTGGAAACTGATGCATTTTCATTTCAGCTTGGTATTAATCGAAACTATTTTGAAGAACGTAATTTACATAGTATACCTATTGAAAATAGCGAATTTAAGACTGAAGTATGGTGGATTAAGCAAAGAAAAACTAGACTTTCTAAACGAATGCAAGAATTAGTTGAAATGTTTAAATTGATGTATACTAACTCATAATAAAACAAATGAGGTTATTATTGAAGCTTGTTTTCTTAAAACCAATAATAGCCAATAGAACTTGTATCGAATATAATTGAATTGTAAGGGAATATGAAATTAAGTAATCAGCTGAGTTTCATATTCCTTTTTTATTCCCCTACCCCCATATTGACATTAATTATCCGTCATTTTATAATATAGTTAAGAAACATATGAACAGTTGTTCATATGTTTGATGAAGGGTGAAATGGTAGTCTAATTTAGTACAAATTGCACTATAGGTAAGTATAATTGGCGCTGTAGGTAAGCATAATTTACACTATAGGTAAGTGTAATTGGCACTGTAACGCAGTATAAAATAGCACGGTAGTAAAATCATGAGAACTGTAGCCGGCCCAGTATCAGGACTGTAAAGCAGTATAGAATAGCAGGGTAGTAAAATATAAGTTAAATTATAGTCAGGTTTAATTAGACTATAGTAAAGTATAAAGCGTGCTATATTCAGTGTGAATAATGATAGACTTTATGAGGAGAAAGGAATGTCGTATGGAACGGGTACTTCTTTTAAAAAACTTAACTTGTGCCAATTGTGCGGCCAAAATTGAAGATAAAATCAAATCCTTATATACGGTTGAGGATGCTTCGTTTTCTATTGGGACACAACAATTACGTATTAATTCCTCGATAGCAGATAATGCGAATTTAGTTAGGGATATTCAAGCGATTTGTGACTCCATAGAGGAGGGGGTGGCCGTGGAACTATATGAGCGTCCTAATAAAGGTGAATCTCATCATGAGCACAGCAGTAATCGTGGCGACATCATAGCCATTATTATTGGTATTATTGTTATGTTGGTGGATTTATTAGTGGATGGAATTCCTAAGCATATAGAGCTAGGTATGCTTGTTATTACCTATTTAATTTTAGGTTGGGAGATTTTGTTTACAGCCTTGAAAAATATAGGCTCGGGGCAGATTTTTGATGAGAATTTCCTCATGAGTGTGGCTACATTAGGGGCTCTCATTATTGGCGAAGCGCCTGAAGCTGTAGGGGTTATGCTATTTTTTAGAATTGGTGAACTCTTTGAAGAAAAGGCTACGGCCCGCAGTCGCTCCGCTATTATGGAAGCCATTGATATGAGGCCGGAGCAAGTTCGCTTAGTTGATGCTTCTGGACAGATGACGTTAGTTGATCCTAAATCAATTCGCATTGGTCAGACTGTAGAAGTGTTAGCAGGGGAACGAATTCCTCTTGATGGGACTGTGGTAGATGGGGCTACCCAAGTTGATACAGCACCGGTAACCGGTGAGCCAGTACCAGTTTTAGTAAAGCCTGGTGATTCTATTTTATCTGGCTGTATCAATGAAAGTGGTCGTATTCTGATGCGTGTAGACAAAGAGTTAAAAGATTCCATGGTGATGCGCATTTTAGAAGCTGTAGAGAATGCGTCAGCTACAAAGCCTAAATTGGATCGTTTTATTACGCGTTTTGCTCGTGTGTACACGCCTATTGTTGTAGGCATTGCTGTATTAGTTGCTTTGGTTCCATCGCTTATTACAGGTAACTGGAGTTACTGGATTTACACAGCTTTAACATTTTTAGTTATTAGTTGCCCTTGCGCTTTAGTATTAAGTGTGCCATTAGCATTTTTTGCAGGTATCGGCAAGGGCTCGCGGCATGGCATCTTATTTAAAGGTGGTTTATCCATGGAAGCGATGACGCGCATTAAAGCTGTGGCTATGGATAAAACGGGTACATTAACAACGGGCGTGTTTGCCGTTCGTGATATAAAACCTGCTATAGCCCAAGCTCAAGCGAGTGACTCCGTAAGCACTAGCCGTTCTAAGGCGCATAAGGTTTTGCAAGGGGATGAAATTTTACAGTATGCAGCGGCTCTTGAAGTACAATCTACTCATCCCGTCGCTGTGAGTGTGGTGAATGAGGCGAAGGCACGGAATCTTTCATTCACTAAGGCAACAAATCTAACAGAGCTATCTGGGCGCGGTATGACTGGCTGTGTTCAGGGTGAAGAAGTGGCCGTTGGGAATCGTCGTCTATTTAAGGAGCTGGGAATTCAGGGCATGTTGCCAGAGCCAGCTGCTTATGGCAGTGAAGTTTTCGTTGCAGTGAATGGACAGTATATAGGATCTATTTTAATTGCCGATAGTCTCAAAGAGGATACGAAAGCTGCTGTAGGGGCATTAAAATCCCGTGGACTTCAAACGATTATGCTTACTGGCGATACGAAGGCGGGCGCTCAATATATGGCTGCTGCGGCAGGTATTGATGCGGTACGAGCTGAATTATTGCCAGAGGATAAATTAGCGGTCATGCAGGAATTGCGCAGTACGTATGGGCCTACCATGTTCGTTGGCGATGGGATTAATGATGCGCCTGTTTTAGCCGGTGCTGATGTGGGTGGTGCCATGGGAAGTGGTGCTGATGCTGCCATTGAAGCGGCAGATGTGGTATATATGAGTCCGAGCATTGATTCGGTAGCACAGTCATTAGCCATAGCGAAGAATACCTTGTCCATAGCTTGGCAAAATGTAATTTTTGCATTGGGTATTAAAATTTTGATTATGCTCATCGGTCTTTTTGGCTTTGCGAATATGTGGTTAGCCGTGTTTGCCGATACTGGCGTATCAATTCTTTGTATTTTAAATTCCATTCGCATTTTATATCAGCGTTAAGTAGAAAACGTCCTGTTCTAAATGACAAATTTACACATTGTAAATTACATTAGGACAGGATGTTTTCTTTTTGTAAAATCCCTTGATTCGGCTCTTGACTTACCTTATCATTGTTGTTTATGATGAAGTATAAGATGAAATGAATGGGAGGTGGCGTATGCTCACGGTATACAAACATGAAGACGGCGAGCTTTTATCAGATACAACTGTAGCGGATGCAACAAAGGGCTCGTGGATTAACTTGGTGAATCCTGACCCCGATGAGCTAGCACTAGTCAACATCATGACGGAAATCCCTACAGATGTGCTTAAAACAGCCCTCGATATGGAAGAACGTTCGCACGTAGAAATTGAAGAAAACTATATATTTGTAGTAATTAACATACCAGCATTGCGTGGTAGCGATAGTTATGATACGGTGCCGCTGGGCATTTTCTTGACGCCGGACTTCTTTATCACAGTGTGCTTGGAAGAATCTGAAATCTTATACCCATTTTTAAACAATCAAGTGGCTACTTTTTATACATTTAAGAAAACTCGTTTCTTATTCCAGATTATGTATCGTACAGCCACTTTGTTTTTACGTTATTTGCAACAAATCAATCGTCGCAGTGATGATATTGAAATACAATTACGTCATACTACCAAGAATAAAGACTTTTTCCAATTACTTGAATTACAGAAATCCATGACATATTTTACTTCTGCCCTCAAGACGAATGGAACAGTAATGGAGCGTATTTTGCGCATTCGTCGTCATGAAGACGTACGTCATTTACTTAAGATGTATGATGAGGATGAGGATTTATTGGAAGACGTAATTATTGAAAATAAGCAGGCCATCGAGATGGTTGAGATGTACTCTAACATTTTGATGAACATGATGAATGCCTTCACGTCCATCATTTCTAATAATCTTAATATGGTCATGAAGCTCTTAGCATCTATGACAATTATTTTAGCTGTACCTACTGTTATATTTAGTTTGTGGGGGGTCAATGTGCCGGTGCCCTTCCAAGACTGGACAGGAGGCGGTGGCTTTGAAATCGTCATTGGCATTGCTGTGCTTGTAACTTGTATTGCCAGTCTATTGTTGTGGAAAAATGATTTCTTATAATTATAGGGCCTTAAGGTTACTTAGGGTGTAGTTGAATTTATTTTTCGCAGAGTTACATTTGTTTATAGCTTAGCTGTACTTTAATTACCGTTTAGTTAGTTTTTATTTATGGCGTAATAAAATAATAGCTATTATGTAGTAGAGTAAAATAATAGCTATCATGTAGTGGAGTAAAAGAATCGCTATCATTGGTAAGCGCTTTGTGCTATACTAACATCATCAATTATATATGAATACTGCCACCGGGTAGTGTGCGAAAGCATGCCACGCATATCGTTAGGTCTTAGAAGATATGTGGAGGTATGCTTTTTTGATAAATAGAGCATTATATTGTCTCTATTTGTATTCCGTGAATCAGTTACTAGTGAATCGGCTACTGGCGGATTAGTTACTGGTGAATTGGCTACTAGCGTACTGTTTACTAATTAGTTGGGAGGTATTAATATGAGTCAGTTTATTGTAGATCAATCTTTTTGGAATTTATTCCCTAATGCTAAAATCGGCGTCATAACGTTAAAAGATTTTAATAATATACAAGAGCAATTACCAGAGTTTGATAGTTTGCTCAAAGAAAGTAATGAAATGGCGGGGGCCTATTTGACTGAACCTGTATTCAGTGATAATGAAGTTATTAAGGTATATCGTGAGGCGTATAAAAAATTTAAAACTAAAAAGGGCGTTCGTTCTAGTATTGAAAATCTTTTAAAACGCTCTCAAGGGGAAAAAGCCGTTGGCAGTATTAATCCTTTAGTGGATATTTATAATGCGGCTAGTTTGTGCTATGCTCTTCCTTGTGGCGCAGAAGATATGGATACGTTTGTAGGCGATTTAAAATTAACGATTACCGATGGTGGGGATGAATTCTATTTAATCGGTGAAGAAGAGAACAATCCGACGCTGCCTAATGAACTTTGTTATAAAGATGATGTGGGCGCAGTGTGTCGTTGTTTTAATTGGCGCGATGGAGCTCGTACGATGATTACACCAAAAACAAAAAATGCTTTTTTAGTTATTGAATTGGTCGATCCAAAGCGTGAAGAGGCGTTGCGTGAAGCGCTTCATTTTGTGGCAGAAAAAGCAAAGGCAGTACTAGATGCTAAGGTAAGCCAATATATTTTGACTAAAGAATCACCAGTTATTGAACTTTAAAGATATTGTGTTAGCCCTCTTTGTTGTAGCACATAGGCAGATTGTGTTATAGCCCTATAGCTATATAGCGCTAGTTATAGAGGGATACAATTATAGGGGGCATTACTTATAGTATTGTTGTAATAGGATGTTAAAGAAACGAGGTTACATATGACAATTATTCGTAAAGCTAGAAAAGAAGATGTGGCAGACGTATTTGAATTAATGAAGGGCTTAGCAGTATTTGAAAAATATATAAATAGTTTTAATATTACCCCTGAGATTGTGTTAGAAAAAGGTTTAGATACAGATGAACCTTTATTTTATTGTTTAGTTGCTGAAGTGGACGGTAAAATTGCAGGTATGCTCGTGTATTATTATTTAATGTACACGGCACAGAATAAGCCGGCTATTTATATGAAAGAGCTTTATGTAGATGAAGCGTATCGAGGCCAAGAATTAGGAACTAAGCTCATGGCCGCATTAAAAGAAGAGGCCAAAGCACAAGGTTGCACGCAAATTAAATGGACTGTGGCAGACTGGAATGAAGCAGGTAAGAAGTTTTACAAAGGCATCTGTGCTGAAGAAAATACAGAATGGCTAAACTATGAAATCAATTTATAATAGGACGGCCCAGTAGCTTGCTCAGTATATAACTTAGTAGCTTGCTTAGTATATAACTTAGTAGCT
The DNA here is from genome assembly GCF_937981445.1 of uncultured Veillonella sp. Taxonomy (GTDB): domain Bacteria; phylum Bacillota; class Negativicutes; order Veillonellales; family Veillonellaceae; genus Veillonella_A. Next base: position 10,971 of record NZ_CALJON010000040.1, on the reverse strand, counting down.
TGCTTAGTATATATCTTAGAAGTTTGTTCAGTATATGATTTAGTAGCAGGTTCAGTATAATTAAAAAATGCTATACGCCACGTCTCCCTTTAGGTCTGGGGGGCTCATGGTGTATAGCATTTTTTACATATGAATTTGAAAATCTATTGAAGTAATTGGTTGGCTTTAAAACTTTTAAAACCTTACATTTCTTGAATAGAACATTTTAGTTATGAACTTTTTCGACGATTGGTTATAGCAAAGCCTATACCACCACCTATGAGGAGTGAGACAATGCTAATGCCAAGGAGGATAAAGAGGGATTTACGCTGTTCTTGACGTGCTATCTCAGCTTCTTCGGCTGCTTTAGCCTGCTCTAGTTCATGGCGAATACGCCAGGCTTCTTTGGCAAGATCGGAATAAACAAATTTTTTATTGCCATCAAAGCCACCAGCGATAAAAAGCTTTCTAGTTTCATTTTTTGCTGTATCCGTAATCGTTGTATTATTGACGCCTAAATATAAATTATCTGGTAGAAAAAGAACATTTTGCACGTAAAAGTATTGAGGGTTTTTGAGATATTCGATTTTTACGGCCGCTTCAATGGCTTTATTATCTAATGATTTTTTTATATCATCAGCATCAAGATACATATTGACAGAACTGTCATCGGTTGGCACTTTTACCCAATCCTCGGCTTGAGCTATGGGATTAGCTAGCAAGAGTAGAACTAAGAGGGGTAAGACTGCCTTTTTGGCTTTGCGATGGCCCACAAAGGCACCGATAAGGCCACCCACAATGAGTGGAATAACAGCGGCTATAATGGACATATAGAGCATGGCGTTTTCTTTAGCTTCTTGTTCTTCGTGCAGTGCATCTTCTTCGTCTAAGGCTACATCTTCTTGAAGTTCAAAAATCTTCGTAATTATAGGACCATTTATGGAATCATAACGCCCTGTATAAGCTGGGGTAGTACCTAAGAATTGGCCAGACTTTAAATTATAGGTTTCCGTTTTTTCAACGCGCACATATTGAGCATCTTTGAAGGCTAATAGATATTTAATAGTATAGGTGCCAGTATCTTTGTGAATCGATTTCACTCGTACAGGCATAGCATTAGGATCACTATGTTCTCTAATATCGTCCATATTAATATAGACGTTTTTTAGGTAAGAATCTTTAGGATTAATTGACACCCATTCTGTGGTATCATCAGCAGAATCGGTGTGCTTGCTAGCATTGCCGGAGGAATGTGTCCCTTTTGGTGTTGATTTCGTTGCTTTGTCGTTTTCTTTCACCTCGTTGCTTATTAATGAAGTGAAGAATTTGACAATGACTTGTGTTGGTGAAGCAGCTTCATAGGTTACAGGCTGTAAAGAAAATAAAAAAGCACCTATAATGCACAGTAGAGTAAAACGTTTCATGAAAAGAGCCTCCTTCTGAACAGAGTGAGCGTTGATAATTTTATACTTAAATAATATCATAAAATATTCTTAGGAATGAAGTTATTCATGAAAAGTTTAATTGTTTTGGTTAACTAGAGACATAATTATCATGAACATAGACGCAGATAGGGAGCAATACGTGGGAAATTTATAAATATATCTTGATTTGTTGGAGAAAAAAGAGTATTATATTATAGTACAATTTAATATGGAGAGGTGTCCGAGTGGTTTAAGGAGCTGGTCTTGAAAACCAGTGACTCCGCAAGGGGCCGTGGGTTCGAATCCCACCCTCTCCGCCATCAAAACTTAGGCTTTTGCAGATAGTTGCATTAAGTTGCAACACGTTGCAAAGCTAGATAATATAAGGGTATTTGAGAAAATAGAAGTTGTAAGTGGTTGACTGATGTTGCAACCATTTGCCCCTATCTTGCCCCTACAACTGCCCCTATGAGAAAAGAGCTCCTACAGTGTGTAGGGGCTCTTTTTTTATTTATTGGCGATAACAAGACTTATATTGTTTATAGCGTTATCTAGTTGTTGCTTCATTGCTTCTGTAACGTGAGTATAGACCGATAATGTAGTTCTTGGTTCATTGTGTCCTACACGCTCCATTATCGCTTTTAGAGGAACGTTGGCTTCTGCTAAAAGGGAAATGTGTGTATGACGAAATGTGTGTGTGCTGACGGGCTTATAAAAGCCAGTACGTTTAATGATTTTATTAATGAAATGGACATCGTATGGTTTGCCACCGTCAGTAGTGAAAATGTAGTTTTCAGGATTATATTTTTCATTAAGTACTTTACGTGTGTTGTTGGCCATAATGAAGCGGTGTAAAATTTGAATAGCTCGTAAACTTAAACTAACTGTGCGAATTGAATAAGAGTTTTTAGGTGATAGCCTAATTTCGCCATCTTTTATAGTGTAACGAGATGTTAATGTACCATTAACATCTATAGTTTTATTTTTTCTGTCAAAGTCTTGACGTCTAAGAGCCAATAGCTCGCCTATACGTAATCCAGTTAAAGATTGAAATTCACAGATTAATGAAACATAGACATTTATATTTCTTATTCGTTCAAGAATGTCAGCAAGCTCATCTTTAGTTAAGAATTTAGCCCGTTCTTTTTTTACTTCTTCTACAGTTTTTTGCGGTTTTGGCAACTCTACATTTTCAATAAATGATATTTCTTTTATGTAGCCTAATCTTTTGGCATACTTGAATGATTGATGTATCAGACAAAATAATGATCGTGTGTAACTGTATGAATTATCTTCTAAGAATTTACATAAGTTTGTTTGCAGCAGTGCGGTTGTTAATTTTGAGATTAGAATATCTTTTGGTAATAAATTATTAATAGCACGTTGTTTCTGTAAGTGGCCATGGTTAGTTGTAGGCTTAACAAACGGCTTACGTGAGTTAATAAATTCTGTCAATAAAGAATCTAGTGTTCGTTCTGCATAAATATCGGCGTTGAGAATTTTTTGTATTTTTTCTTGTAATTCAGTATAGGCTGCTTTTTCGGCTTGCCTAGAATTTTTGGAATAAGTAACAGAAACCTTTTTTAATTTACCACTATAAGGACAAGTATAGCGTTCGCTGTATTTATAACTTATAGTGCCATCTTTAGCTGTGTACGGTTCACACCACATAAAAAATCACGCTCCTTGTTAGTTAATAAGGTATGACAAACTAACCTAGAGCGTGTTATAATCAATTTGCGGATTGATGCGGTTTCGCTCTAGGAATCGTATTCAATTGTCCCTCATTATTGTTGGTAGCAATAATGGGGGATATTTTTTATTTTAAAAGGTTTTCTTTGGATGATCCTGATAGTCATAAAGGGTAAATATATCTTGACCACAGTGTTGACATTTGTATACTTCTCTTTCTTTATTTTCAGTTACTGCATGCATTATAAATTGAAACTGATTAGATGATGACTCACAATTATTACAAACTAGTTCATTATCTATATATTTTGCATTGCCAACTAATCTATTATTATAGATTGCTTTTACCTTAATATCATCTGAATCAAAGGATATTTGTAAAAGTTTTGATATTTCTTTAAGCTTCGGTTCGGCAAGGGGACCTTTTTGAAATGTTATATTTATTTTGTCTTTCATATGAATCCTTTAGTTTATAAAATTTACAACTAAAAATGCCTACTCAAATGAGTAGGCATTTATTTGTACTATCAAGTAGTACTCTCATATTGTTTAGTAACTTATTGTTACCTTATGCCTACAGTATATAAGATTAATAATATAATATCAAGAATGGAAAAAGAGGTATTAGTTATAATAACTAATACCTCTTTTAAAGTATTGTGAGCAAGTCACAAAGTCTTAATTGTATGGCGGGCAAGCCGCTAAGTTGTATAGTTATTATATCATATATATATTTATTGTCAATTCTTAGATTTTTGATAGGTAAAGAGTTTTAAGATTTCTTTATCTATTAAATCTAGTGTTTGTGGAGATAGTTTTATTTTAGATAAGGTATCTTTAGAGCGAATAGGATTAATGATACGCATTTTACTTATAGTAGTTATTTGATTAACAAGTGCAATTGAACCACTATTTAGTGTATTTAAATGAGCCATATGTGCTTTTGCTAGATTAGAGGTCTCCTCAATAAATTGTCTTTTTTCTTTTATTTCTTCGTTAGTGTGCTCTAAATTCTTTATAGATTGTTGGACTTCGTTTAGTTTTTCCTTTAATTTAGGTTCTTCTGTCTTGCGAATCGCTTCAAATTCTTCTTCACTTGAAGAATTTCGTAAAGTATTTTTGAATGTTTCATAAAAGCTTTTTGCTAGTTCTAATTTTGTTGTAGAGTCATTTGCTAAATTATTTTTTTGATTCACTAAATCATTATAAAGCTCTAATTCATTATCAAAATTTAAAAGAATTGACTTAGATTTTTCTGAAAAAATATCAATAAACTCACTACCTAAATCAATTTCTCCATATCGAGGAATATAATCTTCTGATTTTTTACTTTTCAATGGAATTATGGTAATAGTTTCTGATGATTTGGGAGTATTACTTAATACTATTGCATAATGAAGACCACCTTGTTCTGAACCTGGGTTAAAGCCTAAGTTAACATTAATGATGTCTCCTCGATTATATTTTTTTAAGTAGTTTGGATTAAATCCTTTTTCTCTGTTTAGTAATTGTTTATACTCTCTTAACCAATAAAATAATAATGCTGCTTTATGTTGATCAGTATTATTAAGGTTTAATAGCATATTTGAATAAGCATGACAGAGTTTTTTGATTTCAGAATCTAATGCAAGTTTGTTTTCAGGTTTTTTAAAGTCCATATAACACCTCGATTTAATCATTATATTAAAAAGGTTGTCTTAATTCTATAACTTTACAAATAATAGTAAATTGAACCTCATTTAAATTTTAAGCTTTCAAGTCCATTTGGAATACCGTGGCATTTAGCTAAGGCATAGAAGTTAATATCCTCATGTTCTTGTAATATACTGTCTGGAAGCAATAATTCAACGGCAAAGGTATTGGCTTGACGTTCGATTTTATCTACTGAAAATAATGTATTATTCCGTAAAAATGGTGTATTAATTTTAGGGTGTAATATTGTATGTCCCAATTCGTGAGCGCAGATAAAAGGGTGGAGTTCCTCAGGTGCGTTTTCATTGATGTGAATTGTTCGCATACGAAAGTGAGTATCACAATAACCTAATATATTTCCTAATTTTTCGTACTTAACAACAATATCTAATGCCTGGCAGATTGAAAAGGGATTATTGGTATTGTTGTTTTTTATTAATTTATTAACAGTCCCTTTAATATCCAATGGCAATCAGTCCTTCTTGTCCTTGTACTTATTAGGTGTAAATTTTTGTTTGGCTCTACTTTTTGCTAGTCGAATAGAGGATTCGAGTGAGATACGTAATAACTCTTTAGTTTCCGCGTCCATTTCTTCATCACCATTATAAAAATTTAAGGTGGCATTATCATCAAGATCATCTAGTATATTTTGTAGACGCTTTTGAATGTCACGCTCGTCTTTTTTAGTAAAAGTTGATTTTGTATTAGAACCTATAGTTACAGGTTGATTTTCATCTAATTGTTTCAATAAATCATCTAAAGAAAGTCCTATACCAACGGCTATTTGATTTAATTTATCTATAGAGGGGCTGATTGGCTGATTAGTTTTAGGGTTATATATTTTTTCTAACATTCCTATATAAGCTTTGCTCAATCCAGTAAGATTACTAAAGTCTTGCATTGATAAGCTATGTAACTCTCTATAGTTCTTAATAAATTCTCCGATATACATTTTACACCTCCTGTTAGATACATTGTATAATATATTTGACAAAATTTCAAATATATTCGTCTAAAATATTTGACAAAATGTTTTTGTCTGTTATAATAGACGATGAAAGGGGGTGAATACCAATGTACAAAGTAAAAGAGTTTAGAGAAAAAAGAAAAATTTCTCAAGAGAAATTAGCTGAAAAATCAGGTGTTTCAAGAGCAACAATTGCTTCCTTAGAAGCACCGGATAGCGAAACAACTACAACAACAAGTACTTTAATTAAAATTGCAACAGCTTTAGAGTGTAAAGTTTCAGATATTTTTTTACTTTAGCTGTCTAATATAACAGACGATTGTTGAGGGGTGAGGTAAATGCCACCAAGTAAAAAATAAAAAAGCCCTCTGATTAAGAAGGCTTTTATGATAGGATATCGGGCGTTCGTGGATAGATTATTAGTATTGCTCTGCACTATCTATGCGTTGCACCTTACAAGGTACGAAATGCAAATTCCCTTGTCTTGGCTCAGGGTTGTCCTATGCCGGTAGGAGTTTCCTTGAATTAACCCGATTTGCGATTAATGATTACTCATTAATGGGACATGGAGAATATCCTTTCTTTCTGCGAAATCACGTACGGTTGGAGCAACAGTTTGAAGAGATTCAAACGATTTTACTGCTGGCATTGTAGCTAACGCCAAGGCTCCAGCAGTTCTTGCTGCCTCAGTTGCTCGCATGAGAGGCTGTAGACCTTTCATTTGAGGAGCAACTTGATTAACACTAGAAACCACGCTTGCTAAGAAACCTTGATTATGTGGAGGAACCACCAATGTGTTAACATAAAGGCTTTTTATCCTTTATTTCTATTTGTTACCAAATAGTTCAGCATATCTCATTATCCTATCACGGTAATTATAACAGTTTATTTATTAAATTACTATTCATCTAACTTGAATTAATTATAGCATAAAGGAGTGAGGTAAATGACACCAAATAAAAGAGGAGGTGATGAGATGGATAGTTTCAGTTTAACTTTTGATATAAATGTAGAACTACCTTTTGAAGTTGCATGTTGTCCAGAAAAATTTGATTGGTGGGTAAAAAAGTTAGCAGAAATACAAAAAGAGTACAGCTGCAACTGCACTCTTTCTATTAAAGCTAATTAATAATTTTGGAAGTGAATATACAAAATATCATCGCCATAAACAACAAGGATACTTTTGCCGATGAATGTATAAAAAATACTTCCATAGGGGCAAAAATTATCAAAGTCTGTAAATTCTTGGTTATTTTCATGACATTTAATTGAAAGATATTATAGCACGAAGGAGTGAGGTTTATGCCACCAAATAAAAAAGAGCCATCTATAGAAGAGGCTCTAAAAAGTATAAATATGGATTCTTTGTTAGGGAATATAACGTACATTGCTGTATATGGAGCATTAACATCAAAAATTATTTTAGATTTATTAGATAAAAAAGGGGTTCTAACTAAAGCTGATATTGAATATCTTTTGAAAGATTCGGACTATTTAGAATCATTTAGGAAACAGCTACTTAAGAAAAAGTTTCCTTGAATAGTAGGCATAAATGAACCTGATATTAGTTTCATAGCCCCATGTTCTAGTTTTACATTACAAGGTTCGAAATAGGATGGTTTAAATTGACGAACACAATTAAAAGTAGGGGATTCATATATTTTAGCGTAAATATTTTCTGAGCCAATAGGGCCATATAATGCAGGTTGTTTTCTAATTATTCCAAGACGTAATAAATTGTTAAAAGAAGAGGCAATTCCCGCATAATCATCTTCGAATCCATCAATAAGAGTAAATGGTTCGATTGAATTAAATGGTAAATCACCTGTAGTAATTTGAAACTCTAAAAAAGGAATAAATCTTTCATGATAAAGTTTTTCTAAGATTATTGCATCTAGATGATTTAGTTGACTAACGAGAAAAGGAAACGTTGGGTGTACATCATCTTTATGGCGGTTATCAGAAGCGGTTGCCAGTAAATTAGAATACATTTCATAAATATCTTTTTTCTCAAAAGACATAAGTAAATTTTGAATAACAGAGATAGAGATAGCGTTATCAGGTTTTACTTGATGTTCTTCGGGAATTTTAGAGTATGTATGATCTAAAAAATTGGCATATTTAATTCTTAACTCTTTAGCTTTGCTTCCTACTATTGCAAAGGGTAGTGTACAAAATGCAATGGCTGATGTTATATCGGATAACATATCACCTACATTTTTTACTGATTTTTGTGCTAAGTCTTCATAGACTTTTGTGGCTAATGCAGCCGTGATTTGAGATAAACTTTTGTCTAAGGAGTCATTATTCATAAATACACCTACTTTCTTATTTTGATTATAGCATAAAGAGGAGAGGTTCATGCCACCAAATAAAAAAGCCAAGTTAGGAAAGAAGCTTTTTATGAAAATAGAATATAAAAAAAGGCAAGCAGAGCAGTGCTTACCTTTTAGTGTAAAAGTAAAAAATAAGTTGTTGGTAGAAATAAGCTTAAAAGCCTAGTTGTTTAACTACATAATCCTCCGCAGCTTTGCCTTGCATTTCTTCCCAAGATGAAAAATCAGTATGAGCAACTATATAGTTGTCCCACTCTTCATCAGGTATTGCAAGAAAGTCTTCTTCAGATTCAATAGTAAATGGAGAATTGTCTAGAAATTCATCAATACTGCTAGAGTCTGTATGATGCCTCATAAAGCTAGGTGGGAATAGTTCGTCAAATGGAATAGCTGAAGTTCCTGACAATTTTTTAGCGTTTGCACTAAGTTCATTTAAAGATTTTTCTAGGTTGTCTAATCCTTCTATTTTCATAATGCACCTCCTTTCTTGAATTAATTATAGCACGAAGGAGTGAGGTTAATGCCACCAAATAAAAAAGAGCCATCTATAGAAGAGGCTCTAAAGGAAATTAATTTAACTATATGTAAAAGCATTTTGAAGCTAGTGATCTCTTTACCATTAGTATTAGAAATTGTTTTCGCTAAATCAGATGAAGTCTTTTATTTATCATTAGTTGGTTGGATATTAGTAGTTTCACTATTATTTTTTGAGCTATTGAATAAAAAGTTTTAAAGGGCGGTGATTATATGAAGATTTCAAATTGTATGGAATCAATTTTTAGCAAAAGACGATTATTAATGTTATTAGAGGTTGAAGAACATCTAACAAAAAAAGAATATACGTTTAGTAAGGAAGAAGGGGGTTCAGAAGAATATTCAAGCCTATTGAAACAACTTGATAAGGCAATAATAGCAGAAGCTATAAATTTAATTTCGTTAAAATAAGTGAAGTCCCAATTTGCTTAACAATTTCTAAAGAAACGCTATTAGCCAATGATGCAGTTTTCTTTTTTATTGATTCATATATTTTGGGGTCTCTCACAGAGTCAAGATATTCACAACCATCATTAGTTAGTCGAAATACTTGAAATGCTAAAAAGCCAGTACAACCTTCTTGTAAGTTGGCCTCAATGAAACCAGCATCATCTAATAGTTGCAAATGGTAAAAGAAAGTTTCTAAGTTAGTATTTAATTTTTCGAATTCAGAATTACGTAATGGACTGCCTGGGATTGATTTATCTTCAATAATAAGAAGAATATCACGGATTAAGTCTAAATCACGTTTCATGGAGTCACAACCTTTCATGAATTAATGAGATATACGGGTTAGCTACCTAGTGCTGAATTTAATAATCTTTCTCCAGCCAAAGTGATAGCTTCTATTGTTAAAGGTTCTTTGGCTTTATTTAAGAATTCTTTTAATTTTTCCCAGTGGGATTTTTCGCGAATTAAATTTATATATTCATGACCTTTGACTGTAAGGTCAGGGATATAGATATCTGGAGAAAAATTTTTATCTTTATCATAAATAAGCTCTGCTTTAATACAATAATTTAAGTGGTATTTTATTTCGTCTAAAGTAAATTTTGATTCCAAATCTTTTTGATAAGCTGGCAAATCACGGTGAATAGTATCACCTAAGGCTTCACGAACTGCATTCGCCATTTCCGAAGAATCAACAAACAAAACACCATGGATAGTTGTGGATTCATTTTCAATTATTAATAATAAGTCACGGATTAATTCAAAATTGATTCGCATAAAAAACACATCCTTTCTAAATAATAATTATATCATGTGGAGGTAAAAATGAGGACAGAAGACATTACGTATGAAAGAGTTAGCCAAATTGCTAAGCGATTTAATATTGACAGAACAACTGTTTATAGAAAGCTAGAGCTAATGAGGGAAAAGGGAGTTTACAACAAAATTGTTATTGAACTTAGTCCTAAAGCAAGGCGAATAAATGTAGTTGGCTTTGAAGCTTTTATGAAAGGTTGTTATTTATCGTACTTAAAAGGATAAATAGGGTGATAACGTGTTGAAATTTATAAAGAAGAACATCAAGTTTATTTTTGGAATTATTTTAGGCATTTCAATGGCTTTTTTGTTTGGGACGATGGATGGAGCAGACGCTGGTGTAGTACCAGAATTACCAATGGAAATATATCTTGGCTGGGGAATTTTAACATCACTAGGAATGATCTCATTGATGAAATGGAATGATGCGGAAAATGAGGCGTCGTATTGGCAATTAGAACATAGACGGTTGTCTAGGCATCATGAAAAAACACTAATTGAATTATATCGGCAAAGAGAACATAAGAAAGCATATAACTATGAAAAAGAATAAAAAAGAGGCCTAACTAACGGCAATTAGTTAGGCCAAGTACAAATAAGGTTGCTAAGCGATATTTGTATTATCTTTTTCTACAGTATAGCAAATTATTGGAGGAATAACAATGAATAGAGAATATCAGAATGAGGTTAGAAGTTAATGGAATCATTTGAGCTGCTCCAATATTTACAACAAAAAAGAAAAGAATTAAGCCACGCTTTAGCAGAATCAAAAAAGCGTGGCATTGCCTTAGCTGAATCAGAACGATCTTACAAAAGGGCTAAAGCAAAATTTATTGCACAGGCTCGATTAGAAAAAATGGCGGACACGCTTATCAATGATTTAGCTAAAGGTGATGAAGAAATAAGCGATTTGAGACATCAAAGAGACGTTTCAAAAGTATTATATCTTAATGCTCAAGAAGCCATAAATGTATATAAATTAGAGTGCCGACTTGTTGAGGCACAAATAAAACGGGAGTGGGAAGATGCTTAGACGAACACCATTAAAAACTAAAACAAGGTTAAAAGCTAAAAAGCCACT